>JBGCFM010000040.1:0-4308 GCA_045106895.1 Polyangiales bacterium | reverse complement strand
CGTTCGAGTCGTCGCGGAAGACATCACGTTGACGCTTCCTGAGGCTCAGACGTTGGAGATCGCTGGCAACCGCGGCGTCGAACACGTCGTTGAGATTCGCCTGCCGAGCGCGGGCACCGGCGCCGTTCGCCTCGAGGTCGTGCGGCCTGATGGTTCGCCTCTCGACGCGATTCGTCGCCCACTCAAGGTCTGGGAAGACGCGCGCCTTGTGCACATCGAACGTGAGCTGCTCACAGAAAGCGGAGAGACGATGGACTTCGTCGTGCCCTCCGCGGCGTCCTCCCGCGGTCCGGCAGGCGTGCGCATCTCGCCAGCTTCCTTGCTCTTCGGAGACCCCCTCGAGTACGCCGCCTCGGATATTCGCCCAGCGTGGCTTGCAGCATTGATGAACGAGCCCGTCATCGAGAGTCAGCTCCTCATCGCGCGCCGCATTCTCCAGGCCAACAACCCCTCGCCAGGTGCACGGATCGGCCGCAACGACATGACCGGTGCGGCTGTGTCCGTCGCTTGGTCCGACACAGCGGTTCCTGATGAGGTCATCGCACGCGGGCTGCGAGCGCTATCCATGAGCGAACCCGGCGACGACGTACAACCCGGTCTCGTGTCGCGCGCTGCTTTGGATCTTCGCTCCTTGGTCCCCGCGCTCCGAAGCGATGCTCGGCCAGCACTCCGCGAGTCCCTCACGGACCTCACAGACATCCTCCTTCGAGTCGCCGAAGGCGCCACGAGCAGCGACGACGCGCCCGCCCTCTGGGCCGACGCCGCCTTCGCCCTGGCGCTCCACGGTGGATCGGAATCGCGCGCACAAGAGCTTGTTCGCCGCGCAGAGCGCCACATCATACGCGTCGGCGACGAAGCGTTCCTTGAAGAGCCCAGCCAGTACGGCATTCCGAGCGCCCGCATCGTTCCTTCGGCGCATCTCGCCGGCGCCTACGTGGCCCTCGGCCGGCGGGAGCAAGCGATCCCATTCCTTCGCTCCCTCGTCGGCATCCCTGGAAACCGCGAGAGCTGGGACGTACGAACTCGGCTCATCGCTTCAAGCACGGCAGCCCTCGTCGCCGGCGGACGCCCGAGCGAAGTCGAGCTCACCATCGACGGCAACCGCGTCGCGCTGAGTGCCGATGAAGGCGGCGTTTTCGTCGGCGAAGCGAGCGCTCTCTCGGAAGCCGGCGAACACCGTATCCGCATTCGCGCCGGCGACGCCCCAGCGCTGGCGTTCTTCGACGTTCGCTACGGCATGCCGTGGTCGGCAAGCGTCGAGGCACCCGCCCGCATCGACATCGAGGTCGATGGACAGCTCGGCGCACGCGATACGCGGGCCGGAATCTCTCTCGTTCTCCGCAATCGCGAAGCTCGTCTTATGACGATGCCCGTCGCCTACATCGACATCCCGAGCGGCGGGGAGCTTGAAGAGGACGCCCGTGAACGTCTTCGCGCGCTCTGCGTGTCTGAGCCAACCATCGAAGGTCGCACGTTGCGCCTTCCCCTTCGTCCACTTGCGCCGGGCGGCATGACCTCACTTCCACTTCCGATTCGCTGGAGCGTCGGCGGTGAACTCCACGGTCTCGGCGTGTCGGTGTACGACGAAGCCGACGTGACACGGCGGACCGCCGTGCTCCCTTCACGGGTGATCTCGCTTCCGAATCAAGGTCCCGCGCCGGAGATTCCGGACGCGGAATCCGTCACGCCGCCGTCTCCCAACCCGGAGCCACCGCATCCGATTCCGTTCCCGATTGAGCGCATGGCGCCTCTCGCTTTCAACAACGTCCTCTCGAACTCTGAGCACAGCATGAACTCTATGCGAAGTACCCGCGCGTCCACGGAGGTGCTCTCATGATGCGCTTCATTTCCATCGCAACCTTGTTCGTCGCCCTCAGCGCCTCCGCCGCGGACGCCCAAAGCAGGCGTCCCGTGCGTCGCGGCGAAGTCACCGGCGTCGAGCTCTCTCTTGAAGGCCGCACCAGCGCCGCCCGCGGCGAGACTCTCCGCTGGACAGCCTCTGCTTACGAGGTCGTGGGCCTCGACCAGTTGCGGCCCGCGAGCGGCGCACGACTCGATGTCGCGACAGCCCTCGACGCCAACGCGCAAGAGACCATTGAGATGGGCCGCACCGCCACCGCCGTGGTCGAGGTCCCCATCCCCATGGACGCCCCCGACAGCTTCGGCGTGACGCTCACACTCCGCGCGCCTCGCGGTGTCACGCGACGCTTCGAGCTCCGAGTCAACATCACAGATAGTCGTGCGCTCCTCGTCTACGCGGCACCCTCCGTCATCGCAGGCGACGATCTCGTCGTCTACGGCGCCTACACGGGGGCGCTGAGTGCACCCCTCTCGCATCAAGACATCGACTTGGTTCTGAACGACGGACGCGGACCCCTCGGCGGCGCGACGACGGTCCAAACCGACGACAACGGCGTGTTCCACGCGGAGCTTCGAGTCCCCCGAGACTCGGAGGGTCAGCTGCGCGTTGTCGCTACCGGCCCAGCGCTGGAGCACCGGCGCGCCACAGGACAAACATCGTCGCGCGTCTCCTCGCCGGAGACCCCTGCGATGCTCATTCACGCGACTCCGCGGCAGCCCATCGTCGCGCCCGGTGCGCCGACCCAGTTCGACGTCATCGTCAGGCGGGGGGACGGACGCCCCGTCAAAGACGCCGTGGTCACTTTCCAGAATTTCCCTCTCATCGACCGCATCGCCGCGATCCCTGACGAAAACGAGGAACGCTACGCCATCACCGATGCGCGTGGTCGGACCACGCTGACCCTCGATCCACGAATCACGCGACGCTTCGCGGACACACCGCGCGATCACTCCGTGCGCCTGCACGCTGGCGCCGCAGGCGTCGGTACAGCGTCGACGAGCGTGAGCGTTCGCGTCTCGCGCCACACGCACGCGGCAACGCTTCGCATCGAAGGCTCGGCCTTCGCGCCCGGCCTGATGGCACGTGTCTATGCCCTGGTCACCGGCGTAGATGGACTTCCCGCGGCTGGCCGCGACGTTCTCATCGAAGGCCCCGGCGTTGGAACCCTCCGGGGAGAGTCGAACGCATCCGGCGTCGTGTCCTTCGACGTTCGTTTCCGAAGCACGCGCGATGACACCCGATGTGGTGGCACCAGCGCGACCTCGGTCCGCTTGAGCACGCCCGGTGGCCCCTCCACGGACCTTTGTTTGCCCGTCGATGTGGACCAGTCGACGCGACCGCGTATCCGCGAAGCAAACGGCGAGCGCGTCAGCGTGGAAATTCAGCGGCGCAGCGATGCCTCCCGTGCGCCCGTTCTCGTCACCGTGCACCAGGCTGGAACCGAGGTCCCCCTCGCTCTTGCCATCGCCCCGGCCGGTACCGACTCCGTCGACATCGCGCTGCCCGCGAGTCGCGGGGACCTCATCGTTCGAAGTCGCGCGCTCATGGGCGCGGACGCGCGCCCTGTACGTGGCGCGAATGTTCGTTTGATCCCCAGCGACCTCAACCAACCCGTGACCGGCGTCGTCGAAGGCGGTGAGAACGAACTCTCGCTCATGGTCAGCCACCAAAGCGCCCAGACGACCGTCGCCTTCGCGATCCCCCACGAAGAAGGCGGCGCCATCGGACAAAACCCAGTGGGCGACATTGAGTTTCGTCGCGCGATGGCCGTTGGCCAAGTGCGCCGCGACGTGGGCGCTCCTTACGTGCTGCGCGGTGGCCGCGTCATCGCCACGCCGGTGCCGAGCGGGCCGGCGGCGACGACGATCCTCCGCGATCCCTGGCGTGCGAGCGAGCGATTCGTCGAAGGACGTCTCGCCCTTGTATTCCGTGCCCTCGAAGCTGCCGTGGACGCCGCTGTCCCCGGACAGATTTCAAACGTCGCTACGCAAAACGGAAGTCGGCTGAGCCTCAACGCCGAACTCCTCGCGTCGCTCTCGGATAGCTCTTTGGGCGGCGAAGGCGCCACCGGCCTGGGCGGAGAAGCGCTCACCATCACGCAGCTAAAGCGACTCGACTCGAACTTCAACTACGACTCCGTCGCGCGCCGTATCACGCGTCGGCGCCTCTTTGGCTTGCTCCTCGGGCTGCGAGACTTCGTGCGTCAGCGCGGCTTCGACCTTCCATGGGCAACGCCAGGCGATCCGTCGCTCTGGCTCGCTCCCCTCAATGGACGAAACGTGGCTGGCTTCGGACGGATCACCGCGCGGACTTTGGCTGATGGTTGGGGTCGCCCCTTCGCGCTCCGCCGCGTGAGCAACGCCCGCTTCCAGCGCGTGCAGCCCGTCGCAGGCTTTGAGCTCGTCAGCGCTGGTCCAGACGGACGCTTCGGAACCGGCGATGACATT
>JBGCFM010000004.1:0-27427 GCA_045106895.1 Polyangiales bacterium | reverse complement strand
CGCCGCCGGCCTCTTCGACGACGTGCCGAACGGTGATGAAAGATGGGGGCTCACGCGCGGGAATCCCGGCGTCCGGGAGCGTGTCCTCGGTGCTCGAATAGCCCACAGATATGCGGGCGCGGTCGTCGCTTTGATCAAGCGTCAGTCGAATGGACCCGTCGCCCTCGTCTTCTTCAATGGAGTCGACGACGGCGGCCAATAGATGCACCACCACGTGGCTTAGCGTCGCGTCCTCCAGGGGTACGAGAGGGTCGTCTTTGATCTGTACGTCCAAGGGAGCGACGCGTTCGATAGCGCCGCGTAGAGCTCGTGCCGTCGCTTCCATAACGGATCCCAAACGCCCTCGACCGGACTGCATGTCCGGCGCGCCCATACAAAGACGCACGCCGTACGCGTAGAGTGCATCGGTCGCACCTCTGGACTGCTCGATTCGACCGCGGAAGGCGACCTGCGACTCCGAGTCGAGCTCGCTGGCTTTTTGTCCGAGCTCGGCGATGTGCTGCTTCAACGGCTCGATCATTCGCATGAGCTTCTGGCCAACCTCCGCTTGAATGCCGCGAACAGCGAGACTTGGCGCCGTTTGAAGCAGGTGGTCTTCCACCTGGCGGCGCGCGACGCGGCCGCGATGAATTTCGATGGCCTCACGCATCACGCGAGCGATTTCGTCGGGCCGGTATGGCTTTCGAACGAAGCGAGACACGTTGCCAATGTTCACCGCCTCCTCCACGGCTCTCGCGTCCGCATAGGCGGTGACGATCACGCGTACGGTGTCCGGCACGAGCTCCGTCGCGCGCTGACAAACATCGACGCCGGTCATCCCCGGCATTCGCTGGTCCGTGAGAAGCACGGCGTAGTCACGCTGAGTCAGAAGCGTGAGGGCTTCGGAACCGCTCCCGCAGACATCGAGGGTGAAGGTCTCACCCAAGACATACTCCATGGTCTGCAAATTGGCTTCTTCGTCATCCACATAGAGGATGGGGAAGCGGCGAAGATCGCTCAGGGGCATCTAGGTGTACCTACGGTGCGTCGAGGAGGGAGCTTGAATGCACTTCTGGGTTGCTTCGCGAACAAGGAATAGGCTTTTTGCATGAACAGCGTAGTTTTTACCGTCACGAGTGGGCGAGCGATGTGGCCACTACCTAGCACATGTTACGAATCACTCGCCCGACATATCTGGTCGAGGGAACTCGTGCAGCGCTTCGATCTCGACGCTGAACCTTCTATGTTTGCGGCGCGATTGGCGGGGCATGAGCGAGGATGAGAAACCGACCGTGAGTAGGGCTGAGGTAGCTCCGAATAGTGCAGCGAGCGTGGAGCCGTCTTTCGAGACACGGACGCTGTCGGAAGAGCACGACGTTCTGGGAATGGAACTTCACCCTTGGGCTCTCGTCGCGATCTTGGATGCAGCGGATGAAGAAGTCGGCTCGGAGCGAGTCAACGAGCTCTTTCGTGGCTGGAACATCGACGTGCGGAGTCTCCTGCACGAGCAGGCATGGACGAAGTTCGAATTCGGTGAGCGCTTCATGCAAGGCATGGTCGAACTCGTTGGCCCAGAGATCATCGAACGTGCCGGGCGCGCGGCAATATCAAACCGTTACCTGGGCCCGATCTATCCACTTCTTCGCGCGTTTGGTTCGGTGGGTTCAACCATCGACGGGATCGTCAAGTCCGCCCCGCGCTTTAACAAAGCGCGCGACATTCGCATTGAACAAACGGGCCCTCGTAAACGCCGAATCTTCCTTGAGTTGAGCGAGGGCCTTGAGCCCCCAAAGACGAAGCACGTTTGTACGTTTGTTCGCGCGCAACTCGAGGCCGTTCCGCTTCTCTTCGGTGGGCGTCTCGCCACCGTCCACGAGACATGTATGTGCGATGGACACGACCTTTGCACCTTCGAGGTGGAGTGGGACGAGTCGAGCAAGCGTATGAAGACGTGGGTGGCGTTCCCGCTCGTGTTTGCGACCGTCGCCGCTCTCGCCATGGCGCTGAGCATGGGCTCAACAGTGAGTCTTTTGTTTGCGTCGCTCGCTGCGACTTCCGCATATTTCATGCTTGAGACTTGGCGCCAATCCAAGGAAATCGAGGAACTCGTGGCCCGCACAAATACGTTCCGTGCGAGTTTGACGACGAGCGCGAGGCAGAACGAGGAGCGTTTCGAAGCGTTGGTCGACGCGAAGGCAAGGGTCGACGAGAAGGTCGACGTGCGGACAAGCGACCTCGCTGCGACCACAGCGCGCTTACATAAGACGCTGACGGAGCTGCGCTCACTCAACCAGGCACGCGTGGACTTCTTCTCGAACATCAGCCACGAGCTTCGAACACCGCTAACGCTTCTTCTTTCACCCATCGAGCAACTGGCGCGGGGCGAAGAACCCGCGGGTGGGCACGACGTCGCCGTGGTCGCGATGGAGCGGAACGCGCGGCGTTTGATCACGATGATCGATCAGCTCTTGGACCTCGCTCGGGCGGAGTCGGCCAGCGCTACGCTAACTCGAAGCGCCGTGGAGCCCGCGTCGCTCGTTCGCGCGCTCGAGGAGTCGTTTAGTGCCGCCGCCAATGCGAAGTCGGTGACGCTGAACTTTGACGCTTCACGGGCACCATCCATCGTCGGTATTGACCGCGCGTGGATCGAGACCGCCGTGACGAACCTGCTCGCGAATGGTCTTCGTTATAGTTCCGCCGGCGACGAGCTTGCGCTTCGTGTGGTCGACAATGGTGACGAGCTTGTTTTCGAAGTGAGCGATGAGGGGCCCGGCATCGCGGAAGAACTTCGAGCTCGCCTCTTTGAGCGCTTCTCGCGTGGCGTCGGGGCGACGGCAGGGTCGGGGATTGGCCTCGCGCTCGTCGCGGAAGCAGCACGCCTTCATGACGGACGCGTGGAGGTCGATTCTGAGGTTGGTGTGGGGGCGACATTTCGTCTCTACGTCCCGAGGGTCCTTGTGGAGCGGGAGAGCACGGTGCACAGCTTTGCGCCGATGAGTATCCAGAACGTGGACGCCGACACCGAGGAGCGGCGAGCTGGGCCGGATGAGGCTGCGCCGCTTGCGCTGGTGGTCGAGGACAACTCGGATGTGCGGCGCTTCGTCTGCGATGTGCTCGCCGTGCGCTACCGGGTGGAGTCGGCGACCGATGGTAAACAAGGGCTCAAGAAGGCGGAGGCGCTCGTCCCCGACGTCATCGTTTCCGATGTGTCGATGCCGACAATGAATGGGCTGGAGTTGACGCGTGCAGTCCGAGAATCGCCCGCGCTGCGTGACATCCCCATTGTCCTCGTCACCGCACGCTCCGAGGCGGACCAAGTGCTCGACGGCTTTGACGCTGGCGCCGAAGACTACGTGGCGAAGCCATTTCACGGACGGGAACTGCTCGCGCGTGTGGATGCCCTGGTCCGCGCCCGACGTATGGTTGGACGCTTCACACATCGTGAGCGTTTGGCCACCCTTGGGTTCACGGCGGCTTCGGTGGCCCATAACATTCGTAACCCACTCAACTCGCTCATCGCCGGCCTCCCCGTCGTGGAAGCGCGCTTAGCCGATGGCATGGACGCACCGACGAAGAAGATGTTCGCTGTTTTTCGGGAATGTGCGGATCGCATCGAGGCGGTCACCACCGACCTTCTCGACCTGTCGCGTGTGGATCGAGATGCTGTTGGAACCTACTGTCCTGGTCGCGGCCTCGCGGCGTGCGCACGTCTGATGGAGAGCCGGTTCAGCGACAGTATTTCGATTGAGCTTAGCGTGGACAAAGACGCTCACCTGCGTGGTCGCGCCGGGGACATGCACAGTGTCTTTCTAAACCTGTTGGACAACGCTGCGCGTGCCGTGGGGGACGACGGTACCGTGCGGATCACCGGCGGGCTCATTGAAGGCCACTACGAGATCCTCGTTGAGGACACGGGACCTGGTGTACCAGAGCTCCTCCGACAACGGATCTTCGAGCCTTTTGTCACCACCCGACAGCCGACCGACGGGACGGGCCTTGGGCTAGCCATCGCCCGTGACGTTGTCACGCAGCAGGGCGGCACCATCACCGTCGGGCAGAGTGGTCTTGGTGGGGCCGAGTTTCGAATTCGGATCCCCCTCGCCAGCTAACCCCAGTGTGCGATTGGGTATACCCACCTGGCCGGCTCCTTCCGCTCATGGCCGCGCCGGCGACTCTTCGAAAGGTCGGGGACCTTCCTTCATCGTCGCGCCTTGCCATGAGCGAAATCGCTCGCCCATATGAGCAAACCCAATCGAACACTGGGGTAGTGTCCCGAATCACTCAGGACACTCGAGCGCCGCTCTAGGTCAGTTTCCGCCCGCTGCTTGTTGCTGCTGGAGCTGCTGCTGTATCTGCTGCATCAACTCCGGCGGGATCTGCTGACCACCTGGACCGCCAGGCATTCCGCCCGGCATTCCGCCGGGCATGCCAGGCATTCCGCCGGGCATGCCAGGCATCCCGCCAGGGGGCGCGGCGGCGGGCTCGCTGCCCGGTTCTGGGTTCTGGAACTGCTCCGTTCCAGCACGCATGCGGTCCGCCAGGTAAGTGGAGATCACGTAGATGACTGGGTTCCCGACGTGACGGACGTACCACTCATTGTTGCTGCCGCTCTCGCCACCCACATGAAGCACGATGTCTTCGAAGGTGCTTGGGTCTAGGGGAGCATCCTCAGCGTCTTCTTCACGCTCGGGGGCGATGCTGAGCGTCACGGTGCCGCTCGGACTGTCGAAGCCCGCTGCGCTCTCGCTTATGTCTGCTGCTGCGAAGTTGACGGCACGCATGCCAGCGATACTGGCTGCGATGGACTGGACCTTCGAGGAGCCGAAACGCTCGATGGGCTCTTGGCCTTCCACAGGCTCCCACTCACCGCTGACGTTTCGATTGAACGTGTAGTCGCCGTTTTCACTTTGAAAGTGAATCTGTCGCACGCGGTCAGCCTGTACAGCCAGGACCCGGCGGTTCCGCCAGTCTTTGAGCTCCTTGTTGAATGCGTACTTAATCGAGCCCGCGACCTGAAAGACGGACGTCTCACCGGCGACGCGAACCATTGTATTGCGGCCACGGTAGGCGCCAATGATGAGTTCGACGGTGTCGTCACCTTGGTGGACCGTCACCTGAATGCCGGAATCGTCCACCTCCAGGAGCTCGTAGTTCTCCTCTCGGGATGCGGCGATGCCCGTGACATCCATTTCGCCGAGCTTATCGAGGGCCGTCGAAATCGCGCTCTCGTCCGTCTCGGCATCGAGGGGCGCTGTGACCCGCCACTCGTCGCCGCTCTTCGTCAGCGTGACCGTCGTGGCGGGTTCATCGCCGCTCGCGGGGCGTGTGATGTCGATCTGCGTGATGCTGTCGCGCTCGATGGTTGGAAACTCCGGAGCTGCGTCCGTCGTCTCAACCGTTTCGGTGTCGCGTCCGTTGAGGGCGACGAAGGCGCCGACGATGGTGACGACGAAGGCTCCGGCTGCAAGGGCGAGTTTCTTGTTCATACTTTTCTCACTCGGGTCTTCTACTCAGAGTTTGAGGTTCTTGCGGCGGGAGTTTCGCATCCGCCATCGAATGAAACCGAAGAGGGCGAATCCGAAAGGAATGCCCAGCATGTTCGCGAGCTTGTACTTGAGCTTGCGGCGATCGAACTCTTCTTCCGCGGCTCGGTAAGCGGCTACGGCGTCTTGCGCTGCCTGCTCGGCTTCGTCCAATGCGCCTTGGTCCTGGTCCTCAACGGCGGTTTCCGCCGAAGTCTGCGCGGCTTCGAACTCTTGCTCCGCCGCGAGAATCTCGGGGATGGCGATCTGTGGGTCGTCGACGGTCTTCGAGCGAAGTGCAACGAGTTCCGACTCCGCGGCGAGCCAGTCGATGTTGTTCATGGCGAGGCCAAGCACCTGTCCAAGCTGCTGCGGGTTTAGAGACTGACCCGGTGGGAGCTGGGGCTGGAACTCCGGGCGCCACATGAAGTAGTCGCTCGAGCCCGAGACGAGGACGCGGGTGGTCTCCGGCGCTTGGCTCGCGGCTTCAATTCCACCTTCTGTGGACGCTGGGAAAGCCGAGGGCAGGGCGCCTTCGATGGCGATCATAAGTGGGAAGGGACCACCATCACCGTTTGGCCGCCAGCCGCTTTGCTCGCGGGGGGTGACATCGATGGCGCTGGTTTCACGCCAGCTGTGCTCCGTGGAGTGCGCGAGGGTGGTGACCTCCACGCCCTCGCCGGCGCTCGTCAACTCCAAGGAGTTCGTGAAGGGCATCTGCGCGTTCGGAATCCGGAAGACGGCTGGATGCTGTCGTACCTCTTCGCTCAGAGCGACGCCTGGCATCGGCGGGTAAGGCGCAGGAACGCGCATGGTGCCGAAGGGGGTTCGCTGTTCGACGGGGACGCGGCCGCAGCCTGCGAAACAGTCCATGACGAGGTCGTTGCGAATGCCGACGCCCCAGCCGCTGAGCAGAGGAGCGAGGTTCATGTCCGCAGTGGCGACGCTTGGTCCGGTTTGTCCAGCCAGGTCCACCTGTGCTCCAGCGCCGAAGACGCCAAGGCTTCCGCCCGCCATCACGTACTGATTCAAGCGGCCGAGCTCCACCTCTTCGAAGGGCACGTCCGGCGCCATGATCAGAAGTGCGTCGATGTCGTCCGGGATTTCGCTCGTCAAAGGAACGGCGCGCAGCTCGTAGATGCTCGGAAGTCCCTGCTGAAGGAAGCCGAGGCCTTCTTCAAGGGTGGGTCCACCGTGTCCGGAGACGATGCCGACGACTGTCTTCTCGCCGGCGAGCTCCTTGATCTTCATGGTGATGCGGTACTCGAGGCCCTCGACTCCTTCGACGGTGGGGATCGCCGTCGTGGAACCAAGGTAGCGAAACGCGAGACCGGCGAAGCCCTGGACGACGCCCTGTCGGTCATTGGAGATGTCCGGGAAGGCGGCGAGGGGGACGCCTGCTTCGTTGGCTTCTTCCTTCTCCGCGTCTTCGTTGGGGTGAACGAAGCGAACGCGAAGGTTGCCGTTCGAGGCTGCCTGGTACTCGCCCAAGATGTCGCGAACGTAGGACTCCACGCTTGAAAACTGCGCGGGCAAGTCCTCGCTGAAGTAACCGATGATCTCCATCTCGTCCGTGAGCTCGGAGACGGTGGTCTTGGAGGCGTTGCTTAGGCTCCAAGTACCTTGGCTCGTCGTGTCTAGGCGGCCCCAGTTGAAGTGGTAGGCCAGCACGTTGATGCCGATGAGAGTGCCGATAACCAGCACGAGGATGCCGATGGACTCGGCGCGTTGTTTGCTTCGCTCTTCAGCCATGTTCTTAGCTCCAGCGTCGGCTCTCAAGAGCCCGGAAAGCGACCATCAAGCCAATGGCGGAGACGGTCGTGAAGAAGATGAGGTCGCGCATCGCGATGACGCCGCGGCGCATGCTGTCGAGATGGGCATCGAATGAAAGGAACTCGAGGAGGCCGGCGATGGAGAGTGGCGCCAGCGGAAGGAACTTGTCGATGAGGAAGAAAACGATGGTGAAGCTCCACGTAATGAAGAGCGCCGTGATCTGGCTCTCGGTCAGCGACGAAGCCATCAGTCCGAGGGCGAGAATGGCGCTGCCCTGCAGGAAGAGGCTCACGTAGCCGGCGAAAACAGGACCCCAGTCGAGCTCACCCAAGGAGGACACGCTGATCGGGTACGGAACCGTTAGCGCGAGGAGGACCGCGTAGAGCCCCAACACCCCGACGAACTTGCCGAGGATCACCTGGGCTTCGCTCACGGGCATCGTGATGAGAAGCTCGATGGTCTTCGTACGTTTCTCTTCGGCGATGAGTCCCATCGTCAGCGCCGGGAGCGCGAAGTAGTTGATGAGGGACATCAAGCTAAACAGCTCGCGGGTCGTGGCGCGACGGTAGAGGAAGAACGTCTCCCAAAAGTAGAAGCCCACCACCAGAAGGATGAAACAAATGATGATGTAGGCGATGGCGCCGTTGAAATAGGAGCGGAACTGCCGCCCTGCGATGGTCAGTAAGTTCTGCATTACTCTTCCTCCGAGCCGGTGGACGCTTTGCTGTCTTCGGCTTCAGCCTTCGCCACCGGGCGTTCTTTGCCGGTGTCGTTTTGGTCTCGTTTTGAAGCCTTCGATGCCTTCTTGGAAGACTTCTTGGCTTTCTTCGCCGGTTCGGCGGTGCCCGTCGTGAGGTCGCGGAAGACCTGATCGAGGCCTTCGGAGCGGCGCTCCAAACCGAGGAGCGTCAGCTCGCCCTTGACGGCCGCTTGGAAAATAGGCGCTCGAAGGTCTTCTGTACCCTTCGGGGCAACCCAGTAGACGCTCTCGCCTTTGACTTCGCCGGTGCGCGCTTTGACGCCACTCACGCCGCCGATGGCGCCGAGGATGTCGCGCACCTTCTTGTCGTCGTCGCCCTTGACGGTCACGACGAACTGAGCCTTGCCGGTGCGCTCACGCAGCTCGTCCGGCGTGTCGTCAGCGACGAGGCGGCCTTTGCTGATGATGAGAACGCGGTCACAGGTGACCTGAACTTCAGCGAGGTCATGTGTGGATAGGACGACGGTGCGCTCGCGACCGATGTCCTTGATGAGTTCACGAATCTCCGCCGCCTGGTTGGGGTCGAGACCGCTCATAGGCTCGTCCAAGATCAACACCGAGGGCTCATGAATCAGCGCCTGGGCGAGACCCACGCGCTGCTTGAAGCCCTTTGAGAGAGAGCGAATCTCTTTGGCGATGACGTCCCCAAGGCTCGTCTGCTCCACGGCCTTTTTGATGCGCTTGCGGATCTCGATGCCCTTGAATCCGCGCATCTTCGCGATGAACTCGAGGTACTCAAGGACCAACATCTCCGTGTAGAGCGGGGTGCTCTCGGGGAGGTATCCAATGGACTCGCGGACGCCCATAGGGTCATCCCAGATATCTCGGCCGTCGATCTTCGCGCTGCCGCTCGAAGGAGCGATAAAGCACGTCAGGATCTTCATTGTCGTGGTCTTGCCGGCGCCGTTGGGGCCAAGGAAACCGACGACCTCACCCTTGCGGACCTCAAAGCTCACATCTTTGAGCGCGTTCATGGACCCGTAGGTTTTCGTCAGGTCCCGCGCTTCGATCATCACATCGCTCATTCGTTGCTCCTAAGGCGTTCTTCTTTGAGGGGACCTTGCAAAAGTTCCCTCGCCTCCGTGGTTCGGCTCACCCTCAAAGGCTCTTCTGGGCACCCGTGGGCTCTACAGCCTGGAATGCCGGCGAGATGTAAGGCGCCAGGTGGTGCCAAGTCAAGGGGCCGCCGTTTGTGTTCATCGCCGGCGAAAACGCGTGTGATCGCGGGGTATTCCGCGATAACTCCTCAAGCGTGCGTTCTCGCACGCGGCACGCCTTGGCCCACCTGCATACGCTGAATTCATTGACGTTTAAGGTGGCCCTTGGTTTGCTTACACATGGCCTACGCACGTTCAGCGTGCCGCCTCTCTTATTTAACGGGCACGCCCCGTCAGGAACAAGATGTCTCTTCGCCCCAATTCTCCACGTCCTCGCGCCCAGATTCTCTGCTTGGGCTTCCTTGCTCTTGCGACCGCGCTAGGGGGTTGTGGGCGAAGCGTCCTCGACGACTTTTCTGATGGTGCACCGCGTCCTGACGCCGGGCTGCCCGACGCACCGCTTCCCGACGGCGTCGGCTTCGATGGCGGACCACTGGCTGAGTGCGACACGTCGATGGACTGCGATGATGGGCTCTTCTGCAACGGCACGGAGAGCTGCGTGGCGGGCTTCTGTCGCCGGGGCCCTGCCGTGACCTGCAACGACGACGTCAGTTGCACCGCCGACCGCTGCATCGAAGCGGTCCGTGCGTGCGAGTTCGTCCCGGACTCCGCGCTCTGTCCCGACGGATCGGTTTGTGATGTCGCGAGTGGGTGCATCGAACAACGATGCGGCAGCGACGCTGAGTGCGATGACGGCTTTGTCTGCAACGGGCGCGAGAGCTGTGCCGCGGGCGTCTGCGTCGGCGGCGAGCCCCTGGTGTGTGACGACGGCATCGAGTGCACCGTCGACGAGTGCTCCGAAGGAGTCGGTGGGTGCAACGTGGCGCCGGACAACCGCTTCTGTGACGATGGCTTGTTCTGCAATGGGCGAGAGCTGTGTTCCCCCCGCGGTTGCCTATCCGGTCGCCCCGTGGACTGCAACGACCGCGACGAGTGCACGAGTGACGTGTGTGTTGAACGCGGCGGATTCTGTCAGAACACCGGCATCCCAGGCTGCGAGTGCATTCCAACCGATGTCGACGAGGCGAACGCCTGCAACGACAACGTGGACAACGACTGCAACGGCGCCACGGACTGCGACGATCGCGCGTGCGCGGGCTCAGACTTCTGTCTCGAATGTGTGCCCACGGCGCCCTTCGAAAATAGCTGTGGCGATGGTCTGGACAACGACTGCGACGGTCTCCTCGACTGCGCGGACCGCAACGATTGCTTGATGGACCCCGCGTGTCTTGAGTGTGTTCCTGTGTCCCGCCGCGAGTTTCAGTGTCGCGACGGGCAGGACGACGACTGCGACGGCGTCATCGATTGCCGCGACCCCGATTGCGCAGGCTCACCAGAATGCGAGATGTGCGAACCCCGTGCTCCCTTTGAAGAGCGATGCCGCGACGGGATCGATGACGACTGCAATGGTCTCCTCGACTGCGCGGACCCAGCATGCGCGCGGAATCCAATTTGTGATGTCTGCACACCCGTCGCCGACAGCGAGGTTTCTTGCTTCAACGGGCGTGATGAAGATTGTAACGGGTTCGTCGACTGTGACGATTTCGCGTGCTTCGAAGAGTGCGGCGGCTGCATCCCCAACCAGCGCAGGGAGCGGAGCTGCCGCGACGGTCAAGACAACGACTGCGACGACCTCTTCGACTGCGATGACCCCGATTGCGCAGGTCGACCTTTCTGCGAGGTGTGCATGCCGACGGAGCCTGTCGAAAACACGTGTGGTGATGGGGCAGACAACGACTGTAACGGCCTCGTGGACTGTGACGATCCCGGCTGCTCCACGTCTCCGGAGTGCGGTTTCTGTGTTTTGTTCGAGTTCGACTGCCGAGACGGCGAGGACGAAGATTGCGACATGCTCACGGATTGTCTGGACCCAGACTGCAGCGGCGACCCCGTCTGTGGCGTGTGTCAGCCGCGCGAGACCAACTGCCGAAACGGGGAAGACGACGACTGCGATGGCTTCGCGGATTGCGCCGACATCGACTGTGCCGCGGACATGACCTGCTGCACACCGATGGGTCCCGAGATCTGCAACGATGGCGTGGATAACGATTGCGACCGTTTCGCAGACTGCCGCGACCCAGACTGCAGCGGAGACCCCGTTTGTTGCTCTCCCAACCCAGAGCAGTGCGGAAATGGACGGGACGACAATTGCGACGGTCTTTCGGACTGCGCGGACCCGGTGTGCTCCGACGACCCGCTCTGCTGTGTTCCCGCGAGCGAGTCCTGCCGCAACGGACGCGATGACGACTGTGACGGCATCGCGGACTGCATGGACCCGGACTGCGCCGGAGACCCACTCTGCGGCGTCTGTTTGCCCATTGAGATCTGCGGCAACGCCGTGGACGACGACTGCAACGGCCTTGCAGAGTGCGACGACCCCACTTGCGCGGGGACGCCTGGCTGCGACGGAATGTGCACTCCCACGGAAACAGAGTGCCGAAACGGCGTGGACGACGACTGCGACGGTGAACTCGATTGCGCAGACCCTGACTGCACCGGCGACGTCCTGTGTAGCGTGTGCGTGCCTGAAATCTGTGGCCTTCCCCTCGACGAAGACTGCGACGGACTCCTCGACTGCGATGACCCTGACTGCGCCATGGACCCGGCCTGCTTGCCTATCTGCCTGCCGACGGAAACCAGCTGCGTCAACGGGAACGATGATGACTGTGACGGAGCCGTCGACTGCGCGGACTCGGAGTGCGCGGCAAACGCGGCGTGCTGCACACCAAGCCGGGAACTCTGCACGGGCGGTGTTGATGAAGACTGTGATGGTTTCACCGATTGTGCGGACTCAAGCTGCACGAGCGACCCCGCTTGCATGATGATGAGCCTCAATGAAATCGGACCCGATATGTGCAGCGATGGTCGCGACAATGACGGTGACGGGCGCACGGACTGTGCTGACACGGACTGTGACCCCTTTGGTCCGGACAGCGAATGCTGCGACGGCATCGACAATGACGGTGACGGATTCACCGACATCTTCACCTGCCGCTGCAACAGCGACGCCGACTGTGTTGGAGTCGGCAACGTGGATCAGGTTTGCTTCACCGAGACCTTCAGCATCTGCGCGCCGGACTGCCGTTTCTTCGGCGGCGACCCCTACTGCGCGATGTTCGACCTTAGCCTTAGCTGTCAGCGAAGTGGGGTTAACGCCGGCGAATGCGTCCCCTGAGGATTCACCGCCCAGCACGTCGTGCTCTGCGTTGAGCGGCAGCTCGGCATCCACAGATGCCGTCGCTTTGCTCGCCTTGATCACGACGCGCTGGACGAGAAATCACGCTGACCCAGCACGTCTAGCTCTGTGTCGCTTTCGTCGTCGCCATATGCACGGTCTCACCCAAATTGGTCGTGGGGTGCTTCGCTGTCGCGTGCCTTGCTTGTGCCGTACCGAGTTGCCGGCCGCGGATACGGGTCATCGTGTGCGGTCTTTTCCCTGGGATGCGTGAATCCCTTCATTTCGGATACGGACCCAATGTATCGTTTCGCCGTGAGCGATCCATCCGCTGTTCATTTTCCTTGTCCCCAGTGCGGCGCGCCGGAAATGGCGTGGAACGCCGCGGCGCGGCAGATGCACTGCCCGTACTGCCAGCATCAGATGGCCATCCCGGCGCCAGCGGCGCAGGCGCCGGTGGCTGCTGGACCGAATGCAGGCGCGGCTGCAGCGCAGGCGCCCGTCGATCCTCATCATGAGCGCACGCTTGCGGAGGGCTTCGAGATCATCCGCAGCCAGGCAGGAAGCGGGCTCGGCACGCAAGTACGGACTATCGCCTGCCGCACCTGTGGCGCGACGGTCAGCTTCGCCGGCGTCGCTATCGCGTCCACCTGTGACTTCTGCGGTTCGGACCAGGTCCTCGAACAGGAGAGCAAACGATCGCTCATTCGGCCCCAGTCCCTGGTGCCCTTTGGTGTCGAGCAAGAGCGTGCGCGCCAGAAGTTCAAGACGTGGCTTGCAGGTCTCTGGTTTCGTCCGAACAACCTAAAACACAAAGCTGCCGTCGGTGAAATCAACGGCGTCTACGTTCCATATTGGACCTTCGACGCGAGCGTTGCGAGCCAGTGGACGGCGGAGGCTGGGTACTATTACTACGTCACCGTGTCGTACACGACGCAGGAGAATGGGCGCTCCGTTCAACGCACTCGCCAGGAGCGACGCACGCGATGGGAACATGCCAGCGGATGGCGAAACGATGCCTACGACGATGTCCTTGTAGTCGCCTCGCGCGGTCTTCCAACCAAGCTCGCTGAGAAGCTCAAGACCTTCGACACGCGGGAGCTTGTTAGCTACGACCCGCGCTATCTCGCGGGATGGCGCGCCGAGGAGTACGCCGTGGAGCTCGACGAAGGGTGGTCCAACGGCAAAGCGAAGATGGAACGGGGCCAGTACCAGAAGTGCGGAGGGGACGTTCCTGGTGACACCCAACGCGGCCTGCGCGTGCAGAACCAGTTTAGCAGCGAGACCTTCAAGCACATCCTGATGCCTATCTGGATCGCGAGCTATCGCTACGAAGATAAGCCGTACCGATTCCTCGTTAACGGACAGACAGGAGAGGTCACAGGCGAGGCGCCGTGGAGTTGGATCAAGATCACTCTCTTCACGCTGCTAATGATCGCCATCGCCGGTGGCATCGGTTACCTCTTCTACATGAACAGGTAGTTGCTCTTCGCGCTTAACGAATGCGGATGGCGACGGCGACGGCGCCGATGCCGGCCTTGCGAGCCGGCTCCGTTAAGAGCGACGCGAGAACTGCGGACGAAGTGTTTCCATCGTCTTGGATCACGGCGGCGACGCGACTGACTGCGGCCGTCGAGAACGCGGACTCCGAACCGGCGAGGATAAGATCCCCTGCCTCGATGCTGTGTTCGTAGTGGAGAGTCTCGCTGTTGAGGAGGCCCCCCGCGGCGACGTCGCGCGTTGTGATTCGCTGAGGTCGGTTGCCGCGATGCACGTACACGCGGCAGTTCCCAGAACACGAAACTCTCACTTTGCCGTCGATGATCTGGAGCGCACAGAAGTGCGCATCGGGGACGCGTCGTTCGACAAGAGTGTTGCAGGCATGAACGAGGGCACCTCGTGCCGCACTTAGTCCGAGTTTCAGCAGGTCATCGCCGTTCGAATCATCTTTCTTGATGAACTCACGAAACCCCGCCGCCGCCGCATCAAGCCCGAAACCCCAGAGCCGCGGCCAGCCGTCGGCGTAGGCCATCGCATGCACGCTCCCATGCCGAAAACGAAGCGCGACGTGTCGACGCAGCAACGTCCCCCGCACCTCCGCCTTTGCCACTGAACTGTGCGCTTCTACGCGAGCCATCTATGAGAGCGTCACACGAGCCCACGTGTGGTTCAAGAAATCGATGTCGACGTGGAAACGTTCAGGAGCGTGAAAAGCGGTATTCGCTCGTCTGAACGACAATCGCCGTGAGGGCCACGAAAACAAAGCTAAACAAGACGAGCACCGCAAGAGCGATCATCGGTGCGATGTCGGGAGCATACTCCGGCGCGATGCCGCCCTTCTCGAGGCCCATCAGCTGTTGGGCGGAGTAGTTGATCGACACGCAACGAAATGCGCCAGGAAGCATGGAGCCGACGAACTCGATGACGCCGAGGTATAGGGCTGCGACAACGCCAGCAGCTTCGGGGACCAGGGCGCCGAAACACATACACATCGAGCAGTACGCGCAGGTCAATAGACCCACGGACCCCGCCGCTCGAAGGGTGTTGGGGAAAGCTTCGACGAGCGCAGTCGGCTCTGTCGCGTAGGCCGCAATATGCAGCACGAGGACGCTCGCAATGACGAGACCGACGGCCATGACGGTTCCCGCCGCCCACTTTCCCACGGCGATGGCAACGCGACCGACGGGCCGGCCCGCGAGGTACGTGAAGGTTCGCCCCTCGACCTCTTCGCCGATGGCGCTCGACGTGAACAAGAAGGGCAGGAGAAACACGAGGAGGCTGAAGAAGCCCCAACGGAGCCCCTTCGACACGGCCTCTTGAGCTTTCTCGACGACATATGCCGTGTCGACGCCTGCCGTGTTTCCGCTCGCAGCGTAGCGCGCGGCGGCGACGGCAAAGACGATGAGACCCGTCGCCACCAGGGCGAGGCGGAGTTTCTTACCGCGGGCAAAGCGGCGGATCTGCATTCGGAAGATGACACTGACGCCCGAGAAAAAACTTGGGGAAGGAGGACCTGCGCTTTGAAGGCTCATGATGCCCCTCCGGGGCCGGCGACCTGCCGGCCATATTGTGCGCCGCCCACCGCCCGGTCTGAACCGGTTCCTGCGCCGCGTGATCCGTGTTCCACCAAGGAGTGGAAGAGTGACTCGAGGTTCGCGTCCGGGCTTGTGATCGACGTGACCTCGACGCCCATGTCCAGCGCCGCCGCGGCGATTGCCATGTAGGTCGAATCCGGATCGTATGTCATCGCTTCAAGTCCGCCTGGCGCAAATTGCATCCCTACGATGCCCTCCACGTGCGCGAGGGCGGAGGCTAAGTCTCTCGGCCGGTCGCAGAGAATCTGGACGTGATGAGGGTGACCCTCAAGGAGCGAACGAATCTCGTGTGTGCGCCCCTGGGCGACCAGCTGGCCGCGGGCGATGAGCAAGATGTTGTCCGTGACGGCTTCGAGTTCGGGAAGCACGTGGGTCGAGAACACCACACAGGCCCCGGCCTCGGCGCGTCGGTGAATCTCCTCCAGAATCGTCGCCCTCGATGTCGGGTCCGTTCCCGTCAACGGCTCGTCCAAGAGCAATACACGTGGCTCGTGCACGACGGACTGCGCGAGCTTTACGCGCTGGCGCATTCCTCGGCTGTAGCCACCGGTCGCGCGGTTCATCGCGTCGTCCAAGCCGAACGCTTCCAAGGCTGCGGCGGAGCGCTCTTTGGCTTCCTTGCGGCTGTAGCCGCTGAGTTCGGCCATGGCGCTGACAAACTCTAGTCCTGTGAGGTTTTCGTAGAGGGCGTCGGCTTCGGGACACAAGCCAATAAAGCGAAGCGCGTCCGGGTTTGCGAAGGGCGCCATTCCGCAGACCTGGATGGACCCGAGAGGCGCGCGTATTTGCCCGGCTGCGAGCTGCAAGAAGGTCGTCTTCCCAGACCCGTTTGGTCCAAGAAGTCCCCAAACACCGGGGCCCAGCTCCAGCGTAATGTCCTGAAGCGCCGTCACCTTGCCGTACCATTTGGTGAGTCGCTGCGCGCGAATCAGTGGTTCGCTCGCGCCGCCTTTTTGCAAACCGTAGTTTGAATCGTTCATCCGATCACCTCCGCGCGGCGAAGTCGCTGCATCGCGACGGCCGCTCCCGCGCCAGCGGCCGCGACAAGGACGGGTATCGCATGCTGCCAGCTGAGGTCGTCCGTACGATCCACTTGGAAGAACGCGTCACCCGTCACTTCGAGGAGCGCAGGAAGTGAAAGCAAGCGCATCCATGGCCAATCACCGATGCCTTCGACGACGAGCGCGACGACCTGCGGAACGATGAAGAGCAGGAGCCACGCGCTCATCGTCAACGCGCGGCTCGCGCCGATGGACGACACGCCAACGCTTACGCATCCGCACACGAGCGCGATCAAGAGACACTGAAACAACGTCGGGATAAGAAGACCCAGGGTCGCCAGGCGCGCCGTGTCTTCGACGAGGCCCACCAAGATCCCAGCGAGCATGAACGCGGGGACGAAGGTGACAAGGAACGACCACATCGACACAGCACCGATGCGTCCCATCAGATACTGAATGCGTGTGATCGGCTTTGCGAAGTAAAACTGAAACGCCTTCTGGGAGATGTCCTCGCTGATCGCTCCGGCGCCTGCGCCAAAGGTGATCATCGAAACGAACGCCCAGATCTGAACGAAGATGAGCCGGTTGACCCAGCGGGCAGCCTCGACGTCATCGAAAGCCGCGGCGCCTTCTGTCTGATTGCCAAACCAGAGCTGCGCGGCCGCTGCGACCATGAACGCAACCATGGGAAGCCAGCCAACAAAGACGCAAGTCTTGACCAGCCAGGAGCCCCAAGCACGGCGCATGCCGTGACGAAACAACACCATGGAGTTGTTAGAGGCCGGCAGTCGTTTGCCAACGTAGGGTTTGTAACCAAGGTCGCGGACCGTCGTCATCGCCGCGGACCTTAGCACTTCGCCCGCCGGGACCTCCACCAACCCGCTCTAATTGAGCGTACGGTCTTTTGGCTTTTGCTTCTCCGGCGGCGACAGAAGAGCCGCGCCGTGGTGGTGAGAGAGCTTCCAGTGACCATTTTCCATGGTGAATACGTTCGTCGCGACGAGCCTCGGGAGTCCGTTTTCTTCGCCTTCAAGGCAGGTCAGCAGCGCGCTGGTGCCGAGCACGTGGACCGTCACCGCTGTGCAGCAGAGCGTCGGTGCGCCGGGATGGCCCAGAATTCCGCGCCAGCTGGCCATGACTGTGCCTCGTCCGATGAGCGGAGCCATGCCGGGATGGATGCAAGCGACGGGGACCTCCCTCGCCCACAGGCGCTCCATCGCCGCATAGTCACGTTCGCGAAACGCTCGGTAGAAGGCTTCGTTCGCGGCCTTGATGGCAGCCTCGATCACGCGTGCCTCGACGGCTCCGCGTGTATCAACGCTCGTCCTCGCCGCTCGCTTTCTCAACGTTCACGGTAATCGCTGACTCGCGTGCCTTGCGATGGACGTCGGAGCGATGGCGGGGGCGTACGTTATGGCGCGCAACATCCAGGGCATCGAAGAGCGCGCTCAGTCGAAATGGCTTGTGGATCACGTCAACGAAGAGCGCGCGGCCTTCAGGGCTGAGCTCTTCGGGGCTCCCCGTCACGAGGACGGCGGGTGCCGGGAGGCGGGCTTGGCGCAGGAACCTCACCAGGTCGACGCCGGTTCCATCACCAAGCATCAGATCCGTGATGACGAGATCGGGGCGCTTTCCTTCGAGGACCATCTGACGCGATTCGGCGACGGATGAAGCCATCCAGACGTCCATGCGCATCTGCAGGGCGGCCCTCCGGATCAGGGCACGCATGGTCGGGTCGTCATCGACGATCAATACTCGGACGTTGTTTTTCGCCGGACCCATTGTTCAATTGTGAGTGTCCAAGACCGAATTGTCGAGGGGAGCGACAAGGATGACCTGCGAAGCGGCCAAAAACCCCGATTCTTCTGGGAACTTAAACGGTGCCCAGGCGTCTTGAGAGTGATCCCGGTGGAACTGGGGAGGGTAAAGGCTGATACGACCTCGCCCCCCGTCGCATACGCCTTATGATGCCTCTCCTCGTACGATGACTCGTTTTCCCAAAGCACGCGCACTCTTTCGTCGCGGCCGTGACCTCTTTCCATGGCGGCCTCTCGGGCTGCTCTCGGCGGCGTTCGCTTTTGTGGCGCTTCACGAGCTCGCGTTCGTTCAGCTCGACCTCGTGTTTTTGGTACTCGGCTATGGCGCGATGGGCCTCCTCGCTTTGTGCACGCTCTTCGTTCTTCTCGGCGTCGCGCTCGTCGACCGAAAGCTCCGCCGTCTAGGTCTTCTTTCTCGCACGCTCCAGCTTGAGACGGAACGCGCGCACCCCAGCGACTTCAAGCTGCCATCGTTCGTTTGGCTGCCGCTGGTCCAAATCGAGTGGGAGCTTGAGACGTCGAAGGGGCTGCCGGAGCCAGGGATCAGTGCCGAGACACATCGCGTGTCGGGAGTCCGCGTCGAACGACTCACGGTCGCCGAACGAGGAAGGCGCGAAGGATTACGACGTCGCGTGATCGTGCAGGATCCCTTCGGCCTCGTTCGTCTCGCTGTGCGTCACGACGACCCCGTCATGCTGGAGGTGCTGCCGCACGTTGGCGCTCTCTCAAGGCTGCCGGCCCTCACGGCTCTCGCCGGCGGTGAGGACATCCCGCACCCGATGGGCATCGCCGAAGGAGATCGCGTTGAGCTCCGCCGCTATGCGCCCGGTGATCCGGCGCGCTTCATCCACTGGAATATCTTCGCGCGCACTCGAAAGTTGGTCGTTCGAATGCCGGAGCGGGCGCTCATTCAGACTCGCCGCACCATCGCTTACCTCGTCGCAGGTCCGGCGGATAGCGCGAGTGCGGCGGCTTCGCGCGTTGCGATTAGCGCGGGCCTCGGTGACGAGTGGACGTTTGCAGCGGATGGCTCAGCCGCCTGCGAAGACATACCCAAGGCCCTCGACGCCGTCGTTCGATCCATCGACTACCGTTCAAAGGGCGGCGCCGGGCTTTCGTCGTTCGTCGAGGACGAAGAGCGTCGAGGGCCCGCGTCCCTCGTGGTCTTCGCGCCCGCGGAAGAAGGAGAGTGGCTGGACCATGTGCTCTCCGTGTCCAAAGGGCGCTCTGCGCGCATGCAGGTGATCATCGGCGTCGACGGTGTTGGCGAGCGCCCCAAACATCGGTGGGTCCAGCGCTTCCTGACGAAGCCGCAAGAACTGAGCTCCACGTCCCTTGCGCCGCTTCGCGCGATCTGCAGCAAGCTCGCCGGGGCTCAAGTGCGGGTGCGCATCTTTGACCGTCATACGGGCCGGGAGCTCTCGGCGGCCCACCTTCGCGCTTCGAAAACAACGGACGCGCCGATCCTTGCTACGAAGAAGGTCGCGGCATGAGCGACGCTGCTACGTCCGCCCCTGGCGACGCACAGACGGGCTGGGGCATTCGCCTCCTTCATGCCTTCGTGCATGCGCTCACGGCTGCGGTGTTTGTGTGGCCTCTGGGCCTCGCAGAAGCCGCCGCCGCCGCCGCCGCCGGGAGCTTTATTGCGGCGCTTGTCGCGCCGCGCGCCGCCCGCTCACGTCTTCGCGCGCCCGCTCTCTTTGGCGTGGCCTTGGGAGTCTTCGCGACGGCCCTCGTCGTGCGCTTCGCCGTCACCGGCGTTGAGAGCATCACGCTCTCGTTGGGCGCCGAGAGCGCACTCCGGGCCGGGGATTCGCTCTTCTTTTTCTTTGCAGCAGGCGCCGCAACCTTGGCTCTGCGCAGCGGAACACTTCGACTCCGCGCCCTTGGCGCCGTCGAAGTCGGGGCCATCGCTTGGTCCTTTGGGCAGCTCGTCGTGGCCCACCGCCAGGGCGCCATCAACCGCCCATTCGAACTCGCCGATCCCATCATGGCTACAGGCGGCGACCCGACGGTCGTGTTCTTCTTTGTCGGTGGCTGCGCGACGGCCGTGGTGGTGCTCTTGCTGCTTCGCGAGAGCGGGCTTCGCTCGCTCCTCCACTTGGCGGCGGTGTCCCTTCTGCTTCTCGTGTTCTTCGCCTCATCCTCCGCCCTCGAAATGCCGGCGCCTCCTCCTGGTGGGGCGGGCCTCGGTCTTCGGCCAGGCGAAGAAGAAGGTGACCCCGAAGACGGCGAAGGGGGTCAAGGCGGGGAGGGCGGCGAGCAACGAAACGACGACGAACTCGAGTTTCGCGACAACATCGAGAATGACAGCGACCAAGCACCCGTCGGTGTTGTGCTCTTTCATGATGATTACTCGGCGCCGACGGGCACCTATTACTTCCGTCAGGGCGCGTTCTCCCAGTTCAACGGCAACCGCCTGGTGGCCGCGGCGGAGGCTGGCCTCAACAACGATATCGCCCAGGACTTTCCGCTTCGCGCATACGACATCGAAGGTGCACCTCCGTTTAACGCCAACCGCACTCAGGTTCGCACCACCGTCGCGCTCCTCGCGGAGCATACGCGGCCCTTCGGACTGGAAGCGCCGGTCACGCTGCAGCCGGCGACAAACCCCGATCCTGAGCGCTTTCGCAGAACCTACTCCGTGACGTCCGCGGTCATGCTCGCGGACTTCGTCTCCATGATCGGCTCCACGGCGGGGAACTCGGCCTGGTCGCCGGAGACGTTCCAGCACTACACCGACGGCCCCGACGACCCGCGCTATGCGGAGCTCGCAGAGCGTATTCTTCAAGAGAGTCTTCCCGCGCACTTGATGGAAGACCCGGTGGCTCGCGTCGCGGCGATCACCAGCTGGCTCGGCCGCGAAGGCACCTACAGCCTCCGGACACGTCACGCCGACGCGGACGACCCCACGGCGAACTTTCTCTTCGGAGACAAGACCGGCTACTGCGTTCACTTTGCTCACGCCGGGGCGTACCTTCTCCGCGCGTCCGGCATCCCCACGCGCGTCGCCACAGGCTACGCCATCGCCGAAGAGAACCGCCGTGGCGGAAGCGCGCTCTTGGTCAGCGGCAACACCTCGCACGCTTGGCCGGAGGTCTATCTCGAAGGGTTTGGATGGGTCGTCACCGACATCTCTCCGCAAAACGTCATCTCTCCGCCGCCATCACCGCCGGACGCCGACTTGCAGCGGCTCCTCGGAGAGCTCGCTCGAGGCTTGAGGCCGCTTCCGCCTGATCCAGAGGCGCCGCTCCCTGCAGCCATCGCTCAAGGGATCGACATCCTCAAGGCCGTTGGCTGGGGCTCCCTCGTCTTTGCTGCGTTGCTCTTCATCGCGCTTGTTGTGCTGAAGTTCTGGCGGCGTATCTCGCCAACCTTCGCTTCCGACGCGGACCAAGCGCGGGTGGCGTATCGCGCAGCTTTGGACCGACTGAGCGAAAACGGCATTCGTCGCGAAGTCGGCGAGAGCCGCGAGTCCTTCGCGGCGCGCGTCGCCGTCGAGCTGCCTTCGCTCGACTCTCTCACGCGTCACCACGTCGCCGCAGCGTTTGGTTCGCGGCGCCGTTTCACGAAATCTGAAGCGCTGCCGCTCCTGCGGACACTTCGAAAAGAACTCAGCGAACACGTTCCGCTTTGGCGCCGTCTCCTCGGCGTCCTTACCCCCTGGTCCTGGATCACATCACGATGACACTCCCCTCCTCGACACCGGCAGCCCCCGGCGCTGCTCTCGACATCGCCGCCCTCGACGCGGCTCACAACACCATCGTTCGCCTTCAGCACAGGCTTCGCGCTGCGGTCATGGGTCGCGACGACGTGATTGAACTCGTACTCATTGCGCTCATCGCGGATGGTCATGTTCTCCTCGAGGACTTTCCTGGCTCGGGCAAGACAACCCTCGCCCGCGCCCTCGGAGCGTCGATCAGCGCGGGCGAGATCGACGGTGTCGCACCGTTTCGACGTATTCAGTTTACGCCGGACCTATTGCCCAGCGACATCACTGGAACGAACGTCTTCGACGTCGACGCGGGTGGATTCGACTTTCGGCGTGGGCCTATCTTCTCTCACATCGTCCTCGCCGATGAGATCAACCGAACCTCGCCGAAGGTTCAGGCGGCGATGCTCGAGGCGATGGGCGAAAAGCAGGTCACCGTGGACGACCGCTCCATCGGTCTCGATGAACTCTTCTTTGTCATCGCCACTCAGAACCCCGTCGACCTCGCCGGTACGTATCCGCTTCCAACGCCGCAGCTCGACCGTTTCCTCTTCAAGATTCAGATGCATCACATCTCACGGGAAGCGGAACTCGACGTTCTCGCGACGTACCCGGTCCGGCACCTCGACCGCGCGGAAGCGCAGCAAGGCGTGACCCGCGCGGAGGTCCTCGCCGCCCGCGCGGCGTCGCGCGAGAACATCTTCCTCGCTCCCATCGTCCGCGAATGCATGGTCGACCTGGCGCGCGGTCTCCGCGAAGATCCTCGTGTTCTACAGGGCGCGTCGACGCGTTCGCTGGTGCTTCTCATGCCTGCGCTTCAGGCGCGCGCACTCATCCACGGCCGCGACTATGTGTCGCCGGAAGACCTCGAAGCTCTCGCTCCGCATGTTTTTCGTCACCGCTTGGAGCTCGCGACGGGTGGCGACGATCCCGCCGACGTCATCCGGGGCGCCCTCGCGCCGCAGCTCGAACGTCTTGCCAAAGCGAGCCTCGCCCGCGCATGAACTCCGGGATGTGCCATCGCCGAGACGCAGGAGCGGGGCTCTCGCCTTGGCGTGTCATCGCGCTCTCCCTTGCGGCGGGTCTGCTCTTCGCGTCCTTTGCCGGTTTCGCTCAGGCGGGGGAGGACTACGACGCCAGTGACTTCGTGGCGCCTCCTCAGCCCGGCGCTCCAGGGACCCCCGAAGAGCTACGCGCCTTCTCTTACGTTCAGCAGAACAAGCTCATCAAGGCACGAGAGGCCGGCGAAGCGCTGGTCCGCGCGAACCCGAACTCCCACGTTGGTGAGTTTGTATTGGCCTGGGTGCACCACTATGCCGAAGCCAACTTTCCGATGGCCATGTTCCACATGAACAAAGCCATGCAGCTCTTCGAGGCCCAAAACGGGACATCGCCGCAGCAGACGGGGCAGTGGCCCTGGCAGTGGCACGCGCGTTACCTCCGCGAGCTTGGCGGCATTCATGGCGACCTCGAAGAGTACGAAGAACGTGTCGCCTACATCGAGCGATACAACGAGTGGTACAACCCGAAGATTATCGCGGGTCAGGCTTGGCCTCTCATGAAGATGCACCGCTACGAAGAAGCGCGTGCGGCGGCCCGCGAAGGCATCGAGAGCGGCCAGCCCCGTGAGATGGAGATCGCGCTCAACTCGCTCTGCGCCATCGAGTTTGAAGCGGGCAACGACGGGGAGAGCTACGAAGCCTGCCGTGCCGCGGTGGAATACGCCCGACGAACGGGACAGCCGAGTGCCGTGGACCTCGCCAACTTTGCGGAGGCGTCCCGAAGCGTATTCAACCTCGCCGAAGCAGAGCGGGTGTTGCTTGAGGCCAGCGAAGCCTCGGCTGCTTGGTACGGAAACCCTTGGCTTGAACTTGGTGAGCTCTACACCCGCGGCGCCCGTTTTCCTGAAGCGCTCCAGGCACTCCGTGAAGTGCCTGGCTATCGAGCGCAGCGACCGCCCCACGTTCGCGACAGCGACCGCAATGAGAGCCGTCGCGCACTTGCGGCGTTTTTTCTCACCGTCGGACGCGCCCAAGAAGCCCTCGACGTGACCGAGGCTGCACTCGTGATGCCAGACCGTCGTGCTCACAACAGCCGCGACCCGGCTCAAGACCGGGCCATCATCGCGCTCCTCGACCGCCGCGCACGCCGTACCGTCGCCGCACGAAGGCGCGAGTTCGCCGCCGGCGAGGGCTTCACGGATCGCCTGTGGGCACGTGCTCAGGCGTGGCGCCTCGAGTTCGAAGGGTGGCTCAGTGGTCGCCAGGCCGTGAAACTGTTGAGCGAGGAAGAGCGCCTCGTCGGCGTGCACCGAATCGGTACGAGCCGAGCAGCCGTCGTTCCGCCCTGGCTTGTTGGAGAGCTCGCGGAGGTCGCCGGCGCCGGCGTCGAGCGTGCGGCCATTACCCGCGCGCGCGCTCTCGACGGACGTGACGGAGCCCCGGTCTACTACGACGCTTTCGAAGCGGAGGCGGCCCTCGTCGCCGGAGACGAAGAGCGCGCCATCGAACTCGCGGAACGCGCTCGCCGTGGTCTTGGGGCTGGCGAGTCTCTGTTGCGTGCGCGCGTCGATGCCATCCGCGCCGAAGCGATGCAGCGTCGTGGAGACGCCAGCGCCCCCATGGCGTATGAGCAAGCTATCGAAGATGACCCTGGCGTCTTCCGACGCCTCGGCTTCACGATTCCGGTGACGATCGAGTCCAGCGGTGGCGAGATCGCCGATGCCATCGTCGACGGTCTGGAGCGGAGTCCGCGCCTGGATACCGGTGAGCGCGGACTTGAGGTCACCGTCCGCGCCGACGCGGCAAACGCCCGGATCTGTCTCATGGGCGCAGGAGGAACCGTCTATGACTGCATCGAGACCACGCCCGAGAGCACGGACTCTCCGGACGCCTTTGCGGCCCGCGCGCTTCAGGCGTTTCACGAGCGTGCGTTTCAGCCTCGCATCGATTTGAGCCAAGGCGATATCCACGGCCTCGATGGTTCCAGCGCGACGTCCCGCGATCCGCTTCAGGGCATCAGCGGCCCCTGACCCGCCCTGACCCGCAGGAGGCTCCAAAAGGGAGAATTGCGCCGCTTGGACGTAAGGCTCACCATGGCCGCGATGTCTCGTATTCTCCCCGTTTTCGTGGTGCTTCTCTTTGTCGGATGCAGCGAGCCCACACCCGCGCCGGGGGCCGACGCCGGACAGGACGGTGCCTTGAGCGATGCACAAGCGGACGGCTTGAGCGCCGATAGCGGGCCCGTGGACCCGTGCGAGGGGGTGGAGTGCAGTGAGGCGAACCGGAGTGTCTGCACCGCCGAAGGCGGGGCACCCGCCTGCGTATGTGACGCGGGGTTCGAGGAGCGCGACGGAAGCTGCGAAGCGATGCTGGAGTGCACCGAGGCGACCTGTGGTTCGAACGGTGATTGCCGCTTGGAAGAAGGGGGCCCGGTCTGCGACTGCGCCCTAGGGCGAGACGGCCGCTTCTGCGAAAACTGCGACGCGACGGAAGGCTACTACGATGACGGCACGGGGCGCTGCACTCAGAACGCCTGTGAGCCAAACCCGTGCGAAGACCCGGAGCGAATGCGTTGCGAAGTCTACGACGAGCGGGCGGTCTGCGAATGCAACGCGGGTACCCACGCGGAGGGCGACGCTTGTGTGATCGACGTCGTCTGTTCGGACACGAGCTGCGATGGCCACGGCGTCTGCTCCATGAGTGAGGGGGTTATCGAATGTGAGTGCGAACTCGGCTTCGGCGGTGAGCGATGCGAGGGGTGCGACGAGACGAACGGCTACCACGCGGATGGCGTCGGTGGCTGTACGACGGATGTCTGCTTGCCGAACCTCTGCGTCGAGCCGATGCGGACCGTCTGCATCGATGATGCTGGCACGCCTCGCTGCCAGTGTGATGCGGGAGCGCACGAAGAGGACGGCCGATGTGTGGCGGATGAAACGTGCGAAGCCAGTACGTGCTCGGGTCATGGGAGCTGCACCGTTACGATGGGGCGGGCGGAGTGTATGTGTGATGTCGAGTGGGACGATGGCGCGGAATGCGCGGAGTGCGCCGCCGGATATCACGCGGATGGCGCGGGCGGCTGCACCATGGATGCTTGTCTGCCGAATCCCTGCGATGAGCCGCTGATGGGCGTGTGCGTGGCCGTCGGTGCCACGGCTGTTTGCGAATGCGATGCCGGCGCCCACCCAGACGGTGCGGGCGGCTGCACAACGGACCCCTGCTTGCCGAACCGCTGCCTCGCGATGAATCAATCATGCCGAGTCGTCGGAGATGCCGCGGAGTGTTTCACACCGGCGTGCACCGACGACAACCCATGCACCGACGATGAAGTCGTCGGCGGCGTATGCGTCCACACTCCACTCGCGAATGGCTCCAACTGCGACGACAATATCTGCGTCAGCGGACAGACCTGCACCGCCGCGGTCTGCGGAGGAGGCTCAGCCGTCGTGTGCGACGACGGCAACGCCTGCACCGCGGATTCATGTGACGTTGTGGAAGGGTGTGTTTCCGTCGTCGACGACACGCTCACGCCGCCGGATGATGGCATCCCGTGCACCGTTGGCCGTTGCGAAGGCGGAGGCGCTGTCCACACCGAAAGCGACGCGATGTGTGATGATGGCCTCTATTGCACCGGCGCTGAATACTGCGTGCCCGGACCGGGGGCGGACGCAGCTGGCTGCGTCGCCGACGGGCCGCCATCTGCGCCCGGACCAAGTACGCCATGTGCCATGTACAGCTGCGATGAGGGGAGCGACAGCTTTGTCCTCGACACCCTTGCGCCGGGAGCGGCTTGCGATGACGGCATCGCCTGCACCACCGGAGATGTGTGCAGCGCGAGCAGTGTTTGTCTTGGATCACCCACGGCCACCTGCGGGGGTGGCACTACGTGTGCGAGCACGGGCCCCCTTGGCCCCACGTTCAACATCGGCGTGGCGCAGGTGAGCGGCACGATCACGCAGAACGGAGGGCTCTTGCCCATTCAGTCCTCGTCGTCGACGGACGGGATCCTCTGGGCGGTGTCCAAAGACACGGCCGCGTACCATCAGCTGCACAACATCGACTGGGGGGCGCGCTCGCCTTCGTACAGTCGTCCCGCAGACGACGACACCTACGCGTCGCAACTCATCCCCGGCGTCTACGACATCGTCTACACGCGCAACTACACAACGGGCAGCACCTTCAACCGGGTGTACGCGCAGAATCGCACGCCCGGCGACGCGGCGGTGAACGCGTACCGCGTCGTGCAAAGCGACGTCGTGGTCCCGGCGGGCGGCCGGATCATCGATATCGACATTGGCGTGACGCAGATCACCGGCACGATCACGCAGAACGGCGGGCTCCTGCCGATTCAGTCCTCGTCGTCGACGGACGGGCTTCTGTGGGCGGTGTCCAAAGACACCGGCGCCTACCATCAGCTGCACAACATCGACTGGGG
>JBGCFM010000039.1:0-270816 GCA_045106895.1 Polyangiales bacterium | reverse complement strand
CGCTCAGCGGAGGTCGGAACACACAATCAGACATCTATATGGACTTCGCACCGTCCGTGCAACGTGTGCAGTTCGTTGCACGCAGTGTCGGTGACAACGGCCTTACCGTGCTCGCGCTCAACAATTTGGGGGCAACCGTAGACATGGTGAGCATTATCGGACCCTCGACGGGCGCAAATCGAAGTGATTTGGTCACCCTGAACGGCCTGGGCATCGTTCGCGTCACGATGAGCCAGACATTCGACGTGAGCCCGGAGGGCTACCTAATAGACGACCTTGAGTTCACCCGAATGGCCGCTTCAACCTGTGGCAACGGCGCCATAGAAGCTGGGGAAGCGTGTGACGATGGAAATGTCGTTGGCTGCGACGCTTGTGCGGCTGACTGCAGCGCCGTCACGACGCCTGGCTGCCTTGTCGGCCTCGCGTGCATCGCCGATGGCACCCCAAACCCAACGAACTCTTGTCAGGTCTGTGACCCAGCAACGAACCTCACGGGCTTCACAAACGTCACGAATGGCACCGCGTGCGACGATGGTCTTTTCTGCTCCACGGCGGACTCCTGTACAGCGGGCGTTTGCGGTGGTGGCGCTCGAAGCTGCGCAGACGGTCTGAGCTGCACTGCGGACTCTTGCAACGAGGTTGCCGATAGCTGCAGCAACGTGGTGAGCGCCGGTTGCGTCATCGACGGTATGTGCGTCGCTGCTGGTACGCCGGACCCACTCAACTCGTGCATGGCTTGCAACCCCACGGCCAGCACGAGCGCCTACACGCCCATCGCCAACGGTTCTGCCTGCAACGATGGCGCTTTCTGCACGACGGCGGACAGCTGCACCGCTGGCGTTTGTGCGGGCGTCGCTCGTGACTGCGGAGACGGCCTGAGCTGCACCACGGACAGTTGCAACGAGCTGGGAGATTCGTGTGAGAACACGCTCCAGGCGGACAGCTGCCTTATCGGAGGGACCTGCGTTGCTGGCTCCGCTCTCGACCCGTCCAACCAGTGCCAAGCATGTAACCCAGGCGCATCAACGAGCGCGTACACGAACGTGATGAACGGCACCGCCTGCGACGATGGCGCCTTCTGCACGGAAAGCGATTCTTGCACCGAAGGTACCTGTGGCGGAAGCACGAGAGACTGTTCCGACGGACTCAGCTGCACCCTCGACACCTGCGACGAGGTGGGGGACGAATGCAACAGCGAGCTGACGGCGACGAGCTGCACCATCGATGGAATGTGTGTTGCGGATGGCGCGCCCGACCCAACGAACCCTTGCATGGCGTGTAACCCTAGCGTCGACATGGGCGCGTACACCCCTGTGATGGATGGAACGGCGTGTGACGACGGCGCCTTCTGCACCGACGTCGACACCTGCACCGCCGGAACCTGCGGTGGCACCATGCGCGCCTGTGATGATGGACTCGACTGCACCGTCGATAGCTGCGCAGAGGCCATTGCCGAATGTGTGAACGTGCTCGACGGCGGCTGCCTCATCGACGGCGCATGCGTCGCCGAGGACTCCATCGACGAGGACAACCTCTGCCAGATTTGTGATCCGGACCTCGCAACGTCCGAGTTCAGCCCTCTTGACGACGGCACGTTGTGCTCGGACCCAAGCTGCATGGACCGAACGATCACGCCCGCATCGACCTGCATGAGCGCAATCTGCGTGGTGGCCGAGCCGATGGCATGTCCCGGCGGCGTCGCCTGTGAGGACGCGAACGTCTGCGCCGGTGGCTGCACAACGGACGCGCAATGTGTGGGCGATGAGTTCTGCAACGCCGACGGAGAATGCGTGCCCGACGGCGACAACGGGACAGCCTGCGAGCGAGCGAACCAGTGCGGATCCGGTTTCTGTGCCATCGACGATGGCGTTTGCTGCGACACAAGCTGCAGCGGCCTTTGTCAGGGTTGCGATTCGGGGGCATGCACGGCCCATCCAGCTGGGACTGACCCTGAAAACGAATGTGGCGCGCAGATGTGCAACGGCAGCGCGATGTGTGAGGCGCCGGCTGGGACCGACGCGGGTCCTGGAATGGACGCCGGAGCTGGCGGAGACGCCGGGGAAGAAGGCGGAACGGTCAGCGGCGGCGCGTGCTCTGCCTCTGCCGGAACGAACAACTCTGGTCTTCCGCTCCTCGGGCTCGGATTGATCGGTCTGTTCATTCGTCGCCGACGAAACCGCTAGACGAGAGCGAGCTCAAATGAACGAAGGCCGATTCCCGAAAGGGAGTCGGCCTTTTTTCTTGGCGCAGCGTGTGGCGAGCTGCGCCGGTTTCACCACTTCGTGGGCGCGTAGTCCTTGAGGAACTGTCCCCACACATGTTCACCGGTCTCGATGCCATGAAAGATGGGGTCGAGTACCCGTGCCGCACCGTCGACGATGTCCAGTGGTGGATGGAAACGGTGGACCTCTCGTTTTCGCTCGGCGATCTGGACCGGGTCTTCATCCGTGACCCAGCCGGTATCGACGCTGTTCATGTGGATGCCCGACTTGTGATAGTCCGGTGCGGCCGTCCGCGTCATCATGTTCAGCGCGGCCTTGGCCATGTTCGTGTGAGGGTGTTTGTCCGTCTTCTGCGTTCGGTAGAACTGACCTTCAACCGCGCTGACGTTGACGATGTGTTTGTCCTGCGAGGGCACTCGTTCCATCAAGGGCTTGAGGCGGGCGTTCAGAACGAAGGGCGCCGTCGCGTTGACGAGCAGGACCTCAAGAAGCTCGACCGTCGGGACCTCATGGAGTCGGTATCGCCAGCTGTTTTTGGCGCGAAGGTCAATTTGCTGTTGGTCCTGGTCGAGAGCGCCAAGGGGGAAGAGCTCCTCACCGCCTTCGAGGTCTTCTTCCAGGAGCGCCAGCTGACTCAGCGCCGGGGCGTTCGTCCAACCTACGGTTTCCCGTGTCAGGGACTCCTTCGCCACGACGAGTGCCTCGTAGCTCGCAAGGATCTCACGCTCGGGTGCAGGAAGTGATTCCGCTGCCTTTCGCTCCCCCTCCATCAAGTGTCCGTACCAAGCGCTCGGCCGGCGCACGGTCTGGCAGGCGTTGTGCACGACGAAGTCGAGTCGCTCTTCGGTGTTGATGAGGTGCTGAGCGAATGCTTCCACGCTCGGCGTGTGACGCAGGTCGAGACCGTGAACCGAGAGGCGTCCTTCCCACTGGGAGAAGTCCTTCTCTGCGGCATAACGCCGGGCGGCGTCGCGTGGAAAACGTGTCGTGACGATCAGGCGGGCGCCGGCGCGGAGCAACATGACCCCGATCTGAAAACCGATTTTCACGCGGCCGCCGGTCAGCAGCGCGACGCGGCCGCTCAGGTCCGCGCTCTGCCCGCGTTTTTGATAGTTGAGCGCCGCGCAGGGCGGGCACATCTGGTCGTAAAAGCTGTGAAGTCGGTTGAAGTCCTTCTTACAGACGTAGCAGTTTCGGCTTTCTTCCAGGAGCGGCCAAGTCGACGGGTCCACGCTCTGTGGCGCTGCAACTGCGGTCTCCGCGTCCGGCGTCAGGTAGACGAGATCCCGGCGCTTTTCGCGGATGCCGGTGGCTTGAAGCCGGGCCTCGTCCTTGGCGCGCTTCGAGTCGCGCTTGAGTCGACGGAACTCCCGGTGGAGCTTTCGTTGTTGATCTTTGTTGGGCCGAGAAGCGCGGCCGGCGGCCATCATCAGGCGCTCGCGCTGCTCGTTGTTTAGACCAGCGAGGGAACCACGATGGGCGACGATGCGCTCCAGGAGAAGCGTGGCTTGTTCGACTTCTTCGGCGGTGAGCAGCTCAGGCCGGGGCGGAGGGGTCTTCGTCACCCCCCACGCCTAGCAGCCTTCGGGCGAGGCAGCACCTCAGGGAGGGGAAGAAACGGTCTGAGCCCCGGTCACGACGGCTTCCGCGGCGTTGCCTGCGAAGAGCTGGATTGCGACGACGAAGCAGCCATTGATCTCGCGGACTACAAAGTGCTGCCCGTCTTCCCAACGTAGTTCACTTTCGGTCTCGCTGCTGGGCTCGCCCAGGTCAGCGCGCGTGCGCTCGCGCAGGCGCGTCAGGTGCGCCGCCGCCGCGTCCGACTGAGGCAGAAGGAAGAGCGCCAGCTCATTGGCACCGTTCTGCAGCAGATAGGCGCTGTGCGTAGGCGCCGAGATGGGCGTCGGGGTATATCCCTCCGGAACTGGCAGCTCCACGCCAAACCGCCGGTCGATGATTCGACTCGCTTCAACTTGCGTGGTCTCTCTGGCTTCTTCGAAACGCAGGCTCGCTTCAAGGGCCAGGATCCGCTCCCGAGCGGCCTCAAAAGCCGCGCGTGGAGCCGCCACCTGCCACCAGATCACTTCTTCGTTTCGGATGACGCTGATGGCGCGCCGGAGCTCCGGCGTGACGCCTTCGATGAGCGCCTCGCTCACCAGCGCACCTTCACTCCCGAACACGGTGCTTTGTGCGGGCGCGACCTCTGTTTCGCCGAATACCTGAGCGCGCAACGCGTCATGGGCCACCTCTGCGCTCACGTCGGCGGCGCGCGTATGCCCGAGCGTGATGGTCACGTTGTCGAGTCGCTCCGTCGCCGTCACGAGCGCGCCTTGGCCTAGGGCCGCCTGCCAAACGCCGGGATAAAGAGACAGACGAATGCCGGACTCGAAGTCGTGAAACTCGTTCTCTCGAAGGGACGCCTGCAGCGACACGCGCGAGGTCGTGATCTGCCGGGCCTGCTCCACAACTGCGGAAAGCTCTTCACCACGCAAAATCTGCACCGGAGGAAGCGAAGCGATGATGGCGTCGAGCTCCGGCAACGCAGAAGCCGGGTACGTAATCTGAAAGTAGAGCATGCGAGTCCCGACGACGTGAATGCCCGCGTAGACCCCGGAGCCGTTTCGCTCGTGCTGAAGCAGACGTATGGCGTCATCGCCGGCGTCGATGACGACCTCAGCGCCACCGGGGCCGAGGGCCTCATCGAGGGCCGGGTGGAATGCGCCGAGGATCTCGCTTGAGACTTCCTCGTAGGTGTCGAAGCCGTGGGCGCTGAAGGTTACGCCGGACGGGTGCCGGAGGGCGAAGTCGACGGCACGCGGAGTCGAAGCCGGGTCACGGGAGAAGTGCCACGACTCGTCGTCGCGCACTCGAATCCCACTCACTGCGCTCGTGAACACTCCGTCTCGCAACAACCAACCTGGGCCCTGCGCATTTCGCAGCGGAGGAATGGCCGGGGCTTGCGTAGTCTCAGGCTCTTCGGGATCGGGCTGTGGAGTCGTCGTTGTCGCCGCCGTCTGCCCCCCGCCGCAGGCGCAGAGCAAGAAGACGAGGAGGGCGTTCAAACGCGTCGGCATGCTCTACAAGAGGCCGTTGCGTGAGAGGAGCGCGTCCATCGAAGGCTCGCGGCCCATGAACTGCTTGTAGAGCTCTTCCGGGTCTGCGCTGTTTCCTTTCGAAAGCAGACGTGCCCGGAACTCGCCGCCGACAGTCGCGCTGAGAACTCCGTTGTCCGCGAAGCGTGTGAAGGCATCGGCGTCGAGGACCTCGGCCCATTTATACGAGTAGTACGCAGCGGCGTAGCCGACCGGGCTCGCGAAGAGGTGCGTGAAGCCGCAGATCATGCCGTAGTCGTCCGGCAGGGGCGTCGTGGAATGATCCGCGAGGATACCCCGGGCGAACTTGAACATCGCGTCCGGGCCCTCTGTGGGGTCGAAGTCCCGGTGAAGGCGAAGGTCCGTCGTGGCGAATCCGAGCTGGCGCATTTGGGCAGTTGCGGCGCGATAGGTGCGCGCTGCGACGAGCTTCTCGAAGAGGGCTTCGGGAATGGCTTCGCCGGTTTCGTAGTGGCGCGCGAAGAGATCCAGGGTCTTACGTTCCCAACAGAAGTTCTCCATGATTTGCGAGGGCAATTCGACGAAGTCCCAGGCGACGTTGGTGCCACCAAGAGAGGGCACGCTCACGTCGCTGAGCGCGTGATGAAGCAGATGCCCGAACTCATGGAAGAGCGTTTCAACCTCGCGGTGCGTCAACAGGGCGGGGGCGTCGCCCACGGGGGGTGTCATGTTCGCGCAGAAGAGGCCGATGTGTGGCGCGCTGCCCTCGCCGTAGAGAAGGCCATTCATCCAAGCGCCGCCGCGCTTCGTTTCCCGCGGGAAGAGGTCGACGAAGAAGGTCGCCAGGAGCCGCTCGCCTTCGTAGATGCCGTAGCAGTCGACATCCTCGTGCCAGGCAGGCGCCTCGAACTCCTCGATGCGAACTCCGTAGAGCTCCGTGGCGATTTTGAACGCGCCTTGGAGAACACTCGGCACAGAGAAGTACGGACGAAGCGCCGCGTCGTCGAAGTCGAAGCGGGCTTTTCGGAGCTTTTCTGCGTAGTAGGAGACGTCCCAAGGCGCGAGGGAGGTGCCACCGGATTCTTGCTGAAAGCGAGCGAGGTCCGCGGTCTCACGAACGAAAGCCGCGCGGGTTTTCTCGCGCAACGTGTCGACGAACTCGCTTGCCTTTTGTCCGCTTTTAGCCATGCGGTCTTCCAGGATGAGGTCCGCGAAGTCGGCGAAACCGAGGAGCTTCGCTTTCTCGGCGCGGAGACGCAGGATGTCGCAAATCAGGGCGCGGTTGTCTCGCTCGCCGGATGTGGCGCGCGTGCTGTACGCCCGCCACACGCTCTCGCGCATAGAGGCGTCGTCGGCGTGCATCATCACGGCGAGGTAACTCGGCGCTTGGAGCGTGAAGCGCCAGCCTTCCACGTTCTTCGACTCCGCTGACGCCCGCGCCGCCTTCTTTGCGGCTTCGGTGAGACCGGCGAGCTTGGACTCCTCTGTGACGATGAGCTCGAACGCGTTCGTCTCATCGAGGACGTTTTGGGAGTAGCGCGTCGTCAGCTGGGAGAGCTCACTCGCGAGGGTCTCAAGGCGCGCTTTGCCCGCAAAGTCGAGTTCGGCACCGTTGCGCCTGAAGCTGGCGAGGGTCTTGTCGAGGAGCCGTGCTCGCACCGCGTCGAGGCCATTCGCCTCGGCCGTCTTCGAGAAGGCGACGAAGGCTGCGTAGAGGTCTGCGTTGAGCGGAATGGAGGCGTAGAACGTGCTCGCGAGCATCTGCGCCTTCTCGTGGGCTTCTCGCATCTCCGGAGACGTCGCAACGGACTCCAAATGCGAGACGATCGTCATCGCCAGATCGAGCTCTTCGCTAGCATGCTCAAACGCGCCCAGAGTGCCCTCATAGGTCGCTTCGCCCGTGCTGATGGCGCCGATCGCGTCCAGGGCCTTCTCGATGAGTGCCTCGATGGCCGGGACCACGTGTTCGGCTCGTACTTTGTCGAGGGGCAATTCCGGGGCCTGGCCGGCGGGAGCGGTGAGGGGCAGGGAGAGGAGCGGGTTATCCATGGCGCGGACTATAGAAGCTCCTCGCCGATCCAGCACGCATCGCGGGGGTCTTCTGGGCCGGGGCCTTGCGGAGGAGGGTGTTTTTCGCCACGTTCAGCCCGTGATCCTGACGGAGAAGCTGAAGGTCGAGTTTCGGGGGCCGGCGAAGGAGCTGGTTCCAGTCCTCGATATTCCCAGCTTCGAGGCGAAAGCTGGCGAGCAGGTCTGCCTTGTGGGTGGGTCCGGGTCAGGAAAAACGACATTCTTGAACGTCCTCGCCGGGATTACCCCCGCAACGGAGGGACGTGTGTCCATCGACGGCACGGACATCATGGCCCTCGCCGAGGGGCGTCGGGACAAGTTCCGCGCAGCAAATATCGGTTACGTTTTCCAGTCCTTCAACCTTCTGCAGGGGCTCAGTGCTCGCGAGAATGTGGCTCTCGCCGGCACCTTCGTCGGGCGAGGCCCAGGTGCATCGAGGAAGCGCGCTCGAGACCTGTTGAAACGGCTGGAGCTTGGCCATCGCGTCGACGCACGGCCCGGCACACTTTCCGTGGGCGAACAGCAGCGCGTCGGCATCGCCCGCGCCTTGATGAACGAACCGAAGGTCGTCCTCGCGGACGAACCAACGGCCAACCTGGACGACGCCGGAGCAGCGCGTGCTTTGGACCTGCTGATGGAGGTGGTCGCCGAACGCGGCGCCACGCTCGTCCTCGTGACTCACGATAGCCGCGTACGTGCGCGCTTCGACTCGGTCCTCGAACTCTCGGATATCAACCGCTCGTCGACGGAGACTCGAAAGTGACGGTTCGAACATGACGCTCTTCGACCTCATCTTACGTGGACTTCGGCAGCGCTCGCTCTCGTCGGTTTTGACCGGTCTGAGCGTCGCCCTTGGCGTCATGCTCGTGACAGCCATTCTGCTTCTGCAGAACGAAATGGAGCGGCACTTCCAAGAACCAGGTCGCGGCTATGGCCTCGTCGTCGGTGCACCGGGCTCGGCGCTGCAACTGGTCCTCAACAGCATCTATCACATCGACCGAAGCCCGGGTCTCATGCCGATGCGCGTGTGGTACGAACTCGAAGAGCACGACTCCGTTGCGATGGCTGTGCCCTACGCCGTGGGCGACACGTTCCAGGGCTACCGTGTCGTCGCGACAACGGACGCCATCTTCGATGAGCGTTTCCCCCATCCCGCCGGTGCTGGTGAAGACAAGCTCGCCGATGGTCGACCGTTTCGGTTCGATCGCGCCCGCCTCGAGGAAGCACTCACGCGAATAGGTGCCCGCTACTCACCCGACGAAACGGACGAGGGCGAAACGGAGCATGACGAGCCCGCGGAGCATGACGAGCACGCGGAGCATGACGAGCACGCAGAGGACGAGCACGCGGAGCATGACGAGCACGCGGAGCATGACGAGCATGGCCACCATCACCACGATCATGGCGGTGTTCACGAGGCGGTCTTAGGGGCTGAGGTCGCCCGGACTCTTCGCGTCGCCGTGGGGTCGCAGATCGAGCCGACTCATGGAGTCGAAGGCGGCGCGGCGCATGAGCACGAGCATCTCTGGGACGTCGTCGGCATCCTTGAGCCGACGGGCACGCCCGTCGACAAGGTCGTCTTCATCAACCTCGACTCCTTCTACTCCATCGAGGAGCACGCAGAAGGCGCGATGATCCCCGGAAGCGACGACGCGGCGCTCAGCTCGCTCTTGATCTTCCCGCGTGGTGGTGTGCACAAGGTGGTGCTTCTTTCGAGCTTGAACCGACGGCCTGATATTCAGATCGCCGACGTTCAGGAGCAGGTGGGAAACCTCTTCGACATCGTGGGCAGCGTCGACATCCTCTTCCTTCTGGTCTCGCTTATGGTCGTTGTCATCGGCGTCCTGTCGATCCTCGTGGCCATCTACAACACGATGAACGAGCGCCGACGCGAGATGGCGATCCTGCGAGCCATTGGTGCTGGGAGGAGGACGGTCTTTGCCGTGATCGTTGGCGAGGCGGTGGCGCTGACCGGCGCAGGGGCCTTGTGTGGCGTCGCCATGGGACACGGACTCGTGGTGGCGGTGGCTTCGCGCGTTGAGTCGGTAGCAGGGTTCCGTCCCGAGGGGTTCGTCTTTCTCCCCGTGGAATGGATGGTCCTTGGAATGGTCCTGGTCCTCGGCGCGTTGGCCGGGCTGGTGCCAGCATGGAAAGCCTATCGTACGGACGTTGCGCAAAATCTGAGGCCGCTCTCCTAACGTTAGGGAGCGAGCGAACTATCTACTGCGGGCGTCCTTGAGCGCGCCTCGATTTGAGAAGAGCCATGAGCGAAGAAGAAGAAAACGAAGTCGCGGAAGAAGAGCCTAAGCAAGCTGTCGACGAATCCGCTGAGGAGGCGGACGACGACGACGATCCAGGACGTCGCACCCTCATCGATTCCATCATGCGGGGCAGCATCATGGTCCTCCTCGGTGTCGTTGTCACCGCACCGCTCTGGTACCGCGACCAGATGACAGAGAACTTCCGCCCGACGACGTTCCGCGCGGACCGTGAAACGGATACGGAGGAAGAAGGAGGCGCCGGCTCCCTTGAAGGCAGCATCACGCGCGAGATCGTGGCCGTCATTCGCACCGCGAGCAGCGACGAGATGATCAACGAAGAGGAAGTCATCACGACGGTGGGCGGAATGCTCGCCGAGGCTGAGATCGGCGACGAAGAGTCGCGCCGAGAGAGCATCGGCCAGATGGTCGCTGACATCGCGGCGCAGGCCGCCGAGATGGACGGGGCCGGCGGCTTCAGTGACCTCCAGGCACAAGCCGTTCAGGGCACTGCCCGGATGATGGCTCGCACCCTCATCACGAACCTTGGCGGAGAGCTCGACGACGGCGACGCCGAAGAGGTCCCTGGGGAATGGACGCCAGCAGCGTGGCCCATCATCAGCGGCTTCGAGTATGAGGAGGGCATGGAACTCCCAGAGCAGGTCGCTGCCCTCGATGGCCAGGACGTGATGGGGTGGGGTTACCTCATCAATCTGGATCAGGACCAGTACCTCCTCGTTCAGTCTCTGTGGAGCTGCTGTTTCGGAACTCCGCCGGACCTTCACGAGGCCATCGTCATTCGCGCGGACTCCGCCGAAGCCGATCAGTTCGAAGGACGCGGCGTTCGCATCTACGGCCGCTTTGAGGCGAGCGAGATTGAAGAAGACGGATACGTGACGAGCTTGTATCGCATTGATGCAAGGCACGTTCGCTCCATGTAGCCTCCAACGTTCTGAGGTCTGGTACGGCGATCGGTTCGGGGTGGACCCGCGTGAGCCCAAGGCGATTCGGCCTGCATATGGCGCCGCCCCGGCGGCGACATCTGGTCTCTCCCTGACCGTCGGCACGACCATCGCGCGATAGAGCTTCGTGCCGCTCTGACATGCAAGGTACTCCACAGTTCGAGAGCTGAGAGTGTTGAGTCGGCGCTCTTCCACTTCGAGAGAGACGGCCTCGACGCCTTGGGCTCACGCGGGTCCGCCCAAACCTTCGTACGTTTCAATCGCACGACGCGAACGAGAGTGGTGCAACGAACTGCGCGGGGATGCGCTCCTTTTCGAAAGGCTTGGGAGGCCTTTCGTGCAGTCACGCAAGTCTGACGTAGGACGAACGCGACGCGCTGGACGAATCGTGGGTGCGACGAGCCGCACTGCGTTTGCCAGCGATGCGCCGGAAAAGAATCGCCGGGGAAGACGTGCCGAGTGATTGAAGAGCGCGGTTCTTCGCTCGCGTCTCGAATCAGCGCGGCGGTTGGCTCCCCTCGGACCTATCGTCGAGAGACCTTGGGACGAACCAGAGGCTTGCGCCTGCGGCGAATATCCCAACGCCTATCGCGACCAAAAAAGAGAAGCCTTTCATTCGCGTGACTATGAATCCTAGGCCTCCGATTATGACGGAGAGGAGGATAAGACCAGCCCAGCGAAGCATCCGCTACCGTTGCACGGGCGCATCACGTCGCAAGTTGGCCGTTTGCGGGGGGCCTTGTCGTCCATGTTAGCGACAATGAAGGCGTCAGCTGCGGTCTGTGGGCAGCTCCGGCGGAGGCTAGCAGCTGTCTTAGCTCGCGCTTTCGATCAACGCGGCGACTTCGCTGCCTCTTGCAGGGCCCAGGTTCCAGGCGTCCACGCCGACGTGTATGCACTTTCCGCGGAGCTTCTCTTTGTTGTGCGTATGTCCGTGCACGAGCCACTCGCCTGGGTTGAGCTTGGGCCGCCGCTCCAGGTGACGTTTGTCGCCGCCGGGGTATCGGGGGTCGCGGTAGTGTGCCGGTGGAAAGTGGGACATGCGGACGCGCTGGCCTGCGATGTGTGTCGTGGCTTCGTCGACCACCATGGAGAAGCCGAGCCGTGCCATCTTGGCTGCGCTACCGTCGTGGTTGCCGCGTACGAGGACCTTGCGACCGTTTAGGCGTTTTAGAATGTCGGCGGATGCCTCGGGTCCGCAGAAGAAACAGTCGCCAAGCCAAGCCACAAGGTGATCCGGCATCACCACGGAGTTGTAGGTGTCGATGAGGCTCGCCGTCATTTCCTGCGCCGACGCAAAGCCGCGGGACTTCGTCGCGACCATCTTGTGCCCGAAGTGCGGGTCGCTGTAGAAGGCGTCAAACATCGGATGCTCAGGGAAGGCGCTCGAACGCGCTACTCAGGAAGCTGCGCGCCCGGAAGTTCGGGAGGAGGGTCGTAACCGCCCTCGCAGAAAGGGTTGCACCGGCAGATACGTTTGGTGCCCAGCCATGAGCCACGAAAGAACCCAAAGCGCTCGATACACGCGGCTGTGTAGCGCGAGCAGGAGGGCTCGAAGCGGCAGACGTTCCCGAGCAAAGGGGAAAGCGTCCACCAGTAGATCTTGATCATCCAGAGGCCGAATGCACGGAGCACGCCTGAATCATCCACCCAATCGGTGACGGGCGCAAACCGGTCCGCGAGACACCATGTACGTCAGGACACTAGAGGCTGGAGCGAAAGAGGGAGAGCATGTCTTCCTCGCTGCAGTCTCTCGGGTTCAGTCGATGACAAGCATCCTGGATGGCGAGGGAGGCGAGCTTTGGAAGGTCCTCCTCGCTCACCCCAGCGGCGGCGAGACCATCGGCCAAGCCGACCTTCTTTCGCAGGGATCGAATCGCGCCGGAGCATTCGAAGGCGAGGGTCTCTTTGTCGTCGCCGCGTGCACCGAGGAGCTTTGCGATGGTCGCTATTTTGTCCGGAACCGCCGTGCGGTTGAAGTCGAGGACAGCGGGCAGGCAAAGAGCGTTGGCGAGTCCGTGGTGGATGTCGAACTCGGCGCCGAGGGGGTGGGCCAAAGAGTGGCAGGCTCCCAGGCCTTTTTGAAACGCCACGGCGCCCATCATGGCGGCTTTGAGCATGGCTCCGCGAGCGACCAGGTCACTGCCATCCGCGACGGCTGTCTCAAGGTGAGTCGCGCAGAGGCGGATGCCCTCCAGAGCGACGCCGTCAGCCATAGGATGGTCGCCGAGGGCGCAATACGCTTCAATGCAATGGGTGAGTGCGTCGATGCCCGTCGCCGCGGTGATTCGCGCCGGCATCGAGACAGTGAGCTTTGGGTCGAGAATAGCTGCGTTGGGCATCAGGCTTGGCGCAAAGATGACCGTCTTCTTGTTGTTCGCCTGAAGGGTCACGACGCCGGCGCGACCCACCTCGCTGCCGGTGCCCGCCGTCGTGGGAACTGCGATCATCGGCGGAACTGGCTTGGTGATGAGCGCGTCTCCGCCGATCGCGTCGTCGTACTGGGAGAGGGGGAGCGGATGCGTGACAGCGACGCGGATCAGCTTCGCCACATCGAGGGGGCTGCCGCCGCCAACGCCAACGATGAGGTCGGCCTCCGACTGCTTGTACGCGTCAGCCCCGGCGAGGACTTCCGTCTCCAGTGGGTTGCTCGATAGCGCATCAAAAATGGTGGACTCTACGCCCCCCGCTTTGAGCTGCTCGACGAGCGGGTCGACGATGCCGGCGCCGCGAACGCCTGGGTCCGTCACGAAGAGAACACGCGTTCCACCAAGGGACTTCACTTCGCTGAGGAGCGAAGCGGAAGAATCTTCTCCGAAGAGAATGCGCGTGGGGAAGCTCCAAATTGTCGTCATACGTTGCCTCGGAAGCGACCCGCCATTCTGGGAGCCGAGCCCCGTACGATACAACAGCGGGGCATTTCGCGTACCGTTTTCCCCGCAGATCAGCGCCGAAGCCTTTTCGGCTATAAGGTGTTGGAATTATAACGAAATTGCTATTCGCGCCCGGCTCTGCGGGCCATGAGAGCGTCGATGGCTTGTTCTGGGCGAAGCTCTCCTGCGAGGACGGCGGCCACCACACGTGCCATCGGTGCGTCCATACCTGCGCGTTCTGCGAATCCGACCAGTCGAGTGGCGATGCTGACACCCTCGATGTGGGCACCGGCTTTCACACCCGCGGCGGCGAGGTCCATCCCCGAAGCGAGGGCCTGGCCAAGCCGGATCTCAGGTCGGTCATCACCGCCGATGACGGCCATAAGGTCGCCGAATCCAGCGAGTCCCCCGAAGGTCTCGGCTTGAGCCCCAAGTGCGACGCCGATGCGGGTGCACTCGTTCATGCCGCGGGTGAGGAAAACGGAGAGGGTCGCAGGGGACGCGCCACGGGCGCGGCCGTAGCCTGCCGCGAGAGCCAGCAGGCCTACAACGGCGGCGGCGATCTCCACGCCCACCACGTCACGTGACTCATAGATACGGAGCGTAGGTCCGCCGATTGCTTCGCGGACGGCGCCAGCGACCTCTGGAAAACGGGACCCGACGATGGCGCCGGTGGGTTGCCCGTCGCGCAGCGCCTCGGCGTCCAGAGGCCCGGCGAGGGCGCCGATGCGACGGCAAGGCGTCGTCTTCCGGAGGTGCTGCGAGAGAGTCATCAGCTCTTCGCCGAGGAGGCCGCGGCTGACATGAACAAGCAGGTGACTGCCGTTGAGATGTCGTCCAACGGCGGCGGCGGTCTCTGGAACGTAGGGCGAAGGAACGGCCAGGAAGAGCAGCTCCGCGTGACGAAGGTCAGCCAGGTCCTTGGTGGTCTCAAAGGGCTCGTCGAGACCCGAGCGACGGCTCCAAAGGATGACATCGCGACCGTTTCGATGGGCCGCCGTCGCGATGGCACGTCCAAAGCCGCCACCGCCAATGACGGCGACAGGAGGGAGGTTTGTTTCACTCATCGTCCGACTCCCGCGCTGCCGATTTCTCGCGCCGCTTCAAGATCCGCGGGTCCAGCGATGCTCTCCGCGAAGGTCACCAATCGGTTCTGGTAGTAGAGCAAGAGCGCCGGGTCTTCGACGGTGATCTCGACGCCGAGGTCCTTGGCGGCGGTGCGATTGTGGTAGCCGTTCCACACGTCGAGGGCGCGGCGCAGGATGGCGTCCGGGTCCGCGTCGCGGATGTTGTGACTGAGAAAGACGTCGCCCTCCTGTTCCAACTTGCGAAGCCGGTCGCGGGTCTCGCCCACGTCGCGAATGAGCTCGTCGCGGGCGACGCTGACCTCGCCCCGCAGCCGGAGGCGACTGAAGAGATCCATCTTGAGTGTTTGGCGGACGAGGCGCCGATACAGGACATGAGCCACGACGGCCGTCGCCATGACCACCGTGTTCTTGGGGTACTGCTCGACGAGGACCTCGCCGAGGTCCGTTGTGTAGGCAGCGTCCCGAGCGGAGTCGAGCGTCGCGACGCCGCGTCGAACGACGTAGGAGCGGGGGTTGAACGCTTCGCCGCTTGGACCCACCGAGCGGCCGTCGTCGGCGACGGGGTTTCCGAAGGGGTCGATGGGTTCGCCGAAACGAACCACGCAGGCCGAGTCTTGTGTGGTGACCTTCCGAAAGAACGAGACCCAGCGGTCGATACGCGAGAACTCATCGTCCTCGATGATGTAGCGGGCGGAGCCGCTCTCTTTTAGCCAGTCCTCGGACAGCGTCTCGGCTTCGAGAACGAGCTCGTAGTTGATGGTGGTGGGGACAAAGAAGACTCGGCGTGCGACACCACGAACCTGGTTGTGCGCGAAGGCGTTGACCGCCGAGCCTGCCAGCCCGAGCTTGAGGCGCTGTTCGATGTGGTTGGAGCGGGAGCGTGTTCCGCCGGGAAAGAAGAGCGAGTGATATCCGCGCTCGATCATCACCTGCGAGTACATCTTCAGGACGTCTTTGTAGATGCGCGCACGGATACGTCGGTCGACCCGATAGGCACCGAGGTTGTGCATGAAGAAGCTGATGATCGGATTCGTGAAGAGGTTCTTGCCGGCGCCGTAGACGACGGGGCTCAGGTTCGAGAGCTCCATGGCGCGTCCGAGGACGATGGAGTCCAAGTTCGACGAGTGCGTCGGAACGTAGACGAGCGTTCCGTCTTTCTGCAGGCGCCGAAGTCGGTCGACGTTTCCTTCGACGCGGATGAGTCGGTCGAGACTTGAGCTCGGGGGGATCTCGGTTCCGCCGGAACGCATGGCCGCCGGGAGCTCCGACGGTCGCATCACACCTGTGAGGAGTCGAGGCACCACGTGGCGGCTCATGGCGTAGACCCGTGGGTCGAAGTTGCCGGCGACGTCTTTGGCAAAGCGTGTCGCGATTCGGGATGCCGCGTCACGCTTCTCAGCGTCACTCATGCGGGCGATTCGGCGGGAGAGCCCGCGCCAAAACCCGAGGCTTTGTTCTGCCTCGAAGTCGCGCTGTTTCTCCAGGCGAGCGCTCTCGTGAATCGCGGCATCGTTGAGGACGATCTCTAGCTTCTCGCGACTCTTGGAGTGTTGCTCTGCGACGCGGCGCCCCGTCTCCTCGATGATCTCGGCGCGCTCCGAGTTGAACCAATAAATACTCGGGTCGTCGGGCTGAGGTACGTAGGGCTTCATCCTCGGCAGGCGAAGCGGACGTTCAGAGAGTAGTTTGAATGGGTTCTTCATACGGCCTCGAAGTAGCGGGCGAGTTCCCAGCTGGACACGCTCTTGCGGTATTCGCGATCTTCCCAGTCGCAACGCCGAACGTAGTGATCGACGAACGCCTCGCCAAGAATGGTGCGCGCGTTTTCGCTCTCACTCAGCCGCAGGGCGGCGTCACGAAGAGTGGTGGGCAGAGGCGAACCCTGGGCACCGGCGCGGGTGGCGTCGCCCTTGGTCTCCGGCGGGAGCTCCATCGCTTCCTGGATGCCTTGAAGCCCAGCGCCGAGGGAAGCCGCCATGGCAACGTAGGGGTTGATGTCCGCGGCGGTTTGCCGGAGCTCGACGCGCGTCGCGCTGGCTCCTGGGCCGGTGATCACTCGCAAGGAGCACGTCCGGTTCTCGATGCCCCACGACGAAGTCAGCGGAGCCCACATACCGGGAACGTAGCGCCGGTAGGAGTTGATGAAGGGCGAGTAGAGTGCGGTGAGTTCCGGTGCCGAGCGAGCCAGGCCAGCGATGTACTGGCGGGCGAGCGGGCTGAGGGGGTCCTTCGCGTGGCCTTTGCGATCGCCGGTGAAAAGGTTCGTCTCGCCCGTGGAATCCCAGAGTGACTGATGAATGTGACCACTGGAGCCGGGAAGGTCCGCGTTCCACTTTGCCATGAACGTCAGGGCGAGACCGTGGCGATGCGCGATCTCTTTCATCGTGGTCTTGAACAACGCGGCTTGGTCTGCGGCGGCGACGACGTCGTCGTAGCGGATCGCTGCCTCCCAAACGCCTGGCCCGGTCTCCGTGTGCAGGCCTTCGATCTCGATGCCGATGGCTTCCATCGTGTCCAGGATGTCATGAGCGAAAGGTGCGCACTGACTCTGACGAACCCAGCTGTAGCCGAACATTCCCGGCGTGAGGGGTTTGAGCTGGCGGAAGTCCTTGGCGTGAAGACTATCCGGCGTCTCTTGGAAAACCCAAAACTCAAACTCCGCGCTGAACTTCGGGCGATACCCGGAGGCCTCAGCGCGTGCGGTGACGCGTTTCAGGAGCGAGCGGGGGCACGCGGGGTGCGGCTTGCCCTCCGGCGTGTTGAAGTCGACTAGGAAGTACGCTGTGTCTGGAGATGAGGGGTCGACGCGCATGGTGCTCGCGTCGATGCGCGCGAGAGCGTCGGGAAAGCCGCTGTCCCAGCCGGTGACGGTCGCGTTGTCGTAGAGTTGGTCCCCGATGTCCCAGCCGAAGATGACATCGCAGAATCCGAAGCCTTTCTCCATGGCGGACCAGAACTTGGAAAGGCTCACGAACTTGCCACGCAGCACTCCGTCGACGTCAAAGCCGCCGAGTCGCACCTTCTTGATTCCGCGTCGCTCGAACTCTTCGCGAATCTGCTCTGTGTCCATGGGGCGAGCATACTCACTATCGCGCCGGCGACGGAAGGGGAAGGCGCCTGCGGACGACGAAATCCACAGCAGGGGCGAACGACCTGATAGGCTTCGGACGTGGCATCAAGCGAACGCTTCGATATTCTGATCGTGGGAGCGGGGGCCGCGGGCGCAGTGCTCGCAAGGCGCTTGTCCGAAGGCGGGCAGCGAAGCGTCGCCCTCGTCGAGGCAGGCCCGGACCCTCAAGAGATCCCTCCGGATATTCGCGATGGCACGCGAAACTCGATGAAGGCGCACGACTGGGGTTTCGCCCATCGTTCGCGCCCTGAATCGTCCCCGATGATGTACCCGCGCGGCCGTATCGTCGGGGGCAGCTCCGCGGTGAACACGTGCATCGCGCTACGTGGCCAGCGCTACGACTTCGATGAATGGGGGCTCCCGGGTTGGACCTGGGACGAGTGCCTCGACGCGTTTCGCAGCATCGAAACGGATCACGATTTTCCCGAGGGCGATGTTCACGGGCATGAGGGACCTATTCCGGTTCGACGTCACACGCCGGAGGAGCTTGTGCCTTGGCAGGCGGCGTTCATTGACGCCGCGCAGAGTCTGGGTTTTGAGTCCTGCGACGACCACAACGATCTCTCGAAGACGGGGGTTGGCCCTCACGCGATGAACAAGATCAACGGCGAACGAATGAACGCCGCTCGGTGTTACCTCGACGACAAAGTGCGTGCCCGCTCTTCGCTGACGATCTTCGCGGACTCTCACGTTCGGCGCGTTCTCTTCGAAGGACAGCGTGCCGTTGGTGTCGAGGTCGAGCACCGAGGCGAAGTCGTCCAACACTTCGCCAAGGAGGTCGTGCTCTCCGGAGGCGCCATCGGCACGCCGGGGATCTTGATCCGCTCGGGCGTTGGACCCCGCGCACAGCTCGAGCGCCTCGGCGTCGACCTCGTGATGGATGCTCCCGTCGGCGCGCGGCTTCTCGATCATCCGGGCGTCACTATGTTCATGTTGGCCAAGCCTGGCGTCGTGCGTCTCTCAGACCCGCTCATTCAAACCGCGCTGCGCTACACGGCCCGCAACAGCACTTACAAGGATGAGATGCAGCTGCAGCCGGGCTCCTTCGTCCCGCTGCCTTCCGGCGACGCTCCGCTCGTGATGATCATGACCTCCATCGGGAAGCCGTCCGGCGAAGGACGCATCTTCTTTGAGAGCGCTGATCCGCATGCGCGTCCTCGCATCGAGTCCGACTTTTTGCTTGAGCCAGATGATCTTGAAAAGGCGTGCGAAGCCATGGAGCTTGCTTGGCTCTGTGCGTCGAGTCCCGCGATGCGAGAGCTCGCGACCTTCGCCGCGCCGAGCGAGCGAATGTTCTCCAGCCGAAAAGCGCTCCGCGAGTGGATCCCGCGCCAAACGGGCAGTGGCTACCACCCGTGTGGCACGGTGAAGATGGGAGAAGCGAGCGACCCGCTGGCCGTCACCGACGAGCGCGGACGTGTACGCGGTGTCGAAGGTCTCTACGTCGCGGACGCCAGCCTCTTCCCCACCGTGCCGAGCTCCAACACTCACTTTCCTACGCTGATGCTCGGGGAACGTTTCGCTCAGTTCTTCGCGGACGGTTTGACGTCCGTTTAGAGTCTCGGCTCAACACTCCCCGGGGCGTCAGGTATTCGAGTTCATGCTCAGCACGGCGCTGGCGCGTTTGCCGGAGAGGGGTCTTTGAGCTGTTCGAGACGCGTTCCGCTGAGGGCGCGGAGGGCGGCATCATGGGTCTGCCACCGCTTCGGTTCTTGCGCCGGGTAGGTGGGCACTTGGTAGTTCCGAGCGCGGACGCGAGCGAGGCTCGTCGCTCCATCGCTGACGACTCCGACGTGGGACCACGAGGTCGTGGCGTAGAACATTCGGTAGTGGAAGAAGTTCTTCTGCACGAGGACGTCGGCGCGACGTGGATCGAGACCGAGGTCTCGCCAAAAGCGTGGACTGACGGGAAGCGGAGAGCGCTCTCCGATAGCGATGTGGAACGACCCGGAGTCCAGGCGTATCAGCTTGCCGAAGTCCGACTCGCATCGATCTTCGACGCGAACACGTAGGGCGACCTCTGGCATTCCGTATCCCGGTGTGCCGCGGAGAACGACGTCGTGGGTGGAGCCAGCGGGCGCGTCCCAGAGCTGCTCGACGAGGGCCGGGTCGTGGACCGGTACCATCGCTTTGAGCCCACGGTCTTTCTTCACCAACTCCGCGACGATTTGAGTGTTCCCGCCGGGGGCGCCTGCGCCGACGATGTCATCGACGTCGACGAAGGTCACGGGCAGCAGACGCTTCTTTGTCACCGCTTCGTCGAGGGCGGCGGCGGCGTTCTGGAGCGGTGGAAGCTCCACCTCGCGCTGTGCCCAGGCCTTGTCGGCGAGCTCGTCGGCGAGCTTGTCGGCGAGGGCGCTTTCGTCGTTCGTGCATACGTGGACGGCCCAACCGAGGTTGTCGGCGCTGGTGTAGGGATGCACCATGAACAGGCTGGCAGAGATGACGCGGGGGTCGTCTTCGAGTCTCTTCATGAAGCGAAATACGCCGCGCATCGGATTCATGAAGTCGATGGTGAGGCCGCCTCCGAGAACCATGGGCAGTTTACGCCACGCATGAACGGGCTTCAGCTCGCCACGCAAGGTTCGAATCAGACGGTTGCCGGCGCGAAAGCCCGTCGGCGCGAGGTCCCAATGGGGGTTCGTTCGGTACCCGATGAGAATGTCGATGGGGTCGATCATGTCCGCCGAGAGGTTGGCGTGAAGATCATAGCTGACGGCGATGCGCACCTCGGCGCCCACGAGCTCTCGCACGTGCCTGATGAGATAGGCCTCCGGCGACTCGGCGAGGCCGTCGACTTCGGAGGAGCCGTGGAGGGCGAGATAGACGCCGTCGAGGGGACCTGCCTGGCGGATGCGTTCGAGGAGGTCTTCAACGAGCCAGTCGAAGCAAGCGCGGCTGATGGGACCTCCTGGGACGCTCAACGAAGAGGCGAGGGGAACGGTGGTGACGCGGCCCGCGAGCCGCGCTGCCTGGACAAAACCTGTGAGCTCAGCGTGGGGGAGGTAGCCCTCAAGTTCGGAGCCGCGAACCGTGCACGCCTGCGCGAGGGCTTCACCTTCCATGCGATGCATTCCTCGGAAGTCAGCCTCTTCGACGAGCTTCGGCGAGTAGGCGTTGGCCTCGTGAAAGAAGCGTCCGTAAGCGATGCGAAGGGGCCGGCCCTTGCGGCCGAGTTTAGGAGTTGAGATGCGCACGATGAGTTCCTTGAAGATGGGTTAGTTCCACTCGCCGAGTTTGAGTGGCTTGAGTAGTTGCTCCCAGACGAGGGAGTGCACGGGGGCGAGGGTCAGGCCGGTCATCACGCGTTGGATGACGAGGCCGTCGGAGAGCGCGCGCATCGCGGCGATGAGCACGTCTGGGTCGCATGGGCCGACGACGCCACGCTTCATCCCTTCGCGGAGTCGCGCTGCCGTCTCGTTGCGTCGCGCATCGAACACGCGGTTGCCGATGCGGATAAGCTCGTCGAGTCGTTCTTTACCGCTGACGGCGATGGCCTGCGTAAGGAACGCGAGTCGCTCGTCTTGGCCGTCGTGGAACGCGTGAACAGCCCGTAGCTGTGCGTACATTCGGTCGATGGGGTGAGCGAACTTCTCGACCTCCCCGATGACGTAGGTCGCTTGCTCGATAAGGCTCTGCTCGAGCGCTGTCTCCACGATCTCCGCGCGTGTCGCGAAATGGTAGAGCAGGGTGGGTCGCTTGATCTCGAGGGCCGCCGCCAAGCGGCTCATCGAGAGGTCGAGGCCCTCGCGCTGGAGCACCAACACCGCTCGCTGGGCGAGGTCGTGGCGTTTCTTGTGGTTTTGTGGGCGGGCCATAAGCTGACGATATGTCAGATAATGGTTATCTGACGTATTGTCAACTAATGGGGTGCAAGAAAGAGCTCAGCGCACGAAGACAATCGCCGGAAGGGCCATCGCGAAAGCCGCGGAGATGGTGATGCGCCAGGAGCGGCAGCGGCGATGGAGGACCAGAAGCATGGCCAAGAGCGCGAGTGGGCCCGCCACACGTGCCCAGAGCGCAAGAAGATCGGGGCGTGCGGCGAGAAGAAGCACGCAATCCGGCACCACAAAGCAGCTCGCGGAGACGAAGAGCGCGTCCGCGACAGCGTTTGCGGGGTCCAACCCGTGTTTTCGTAGGACGAGCCGCCCCAGATTCCACTGCAGGAACACGATGGCGGGTAGGAACACCGCCTCAAAAGCGTAGTAAAACTCGCCGAGGCCCGGCGTCAGGGTTGCTCTCGGGGAGCGGCCCAGGATGTAGAGCTCGAGAAGTAGCGCCGACCACGTGAGGGTGATCGCCGAGAGGCGCTTGGTGCTGCTTCTCAGACGCCTAGCCTTCGGCGGCTTCTGGGGCCGCCGCTTCAGGAGCTGGCGCCGAGTCGTTCATCTCCATGTCGGCGTCGTCCAGGCCGTCATCCCACTCTTCGTCTTCGTCCTCGTCCACGTACTCTTCTCCGCCACCGACGAACTCAGCGAGGTCGGTCTCTTCAAGGGGCGGAGGATCGGTCCATGGGTAATCAGGGACAGGAGTATCTGCCCCACAGCCAAGGCCCGCAGCCACGAAGACGAACATCACGAGGGACTTCATGCCGGCATGAAGCCACGAAAAGGCTCGGGTTTCAAGGTGCACAGCGGAACGAGCGTGGCACCAGAGGACCGGCGGAGTATATAGAGTGCGAAAGACCGGATCCCGGGAGATGACATGAAGCTCAACGAACTCAGCGCAGACGAACAGACCCTTTTCCTCGGCCTCATGCGAGAAATCGTGACCGCCGATGGCGAGTACAGCGATGAGGAGAAGGCCGAAGTGGGCGCCATCGAGGCTGAGATGGGGAGCGAGTCCTTCGTCACGGCGATGACGCGTGCCAAAGACGAGTACCATTCACGCACGACGATCATGGAGGCTGCCAAGGCCATCACGCGCGTCGAAGCTCAGAAGGTCATCATGGATCGTTTGATCCACATGGCTTCCTCCGATGGCGTTGATGACGCCGAGGAGAAGCCACTTCGTTGGCTTGCCAAAGCGTGGCCAGACGCCGTGATCAAGTAGCGTTTGTGGCGTCCTCGAGGACTTCGCGGAAGGCGTTGTCGACGGCTTGATCCGTCTCTAGGTTGACCGTCTCTTCGTCGAGCTTCTCCGCGGGCTTATCGGAGTGTGAGGCAGACGAGGTTGGGGCCGAGGGGCTCAGCTGCCGAAGGATCGCGGATGCTTGGCGCTTTGTAGCGCCAGCGGAGATGAGCTCGGCTTCGGTGCTCGCGAGCACGGCTTCTAGGGACCCCAAGGTGCTGAGGAGCTTGGTTCGTGTCTTTGGCCCGACGCCTTTGACGGAGTCGAGTCCGCTGGTGAGCCGGCGACGCTTTCCAAGCTTGGTTCGTAGCCCGTTGGACACCCGGTGAGCCTCGTCGCGGGCCAAGCAGAGCATCGATAGCGCCGGAGTCGAATGCACCGGAATGGGGTTCTTCTGTCCAGGTAGATAAACGCGGTCCACGCGCCGCTCGCCGGCCAAGTTCTCTTTCTCTTTCGCCAGCGCGACGACGGGCATCATCTCGTTTGGCATACCGAGATCTCGGAGCGCCGCGAGCGCGACTCCGAGCTGACCCTTGCCGCCATCAACGACGAAGAGGTCCGGCAGATCCCATCCCTCATTGCCGTCACGACCGCGCCGGAACCGACGAGAGAGGACCTCATACATCGCTCCGTAGTCGTCGCCACCACGCACACGTTTGACGTGGTAGGTCCGGTAGCGCTTCTTATCCGGGGCGCCGTCCCTGAGGGCGACAACGGCGGCTACGGTGTCGTCGCCGCCCGTGTGCGAGATGTCGACGCACTCGATTCGTTGCGGGGGCGACTTGAGCCGCAAGCGTTTCTGAACTTCTTCGAGGCGCGTGAGGATGTTCTCCTGGGCGCGACGCTTCTCGTGAAACGCGTGTTCGGCATTGTCTCGCGCCATATCGAGGAGCTTGTTGCGTTTCCCGCGGGTCGGCGCGGCGACGAGCACTTGGGCGCGTGTTTCCCGGCTGCGCTGTCGGTCCGAGAGCACGCTCGCCAGTCCATCCATAGCCTCGATGGGATGCGGCAGCAGCACCTCGTCGGGAACCGGCGCACGCTCGTACCACTCGGCGATGAAGGACGCGATGAGCTCGTCGTCGGGGAGCGCGACGCGGCGGAGGTCGAACGTTCGCACCCCCACGAGACGGCCAGCGCGTACTTGAAGCACGGCGACCTCCGCTTGGTCGGCCTGCCGAAAGAGACCAAAGACGTCTTGGTCACGCATCGAAACGGAGGCCACGCGTTGTGTCTCGCGTGCCCTTGTGACCGCGCGGAGTTGGTCACGATGAACCGCCGCCTGCTCAAACTCGAGGGCTTCCGAAGCTTCGAGCATCTGCGCTTGCAGTTTGTCGACGAGCTCGTCGTGGCGGCCGCCCAAAAAGAGGCCGACATCGTTGACCTGTTGAGCGTAGCGCTCTTTGTCGACGTCCATCACGCAAGGGCCCGGACAGCGGCGAATCTGATACTGGAGACAAGGCCGGCTGCGCGAACGAAGGTCCGCGTCTGTGCAGGTGCGAAGCTGAAAGTGGCGGTTGACGAGGCGCAGCGTTTGACGCGCCGCGGTCGCTGAGTGGTAAGGGCCGAAGTAGCGAGCCCCGTCCGCACGAGGGCGGCGAACAACTTCGAGGCGAGGCCACTTGCTCTTCGGGGAGAGACGGAGTGAAAGGAACTCTTTGTCGTCCCGGAGTTTGACGTTGTAGCGAGGCTGTCGCTCTTTGATGAGTTGGTTCTCAAGGAGCGCCGCTTCTTTTTCCGTCGCCGTGACAAAGGTCTCGATGTCCACGAGCTCAAAGGCCAAGCGTGCGACGAACGCGCGAACATCTGAGCTCCCATCCTGGAAGTAGCTGCGGACGCGGCTTCGGAGGCTGCTTGCCTTTCCGACGTAGAGGACCTCCATGGACGCCCCGCTGGACCGACCGTGAAAGACGTAGACGCCGGGGGACACGGGCAAGGTGTCGAGCTTTTGTTGGACCTTCTCGCTGACCTCCATCGCCCCGATTCTTAGCCTCTCCGTGTGACGGTCAAGGCGTTCCCCAAAGCGCGCTTATCGAGGTGTTCGGTGTTGTGCGGTTTTGTGCTGTTTTGTGCTGTCGCACAACAGTTTCGCACGTGTTCGCACGCATTCGCACGGTTGGGCCAGAACGCCATTTGCGGCGTCAAATCGTTGACGTTCGGCGTTTTATGACTTGTTTGAGTGAACTTCTGACGTTGGCACGGTCGTCGCATTAGTTCTCCGCAAGAAGAGGGCACAACGATGACTCAGGCCAACAACAATACCGCAAAATCCCCAGCACCTAAGGCCCGCACGAAGTCCAAGAAGTCGAAGCGGATGAACTGGACCAATGCCGACGCGCGCGCCGCGCTTGAGAAGTACGAAGGAACCGTCCGGATGATGGCCCGTCGCCTCCGTCCCGTGGCGACCTTGGGTCAGGCGTTGGACGAAGAGGACCTTCGAGCGGAAGGGCGCGTCGCCGTCCTCGAGGCTCTCCACACCTACCAAGGGTTTGGCATCGCCGAGTCTACTTGGGTGCGCACTCGCATTCGTCAGCGACTCATCGACGCGATTCGCAAGCTCGACTTGCGCACACGTGACGAGATGCGGCTCGCGGTTCGTCACGCCGCTGGCGAGACCGAGGGACTTGAAGCGAGAAAGGGACGCGTCATTGCCGCGCGTCGCCTCGTCAGCATGGACAAGACCACCGGCGACTACGAGCCGATGGTAAACCGGATTCCTTCGAATGCGTTCCGCGATGCGCACTCTGCGGCGGAAGACCACAACCGCTACGACCGACTTTGCTCCGCTCTCACCAACCTCCCCGAGCGGCAGCGGCAGGCCATCGAGATGGGGCTCTTCCAAGGAATGGCACTTCGCGAAATTGGAGACCGCATGGGCATCAGCGAGTCCCGCGTCTGCCAGCTTCAAAAGCGCGCCGTCGAGCACCTCCGCGTCGCGCTCAAGGAAGCGGCCTGAGCGCTAAGAACGCAGCCCGAGCTTTTTGAGTCGACGTATGAGCTGATAGCGGCTCAGATCGAGACGACGCGCCGCCGCCGAGACGTTGCCGCCTTCATGGCGCAGAGCCTCCACGACGCGAGAACGCTCGTCGCTCTCGGCCTCCTGACGAATCGTCGCCAGATCGACCATGGGGGCCGTGGGGACCCGTCGCGCGGGACGACGTGCGCTCACACTCCGCACGGAGCGCGCGAGCACGGGAAAGTCCGCCAGCGTGAGCTCTTCGCCCTGAACAAGGAGCATCGCCTGTTCGATCATGTTCCGAAGCTCTCGTACGTTTCCGGGAAACGCGTAACGGCGAAGACCTTCGATGACCGCGTCGCTTAGACCTGGAACGGGTTTGCCCAAAGCTCGTGCGTGCGTCCCGATGAAGTGAGCGACGAGGACCATGATGTCTTCACCGCGGTCGCGAAGAGGCGGCGTTTCGACAACGAACACCTCCAGGCGGTAGCGAAGGTCTGCGCGAAAGCGACCTTCCTCAACGGCGAGCTCTAGGTCGCGATTCGTGGCGGCGATGATGCGTGCCTCGAGATTTCGAGGGCGGGTGCCGCCTACGCGCGTGTACTCACGCTCTTCCAAAAGGCGCAGCAGTTTTGCCTGCACCGAGAGGTCGAGCTCACCGATCTCGTCGAGGAAAAGAGTGCCTTTTCCCGCCGCTTCCACGCGGCCCATCTTTGTGCCTGTGGCGCCGCTGAACGCGCCGCGTTCATGGCCAAAGAGCTCACTCTCAACCAGCGTCTCGGGAATCGTTGTGCAGTCGACTGCGACGAAAGGCTCGTAGGCACGACCGGAGGCAGAGTGAATCGCCCGCGCGATCACGCCTTTGCCGGTACCCGTCTCGCCGAGAATCTGAACCGTCGTGTCGTCGGCCCCGGCGAGGAGCTTGAGCCGGTGTTTGAGAGCGATCATGGGAGGGCTTTCACCCACCAGATCTTTGGCTGCCCCGCCGGACTTGCTCGCCTCTGCCATGCGCCTTCGCAAGGCAGACACGTCGTAAGCGCGGTCCACGCGGATCAGGCACTCTTCAAGTTCGCCCCCCTTCGCGACATAGTCGAAGGCGCCTCGCCGCATCGCTTCAACGGCGACCTCAAGCCGCGGAAATGCCGTCGCCATCAAGAAGGCTGCGCCGGCCGCGAGTGGTCGCAGCTCCTCGAGGAGCTCCAGGCCGTTGGCGTCCGGCAGCTGATAGTCGAGCACGACGACATCGACGATGTCTGCGGGGAGGGCAACGCGCGCTTCGGCTGCCGACCCGCAGACCGAGACATCGTAGCCGCGCCGGCGAAGGGCACGCCCGAGTGTGCGGGCGTAGGTCTCGTCATCGTCGACGATGAGGACTCGGCCGCTCACGTGTTGCCCCTGCTTGCTCTAACCACCCTGACACTCGAGGATACGAGAGTCCGTGACGACGCGGTGAACTGGGACGTCGCCGGCTTGGTTGGGCGCTTCGGCGACGAGCTGGAAGTCGTAGACGAACCCGATTCGTTCCGCGCTGGGAATCGACGCCAGTAGTTGGTCGTAGTAGCCGCGGCCATAACCGATGCGGTGACCACGGGGGTCGATGGCTAGCGCCGGCACGAGAACCCGGTCGACGTGCGCAGCGACGGGGCAACTCGAGGGTGGCTCAAGCAGTCCAAAGGTCGCTTCTTCGAGTTCGTCGCGCTCGGCCACCCGAAGTACCAGTGCATTTGCCTCAAGGTCGATGCATGGGTACGCGATTCGAACACCACGCTCGCGCAGCCAGTCCTCAAGGGCACGTGTGTCCATCTCCTTTCGAACCGCTGAAAAACTCGCGACGGTCTCGACGCCTTCCCAATCGAGGGACTGGGCGAGCTTCGTCGCGCGGGCGGCGCGCTCTTCGCGAGCCACTTTGGGCGTCGCGCCTCGCACGGCGAGCATTCGGCGGCGCAACTCCGCTTTGTGACGGCTGCGGAGGCTGTCTTCGTCAGGGGTTCTCATCGGTCGATGATCAATCCGCGTCGCCGACGGCGTTCGCGGCAAGGAGCGCGGCATCGATCCGCCCCAGGGCAGTCTGGACGGCTTGTTGTGTCGCCTCCTGCTGCGCAGCTACTTGACGCTCCAGCCCCTCAAGCTCTTCGGCCATCGTAAGGGATACGATGGCGAGGATCTGAGCAGGGCCGAGAGCGCGCGTCGCCTTTGCGCCGAGGGCTTCAATTCGCTGATTCACCTGATCTGAGAGCCGCCGGAGATGGTCCGCATCCGTATCCGTGACCATGCGGTAGGGGGTCCCGCCAATTTCGACAGATACCGTGTTTTTGGGGCCAGACGCCATGCATACCTTTGTACGAGGCTTTCGGCCACGCGGTCAAGACGAGGAGAGAAACGTCCCCACGACGGGAAACGTCGGTTCCTGGGGCCCTTCGTGATAGTCTGGCGCCGCGCGGCCAATCGTTTTTCCACTTTCTTCCGCCGTTGAGCCCCCACGAGATGATTCACGTCGAGTGCCCTTCCTGTTCCTCTCCCTACGACCTTGACGAGCGTCGGCTGCCCGAAAAAGGCCTGAAGATGCGTTGCCCGAAGTGCAGCGCCACCTTTCAGGTCTACGCCGATGGTCGAGTGGATGCTTCTGCGGCATCACCTCCACGTCGTGTTCCCGCCAAAACTCAACTGGGGGTGGGTGCGGTCCCATCCCCGAAAGCACCCGCGAATAGCGGTGACTCCGAGGTTGATCTGCCCGCGCCGGCCCGGCCGAAGTCCACGATGGGCGAAGTGGATCTGCCCGCGCCGGCTCGGCCGAAGTCCACGACGGGCGAAGTGGATCTTCCCGCGCCCGCCCATGCGAGGCCCGCGCCGATGGGCGAGGTGGACCTGCCCGCGCCAGCTCGAACGAAGCCCGAAGGCAATGTTGACCTCCCTGCGCCCGCTCGGGCCAAGCCCAAGGCGAGCGAAGTTGACCTGCCCGCGCCAGCCCAGCCGAAGTCGACGATGGGCGACCTCGATCTGCCTGCGCCAGCTCAGCCGAAGTCGACGATGGGCGACCTAGACCTAGATCTACCTGCGCCAGCCAAGCCGAAGTCGACGATGGGCGACCTGGACTTGCCCGCGCCAGCCAAGCCGAAGTCGACGATGGGCGACCTGGATCTGCCTGCGCCGAAGCGCGCAAAACGACCGGTTCCCCCTCCCGCGGCACCTCGGGTCCCCCCGCCACCCAATTTTGACCTCCCCGTCGCGAAGAAGGCTCCGACGGAGGACATCGACCTCCCGGCTTCCGTTCGGGGTTCCTCCGACGCCGATCTGCCAGCGCCGAAGCGACGTCTTGCGCCACCGGTCCCTGCGCCGGATCTCGACCTGCCAGCACCAGCACGTGCTCGTCGTCTTGCCCCTGCGATGCCGGCGAAACCGGACCGCGACCTGCCCAAGCCCGCCGGGCGTCGACTCGCTCCAACGCTCGGGGAGCTGGATGTTCCTGCGCCGGCGAGCACTCGGAGCGGCGCATCCGAACAGGACCTCCCAGCACCCGCGAAGCGACGCCGAAAGCTCGCGCCATCTATCCCGATGGGACTGGCCCAAGCTGAGCCTGGTGGCTTCGACTTGGATCTTCCGGCGCCCGCCGACGATTCGTCCCCCGCCGGTCTCGACTTCGATCTCGACTTGCCAGCCGCGCGAGGGAGCGTCGACCTGCCGCAGCCCGTCAACTTGTCGGAGCCAGCGCCATCCGCATCGAGCATCGATGAACTCGACCTGCCTGAACTTAGTGTACCGGGCCTGGAGCTCGACCTTCCGGCAGTGGCGGGAGGTGGACTTGACCTACCGGCGCCAAAGAGCGATTTCGGGAACCTCGATCTACCCGCGCCCTTGAACATTTCCGATCTGCCTGCGCCGACGGACGGCGGACCTGCAGAGCTTCCGGGGATCAAGGGCGAGCTGGACCTTCCGATGCCACGCGCCGGAGGACTCGACTTGGATCTGCCTGGGGTAAAGGACGCCTCGTCCGCACCGATCTCATCCTCGCCGACGCCCTTCGATGACTTTGACCTTGAGCTGCCCTCTCTCGATGGAGCGGCACCAGCCCCCGGTCCAAATGACATGGACCTGCCGGACCTTCCGGAGCTGCCCGGCGATGGCCTGAGCCTGGACCTAGACGATGACGCGGATCTGAGCCTCCCTCAGCCGCGTCGTCGTGACGTGACAGAGACACCGGATGGGCGCGCCGGCGCGGGAGGCATGGCCTTCGGCGAACTCGACCTCGACGCCGGAGCCGGCAGCGAGGCCGGGCTTGAGTTCGATGACCTTCCAGAACAGCAAGCTGCGCTCGACGTCGACTCCGAACTCGATCTTCCGGACTCCATGCCGCCCGCCGCGACGCCGAAGCGAAGGGCCGCGAAGAAGCGCGCGCCCGCCGAGGCGAGCCCGGCGAAGCCCAAGAGCAAGATGCTCATCTTTTTCGCCGCGGCCGTCGTGCTCCTGGCGGGCGGTGGTTTCGCTCTTAAGTGGACCCCGATGGGCGTCTTTGGCGTCTACTTCTTCGAGCAGTTTCGCTCGGAGTCTGGCGACCCAGCACGCACGGCGGCGGCGCTGGGTGAAGCCGCGGAGCTGGCCGGGGATGACTCCTACGGAGGCGCGCGACGAGCGCTTCAGAGCCTCGGCGCAGCGCGTGCCCAGATGTTCTTGAACCGAGAGCTCTTGGTTCAGAGCGCGGTGTACGAGTCGCTCTTCCAGATCCGATTCGGCGAAGACAACCAGGCAGAAGTACGGGAGGAAGCAATCCTTGCCCGTCTCGCCACGCGTGGAAATGAAGCGCCGGACATTCTCGTGGCGCTGGCCGCCAGCGCTCTGCGTCAGGGAGATATCGGGACCGCGTCCTCGTCGTTGGCTGCGGCAAAAAACGCGGGCGCAACCGGCACCCTCGTTCAACTTGTTCAAGGCGAGCTCGCCTTGGCCCAAGACCAGTTTGCGGACGCGGCGACGGCGTTTCAGTCCGCGGGTGATGCACGCGGCCAATGGGGTCACGCGCGCGCGTTGCTCCTCGACCCAGAGGCGGACCAGGCAGAGGCTCTTGGCGCGGTGAATGCGACCCTCGAGATGAGCCCAAACCACGCTGGCGCGCTCGTCGCGAAGGCCAAGCGCAGTGTCACAGCGGGCGCCACCATCGAAGAGACGGCGGCCCTGGCGACCCGCGCGGCGAACCCGGAAGACCGAGCTCAGCGCGGCTCGCCGACGGAGCGCGCCTCCGCCTACGCGCTCCTCGGTCGTGTGTACGAAGACGCAGGACACAGAGCGTTGGCACGGCAAGCTTTTACTGCCGCACGCGATCTGGTGCCTTTCCAGGTCGATGCCCTCTTGGGCCTTGGGCGTGTGGGGCTTCGCGAACGTCGATTCCGCGACGCGCACACCCAGTTCGCCGCAGCGGAGCAAGCGGCCCAAGGTCTTCCTGCGGAAAGCGAAGGGGCTCTCACGCCCGCCTCGACGGCGAAGCTTGGAGTCGCCCAGGCTCTTCTCGCTCTCGAGTCACCTCAGGAGGCTTTGGGTGCGACGACGGCGCTTCGTGCCGAGTACCCCGACAACGCCGATGTGGCGCTCGCACATGGACAGATCCTTCGCGCGCTGGAGCAGAACGAAGAAGCTGCGACGGCATTCGTCGCCGCATACACCGCAGACCCAACGCGCTTTGAGCCGTACCTTGCCCACGCGAACCTCTTGGCCGCCACGGGCGAGGCAGAAGAAGCGGGCGTGATCCTCGCTCGCGCGCGCGAAAATGTGGAGATGGACGCCGACGTTCATCGGCAGATTGGTGACGCGCAGCGAGAAGCCGGTGACCTCCAGGAAGCTTTGTCCGAATACAACCAAGCCATTTCGATGGAGCCAGAGAACGTCGACGCGCTCTTCGGTCTTGGAGTGACCTACCGCCGCCTCGGTCGCTTCCGAGACGGAGACGCTCGCTTGACGCGTGTGGCGGAGCTCGATGCTGGTTTCCCTGGGCTGTCCCTTGAGCGTGGCCGTATCTTTGAGGCCTTGGGTCGCGCGGATCGCGCCGTTGCTAGCTTTAGCGCGGCCGCTGAAGCTGAGCCGGAGAACATGGATTTGCAGCTTCGCTTGGGCGGCGCTCAGGTCGCTGCGGGCATGCTCGACGAGGCGGAAGCGACACTCGCCCCCGTCGCGGAAGACCGACCCGACTCGGCAGAGGTCGCGTTCTTCCGAGGGCGAATCGCCTTTGAGCGCGGAGCGAGCACTCAGGCGCTCGACCACCTAGGCCGCGCGGTGATGATGGATGCGTCGGTGGCGATGTACCACCTCTACAACGCATGGGCGCTGCTTCAGGCCAATCAGCTGGGTCGCGCCGGGAGTGAAGTTGAACTTACTCTCGGTCTCGATGAGACCTTGCCCGAGGCTTATATGGTTCGAGGACTGATTCGTGTTCGTTCCGGCGCCGTCGATGATGCCGCGAATGATTTTCGCCAGTCCATCGCGTTGTCAGACCATTTGGCACCAGCCCACGCCGGGCTCGGCGAAGCGCTCGCGCAACAAGGGCGGCAAGGAGAAGCGGTGCAGTCTTATGCACGAGCCACCAACCTCGACGCCACCGAGGGACGTTGGTGGTATCGACTCGGGGAGCTCCGCGTGGACAGAGGAGATCGGCGTGAGGCACTTGCGGCGCTCCAGCGTGCCTCTGCGCTCGCGAGCGAGGTGGAGGGAACCCAGGTAGCGCCTTGGGTCTACGAAACCTACCGAGTTTTGGGCGACGCCCTTCGTGGAGGCGACAGCGCCGCCGCCATCGCCGCGTACCGTACCTACCTTGAGCGCGCTCCCGCGAGCGCCCTCGACCGGGATCAAGTGCAGCGGCGCCTCGCCAGCTTGGAGTAGGGCCTCGCAGCCGCGCCGGCGTGTCGTTGCTTCCACAGCTGCATTCCGGCGCGTCGGGAGATTGGTGCGGGAAAGTTGCGTATTTACTCGTGAATTCGGGAGAGTGCGATACGTGGAACGGCACTTGAAACCTACTCGGCACCATGACCGTTATCGCACTTCTTCCCCTCGCCATCTCCATCGGTATTTTCGCGGCGACGTTGCGGATTGGCAGCCCTTCGGGAACACGCACCCAGCCCTGAGCATTGCAGGCCTGTGAGCGCAGACGCGAGCAGCACAGACCCCAATAGCGCAGAGCCGAAAGGCGGCGATGGCGCCCACGAGCAAGGCGTCGTGGCACGACGAGCCGGGGTCATCGCCCTCGGTACGTTGTCTTCACGTCTCCTTGGTGCCGCGCGAGACATGGTCGTCGCAGCGACCTTCGCCGTCGCGTTTTCCGATGCCTTCTGGCTGGCGTTTACGATTCCAAACGCGCTTCGCGTGTTGCTTGGCGAGGGCGCCGTGAGCGCAGCGTTCGTTCCCGAGATCACACGTGTGCGGACTCAGCGTGGCCAAGCGGATGCCACGGTGTTCTTCGCGCGCTTGGCAGGAGCGATGGGACTCTTGCTCCTCACCGTCTCCCTCGTCGGTGTTCTCACGGCACCTTGGCTTGTCCGTTTGTACGCCTCGGGCTTCGCCGAATCGCCGGAGCTTTTCGAGCGCACCGTGTCACTGACACGACTCGTGTTTCCGTACGTCGGCATCGTTGGGATCGCGTCCCTCGTGATGGGCGCTCTCCATGCGTCGAAGCGTTTTGTCGCGGCTTCGTTTGCGCCGGCGATGCTCAACGTTGGCCTCATCACCGCGGCGCTCCTCCTCGCACCTTGGCTCGCCTCCCAAGGCGAAGAGTCGGTGTACGCGTTGGTCGTTGGCGCGCTCGCCGGCGGCATCTTGCATGTGCTCTTTCAGCTCCCGTCGTTGCGTGCTGCTGGGTATCTTGTGCGTCCGCGCCTTGCGCTCCGTGACCCCGACGTACGGCGTGCGTTTCGCTTGCTGGCGCCCATCCTCGTGGCTCTTGGCGTCTACCAGATGAACATCATCGCTTCGCGGCAGCTGGCTTCTTATCTGGAAGTTGGCGCCATCAGCTATCTCTTTTACGGCCAACGTCTGGTGGAGATCCCGCAGGGTATGTTCGCCCTGGCCATCGGCTCGGCGGCCTTGCCGACACTCGCGGAGCACGCCGCAAAGGGAGACCTTGAGAAAGCGAAGGCGCTCTTCCGGAGGAGCCTCTCCCTTTCGCTTTTCGTGGCGATCCCTTCGACGGTGGGTCTCGCTGTGCTCGCGGAACCCTTCGTGGCGAATCTCTTTGGCCGCGGCGCTTTTGGTCCCACGGAGGTTCAGCAAACGGGGCACTCGCTAGTGGCGCTCGCCGTGGGCATCTGGGCGGTTGCCGCCGTGCGAACCATTGTTCCGATGTTTCACTCCCTCGGCGATACGCGCTCCCCGGTCTATGCCAGTGGCATCAACCTTGTCGTCTTTTTCACCATTTCGGTCCTCACGATGACGAGCCTGGGGCATGTCGGTCTCGCCATCGCCATCAGCGCGGCCGCCGCCGCTCAGCTGACGGGCCTGCTGGTATTGCTCCGGCGTCGCGTGGGGGCGCTAGGGCTCGGTGAAGTGTTTGGGAGCGCAGGACGGGCGCTTATCGCCAGCGCGGCGATGGGCCTCGTACTCTGGCAGAGTCGCTCCTTCGTGGATGTGAGCGAGCCTCTACAGGCAAGCGCCGTGGGAATCGGCGTCCTCGCGGTGCAGGTCGCAGCGGGGGGACTGACCTTTGTGCTCGTCGCGCGCTTGGTGCGCTCGCCGGAGCTAGAGGTGGTCCTCGGCGTGTTGCGACGACGCGTGCGACGCTCCTAGACGCTGCTCTGCCAAGTTCCCCTTCGCCGGCTAGGCGTCTTCGACGATGAGTTCGAAGTCCTCGATGACAGGATTGGCGAGGAGACTTGCGCACATTTCGCTGAGCTGTGTTTTCGCGTCGTCGGCGCTCTCCGCGTGGAGCTCGATCTCGACGAGCTTGCCTACGCGCACGCGGCTCACGCTCTCGTGCCCGAGGGCTCCAAGGGCGCGACGAATAGCGTCGCCTTGGGGGTCGAGTACCTCACGTTTGAGGGTGACGTGAGCGGTGGCTTTGAAGGGTTTCATGAGGAGACTCGCGCGTTAAGGTTCGTTCGAATTCGGGGGATGGGGGCCTCGGTGTTAGGAACAAAGGCTGCTCCGGAGACGCGCTCACACGCCTCGATGTAGCGTCGTGAGGCTTCTACGCGCACGTCCGTGGCGATGGCCGGAGGGGGGCCATCACCTCCGTAGCCAACGTCCTTGAGCCAACGGCGCACATATTCTTTGTCGAGGGACTGAGGGTCTTCACCAGCGCTCATGCGTGCTTCAAAAGAGTCCGCTTCCCAGTAGCGACTGGAGTCCGGGGTGTGAATCTCGTCGATGACGACGATGCGCCCGTCCGGCGTCTTGCCAAACTCGTACTTTGTGTCGACGAGCATGAGCCCCCGCGACTCGGCAACGCGTCGTCCGTGATCGAAGAGCATGCGGGCGTACTCGGCAGCTTCGTCGAAATCTCGCTGACTGATTTGGCCCATGGCGAGGAGCTCATCGCGGGACACGCTGATGTCGTGGTCGCCCTTGGCGGCTTTGGTGCTCGGGGTGAGGATGGGCGCTTCCAGGGCTTGGTGCTTTTGCAACCCGTCCGGGAGCGCATGGCCACAGAAGAGGCGGCCGCCGTTTTCGTAGTGGTGCCATATGCTCGTGGAGGTCACGCCTGTGAGGTGGGCGCGCATGACCATCTCGACGGGAAGCGGCGTGCATTCGATGCCGACCATCACGTTCGGGTCCGGGACGTCCAGGCAGTGATTGGGAACGAGGGTCTTTGTCTCCTCAAACCACCAGGCGGCGAGACTGTTGAGGACTTGGCCCTTGAAAGGCAGGGTGCCCAAGACGCGGTCAAAAGCGCTGATGCGGTCCGTGACGATGAGCGTCCGCTCGCCACCGCGGGTGTAGGAGTCGCGGACCTTTCCTTCGTAGCGAAAGCCGAATTCTTCGAAGTGGGTTTCTTCGAGGGTGGAATCAAGGGCGGCTTGGAGGACTGCGCTTTCAACACTCATTGACGGTTCCTGACTGCGGCAGACGCTTGGTGACGAGGCTGGTTGCGATGGGCGGGGGTCGAAGCTTAGTTTCGTGCTCGGGCGGCAAAGGCACGCTCGATGATGGCAGGCGCTGACGCGAGCGCGTGTTCGAGATCGAAGTGTGTGAGGATGGCCTCACGATCGAGGCGCTTGGCGATGTCCGGGTCCGCAGCGAGGAGATCCTTAAACTCGCCTTCCCCCGCGAAGGCCTTCATGGCGTTGCGCTGCACGAGGACGTACGCCTCTTGGCGCCCCAGACCTGTGCCGACGAGGGCGAGCAACACACCTTCGCTCGCCCAAAGCCCGCCGGTCTGTTCCAGGTTTTGTTTGAGGCGCTCGGGGTAGACGACCAAGTCCGCGATGACCTTCTGACAACGGTCGAGCATGAAGCCGAGGGTGGCGGTGGCGTCGGGCATCATCATCCGCTCCACCGACGAATGGCTGATGTCTCGCTCGTGCCAGAGTGAGATGTTCTCCATGGCCGGTGTCACGGCGGCGCGGACCACACGGGCGAGGCCACACAGGTTCTCGGTCAGCACAGGGTTTCTCTTGTGCGGCATTGCGCTGGAGCCCTTTTGCCCCTTCTTGAAGTGCTCTTCGGCCTCGCCAACTTCCGTTCGTTGCCAGTGGCGAACGTTCGTCGCGAAGCGCTCGATGGCGGCCGCGGCGAGAGCCAAGGCCGAGGTGAACTCCGCGTGTCGGTCGCGAGCGACGACCTGCGTGGCGACGGTTTCGCCGGCCAAACCAAGGGCGCCGAGGGCTTCACTCTCAATCGCGGGTGTGAGGTGGGCGTAGGTCCCCACGGCGCCGGCGATCTTGCCGACGGAAATCGCGGCGCGGGCGATGACCAGGCGCTCTCGGGCTCGGACGAGTTCAGCGTAGTGTCCCGCGAGGATCACGCCGAAGGTGACCGGTTCCGCGTGAATCGCGTGGGAGCGTCCGATGGCGGGCGTCATCTTGTGTTCCTCGATTCGCTTCTCGAAGGTGTCGAGGAGCGTGTCGAAGCGCGCGAGGAGGAGGTCCGAGGCTTCACGAAGAAGAAGCGCAAAGCTCGTGTCGAGAACGTCCGACGAGGTCATTCCACGGTGGAGCCAACGTGCGGGCTCACCGGCGAGCTCTTCCATGTGCGTCAGAAAAGCGATGACGTCGTGACGCGTGGTCTTTTCGATCTCGAGGATTCGCGCCGGGTCGAGCTTGTCGCGGAAGGGCGCAACTTTGTCAGCGCTTCCCTTTGGCACGGTGCCGGCGTTTTCCATGGCGCGGCAAGCAGCGAGCTCGACGTCGAGCCAGAGTTCGAAACGCCTCCGAGGCGTCCACAGGGCCGAGAAGTCTTCGGGGGTGTAGCGCGGGATCATTTCGTCCGGACTCTACAGGGAGTCACCCACGACGCAACGCTCAAGGCCGGCGCGAGGAGCGAGGGTGTGAGATCTTTCTTAGAAGGGAGCCCTCCTCGCCGCTGCTCTCGGCTTCACCGTCAAAATAGTCCTCTTGTGCGTGACGGGACTTTGTATGCGCGCGATCGCGGCGTAGCCTGCGAGGATGGAGCTTGAGCGTATAAGAGCCGCACTGAAAGCGCTGCCTTTCGAGGTGGCGGCTCCCGAGGGGCGGGCCGCGGCGGTCGCGGTCGTGTTCGTGGAGGCGCCGCTTCGGGTGCTCTTTATCCGGCGTGCGGAAAGCGAGCGCGATCCCTGGAGCGGTCAGATGGCTTTTCCGGGGGGACGGCATGAAGACACAGACGCGGACCTTTTGGCGACCGCGATTCGTGAGACGCACGAAGAGCTCGGCCTCGACCTGAGCGACGCGCCATGCCTCGGCGCGATGGAGTATGTGGAAGCCGTTGCCCGTGGACGACGTATGGGTTTGCGCATCCGTCCGTTTTTCTTCGTCTTAACCGAGATTCCCGAGCTCACACCCAACTACGAGGTTGCCGAGGCCCTTTGGGCGGAGGTGGCGCCGATGTGGCGCCACGAGGTGGACACGGAGCAAGAGTGGGTCGAGGGCGAGCAACGCATGCGTTTTCCGGGCTTCGACGTTCGTGGTCATACCGTGTGGGGGCTTACCTACTTGATGCTGCGCCGGCTTTTTCAGGCCGTAGGGGAGCCCTAGGGGAGTATCTTCCCGCGTGTCACGTAACCTGAGTCATGGAGAGCGAAATGCTTCGGAAGCTATACGGAATTGGTCTGGTCTTGGCCCTGGGTGCGTGCGGCGGCGGTGAGGAGACGGTGCCCGTTGCGCCACAGCCCATCGCTCCAGGCACGCCGACTTCCGTGGTTCCTGGAGCGAACATGCCACAGCCTGCGGTGGGCGTCCCCGCTCAGCCAGGAGTACCTCCGCAGCCAGGTCAGCCCGGCGTCGCGCCGGGTGGTGCGACGGCCTACGGGACTGTGACCTTGGCGCCGGGGTTCTCTCCTGACCCGCACACCACCCAGGGCGTCGCAGGTGGGGCGCGCAACGCGTCGATTCTCAATACCCCTGGATGCCGTGGGTACATTGCCACGCAGCCCAATCACCTCTTCGTCGCCACAGCGAACTTTGCGAACATGCGCATCATGGTTCGAGCGGTGGAGGACACGACGCTCGTCGTCCAACGTCCCGACGGATCTTATATCTGCGATGACGACACCGAAGGTCGTAATCCGGTGGTTCAGGCGATCATGACGCCTGGCACCTACAAGATCTTCGTCGGTGCGTACCGCGCCAACGAACGACCAAACTACACCCTCGGCTTTAGTGAGCTAGGAGGCGTCGTCCCTAGTTCGCTCCCCGCGCCTGCTGCAACACCGGCACCCGGGGCGCCCGCGGCGGGAACCGAACAGATCGTGACACTTGCGCGCGGTTTCATGCCGGACCCCAAGATCGTGATGGGTAATGTCACGGGCACCGTCGCTGCGAGCGCCATGGGTCCAGGGTGCACCGGGTACGTCGGAGTCGCGCCGACACACACACTGGTGCTTCAGTCCGACAGCCCCGGAATGCGCGTGATGGCGCGGAGCACGACGGACCTAATGCTGGCGATCCGGCGGCCCGATGGAACGGTTATTTGCAACGACGATGGGACCGGGCAGGGCTTCAACCCGCTCGTGGCGCAGCCGTTTACCGCGGGCACCTACCAGATTTATGTTGGCACCTATCAAGCGAACACCTCGGCGGCCTACCGGCTCGGCTTCTCCGAAATGGCCAGCGTCGATACCAACGACATTTAGGCTTCGCTTCGTGGGGGAAGGGCTCATCTGCATTTATGCGGGTTGAGGTAAGGGATTTTGAAGCCGTGGCTCCCCTGGCTTTGCTATAACGGGCTCATGAGCACGATTCTTGGCCCGCGGAGGTCCTTCGCTTTTCTCTCCACCTGTGTGCTCACTGGGCTGCTTTTCGCGAGCGTCGGGTGCGGCGACGACGTCGAATGCGTCCTCGACACGGACTGCGAGCTTGGAAATCGCTGCGAAGCGCAAATGTGTGTGCCGTTCAGCACACCTCCTCGCCGAGACACCGGTCCCGAGCAAGACGGTGGAGAAGAAGACGTGGGCATCGCGGACGCGTCTATGCCTGACGCTGGGCCCATGGAAGACACAGGGCCGGACGCAGATTCCGGTCCTGACACGGGCCCTCCAGTCATCTGTCTGAACGACGGCAGCTACATGGCGACGCCAGCTGTGGCAAACCCTACCTTCTGCAACACGGTCGGCATCACGGGGTGCACCGTTCTCACGGAAGACGAGGTCACCACGTTCACATGTGGTGATGTGACCGGCACGTGTACATATGACGCAGATTGCGTGTGTTCGGGCACAGCTACGTTCATGGCGGAAGAAGTGACTGTCGCAGTCGATGTCCCCAGTCTTACGCTGGCGGTGACGGCGGGTGCCGCCGGCACGTGTGATTACACCTTGGTCTCCATCGCCGAGAGCTAAAACGCTCCCTTCCTCTTGAGCTCCGACATTCGGGGCTGGCACAAGCCCCGCGATGGCGCCATACCCTCGCCATGCCAGAAGCTCATCCCGACCGCGTTGTTCACTGCATCAAGCTCGACAAGGAACTTCCTGCCCTCGCCAAGGCGCCATTTCCAACGGAGTTTGGCACCGAAATCGCTGACAAGGTCTCCAAGGAGGCCTGGGACCTGTGGCTCGAGGAGAGCGTTCGGTTGATCAACACGTATCGCATCGATCTTGGAACGCGCGAAGGCACCGAGTTTTTGATCAAGCAACTTCGGATTTGGCTTGGCCTCGAAGAAGGCGAAATGCAGCCCACGGCGTGGACACCTCCAGAAGAGGATGCAGACAAGACCGAAGCCGCGGACACGTCCAGCGAGTGATCCCCGTGCTCTTCGCAGCACTTCCGGTGGCCGGCCTCGCCGCGCTCCTGGTGCTGCATCGCTCTCATCAGTCGGACAAGAAGGCGAGGCGCGAGGACCTTCGCGATACCGCCGAGGCGTTGAGCGTAGCGCTCGAGATGCATTTAGGTGTGAGCGGGGGCCCTCTTCGCAGCGGCCACTGGGAACTCTCCGGTCGTCCTCATGGACGTGACACGCGGATTTGGGTCTCGAACGCCACGACAGCGACGATAGCGGTGAAGCTATGGACCGGCCTCATCAGCGCCGTGCACCCGAATGAACTGCGTCGTGGTGGGCTGGATGGCACGTCGTACGTCAGGTCGACGCATCCCGCGCTCCCCGAGGGGTGGTTTTATCGCGGGCCAGCGGCGCATTTAGACGCGCTACCGCCCTCGTTAGAACAATGGCTACGGGCGCATCCCGCGGACGGCGTCGTCGAAGGTCGGCTCATGCTGAACCGGACAATCGCCGATGTTCCAGAAACGCTTCGTGGTCTTCGAGCCGCCCTTAGCGATTGACCCACTGAGCGACTAAGCGACCGGTTACTCCGCGTCGAACTTTGACGCTTTGCGTTTCCCAAAGAGGAGCCGTTTCTCCAAGGCCACGCGCTGCGCTTTGTAGAACCCGCGGAGGAAGCTCGCAGGGTCCGCGGGCATGCTGGCGAACTGAATCTTGCGTGCGATGGTTTGGGCGACGACGGCGAGGTCGTGGAGCGTCACTACGCCGTCGTCGAAATCGCGCAGCAACTTCGCGAGAGTCTCAAGCTCGGCTTCGCCGTAGATCTTTAGCTGGGCTTCGTTGAAGTGTAGCGACTCTGCGGGCGCCAATGAGTGTCGCGCGGCGTCTGCGATGAGCCGCGCTCTCGGAACGCGAATCACGAGCGTGCCGCCGACGAGATCACCGACGCGCGCGCGCTCCCGTCCAAAGAACGGCAGCGCGAGCATGAGCACAAGCCAGGCGCTCATGGACACGCCGAGCCACCAAGGAAGCTCGCCGAACACGGCTTGAGGCGCGAAGAGTGCGACGAGGGGGATGAAGAGTTCCACGTCACGCATGAGGTTCCGCGCAACCACGGCGTCCGTGCTCAGGCCACCGCCGTCTCGGCTGATGACTTTGATGTTGAGGAGGCGTTTGCCGGGCGTCGAGCCTTGCCAGTAGATCTCGAAGAACGTGAAGTAGCCGTATCGAAGGAAGAAGACGCCGACGAAGAGCAGAATAATTGGCTCGCTCATCCCCGTGAAGCCCATGGTGTAGACCGATACGAGGGTGACGAAGAAGAGGGCGAGCATCACGAGCGCCATGTCGACGCAGAAGGCGAATGCGCGCTCCGCCACAAGCGCGGCGGGGAAGCGAAGTGGAACGCCTTCGGGGCCGATGACTTCGATTTGGTCGCGCTCACTCATGATGCGCTCGATTTCGCGCGGCGTTTGCGGCCGCCCAGAAGGAGCCAGCCGAAGAACCAGGTGGCGTTGATGGCGAAGAGGGCGAAGCGAACCATGTCGTTGGTGATGACCTGTCGAAAGACGCCCTCAATGACGCCCGCGATGGCGAAGAGCACAACGGAGCCGAGGATGATCGGCGCCGTCCTCCGCCCTCCTTGTTCGAGGGCGGTTCGCACGGTTCTTTGCCCCGGCCAGATCATCTTGCGTCCCAGATGAAGTCCCGCGCCACCGCAGAGGATGATGGCGCCGATCTCTGGAACACCATGAGGCAAGAGCCAGCCCAAGAGCGGAACAAGAAGTCCTCGGGAGGCGTAGAGCGAGAGGAAGGCTCCGAGCATCAGGCCGTTGCTGAAGAGGAGGAGCGCTGTGGGGATGCCCGCCGCGAAACCCAGGGCGAAGGCCATGAGGCCGATGCGTGCGTTGTGCGTGAAGAGGAAGGTGGCGAAGACGCTGAGGCCGTCCTGGTCGCCGCCGTTGTAGAGGGCGTTGCGCAAAAACTCCGTCGAGGCCTGAGGGTCTCGGCCACCAGCCAGACTTGGGTCGACAAAGGCGTCGTACCAGCCTGCATCGGAGTGCATGAGCGCCATGGAGACGGCGACGCCAAGGGCGGTGATGGCCGTCGCCAGCGCCATCTCACCGGCGAGGGCGCGGACCATCTGGGGAAAGGTCTCCAAGAAGAGTTTTCGAAGAGCGCCGCGCGTGGAGCGCCTCGATCCGTAGACCGCGAGATAGGCACGAGCGGCGAGGGCTTCGAGGTATTCCACGAGGGCGCGGTCGAGGGCGGTCTTGCGCGCCACGCTCAACGCCGAGAGCGTCGAACGATAGAGCACCGGAAGCCGACGGAGCTCATCTTCCCGAAGGGTCTTGAGTCCGCCTTTGAGCGCACGTTCGACGAGGCCGTCGAGCTCTTTCCAGGTCGCTTCACGTTCCGCGCGAAACGTGACGGAGCGTGGCGTTCCGCTCTTCTTGGTGCTTGGGCCTACGCTCATCCGATGAGCCCTCGACGTTTGATGCGAACGTAGCGCTCGAGGAGGCGAAGGGCGGCGGGGCCCGGAGGACCCGAGATCACGTCGACTCCGGAGCGACGGAGACGCCGGAGAACACGCTCCCGGTTTTGCCTCAGTTCGCCGGCGACGATGGTTCTCGTCAGGTCGCTCGCGGTTTTCGGTGCGACAAGCATCGGGGTCTCGATGGCGGGGTCATCCAACGCGACGAAGACCACCAAGTGTCGGCGCGCCAGGTGAGCGAGGTGGTCGATCATTAGCTCGGCGGTGGTGGAGTCCGTGAACTCCGTGAACACCACGATGAGAGAGCGGCGTTTGAGGTGACCCAAGAGGTGGTGGACGCCGATGACGTGGTTGGTCTCTTCCGGTGCGGCACGTAGGCTGGCGAGGGTCTTTCGAACACGCGCCAGCTGTCGTGGCCCACCACCCGGGGGAGCCCAGCCGCGGACCTGGGCGTCGTAGCCGTGAACGCCGACGAGGTCGCCGCCCTTGAGGGCGACGGAGGCCAGCAGAAGCATGGAGTGGATGGCGTGGTCGAGTCGCTGTACGCCGTCGATGGGATCGGCCATCAAGCGACCGGTGTCTGCGCAGAGGATAATCCGCTGGTTCTGTTCCGAACGAAAGCGGCGAATCTGAAGGTTCTGGTGACGGGCCGTGGACTTCCAATCGACCTTTCGGAGGTCCATGCCTGGCTGATACGCCTCGAGATAATCTAGCTCGCCGCCATCGCCGGTTCGTTTCTGAATGTGCGCCCCGCCCGTCGGCTGCGAACCGAAGTGCGCGACGGCGAGCTCTCGCACGCGCTCGGCGTTGGGGATGACGCTGATGGGCAGCGCGAGCTCATGACGTTCGATGCGGCGCATCGTGCCGAGGGGCCCGTCGACGCGAGACCACACGGCACTCAGCTCTCCTTTGCCACGGCGGGGCGCATCGACGCGAATGATGTGGGGCGTTTTTCCCGCACCGGCTTTGAGGTTGGTGTCCCCCGCGCTCGTGAGAGGTGATTCGACTTCGGAGCGTAGCGTGGTGCGGAGGGCGGCGGGAGCGGCGGCGAGCTCGAGCTCCACGGGGATCTCAAAGGAGTCGCCGACGCCGAGGGCCGCCGGCGGCGTCGCGCGGACCACCGGCGCTGCGCGCCAGAGGATCCAGGCATCGAAGGCCATCGCGCCGCCGAGCACACCCCACATCAACGCCGGTACGACCCAGAGGCTGGGCTGCACGAAAAGCGGAAGCGCCGAGAGAGCGATTCCAGCGAGCGCGAGGAGCAGTAGTCGGGGGGATGGAGCCATGAACGCGATCAGCGAGGAGTGGGGACCTGCGCCACGACTTGGTGGAGAACTTCGTCGACGTTGACGTCGTCCATCTCCGCCGCCGGCGTCACCATCACGCGATGGCGTCCGCAGGCGACGAAGAGCGCCTTGATATCGTCGGGGACGACGTAGTTTCGCGCCTCACAAGCGGCGTTGGCGCGCGCGGCGGCGGTGAGCATCGTTGCGGCTCGGGGGGAAAGGCCAACGGCGAGGGAAGGGTGCTGTCGCGTGGCGCGGGCGAGATGAACGGCGTAGCGCGCGATGGCTGGGTCGACATGGACCTGCGCGGGGACGGCGCGGAGCGTGTCGATGTCGTCTCCGCTGAGGAGGCGCTCAAGGCCGATGGCGTCCATGTCCGGTGTTCCGGAGCTCGAACAGTGAGCGAGGACCGCGCCGACTTCCTGTTCCTCGTTGGGGTAGCCCACATCGAGCTTGAAGAGAAAGCGGTCGAGCTGTGCTTCCGGAAGAGGGTACGTTCCTTCGTGCTCGACGGGGTTCTGCGTGGCGATGACCATGAAGCGCTCCGAGAGCGGGTGGGTCTTGCCGTCGATGGTGACGCTCCGTTCCTGCATCGCTTCGAGGAGCGCGCTCTGCGTCTTTGGCGGCGTTCGGTTGACCTCGTCGACGAGAAGAAACTCGCAGAAGACCGGCCCTTGGATGAGGGTGAAGGACTGGGTCTTGAAGTCGAAGATATTCGCGCCGACGACATCTCCGGGCATCAAGTCAGGCGTGCACTGAACGCGTCGCATGTCGAGGCCCAGGCAGTGGGAGAAAGCGCGCGCCAGGAAGGTCTTTCCCGTGCCGGGGACCCCCTCCAGAAGAAGGTGACCTTTGACGAGAAACGCGATGAAGGCGTAACGAACGTTGGTCTCGGAGCCAAAGACGGCGCCACCGATCCGTGCGGTGAGGGTCTGGAGTGTTTGGGCAACGTGTTCGGGGGTCATGCGGCTTGTTCCGGGGTGTTGGGAGTAGGCGAGGCGTCATTGCGCTTCTGTCCGCGGCGTCGAGCGAGGAGCTCGTCGCGAAAGGAGTGGACTTTGGCGGCGATACGCCAGAGTTCGGCGCTGCTCTTTTTTTCGTAGCGGAGCGCACCGGCGCGGGCGAAGAGCTGGGAGGCGGCGGCGGTGCCTCCACGGCGAACCAGCGACTCATCGAGGTCTGCGGCGATTGCGTCGAGCGTCGGCTTTGGAGGAAGGCCCAGCTGCGAGTGTGCGTGGCTGAGTACTTCGTGGACGTACTGGAAAACGATGGAACCTGCGCCTTGGCCGTCGGCGAGAACGGAAGCGCTCACCTCGATGGCTTCGGTGGGCCCGTGGCCGATGGGTTCCGTGTTCAGCGCAGGTCCGAAGCGGCGCGTTCCCATCGAGAAGAGGATGAGCATCACAAGGATCAAGTGCACGACGAGGAGCACAGCCGGGAACTCGCCCATCGCCTCGCCGAGCGAGAACTGCGCGCCGTGGCCGTGAAAGACCTCGTCCAAGACCACAGTGTCGCTGGCGACGGCGAAGCCGCGCTCAAGGATTGCGACGGCCAAGTCCGCGTGCTGTGCGCGATGGAAGTTGTAGTTGTGAAAGATGTCGGGATCGGACACGACGATGAGGCCCGACGCAGAGCGGACGACGACGGCCCCTTCGGCAGCGTCGAGGAGCACCTCGTCGTAGTTTCCAACGGAGGTGAAGACCTGAAGGTTAGGGAGCTCGACTCTGAAGGTGCCGAGGACGCCAGTGAGCTCGCGTGTCGAGTCGCCTATCACCAGGTTGAGCTGAGCGCCGGGGAGGGCCGCGTCGCGAATCAGGCCCGGGCCCACGCTGTCCCGACCGATCGTTGGGACGTTGTCCTCCGCGGGGAAGAGGAGCCACTTGGGCAGAACGACGACAGTGGGCAGGCCAGCGGCGCTGCGCTCGACGAGCACGGGTTCCAGTTCTTGGTCAAAGCCGCCGGCGCGCCCCTGGACTTTGGGTTCGAGGAGCCACAGCGGGTTCGGTGTGCCCGTAAAGTTCGCTCCGCGGTTCTGCGCGACAAAGTAGTCGAGCTCGATGAGCGTCTCGGCGAAGAGCCGGTGGCCCAAAGGCCCGGCTCCGTAAGAGTCGATAGCCGTAGGCGTCATGCCACGGAGTTTCGCGCCATAGAGCATGGAGACGACCGTCGCCACGGCGGACAGAATCGCTAAGGCGATGACGATGCGCCGCCGGCCCGTCGTGAGAATCGTTCCGCGCGTACTGCCTCTCATGACGCGTCCATGTGTGTGGGAGCTTCGAGCTGAGCGCTCTGGGCCTGCGTGCCTTCGGCCCGTGCCCCGTTGACGGGCGCGCGCAGCACCTCGTCGACGAGCACGCGAACTTCTTCGTAGAGCTCGCGCGTGGCTTCGACGCCGGCAAAACGCACGTGCTCCGCGCGCCCCACGACGTGGGACAAGGGGTCTCGCCGGGAGTCGTGAGTGGCGAGGGCGAGAAGGACTTCCCGTGCGGTTCGTGCTCGTTCTTGTTCGCGCCACCCCGACGCTTTGAGCGCTTGAACAAGGAGAGCCACGATGGCTTCGGCGTAGCGCCCGGATCGGGCGAGTTCATTTGGGTCGCCCGGGTTCCAAGGCAGCGCTTCGATGACGGCGGCGTGGGACACAGGTTTGGCGTTGGGGGGCGCGGGGTCGAGGCGCGCACCTTTGGGCCAGAACGTCATCACGAGGACAACGATGAGGGCCAAGAGCCCGAGACCAGCGATGACCATCATCAGGTAACCGAGGCCCTGGCCAAACGCGCTGGGAAGCGAAAGGTCGAGGCCGCCGGATTCATCGGGGACATCGACGTTCTGGAAATCTTGTCCGCGCTCGTAGCGCTGAATGTCCGAGTCGCCTCGCTCGCCGTTGCGCCGGTTTTCGTCCGTCTCGCCGCTTCCGCCCCCGGAGGGAAAAGGAACGGGGCCGCCGCCGCCGGGGCGTACATGCTGGACGTCCTCACCGTAGCCGCCGCGCTCCCGAACTTCGGCGGCGGCCTCTGAGGGAGAGCGATGACTCTGTGCCCGGCCCGTTGATGAGGAAAGGACCACCACCACAGCCGCGAACAGAGCGCCTGCAAAGAGAAGCGCGCGCCAGGAGCGGGCGAACATCGGGCGAAGGAACATCGCGCCTAGCTGAAGACCTGCGCGATGGCGTTCGCGTCGACGCCGTCTTTGAGTCCGCGGATGCGAGCGTAGATGACCGACGCGAGCGCGCCGGTGACGACGATTCGGAACATCGTCATGATGAACTGAGTGAAGAGGTTCATGATGTAGCTAAACATCGTCGGCTCTTGAAACTGCATCGTTGTCGGGTCGATCTGGTTTGAGCCGCCGCCGAGCAGCCCGAGCACGAAGGCGAGGAAAATCATCACTAGGCCCATCAGAAAGATGATCAAGAAGATGGTGCCGCGGTGTCCCTTCGTGAGCTGAACGCTGCGGCTCAGCGCCGCGATGGGTCCGATGCCTTCGAGGACCGCGCTGGGAATGGCTAAGAAAAGCACGATGACCACGTAGACGAATGGGATCAACACCATCAGCAGGCCCGTGGGCAAGAGACAGCAGAGCATCGCTTCGAAGCCGCCAGCTGCGGCGCCGATGGTGGCTAGAGTCATGGCGATACCGCCGGGAAGGACGGACACGGTCTGAGCGACCATCAGCACCACGGCGACGATGGCGACGCTCGGGCCCGAGCTCATGCCGCGGGAGAGCACCTCGCCGACGGAGCGCTGTCGCCCAGCCAGGGATTCGACGGCCGCGTACATGAGGGTTCCCATGCCCATGTAGACCAGGACTGCGTTGAGGAAGCCCCCCACCATGCTGAAGATCACGCTGTTCATCGGGAACGCGTCGAGCATCGCGCGGAAGTCGCCGCTCATGGCGGCCTGCTGCATCGCAACCATGGAACCCATCACAATCTTCGCGATGATCCCGTTGAGAATGAGCCCGGGCACCGCGAAGAGGACCGCGACGGCGGAGAAAGAGACAAAGTTCTTGCCTACGAGCCCGGCGGTGGTCTGCAGGACGTCCCCGACGTCCAGCTTTGGGTACACCGGTGGCGGCTGATTCATGGGCATTTGACCCATTGGATTGCCGGCCGGAGCCGATGGGTATCCGTAGTCGCTCATAGCGAGCCGACCCTATCAGGTTGCCCGAAAATCGGCGACCGCTTCAAGAGTCGAAGGAATCCCCAATCTTGGCTACTTCGGATAGTCTATGGCCATGGGGTACCGGGTTGAAGAGACGATCGAAGCGGATTCCAAGTCGTCAGCGGCGGATCTTCTCGCCACTCGCGTGAGCGGGGAGTCCATTGAGGTGCTTTCAAATAGCGCTGTCCCGATCGGAGAGTGGGCGGCCTTCGAGCTGCGCTTGAACACCGGCGATGTATTCCTCGAAGGCATGGGACGGTGCGAGGCTTGCGCATCATCGGGTGCCGGTCACCGCGTTCGTCTCGGAACGTTGCAGTTCGATGTGATGAATGAAGTGATGTTCGAGCGAGTTCATCTCGCGGCGGAGTCGTTCATGACGGGCGAGCGCACGGGCGAAGTCGACATCGCTGCCCTCGAGGCTTTGCGCAAGTCGCAGCAGGCTGCGCCACCCGCGCCCAAAGCCGCGCCCAAAGCCGCGCCGGCACGTGTGCCTTCACCTTCGCCTTCGATGGCTCCATCGGGAACTCCGCCGAAGATCTCGGCGGCCCAGAGCACGCCCTCGTGGCGTCCACCGCCTCCCATGCGTTCGCGGGCAGCGCCGTCCGCGCCTCCGCGTCCGAAGACCCCAACACTCCGCGCGCCCTCGGTCCCCGCACCGACCCGACCTCAGATTTCCATTCCCGCCAAGTTCGAGGTGCCGTCCGCTGCGCCACTCCCCGTGGAGGCGACGAAAGCAGACATGCTTCGGCCCCGGCCCGAGTTTTCTCCGAGCGGCTTTCCGCCGCCTCTCGCGCCGCCGCCCATCGCGCCGCCGCCGGAAGCAGAACCGGAAGAGTCGGTGTTTGAATCCGTCGCGCCACCGGAGCCAAAGCCCGCACCCGTAAAACCACGGACCGTGAGCGGCTTCCCCGCGCCTCCGCCGGAGCCGGTCGTGGAAGCGCCGCGGAGTGCGCCGTCTTATCGCGCGGCTGCGCCGAGTTCCGCCGCGCCCAAGAGCGATGGGGGCGCACGCGCGCGGCTTGAGCCTCTGCTTCTGGCCATGCGTCGAGGAGGGGCCGCCCGGCACATCGAGGACGCAGAGGAGCTGGCCATGGAGCTTGGACTTCAGGCCCTTGAGCGTATCTTCGGCGACTGACGATGGCGCTGCACAAACTACTGGACCGGGGCGTTCGCGCCCTCCTCGACGAGCACCGAGGCGAGCTTGAAGCGTTCGTCACAAGCCGCGGTCTCGACGTCGACACGGCGGTTCATCTGCAACACGCGCTCGAGGCGATGCCAGGGCTGCTCTTGGCTCTCGATGGCGCGCTCTACCACGGCGACGCGCCGCCCGCGGCGAGGACCCTCTTCAACTCCGTGCTGCGTTATCTGCTCCTTGAAGACGACGCTGTTCCGGCGCGCGCGGGTCGCGCGCTCGTTGGTCACCTCGACGACCTCTACCTTCTGCATCGCGCTGCACAGGCTCTGCGCGCGCACGTCGCGGACCTCGACTTTCGAAGCATCGATGGTGGCGCTCATCTCTTGGCGCAGGTGCTACCCCCTCAGATCGTCTCGGATCTCGACGAGGTACTTACCCGCGCGTTGGAAGACGCGTAGCGGGCCCTAGGGTCGCTAGGAAACTGCGAGCGTCTGCCCACGGAGAAGTGAGCCGACACGTTCGTGTCCGACGAAGCCGATGCGGATCGTGAGCAGCGCGCTGCCCACGGCGGCTTTGCCACGCACCCTTAGGGTCACGCGGCAGTCCGGCGGGTGTTGCGCCCATCGCCATGCCTTGGCGTCGGCTTTTCGGCGGGCCACGGGCTTTGGAACGGTGGGAATCTCAACGCCTGCGGGGAGCGGGCACGATACCTCTGCGCGTCTGCCCTTGAACTCAACGCTCGCTTCGGCACCACCGTCGATGCAGAGCATCTCAGGGACAAAGAGGCGGGCTCCCGCACCTCCGACTTCGACGACGAGCCCTTCCGCCGGCCCGCCCGTCGTCACAAGATGGAAGACGAGTTCCGCTTCACCCTCATAGAAGTTCCAGGCCTGGGCTTCGAGCATGGCGTCGAGCTCAAGCTGTGGGGGGCTCTTCTTCTTGCGTACGAGCTTCGCCTTCGACACAACCATCGGCTGCGCCTTGTTCGTCGGCTCTGGAATCGCCCGAGAGTACCAGCGTGCAGGCTCTTCGGGGTCCCGCTCCAGCCAGTATGCGCGTTCGTTCTGCTGCAGGAGGAAGCGGCCGTCGGGGGCAGCGACGATCTCTCCGCCTTTGTTGAGGAGACATTCCGCCTCCAGGATGCTGATGGCGCCTTCGCCGGGCGTCCAACGTCGAAGGTAGGGCCCGTCCGAGAAGACCATGCCCCGGTCGTCCGTGGCGCACGCGCCGAGTCGTTCCACGCTGACGTTCTCTTGGAGCGCGCCTTCGGCGTCAAAGAAGAGCAACGCACCGTGGCCGCTGTCGGAGCGCAGGGCGACGATGACGCCGTCTCGGTAGGGATGCGCGTCGAGATCACTCTCGGTGTTCGTGGGAAAGCGAAGTGCGAGGCGCCAGTCCATGTCGCCTTCGGTCCACAAAGCGACGAGTCCAGCATCCGCGTCGGCAAGGACGAGGGAGCTAAGCGACGAACGGAGGCGCAAGCGACCGGGGTTTTCGCTAAGGCGCTTGCGACGTGTGAACGTCGCCTCGTCGCCTTTCCAGGGAAGCGTGACCGGCACCTTGGTCGGGCCACGTGGACTTCGCAGTCTCAAGCTCTCGCTGCCGCGTCGACCGACGCGCACCACGACTTCACGGCCTTCACGCGTAGCCAGCGCCCACTTCTCGTCGCCCATCGGGGAGAGTGCGTATACACGTCGCCCATCGGGGCGGATGGCGCCGTTGGTGTCAAAGGCCAGAAGCTCGCCTTCTCCGGAGACCAAGTGTCCACCGTCGGTGTGCACCGAGAGGATCGCGGCGCGTGAGTTGTCGGCGTCGAAGCCCAATGCGTCAGCATCGAGGACAGCACGGACCTCTGTTCCGTCGTCGCACACGAGGCCCTTCGGGCCGTAGATCCACGCTTTCTTTCCGTTGTATCCGATGCCCATGAACGAGCTGAGCATAGCGAAGACTGAGCGTTTATCGAAGATGTGTTCGCGGTATGCACGCAAGCCAGTGCTCAAGCGTGGGACGCTCTGCTGGGTCCACTTGGAGGGGCGCGAGAAGCCAGCGATCGACGGTTTCGGGGATGCCGGGTCGGACGCTGGAAGGCGCGGGCGGTGGACCGCTGGCTTTCGCCTTGATGAGATCCTGGACCGGCGCGGTGTACGGAACACTGCCCGTCAGTGCGTGATAGAGGGTGGAGGCGAGCCCGTAGACGTCGGCTTTGGCGTCGATGCCAAAGCCGTAGAACTGCTCGGGCGCACAGTGTGCTGGGGTGCCGACAAAGCGGCCGATCTGACTCAGTTTTGGCTCCCGCGTCTTCGGTACGCTCGCGATGCCAAAATCGAGGAGCTTGATGTCCTCGACGTTTTTGGCCGTACCTGCGAGGAGGACGTTCGCGGGGGTCACGTCGCGGTGGACGATGCCTTGGGCGTGGGCGACGCGAAGAGCTGCGCCGATCCCTTGGGCGATGAGGCCCGCCACCTGGAATGAGACAGGACCCTGCTCAAGTGTCTCGGCCAACGACAGGCCCGGAAAACGTTCGATGGCGAAATAGAGGCGCCCGTCGTCGCTGACGCCTTGAGCGATGCTGGCAGGGATATTCGGGCTTCGTAGGTCATGGGCGAGGCGGGCTTCCCGGCGAAAACGCTCAACGGCGGTCTTCTGCCCGAGAAACGAGCGGCGCAAGATTTTGATCGCGACCTCTCGGCCTGAAGCGTGGTGGACGCCCGCCAAAAGAAGAGTGGTGCTGCCTTCGTTGAGAAGAGAGTGAACGTCGAAGGCATCCGACATGGACGGGCCGGGGGTGTGGCGTACGGCCCACACTGACCCAGTCCGTTCGTCACGCCCGTACACGATCACCGTTAGAATGCTCACAGGTCGACGCTCACTGTTGTCACGGCATTGGGTGAGGAATCGCGCCGCGATGGAGCGCTCATCACCGCTTGGATTTAGCAGGAGCTCCAGTTCGACTTCGACCTCTAGAGCTTCGTCCCTCGCGGCAAAACGGCAAAAACGACCGCGGGCGGGGAGTTGCGTGTGAACCAACCATCGCCCTTCAAAGCGCTCGCCAACCTGTGGCGTTCGGAACGTGTGATTCACACTTTGAGTGAGTGGCCGGACAGTCATGGGCTCTTAGTAAGCAAGACTCGGTCCGCCCGAGCGCTAAACACCAAGAACGAAAAAACGCCACACACCTGAAGGTGTGCGACGTTCTTTTTGGCGAGAATCCGCGCTGTGAAAATCCGCGCGGACTGAAACTTAGTTCGGGGCGACGACGTCCTGTCGAAGGATGACGACCTCGCTTGGCGAGTTGGCCGTGGCATCGATCTCGGCGGAGACGATGACCTGAAGTTCCGCGTGAATCGACGTAGCGCTGAAGCGACCGACGCGATCGTCTGGATCGTACTCAAGAGTTCCCTGGGCCGTGAGTGGACCGGTTGGGGGCTTGAACCACACCACGTAAACGGTGGTGCCTTCGCTGATTCGGCCGGGAGGTGCCAGATTCTCAACTTCGATGCTGAGGAGGTTGTTGCTCTCGGTCTTCTCCACCGTGATGAGGCCGTCAGCACCGGCGGCGCGGGCAGTTCCGACAACGACGTATTCCGAAGGGCCGCCACAGGCGGAGAGGGCAAGAAGGGCAAAAAGCACTGTAAAGATGCGAACCATGATGTCTCCTGAGTTACTAAGCCGCGACTCTAGCAAAAACTCTCGTGAGTGCCCCCTCTTTTGCCGGGCCGCGTTTTCCGAGGAAGTAGCACGAATATCGAAGGAAGCGCACACCGGAGACGGGCGCCCAGCTTGGGCCAGTGGTAGGCCGGGGGGATGTGCGGAGTCATCGGATATATCCACGAAGTTGAACGAGCCGAGATCGGCCCCGTCGCCGGCCGTCTCCTCGAGAGCCTCCAATACCGAGGCTACGACTCGACCGGCGCGGCGATCCAAGAGGGAGACGAGGTCACGCTCCGCAAAGGCGTCGGCGCGCCTAGCACCCTGATCCATTCCCTCGGCATCGTGGAGCTGAGTGGTCGCGTGTTCTGCGGTCAGGTTCGATGGGCGACCTTTGGCGCCGTCGACGAGGCGAACGCGCAGCCACACGTGGTCCGCTGCAAGACGTTTCTCTACGGAGCCCACAACGGAAACGTCAACAACACCGATGAGGTGAAGGCGTGGCTCACCCGCGAAGGTCATCAGGTTGTCAGCGACAACGACGGAGAGATGGTCGTCCACACGGTGGAGCACTATTTCGCCGAAGCCCTCGAAGGCGGGGCCGAGCGATTGCCTGCTCTCCGAAGCGCAGTGGTGAAGGCCTCGGCCAAGCTTCGCGGGAGCTTTGCCGCCGTCGTCGTCGACCCGGTGACGAAGACGATGTGCACCATCAAGCGTGGCTCGAGCTTGTACTTTGGTGTCGGCGAGGATGAGGGAGGGAAGTTCGCCCTCGCGTCCTCCGACCTCTCGTCTGTGCTGCAGTTTACCCACCAGCTCGTACCGCTCTCCTCGGGCGAGTTCGTGATCTACGGAGCGGACCATTTCGAGGTGCGCGCGATCGATGGCAGCCCCGAGGGGCGCGTCTGTGAGCGTGTTCCTGCCCGGAGCAAACTCCGTTCGCAGGATACGGCCCTCGCGGAGAACTTCGACACGTTCATGGCGCAAGAGATCGCCGCGCAACCCGGGACCTGTGCCGACGTCCTGCGCATGTTGTCCGGCGGCTCCGAGGCGGCGAAGGCGTACGCTTCCGCCGCGGTGGACGGGGACGCGATTCGCACGCTCCTCGGTCGCGTAGACCAGAGCACGAGCTCGATGGCGCTCATGGACGACGTGGCGACAACGAGCGTGGCGCTTCCCGTCCTCGCTCAGATCGGGGCCGCCGCGGACGGGGCCCTTCATAGCTCCGAAGCGGCGCTCTTCGCCGAGCTTTCAGCGCTGATGCCTGAGCACGTGAATACTCTCCGCGGCATCGACGCGGCCCTTGAGTACGAAGAGTCTCACGCCCTCAACGACGCCCTCGACCGGGTGTGCGAACTCTTCGATCGCGCGTCGAACTCCGGCGGGCGCATCTTCCTGGTTTGCTGTGGAACGAGCTACCATGCCGCACGCGCCGGCTCGCTCTTCTTCTCCGAGCTCGCAGGACTCGAAGTGCTGCCGCTCTTGCCCGGCGAGTTCCGTGGTCAGTACACAGGCATGCTCCGTGAGTCCGACGTATTCGTGGCTATCAGCCAGAGTGGCGAGACGAAGGATCTCATCGACGTCCTCGACCAGTCGCGCGAAACGCACGCGCTTCCGTGCATCGCTTTTGTGAATAACCTCAACTCCACGTTGGCGCAGGAGCGCGCGGACGTCGTCGTGCCGCTTCGATGCGGACCTGAAATCGCTGTGCCCGCGACGAAGAGCTTCATCAACCAGCTCGCGCTTCTCTACGGGCTTGCACATCGCCTCGGCGTTCAACGCAAGCGCGATGTCGGGCCTCATGCGGACCTGCCTGCGCTCCTCACGGGTGCGCTTGCGAGCACGCAAGACGCCGTGAACGAGGCCGCCGAAGTGCTGTACCTGGCGCCGAGTATGCACCTCCTCGCGACGCGTCTCTCGGCGGTGGCCAAAGAAGGCGCGCTGAAGATTCGCGAGGTTGTTCTCAACCACACGGAGGGCTTCGAGGGCTCCGAGTTCAAGCACGGTCGAAACACGATCCTTGGGTTCAACACCATCTTCGGACCCGACGGCGTGCAGGCGCTCCTCGAGCGCGTGGCCAAGGACGTCGAAGGAGGCGCAGGCGGCGACGCCGTGCGTGCGGCACTGGGCACCCATATGGACGCGCTCTACGCGGACTACCCCCTCGTCTTCGTTACGGGGCCTGCGGAGCGAGACGTCGACCTGACCATCTCGCAGATTCACACGCACAAGATTCGTGGGGCTACGGTGGTCGTCGTCGCCGAAGAGAACGAGCGTTTGCGCGCAGCGGCGTCCGGCGTCCCGGCGGGGCGCGAGGGCTACCGCCACGTTTACATCGCGCTTCCGCGCACGGGCGACACAACGCAAACGGTGTTTACGGCGACGGTGGCGCTGCAGCTCCTGGCGCTCGCGATGAGCAATAAGAAGCGCGCGTACTTAGATGCGCTCGGTGTACAGGAGCATGGCGTGCATCCTGACGTGCCGAAGAACGTCTCGAAGTCCATCACCGTCGACTGACGCCAGCCGCGCTCAACTGCCTTGGCCGCGAGAGTCATCGCCGAAGACGACGCTCGTCCCATGCTCACACGGGAAATTAGAGCGTCTCGCCTCGCTCGTCCGTTGCGGCACCGCTCTCCCCGAAGAAACGCCGGCTCATTTCAGTTCCGCGATCGTAGTCGACTTCCACCCTCCATATGTTGCCGTGGACGCCGCGCGGAAACTTCTCGATGCCGCGTGGGAACTTCTCGTGGTTGCGTTGGTAGATGACCGCGCCATGAAGAACACCCTGTGCGTACGCGCCCGCGCAGGCGAGGGTGCCGTCGGGATAGTGTTGGCTGAAGGGTCCGTGGAGTACGCCTGCCTTGTAGTGCCGCTCGGCTTTGGGCGTTCCATCGCGGTTCCAGAACTGGAAGCGACCTGCCTTGAGGGGGTGCTCTTCGCCGAAGGTCCACTCCTGCTCGACTTCGTCAAACCAGGTGGCTTTTGGGGCGCCGGTAGGGCGTCTGGATTCGATGAAGGAGATGTAGTGGCTTGCTGCCAGAGTGAAGGCCTCGCTGAAGGCTTCGCGGGTGAGGTGGTGGAGGGTCTTGTTTTTGCCAGCACGAACGCGAAGTGCGAAGCGCTCTTCGGCTCCTTTCCCGCGAGGGTCTGGGACTTGGCTGGGACCTTCGTAGGTGTAGTAGGCGTCTTTGGGAAGCTCCAAGAGGTCTTCGCCGGCAATGTCGGCTGCAACGGGGAGGAGTGCTGAGCCCTTGACGATTTTGTGCAAATGGTCGCCGAGCTTGATGGTTCGCCCCTCATCATCGCACGGAATGGGGTCGCGACGGGCGCCTTCGCAATAGAAGACGCGATAGCGCGCCTGGCGTTTGCCCTGATGGTAGGGGACGTCTTCTTGGACGATTTCACTCGCGTAGCGCACGTCGACGACGTGCATCAAGTCGCGGATTTCCGCGGGCGCCCAGAAGCGGCTTTCAATGCCGTGTTGCTTTCCGCGGACGAAGAAGCTTCGCCAGGCGAGACCCTGGGATCGTGGGCGGTTTGGGAGGCTCGTTCACTAGTGGCGATAATGTGAGAAGTCCGCCCCAGGTGTCCACGCATCTAAGCGGGGTTGGAGGGAAAATAAGGACGAAGGCGACTCGAGAAGACGCCCTCGCATTCCACGGGACCGGCGTCGGGCGCCACGTCGAACGCTGCTGAACCAGAGGAGGAACGAACGTGGCGTGCACGACCTTAGCCTCGCGACGCTAGCGCTCGGCGAAAACGCGGCGGCGCGGACTTAGCCGTCGACTGAGTTTTCGCAGACGAGCCGAACGAGCCAGGGGTAGACGCTTGTTCCTGGCTGCAGGAGGTTGGTGATGACCACCCCTGCGCTGGAGGATCGAGTGGCGGGGGACTCGACGACGGACCCGTTCTGATAGGCGGGGCCGTCCAGCTCGATGCTCAGGCGTGTGGGCTCCGAAAAATCGCGCCCGAAGTCATCGACGTGCATTTGCGAGGTCTCCGCTTGGAAGTGAATCACGAGCAGTCGGCCCCCGAGCTGCGCGACGAGCGGTTGGTCCGTGATGGGGTCGAAGCGAAACTCTTCGATGCGCTCCAGCGTGTCGATGTTCGCGCGCTCGATGACGAGGGCATCGCTCTGGTGTCGCACGAGGACGAGTTCGTTTCGAATGACCACAGGCGTCACGGAGATGACGGCGTCCTCGCCGAGCTGTCGCTCCGGGCCGAAGGTTCCGTCCGTTCGGATCCTATTGACGAAACCGACGCTGACCCGCGGGAACCTGTCCACCGTATTGCGAGAGTATGTGAGGACATGCGCGCTGCCACCATGGACGGGCACGGCACGGGTTCCGCGGATGAGATTGCCGCTGGGGATCTCGACGACGTCATGGAGGAGCTCTCCATCCGTGCTGATGTGTGCTGCGCGGATCGTCTCCTCCGGAAAGAAGCGTAGCGAGAACCAGAACAGCCCACCGGCGGCAGGACTCAGGAAGGGCGGTTCGTCTTCTGCCACTTGCGTGACCGGCCCCGCAACAGCGCCTTCGCTGGTAAAGGGCGTTAACAAGCTGCCGTCCCCGGCGCTCGACCCACGTTCCCGATGGCTGACGTACATGGTATCCCCGACGAATGCCGGAACCGTGTGGCCTCCGGAGGGGTCGAGGAGGACCATGGACTCGCCGATGCGCTCCAAGTTCGCGTTGAGCCGTTGGTAGTTTGCGCGCGCGATGCTGAGAGGGGCGCTAAGCGTGAACACGCCGACCTCGCCACGGGGTAAGGCCACGATGCTGGGACCCGTCGCGTTCCATTCGTTGATGAGATCGTGCTCGGCGCCGACGCGAACGCCGTCGCATCGGAAGGGGCCCGCGTCGAATGCGGGCACGTCGAAGCCGGCGTCGGCAGCGCCGCTGTCGTTTACTGGTTGGTGGGAGAGAGCACAGCCAGACGCCAGAATACAGGCGCCGAAGAGAAAGTGTGTCTGCCGCATTCCAAAGAGTGGGGGGGCCTAAGGACAGGTGCAATAAAAAAGTGAGCGTGGTTCACTTTTTGTTTGGAACGCCGAACGGCGTTTTCTACGTGCCTTCGACCGCGTTCAGCTCCGCCGCCAAGGCGAGGATGGCGGGCCTCCGATCGGGTCGCGCCTTCTTGGCGGCCCGGCGCAGTGTCTTGATCGCGCTCGCGCCCCACGCGAGAATCGCGCGATGCGCGTGCTGGCGAAGGTGCGTGTCGTGGTGCGAAAGCCGCTCGATGAGCAGGGGGAGCGCGGGCGCGTAGCGCGCGTGGGCGAGGCGGCGCATCAGGGAAAGGGCGACGTCTGGACGCGTCTCGATCTGAAGCACCTCGAAGGAGACGGCGAGGGCGCGCTCCTTGTCGACGATGCGATGAAACACACGAAGCGCGGCGCTTCGCACCCCTGGACGGCGCGCCTTCGTGAGCTCTTCGAGGGCCTCGATGTCCGCGGGTGATTGGCTTCGTCCGAGGGCGTGGACGGCGCGAACGGCGAGGCCTTTGGCCGTGTCCTTCGCCCGGGCGAGGGCGAGGAGGCCGGCGGAATCGATACCCTCAAGAGGGTCTTCGAGGGAATCGTCGGGCTCTTCTTGAGCGGCGGGTGTTTCGGCGAGAAGTCGCTCGACTTCCGGGTGCTCGCCCACGTGATGAAGAAAACGTTCCGGTCGAAAGCGGAGGAGGAACACCAGACTGAAGTCGCCTGCGTTGCACGCGGCGTCGACGAAAGGAAGCAGTCGCTGTCCCGCGTCCTGAAGCAGCGGTAGAACGTGCTCGTCGCCTTCGCGCCAGCGCGCCAACCACTCTTTGATGAGACGGCGATGAAGCTCGGCGAACTCTGGGAGAGATTGGTGAGCGAGACCTACCACCAGCGCCGCGGCGCGTTGGTGGGCGGCGTTTTCCTTTGGCCACCCTTGCAGCAGGTGCGCGAGGGCGAGTCGTTTGGGATGCGGCACGTTGACGCGCCCTTCGAGGTAGGCACGGAGAACGGCGGACCAGGCGGCGTGGGCCTCGTCCAAAGCCAGAAGGCGAACCGCCGCTTCTTGCGCTTCTTGCGTGCTGCCGCCGTTGAGAGCGTCGACGAGGACGTTCACTTCGCCGAGGCTCGCGCCTCGGGGCGGTCGCCGGGGGCGCTCGGGCTGTGGAAGCGGAGGTACGTCGATGGGTCGCCGCGCACAGGTCTCGTCGAGCCACTTGTGTTGATGTGCCGTGTCGAGACTCGGCCAGCCTTCGGCGACGTCTCGCAGCGCCGTCTCCTCCTCGGTTTCTCCGTGGGACTTCGGTGCGATGGCGAAGGCCTCGGTGAGCATCGCCCGGCTCTCGCTTGCGTAGCTCGGCCCGCGGGCGCTCTGACGGAGGCAGCATTCAAGGTCTGCGCGCGTACGAACGCCGCCGAACGCAGGAAGAAGCCGAAAACGTTGTGCGCCGGAGACGGGCGCTTCTTCGCCGAGGCGACGAAGCAAACGTAGGACGCGGGTGCGCTCCTCCTTGATAGACGTGCACCGCGTGATGAACGTGAAGAGCGCCTCGCCCCATCGGCGTGCTTCATCGCCTGTCGTCACGTTGAGTGCCGCTCCGAGGTTTTCCGCGACATCGAAGAGCGTAGATTGGTGCGGACCCTCCGCGCTCTTCGATGAAGCGAGGATGAGCGCGGCGCAGCGCGAGGCGGCGAGTCCCGACTTTACGTCACTCTGGAGCTGGTTTTGCCACCGGAGCCACTGGGCGAGGTTGTTGCCCGCGAGCTTCTGCAGTGCCGCGTCCGCTCCCTCGTCGCCACGGGCTCGCTCTTCGAGCGCTGCCCTCGCGTCGGCGTCGGAGAACCCGTGGACTTCGAGTCTGTAGACGGCGCTCTCGTTTGGGTCCACGTGGCCCGCGTCGGGGAATGCACGATGAAGCAGCGCGGCGACTTCGGACTTGCTCGCGTCCACGACCCGCGTGTCTCCTTGGACGCAGGCGTCGATGAGTTCCGGCAGACGTTCTTCGCGGGCGAAGCGGACAAGAGTCTCCTTGCTCAGCAGTCCGCTGAGCGCATCACACAGCAACGTGAGCGTGCGTGGGTCGTCGCTCTCTTCGGCGGCGAAGACCAGCCACGCGACCTGCATCTCTCCGGCGCAGCGTTGAAGCGCGCGTTTGAGCACGCTGCGAAAGCCGGAGTTGTCGTGTCGGCCGAGCCAGGCCACCAGCTGCCGGCTGATGGATTCCGCGTGCACTCCAACGTCCAGGGCGGCGAGGGCCTCGGCGGCTTCCTTTTTGACGGACATGTTCGGGTGTTCGAGGCAGCGGGCCGCCAGCGGCGCGGCCCAGTTCGCGCCGAGCGCCGCCATGCCACGGAGCGCCTGGACGAGAACCCGAGTGTCCGTGGCCTTTGCGCTGAGCTGGCTGATGGACAGCTCGAGGCCGTGCTCATCGCTTGGTGACGCGAGGATGGCTTCAAGAGCCGCGCGCTGCACTCCGGGGTTTCGATGACGCCAGAATACTTCGATCTCGCGGAGCACCGCGCCGCTTGGGGCTTGTCTGCCGATGCTCTCGAGGAGCGCGACGGTGACGGAGTCGTCGGGCGTTTCACGGAGCCATTCACACAGGACCTGCAAGACGAAATCGCGCCCTGTCTCTGGGGATGCGTGATGCCAAGGGCGAACGCGTCGGCCGTCGCTTACGAGGTGACGTCCGTAGACGAAGAGCTGTTGTTCGAGCTGCGGGAGCTCGATGCGTTTCGCGGAAAAATCTCCCGAGAGCGCCTTGGCCAGGCATTGGCGGTAGGCCAGCCGGAACTGAGCGACGAGCTCTTCGCGCCGGCGCAAGTCGCCGCTCTCGGCGTAGATCTTCAGGCGGCCGGAGGCGTCGAGTGACTCGCTGTGGCGCTCGGAGCTCTCGGGCCAAGGAGCTTCGGCGACGAGTTTCGCGACGCGACGATCTTGATGAGCTTTGGCTCGTTTCAGCAGTCCGCTTTGATAGGGGCCGAGTTCGGCTGCGAGGGCGTGCAATGTTGCGTCACGCTCGTCGGAGAGGGTCCAGAGGACATCGATGAGGGAGCGGCGCAGAAGCGCAGGGCAGCCGGGGTGGCAAGCGTCAGCGAGGAGCATGGGGGCATGGGAGCGGTCGCCTTTGGCACGGAGGAGCGTCAGCACGCGCTCGGGCATCGCGTCGTAGAAGGGAAGCGCGAGCTCGCATTCGCTGAACTCCGCGGAGGCTGCAGCGGCGTGCAAGAGCGCGGCGACGACGCGCGGCACAGCGCGCTCCGACAGCGCGACGTTCTTCAACAGCTCGGCGATGTGCAGGTGGGCGCCGGTGCCAAAGGAGTGCGCGAGGATATCGGCGCGCTGGGCCCAACGCGTGTCGTCGCTCGGCAGCTCGGCCAAGAGCGCCAACAGCTCGGCGCGGACTAGGTAGCTGACGCGCACCAGCTCCTCTCCGGTGAAGGCTTCGTGGGCGTCGTAGAGCGCAAGAAGCGGGACGAGGTGGGGCTCGCGGATGAAAACTCCGCGCCGGTGCATCGCCAGCAAAGCCGCACAGGTGGCGGAAGCGTAGGCCAGGGGGTCTTCGAGACCGAGCCGAAGCATCGCCGGGATGTGTGCTTCTTCGCCGACGGAGGCGAGGTGTTCGAGGGCGCGCCTGCGCACGGAGGTGGAGGCCTCTTCGTCGGCGAAACAAGCCAGGATGAGCCGTGGCTCACCAAGCACCGCGAGGGCGTCGAGAGCCGCTAGGGAGACTCCATCTTCCTTGTCTTCGAGGGACGCCTCGAGGGCGGATTCGAGGGCACGGACACGGCGACGACCCGCGGCGTTCGTCAGCGCAAAGAGCCAAGGCGCGGCGAGGAGGCGGAGGCTCTCGCGGCGAATGGTCTCGTCGGAGTCTTCGCTGAGTCGCGCAAGGATGGGCAGCGTTTGTGCCGGGGAGATGCTCAAGTTGGCGACGCACGCGCCGATGTCGCGAAAGACGACATGCCGGAGGCGTCGGTCGTCGGCGCGCGCGAGTCTGTCGAAGACCGGCGCGGCGTTCCGGGCGCGAAGCGTAGAGCTCGCGACGGCTTCGGAGAGCTCTCGGTCGCTTGCCACGCGGAGCCAGCTGTCGTCCCCGCATAGGAGCTGGGTTTGTCGCCAGTGAGCGCGCACGAGAGGCGGGAGGTCTTTGACGTCGTCGGGGCTCTTCGGTGCGTGGAGTGAAAGAGCGCGCGCGAGGCGGCTCAGCTCCCACGCCAGCTCGCTCGAGAGCTGCGCGACGGATGTCGGCATCGCCGCCGCGAGCTCACGCAGCCCAGTGGCGTAAGGGAGCGATTCGCGTAGCGCCCTGAGCTGCCGGATGGCGTCGGGCCCGTCGAGTGTCGTCAGGATCGGGTTGGCATCGCAAACGGAGGTCATGGGCGGACTCCCCCTGCGGCGAGAGCCGCGTGAATGGCCTCGAGGTCCGTGCGCTGCTTGGACCAGATCGCATGAATCGGAAAGCTCGCCCCTTCGGCGTCGACGCGGTGTGTCGTCACGCCCTCAAGGTGCGGTCCGGCTTTGGTGGGCCAGGGCACCAGCGACACGCCGAGGCCTGCGCGCACAAGGGAGAGGATACCCATGACGGTGCTGGCGGAGGCACGGATGTCAGGCTTCATGCCGAGGGCCAGCAGCGGGCCGAGCTGAATGCTGCGTTCGCGTGAGCCGCTGGGGAAACCCACGAAGGGGTTCGCCGCGAGCATCTCCGCCACCTTCGCTGGGGACGCTTTGCGTGCGCGTTTTGAGGCAGCGCTCGCGGTGCGTTTTGTCGGGTTCTTTGGCGCGCTCGGGCTTAAAAGAAACACCGTGTGATGCGCGACGACTCGGCTGTCGAGATCCGGCGGCACCTCATCGAAGTGGTCGATGGCTAGGTCGACCTGCCCGGTTCGTAGCCGCTCGAAGTTGGGGGACTCACGCTCGAAGAGCTGGACTTCGACTTCGCTGTGGCTTCGTCGCAGTTTGTGAATCCAGTCCGGCAAGAGGTGGGCAAGTTCGAGCTGCCCGGCGTCGATACGGAGGACTTGTTTCGCATGCACGGCGCGATGGATCGCTGCATCGAGGCCTTCGAAGAAAGGCGCACAAAACCCGAAGAGCTCCTCCCCAGCGCTCGTGGGAGTGACGCGGTCGTGAGCGACGCGTTCGAAAAGCGCCGCGCCAATCTCAGCTTCGAGTTTCCTTACCTGCGCGTGAACGCCGGGCTGCGTGATGGGGTACGGAAAAGCGCGCGCGGCGGCGGCGTATCCCCCCTCGCGGGCGACCCAGTAGAAGCCCTCAAGACGATGAAGCTGAATGCTCATGAGGTCGAGGGTAGCACGATAACTGACAGTGATTGATGTGCTCAAAAGGCGTAACTGGAAAGCTCGTGGTTTTCTCGTAGCGTGCTTGGCGAAAGGGAAACCTATGAAACGTTCACTTGCTCTTCTGATCTTCTTCGCTGCCGTCGCGCTCGTTTGTGCGCCTCGTACTCTCAGCGCGCAGGACGCTCCGGCGGAAGCTCCGATCCTCGCGGAAATGCCCGTGGAAACACCCTCCAACTCGTCCGACGGCGCGGAAGCGTCGCGTTTTTCCCCGTCCACCGTCGCCGCCGCGGTGGATCACGAGCGCCCGCCCTTGCGCGAACGTCTGTCGAGCCCAGAGCTCGTTCAGCGACGCCGCCAAGTCCGCCGAGTTCGGGTTCGCCGTGCCCTCATCGCGACGGCGGTGCTCACCGGGGTGGTGGCGGCCTCCGTCGGCGCGTCGAAGCTCATCGAGCGTGAGGAATCGGCCTCTGAACGCGACGGACAGGGGCTCTTGGGTTTGTTGATTCTTCTCGGCGCGGTCTAGCTTGCCGCCGTCGAACGTTGACCCCAAAGCCCGGTGATGGGGAACAAGGACATTCCGGCCTGGGCTGCCGCGTCGCGCCGTTCATGGACGAACCGCGGGACGAAGCGGCCCGACTTCGCGGAGCAGCCGAGCGAGGCGCAAGAGTCCGTGTGGGACTACCCGAGGCCGCCGGCGCTTGTGCCAGATGCCCGCCGCGTTCGTGTCCTTCTCCACGACCATGTCGTCGCCGATACCCGCAGCTCTCTGCGTTTGCTTGAGACCTCCCACGCGCCGACCTTCTACCTGCCGCGCGACGACGTGGACATGCTTTGCCTCGAGCGTCTATCGCGCCTGGGCTCCCGCTGCGAATGGAAAGGCGCCGCGACGTACTTCGACGTGGTGGGAGGCGACAAACGTGAAGGCGGCGCCGCGTGGTCCTACGAGTCACCCTTCGACGACTTCGCCGACCTCGCGGGGCACATCGCATTCTACGCGTCCCGACTTGAGTGCTTTGTCGACGGAGAACGCGCGCGCCCTCAGCCCGGCGGGTTCTATGGCGGCTGGGTGACTTCAGAGCTGGCAGGTCCCTTCAAGGGCGAGCCTGGGACCGGCGGCTGGTAGGAGCGGCGTGCTCAAAGCGGCGCACGCGATACCTCTGATGTTGTAACGTCGGGATGATGCAGGGTATCGAACGAAATGACCGCGAACTCATCGCTCTGTGTCTTGAGGTCGTGGGGCGCGGGTCTGTCTTTCCGGAGCCAGAGGTCGCGACGCTCCTTGGGTTTGAGCCGGAGGAACTGGCAGCCCTCGCCCAAGCCTGGCTGCAGGAGGAGGACGGGCCGGAGATGAAGCGTGCTGCGACGTCCGTGCTCGGCAACCTCACAGGGTATCCCCTCGACAAGCCTGCGAAAGTCTACGCAAACCTCGGCACGACGCTCAGTGAGCTGAAACGTGTTCTCGGCATATTGTGTTCGGCACGCCCGGGCGCTGGCTTCTAGCGGTTCTTGGCTCCGCCGTAGGAGCTGAGGCTGAGTGGACAAAGTGATCGCGGTGTGACCAGGAAAATCCATGGCGAGGAAGAAGCTGATCAGTCTGAACGCAGGCAGTAGAGGCGAGTTCTCGAGCGGAACTGACAGCTCTGCTCAAAGGAGAAGAACCACCTGTTGACATCTCCAACGAAGCCGAGACTCGTTCGGTTGATCGGATCAGTCCAGTCGTCGCATGTGGTGGCGGCATCTGCGGGTGCAGTCGTGGGCAGGTCAGCGCCCGTGAGCACGAATTCGGCATCGAGAACATACGTCCCATCCGCCGTTTGGTTGAGCGGGGAGGCGAGGTTGCCGCCGGAGTAGACCCTCGAACCTACGAGCGTCCCATCAGGACGAGCAATCTCTCGACGCATGGGGAACTTCGAGGCCGCGCTCACGCCTTCGGTCGCGATTAGGGCCAGGTAGGTCCCTTCCAGACCCGCGTCACTCGCATCGTCCGCACACGCATCGTCCGGGGTGTAGTCGACGGCGGGTGTATAGCGGCTGGAAAGAAAGCCGATATACATCGGCTCTGGCGCAGATGGCGGAACTCGATCGAGCTCGGTTCCAAAACAATAGAAATGACCTTCGCTGCTGCAGAGCGTGGAGGTTCCGGAACGCCATTGATGGCCCGTGCTCATCAGGTTGCCACCCGTCCCCGAGCCGCCATCGCGTTCGCCGCTCGTCCAGTCTTCGCACTCGTTCATCATCGGGGCGCTGGCCGTCCCCGCACCTGTCCAGACCATGCCGCGGGTGAGCTCGTTGCGAAACTCGCTGAAGCGAATCGGGTGCTTCATTTCTCCAGCACGCAGCACACCAATGCCCTCCGCGACGGTATTGCCACGCGTGTCGACCCAGCCCCCGTCGCTATCGATTGCGTCGAACGCATCGTCTTCATCGCCGGTGGCGAGAAACGCTGCGAACGTTCCCGGCAGGCGGGCAGCGTCGGCCGCGTTCGCACAGATCTCGTCTGCGGTGGGAACGCCACCGAATCCGGCGTCGCGTCGCTCTTCGGTCACAAACACCAAGTTTGCTTTTCGCTGAAAGCGCGCCTCGATCTCCAAATCGCCCCCGGCTTCCAGCTCGCACGTGAGTTCCAGCGAACCATCACAGGGGCCGCCAACCCAACCCGCGAACTCAGACCAAGGTGGCGGAACCGCTTCGAGCGTCGCTGGCGTTATCAACGTGGCAGTGCAGTCTCCTGGGCCGTCCTCCTCTTCACCTCCACAGCCAAGGCTCTCGCCTGAGCGCACCATGGAGTTAGTCCCACCCACGCCATCGCCGCCGAGCGTGATGTTCACGCGCACCTCGGATGGTTCGGGAACGTCCGTGCTCGAATCGCCGACGGATCCATCACCGGCACCTGCCGCGTCTGGGTCTCCGCCGGCATCGCGTGAATTCACGTCGCCATCCGTGCCGACATCCACTGCACCCGCGTCGTCTCCGCTGTCCAGCGTGCTGTCCACGGGGGCATCCTCACTGCCCGAGTCGCCGCCCCCATCATCGACGCCCGCATCATCGCCGCAGCCAACGCAGCACAGCGCGAGCACGAGTGGGAAGAGCCCCGCGAAATAACCTCTACACTTCATCGCATCACCTTTTCAAAATGTGAGTCCGTCGGGCAGACCCCTTCGCTGCCGCGCCGTGGTGCGACCTGCCCATGTGTCGTGACCTCGACTCGACGACGCTTCGCCTGCGCGAGTGTTCCGCGGCCCACGTTGCGTGCCATCGCTCGTGTTTTCGTCGGGCTCGGTGCCAACGTTAGACGGCATCGATGCGGAAGCGACCGGTGACGGTTGGCCAGTTCGCGCCTTCTTCCGGCACGATCTCGCCACACACGTGGTCGTCGGTCATCTCCGTGATTTGAACGCGGTGGTCGCCGATTGGCACGATACGGTTGCTGCCTCGGTACATCGACTGAGTCGAGACGCGGCCGGCCTCGCCGTCTTCCCTGCGGTATTCACCCGCCGCCAAGGCATCGCCGTCTCCGGTGATGCTGACCTGAAAGATGAGACCGCCCTCGGGAGCGTCGGGGTTGCCGGTGGGCGCAGAGATGCCGAACTGGGGATCCGCTTCGATCGTGTAGCTCGCAAATACGAGGTCGGCGCTTTGACCGAGCGTAACGTCGGCAAAGCTAGTCGCAGGCGTCAGCACCGCGTCGACGCCTTCCAGGTGCGGGCTGCGGTCGATACCACCCAGTGTCAGTGTGGTCGCACTTGGGCATGGGCCGTCGTCGGCAGGCGCAGCCTCGGCGACAGGCGCAGGTTCCTCGGCGGCTGCAGGCGCCTGCTCCGAGGCCTCGCCCGCTGCGGGCGTCTCGGAACTCTCCGCGGGTTCTTCTCCGCCGCACGCGTAGACGAGAACAATCGCCAAAGGGAGTGAAAGCGTTTGAATCAGATGAGACATGGTGGGTCCTTATCGTGGATGAAAAAGCTCGCCCGTATGCAGACCGCGAATTGTGGCGACCCACGAAGCACGGATACTCACTGCGGCGAGGGCCCCGTATCCGCGCACGTCGACGGCATTTCGCGTTCGGCGATTCTGTAATGCGAGAACAGTCGGGATTGAACGTCCGGAGCTCCTGCGGAGTCTAGAGAAACTGAAGAGTGAGCGCCGTATGAGCGCAAAGTGAGCGCAGCATGAGCGCGAGCGCCCGTATCTCGCGCGGCTCCGACATAGACGAGAGACCTTCGGCGCCGGCTGCACGCCGTCGTCGCGCCGTTCCCCTCGCCGACTTTCCAGGTCCGCTTCGAGACTGGAAACGTCACCAGGCGCGCCTGAGCCACTGGATGACTAACCCACCGCGCGAAGAGCTTTGGGAACAGCGTCGCTTGCTCCGTTCAACTACCGTATCCCCGCCGACCCAACCTTGGTGGTTTTGCCGTTCTTTGCCCGTTGATCGTCGAGTCGCACGCCGCGATTGGTCCCAAGTCCATCACGTGGCTGTGGCTTGGAAATGCAGAGGGCCGGATAGTCTCAACAAAACGCGCACTTCCGCGTTGACAAGGCCACAGGAGTGAGCCAAAAACGGAGCCGCAAGCCACTTTAGCTCAGTTGGTAGAGCAACGGTTTCGTAAACCGTAGGTCATCAGTTCAAATCTGATAAGTGGCTCCAAGAAGCCCCGGTGAAAACCGGGGCTTTTTGTTTTTGTGGGCGTTTGTGGTTCGCGAGTGAGCTGACTAGCCTGATCGCGTGCCGCGTGTTGTTCAGCCTGTTCCCCTCACCGCGCTCACGTCTTGGCCGACGAAGCGACTGATGGGACTTCGCAAGCGGCTCCTTCGCTGCGAGGAGAGCCTGGCGTTGAGCGACGTCTGCGACCTGGCGGAGATCGATCCTGCGCTCATCCGCTTCAAGGAGGACCCGCGTTGGCGCGCGCTCTACGAGGCGACGCTTGCCGTCCTCGCGACACGCGAGAATGTGGTTTCCGGCGTAGAGCAGCAGGAGCGTCGACGGGAGAGGGCGAGAGTCGCTCGCCGTGATGGGAAACCTCCGCCGCGGCATGGGGGGCGCGGATGACGCAGGCGGATGGTTCTCTTTGGGCGGAGTTTGGTTTTCCGTGCGTGGCGATGGGATGGCTCGGTCCGCAGAGCGTGTTCTCAACGGGGCCGGTGGCGCCGGCTTTCTTTGGCAGGCTCATGGAGTTATTGATCGACCCTTGGCAGCCGGCGGTCTTCGCGAGTTTTGACTCGTGTGACCTGTGCCAGTTCACAAACGGCCCCGCGCATGTCTCGTTTGGCGAATCGCGTGTTGGCGTCGGCGAGCGGATTGTCTTCGTTCCCTCCGAGACCGGGGAGCTCTTCGTGGCTCCTTCGCTCATCGCGCACTACATCGACGCGCATCACTATCAGCCGCCGGCGCGTTTCGTTTCGGCGGTGACGAAGTGTCCGCCCATGCGCTCGATGGCGTACCTCCGGGCGCTACTCGCCTGCGGGGTGAAGCCGTCGCGGTTTCGCTCCTTCGGCGGTCCCGACGCAGAGAGCGAGGCGGGCGGTTAGTAGCTTGTCATCGTCGCGCAGTCCAAGGACGTGCCCGGGTCCACGTCCATGAGTTCGGCGTAGCGCCTGTAGAAGCCGATGCGGTCGTCGACGCGGGAGTCGGGGCCTCGGTTGCACTCGAGTCCGCCGTTGATGATGTTGACGGTCATACCGAAGCCGGGCTCACGGTTAGCGCTGCGGTCCGCCGCGCTTGGGGTCCAGCCGCCGACCATGACGTCGTGGCACGAGGGCTTCGGCGACTGTGGCGTCATCCAAAACCAGATGGCCGTTCGAAAAGCGACGACGCCATCGTTGGTGACAAGGTCGGGGTCGCCGATGAGGTCTAAGCCGAGGGCCTCGCCGGCCTGTCCGTAGTTGTAGTTCCAGCTTAGCTGCATCGGGCCGCGGCCGTGATAGGTCCGGCCGGGCGCACAGGACCACATCTCAGAGGGCGCGCAGTAGCCGGTGCATCCTCCTCCGTCACAGCCGACCTCTTCTTTGAAGCAGAGCCCCCACGCGTGTGGCCCGTCCGGGGCGGTGGCCCAACCGCCGGTGGTCTCGTGGGAGACGTTGGCGAGGAAGGCGGCGGCCTCACGCCGGCGCTCGTCGAGGCTGCCCTCGGCGCAGAAGGCGGGGAAGGTTGCTGCGGCGGCGATGAACGCGTCGTAGGCAAAAAGCTCGCCTTCGCAGGCGGGGTCTTCGCGGTGGAGGAAAAACGCGTCGTACATCTCGCGGGTGAGAAACTCAGCCAGGGCGCTGGGGACAGCGGCGTCGGAGCTGGCGTCGCGGCGAGCGTCGGGGCGGCCGGCGTCGGGCAGCGGCGCGTCGGCTAGGCTCGAATCGCGGGCGCCGGCTTCGACTTGGCTCGCATCGGGGCGAGCCGAGTCTGGCGCGCTTGAGTCGAGGGGGCTCCCGTCCGCAGCCGGACTCGCGTCGCGAAGAGGGGCGCTGTCGTCGCCGCAGCCGGAGCCGAGTGTGAAAAGGAAAGCAGCGCAGGTGAGGAGGGCGGGGTGACTACGGAGGCGACGTTTGGCTGTGGGCACGAAGAGAGAGTGGCGCCTTTGAGGAAAAGCGTCTCACCAATTCGACGCCGCCGAGGATCCCGGGTGCATGGAGCGAGTGTGACGGGCTGGCTTTTGCCCTCAGTCGAAGCTTCCCTCGAAGCGAACGAGGGCGAAGGGATCCGGCGTCGTTCCAAGAGCGAAGCGGACGGACTGCCCGTTGACTAGGTAGAGACCGCCAGGCGTGACGATGGCGTCGGTCATGCCGTTCGGCACGCTAAGCTCGCTTGCGACGGCGTGTGTCCAGGTTGCGAGGGTGGGCTGAACGCGAACGATCTCACTCGCAAAGATGACGTAGGCGGCGCCGTCGAAATACACCATCCCGTCGGCACCGGAGAGCGGCGTGGCATCGGCGAAGCTGCCGTCGATCTCGACTTCGCGCACCTCCGGCTCCTCGCCTTCGAGAGTGTCGAGGGCGATGTAGACGAGGCGGGAAGGAAGGTAGACGGCGCTGAGAAGACCCGACTGGTCGGGCAATACGACGAGGGCGTTTTGCCCGACGAGGCCTCCGTCGAGGAGAGAGTCTTGGGCGTAGATCTCAGCGCCTCCGTCGAAGGTCACGTGGTAAATCACGGGGTGTTCACGGTCGACGACGTAGGCGCTGCCGTCGGCAGCCAGGGCAACGTCGGTGCAGGTGCCGGTGGGCATGGCGTCACTCAGAGCATGGCTTGCCACACGTTCGTTTGTATCGAGGTCGAAGACCCAGACGTACCCGTCGTAGGGCGGGTCTTGGTCGGAGATGTCTCGAAGGTCTCGCATGGCGCAGACCCAAAGGCGGCGCCGCTCGGCGTCGATGTCCATGCCGAGCGTCCACCAGGGCCCTTCGGCGCTCTCCTCGAAGAAGGTCTCTTCGGCGCCGGTCTCTGCGTCGACGCTTCGCACGATCCCGTCGCCGAGACTTCCGACGAAGAAGCGGTGGGCGCTCTCATCATAGATGCCGCTTTCGGGGTATTCCGCGCTGAGGGGGTAGCGAGCCGCGAACCCGCGACCCCCCGCGTCGATGGTGGGTCCAGCGTCGACGGGAGGACCGACATCCTCTCCCGCGTCTCGTTCCCCCGCTGCGTCCGGTCCGGCGTCGGTTCCCGCGTCGGGAGCGGAGGCGTCCAGCGACGCTGCGTCGGTGCCTGCGTCGCTTTCGCCGCCTGAATCACCGCAGCCGAAGGCGATTAGGCCAAGAAAACAAGGGAGGCCGAGGACAAGAATCAGTCGTGGTGGAAGCATGCAATACGCTGACACGATGCAGCGAGATTCCTATTTGCGAATACGCGAACGCGAGTAGCATATTCGGGAATGGCTCATTCTCCTGGACCCTTGAACCTGCGACGACGTCGCGAAGGTGGCGGAACCGTAGCGAGACGGGCTCCCTCTCATGGTTGAGGAAGACGGCCAACCATCGAAACGCGACGAGGAAGGTCCAGTTCCTCGTCGCTGGCGTGCCACGCTCGAGTCGATCGTTCATGCGCTGGTGGAGCACGACTTTCGTTTTCAAGCGCCGCTCCCCAACGTGCTCTCTCCCACGCCCGCGCAAACCAAACAGATGCGGGAGTATGTCGCGGACTACGGCGAGCGCTTGTGTCCGCTGACCGAGGAGACCTGGGACACCTCCGTGTGCCTTTGGGACGAAGACCGATGGAGCCTGCTCGTCGATCTACGAACGGAGGGTGAAGGCCGGAGCGACCTCGCATTGTCGTTGGTCGTCTACGAAGACACTGGCGGCTATCGCTTTGAGCTCGAGCTGCTCTACGTCCCTTAGAGTGGCGAGGCGCTCGATGCCGCCGATGCTACTTGAGGCCGTGCTTCTTTAGCTTCGCCTGCAGTGTTGTCGGTCTCAGGCCGAGAATGGAGGCGGCGCCATCCGGGCCGTAGACTTTGCCGGCGCTCAGCTCGAGGGCCCGGGCGAGGTGACGACGCTCGGCTTCGGCAAAAGAGAGCAGCTCCGATGCGTTTTGAGGCTCCGGCGCTGGGGCCGTGCTGTGCTTGGCCTCGCCAAAATGTTCTCGGCGAATGCGTGACGTTGGCGCGAGGGCCGCGGCTCGTTCCACGGCGTAGAGGAGCTCGCGGATGTTGCCGGGCCAGCTGTGGGTCTTGAGAAAGTCAACGGCGCACGGAGCGAGCGTCCAAGGGTCTTTGCCGTCGCGTCGCGCGAGTTCCTCGAGGCGGCCACGAGTGAGGTCCAAGATGTCTTCGCATCGCTCGCGTAGAGGCGGCAGAAAGAGCGGAACGGCGGCGAGGCGGAAGAATAGGTCTTCGCGAAAACGTCCGGCCTCGATGGCCGCCTCGAGGTCGACGTGGCTGGCGGCGATGACGCGAACATCGACTCTCGTCGTCCGGTCGGAGCCGACGGCCTCGAAGCTCCCCTCCTGCAGGGCACGGAGGAGTTTGGCCTGCGCCATCAGCGGCATATCGCCGATCTCGTCCAGGAAGAGGGTCCCTCCGTTCGCTGCGACGAAGCGGCCCGGGCGATCTCTGAGTGCGCCGCTGAAGGCGCCTTTGACGTGTCCGAAGAGCTCGCTCTCCACGAGGTTCTCTGGAATCGCGGCGCAGTTGACGGAGACGAAAGGGCCTGCCTGTCGACCGGACCATTGATGCAGTGCGCGGGCGACGACTTCTTTGCCGCTGCCGGTCTCGCCGCGAATGACGATGGGAAGCGTGGTCTTGGCGACCTGTTGCGCAAGCTTCGCGAAGTGCACCATCGACGGACTCCGGCTGCGTTCGAGCCAGGTACAGAAATGCGCGTTCTTGTGTTCGTCGTGAATACCGTTTCGCGCTTCGAGTTGGCGCCTGTAGCGACCGAGGAGTTCGGCTTGGTCCGAGAACATAAGCGCTGTGGAGGTGAGCTGCCCGTAGACGTCTGCGAGGCCGAGTTCGGCGTCGGTGTAGGTTTGGCAGACTCGTCGGTCGAGGGTGATCACGCCCACGGCTTCGTCCGCTGTTCGTAGCGGAATGAGCATGCACGAGTGTCCGTGGGGAAAGTCGAGGACGCCGTCGTATGGGTCGCCCTCATGGCTGCTGTGATGCTCTTCGGTTTGCGCGGAGGGCCTGCCATGATCGAGGACGCGCTGGATGCTCGGAAAATCCCGGAGCTCAAGCTGGTGGTCGGCGGGAAGATCAGAGGCGAGGGCGCCGGCCTTGGCGACGGGCTTGAGGCGTGCGTCGTCGAGGCGATAGAGCACAGCCAAGTCGTAAGAAATGAGCTGTCCCAATCCCTGAAGCACGTTGCCGAGGGTGCGGGACAAAGCGTCCGGCTGAGTGCTCATCGAAGCGATGGCTTTGAGGTCGGCGGCGTAGTCGATCACCTGTGGCATGTCTCAAGCGTAGAACCGATATAGCGTTGCGTCCAACGATATGACGTTGGCTGTTTGGAACGTTATTTGGGTGCTTCGTGGGCGTTTGTGCATGAAATGAGTGGTTTTTGCGTTGGAACGACTTCTGCTTTGTCTAGGCGTCATGGACTCAAGTTCGTGCCCAACGGCACCCAATGCTTCCGGTGAGCTCTTCGTGGGGGTCGCTCTCATTTTGCTCTTCGGGTGGCTTGGGTACGCCATGGCGGGAGTGATGCCGACGCCCGCCGGCGCCGCTTCGGATGAGCGGAGCGCCGTGCACGCGGAGCGCTGAGCTGCGCTTCGAAGAAGTCCGCCATCCATGGATCGACAAAGAAAGACACACGATGAATCGACAACGAAACACACCCTTGCTGGCCCTGATGGCCGCCGGACTCCTGAGCGCGTCCTGCTCGCGCGGCGAAGCGACGACACCTACCCAGGAACGGGCGGAGACGTCTGCGGGGGCCGAGCGTGCCACCAACAACGAAGATTGGTGGCCGAATCGCCTCGACCTTCGGGTCTTGCAGGCGAACGCGCCGAGCGGCGACCCGACGGACACTTCCTTCGATTACGCGGAGGCGTTTAGCGCTCTCGACTTGTCGGAGGTGCGCCGAGACATCGAGGCGGTGCTCACCACTTCGCAACCCTGGTGGCCCGCGGACTACGGGCACTACGGCGGGCTGATGATTCGCCTCGCGTGGCATAGCTCCGGCACGTACCGAAGCTCCGACGGCCGGGGCGGATCCGCTTCTGGAACCATCCGTTTCGCGCCGCTCAACAGCTGGCCTGACAACGCGAACTTGGACCGCGCTCGGCGCCTCCTCCTTCCGGTGAAGCTCAAGTACGGGCGCAGCCTCTCGTGGGGCGACCTGATGATCTTGACGGGCAACGTCGCCCTCGAGTCGATGGGGTTCACGACCTTCGGTTTCGGCGGCGGTCGCGAAGATGTCTTCGAACCGACGGACATCAACTGGGGACCAGAAACGGAATGGCTCGCCGACGAGCGTTGGTCCGAAGCCGGCCTCGAGCGTCCCCTTGGTGCGTCGCAGATGGGCCTCATCTACGTGAATCCGGAAGGCCCGGGTGGAAACTCGGACCCCGTCGCGGCGGCCCATCACATCCGCGTCACCTTCGCGCGCATGGGCATGAACGACGAAGAGACGGTGGCGCTCATCGCCGGTGGACACACGCTCGACAAGGCCCATGGCGCGCACGGTCATGGCGTCGGGCCCGCGCCGGAGGGCGCGCCCATCGAGGAGCAGGGGATGGGCTGGCGCAACGAGCACGGCAGCGGAAACGGCGGTGACACGGTGACGAGCGGTCTCGAGGGCGCCTGGACAAGCTCGCCGGCGCGTTGGTCTCGGGAGTTCTTTCGCAACCTCTTCGAGTACGAATGGGAGCTGACGACGAGCCCCGCCGGCGCACACCAGTGGCAGCCCTCCGGTGAGGTCACGCCGAGCGTGCCCGACGCTCACGATGCGACACGACGGCATCTCCCAATGATGCTGACAACGGACCTCTCGCTCCGCATGGACCCCGCGTATGAGCGAATCTCGCGACGCTTCTACGAGAACCCGGAAGAGTTCGAAGCGGCCTTCGCGCGTGCGTGGTTTAAGCTGACGCACAGAGACATGGGTCCAGCGACGCGGCTCTTGGGGGCCGACGTGCCGGAGCCTCAGGTCTGGCAGGACCCGGTCCCGGTGGTGGACCACCCGCTCATCGGGGACGAAGACATTCGAGCACTGAAGGCGACGATTCTCGCGTCGGGCCTGACGGTCTCGCAGCTCGTGAGCACGGCTTGGGCGTCGGCCTCCACGTACCGCGACACGGACCGCCGTGGCGGCGCGAACGGGGCGCGCATTCGTTTCGCGCCGCAGAACGGCTGGGCTGTGAACGAGCCCGAGGCGCTCGCCGCGGTGCTCGCGACCTACGAGCGCGTTCAGAGCGAGTTCAACGGCGCGCAGGCCGGCGACAAGCGCGTCTCGATGGCGGACCTCGTGGTCTTGGGTGGATGCGCTGGCGTGGAGAGCGCTGCGGCGGCCGCCGGCGTGAGCGTGGAGGTTCCGTTTGAGCCTGGGCGAACGGACGCGACGCGGGCGATGACGAACGCGGACTCGTTCGCGGCTCTGCAACCGCAGACGGACGCGTTCCGCAACTACCTTGGCGACGAGGGGGAGCAGCGGGTCATGGAAGCGCTCGTGGACCGAGCGGACCTTCTGACGCTCACCGCCCCGGAGATGACGGTGCTGCTCGGCGGCCTCCGCGTGCTCGGTGCCAACCACGGCGGCAGCGCGCACGGGGTATGGACCGACACGCCGGGGACCCTCAACAACGCGTTCTTCACGAACTTGCTCAACATGGACACGGAGTGGAGCCGTGTCGGTGAGACTACGGTGTACGAAGGCCGCGACCGGAGCTCCGGCGAAGTGGTCTGGACGGGGACCTCGGTGGACTTGCTCTTCGGCTCGAATTCACAGCTGCGTGCCCTCGCCGAAGTCTACGCCGCGGACGACGCTCGCGAGCGATTCGTTCAGGACTTCGCCGCCGCGTGGCACAAAGTGATGAGCCTGGACCGCTTCGATCTCTGACTGAGGCCGGGCGTTGGGGTCTAGTGCGCGAGCGGAGCACTGGCTCCCTCGCGCGCCGCGCTATGGCTCACTCCCACACGAAGCGAAAATCGCACACGTCGTCGCCGCGCGCGAGGGTCTTGGTGCGCTGCAGCTGGATGCCCGTTGAGCTGTCGCGGAAGAAACGGGCGTCTGCTTCGCAGAAGAGGGGCGCGAGGTACATGCGCTCGTAGGCCCGGCACAGTTGGGCAAAGCGGCAGGCGCTGACGTCGAAGGCGAGGGCTCGATCCGTCACCTCGTGAGTCTTCATGATGGTGTTGAAAAGGCGGCCCTGGAGGCGCGCCGCGAAGTCCGCGCGCTCCTCTTGGTTGGATGCCTTCCACGCGGCGCCGGAAGGGAAGGGCACGTTCTTCGAGATGAATACGCTGCCGCTGGCGGCGACTACTTCGCGGAGAAGCGCGAGACGTGCTGCCTCGTCCCAGCGAAGGGCGCTGCGCGTGGCGTCGTCGAGGCGGAAGAGTGCCCGCAGCTGGTAGCGCGTGAGCTTGTCGTGCGCATCGTTCCACGAGGGCAGGTTCTTGCGTATGGCGAGGGGATCGTGGGGCGCGTGTCGAGCGAGGGAAAACGCGACGCGGCCAAGCTCCCGAAGGGTGAGCTTCGAGCGTAGAACGGAGACGACGGAGGGCAGTCCGTAGCGCAGGTCGAAGGAGAGCAGCTCTGTCAGGGTCGCCGGCGTTGGCGTTGGAATGCTCATCGACTTTAGACCTAGCATACGTGGACGGGTCACGTTGTGGGCGTGTGCTCCGCTTGGCTGAGGGCGGAGCGCATCTCTGCGCTGAGAAGGTCGTAGATGGCGCGTACGCGCGCCGACGTGTGGACTTCGCGGTGCGTCGCGAGCCACAGCGTCAGCGGGGGGATAGGAAGCTCGGGGATAACCTGGACAAGTTCGGGATGAGCGGCTGCGACGGCGCATTGCGTCGCCGCGATTCCAGCGCCGGCGCGCATTAGCTCGACTTGAGCGACCTGGTCGTCCGTGCGGATACGAAAGTCTTCGCGGGAGACCTGAAGCCCGAAGGCGCGAATGCCGCGCAGTAGAAGGTCCGAGCGATCGTAGCCGATGAAGGTATGCGCGAGGAGGTCCTCCGCGCTCTTTGGTGTACCGCGCTCGGCGAGGTAGTCGCGGTGCGCGAAGAGCCCCATCGGAATGTCGCCGATGCGTTTGGCGATGATCTCTTTCTGCGTCGGTTCCACCATGCGAAGCGCGATGTCGGCGTCGCGTCGCAGTAGGTTCTGATTGTCGTTGGATACGACGAGTTCCAGATCGATATTCGGTTGCGCCGTCGAGACGCGCGCGAGGATTGGCGGAAGGCGATAGACCGCCACGATCTGCGAGGCGGTGACGCGCACGCTGCCGCTGAGAGCTTGCGCGTCACCGGCGGCGCGGAGGCGAAGTAGAGTCGCCGCATCGTGCATCGCTTTGGCGTGCGCCATGAGGGTGCGAGCGGATTCCGTCGGACGAAGTCTCCCCGCGCGCTCAAAGAGCACGGCGCCGAGCTGCTCTTCGAGTTCGGCGATGTGGCGCCCCACCGTGGGCTGGCTGATGCCCATCTGCCGAGCGGCGCCTGAGAGCGATCCTGCCTCCATGACCGCGTGAAAGCTCCGTACTAGGTCCCAGTCCATCTAGTCATTATTGCATAGTCGAGCTGCGGTTTTGGCCGTTTCGCTTCTTTTTGTATTCATTCATGTTGGTCCCAGGAGAAGAAACATGGAAACAACGAATCAAACGGTCTTGGTCTTGGGTGCGAGCGGAATGTCGGGAGGTCACGTCGCTGAGGCGTTTGAAGCAGCGGGCTGGGAGGTTCGGCGCTTTGATCGCCACACGCAGGATATGCGGAGGGCAGCCGCCGGAGCGGAGGTGATTTTCAACGGCCTGAACCCGCCGAACTATGAGGGGTGGGCGACGGCGATCCCGGCCATTACCCGTCAGGTCCTCGCTGCCGCGGAGTCGTCCGGGGCGACGGTGATCGTGCCGGGCAATGTCTACGTCTACGCACGTAGCGGTGGCGCATGGAGCGAAGAGAGCGCGCACGAACCGGAGACAACAAAGGGCGCGATACGCGCTGAGATGGAGGAGGCGTACCGAAGCGCGGCGGAGCGTGGCGTGCAGACACTAGTGCTACGCGCGGGTGATTTCTTTGGGGACAGCGTGAGCGGAAACTGGCTCGACCTGGTGCTGCTGAAGGGGCTCGCGTCAGGGAGTTTTACGTACCCAGGGCGCATGGACGCGGAGCATAGCTGGGCGTACGTGCCGGACTTTGCGCGTGCCGCCGTGGCATTGGCGGAGCGACGAGAGACCCTTGGCTACTTTGAAGACATTCCCTTCGAAGGGCTCACGCTCACGGGCGAGGCGCTGCGCGCGTTGGTTGAGAACACGACGGGGCCGCTGAAGCTGAAGTCTGTGCCTTGGTTTGCGATGCGCTTGGCCTACCCGTTTTGGCGCCTCGGACGCGAGCTCCTTGAGATGCGTTACCTCTGGGACGCCGCGCATTCCCTCGACGGAAGCAAGCTCCGTAGGCTGCTGCCAGGGTTTGAGATGACGCCCGCCGAGGACGCATTGGCTTCGATCATCCGCGAACTCGTACCGCTCGCTGGGCAGTCACACGAAACCCGAGCCGGCGAAACGTCCGCTAACGAAAGGGCGCTCGCAGGAGGCCTCGAACGAGGCTGAAGGTCATGTCGGCCATGTCGAAACGGTCACGCCAGAGCGTGATCTTGCCGTCCTGGACCTCGAAAGTTCCGCAGACCCAGAAGCCTGCGCGGTACTTGCCATTGGCGAATGTGTCGATGCGCTCTGTGAGCACGGTGTTGCCGTTGGCGGCGATGTTGAGGGTCTCCACCTCGAAGCTGCGAAAGGGAACGAGGAACTTCTTGAGCGTCTTGGTGGTCGCGTCTGCGCCATGGTCTGCGGGGAAGGGCACGTTCTGGTAGACGATGTCGTCCGCCATGAGCGCGCGCGCGCCGTCCATATCGAGGGCGGCGAGGGCCGCGAGGAAGGCCTCGACGGTTTCCGTGGGGGAGCGTTCGGCGGACTGCAGGTTGATGGCGATCATGGGTCGGTTCTTCGGCATGGGTGCCACGGTGGCAATGGAGATTCGGCAGGGATGTCGTGGCTGAGTTCGATGAGGCGAGCGGCGAGGGTCTCGGCGTGCTGTGCGGAGATGGCGAGAAGCTGTAGCGCGGGGAGTTCGAGGTAGACGTCTCCGCGTGTCGGTAGCCACTCGCTTGTTGTGCTCGTGGCGTCCGCCAGTTTTGGGAGCGATGCAAGTTTGCGCAAGCCCTCGGCGAAAATGCGCGCGTCGTTTGCGCCGAGCTCGACGTAGCCTCTTACGTCAGGCTGGGCGATGGTCGCAATGGGCTGTGCCCATCCGATGAGTTCGCCCTTCGGGGACCTGTAGGCGCCGGCGAGTCCGTCCTGGACTTCCACGGCGTGCGCGCTGGCGAGCCTGGACTCGAACTGCGTGGTGTCTTGTCCAAAGTGCAGACTGAGGACGTCGATGGCGGCGCGCCAAAACTCATCGCCGGGGTTGGCGGACCAGAGGTTGTCGGCGATGACCTCGATGTCGACGAGGTCATCCAGGATGTGCTCGTAGCCCGGATGCAGCGCCGGCTTGAGGGCCTCGTAGACTTTGTAGAAATGACGTGTGCGGTCGCGCCCGATGTCGAGCTTGTGCTCATCGGGCTTTAGGCGGAGATCTTTACCGGGCGCGTCTGGGTTCCAGCCGAGCTCCCGCGCGCGGACGATGGCGCGGCGGGCGACGCTTGGGGTGATGGCGACTTGCTTGGCGCCGCTGACTCCCTCGTTGCCGTAGCCATTGCCGTAGCCGAAGACGCAGACAAGCTTCGGCGAGCTTGGGACGTTTCGCTCGACGAAGAGGTCGATGGTGCCGTTCTGGCCCGTGGCGACCCAGAAGTACTCCAGCTCGTTCACGACGATTCGGCGGGCCTTTTTCTTGCTCAGCACGCCGCAGCAAAGCACACCGGGTCTCTACGCGCACTCAGGGGCCAGACCCAGAAGCCTGCGCTTAGATGCCTCGGCAGTGCCCTTCGGTTTCGGCCTCTGTCGAATACACGTAGCTGAGGTCGGATGGCGTGATGTAGTCGTAGACGTTGAGTATGACGCGCACTTGGATCGCGTGACCTGCGCCACCGTCGAGGTAGTGCCCCGTGGTGATCCCAAGGAACATCGGCGCGCCAACCTCGTAGTCGCCGTCTGGACCGTTGGCGAATGCGCCTGGGGCAAAGAATGAACTCGTAGCCGGCGCAGGACCAAGGACGCTCGCGATGTATTCTTCGTTGTTCGTCGTTCCAAGGTCGTCGGGCCTGTACTCCAGCTCGACCTCCTGCGCGATCCAACCGCCGCTGAGGGCATCCAGGCTGTGAAACGGGCGCGTGAAGGCGTCGTGTCCGGAGCCGTCCCCGGAACCGCGAGGAGTTCGCTCCGGCGCGAGCGCCAGGTGCCGGACCTCGTCGGTGTCATCACCGTCCGCCCCCCAGCGCCACTCCACGCTGAGTCCCACGCGGTCGTCCGGCGCGCCGTAGTTCTCGGGGCTACCGACGCCCGTTCCTGAGCGAACCAGCATGAGAGACCAGCCGCCGTTCGGCGTGCCGGAGCCGCCGGCGACAATCCGCGCCTCGATGCGAGCGCGAACACGGACCACGCCGAAGCCAAGCCGTGGGAGCGGGATCCAATAGGCGCCTGCTTCATCGCCGGACAGCCCCGGGGTCAGCTCGACGTAGTGGAGCTGGCCTGGGTACATTGGGTTGCCAACCGGAATCGGCGGCAGACACTGGGCGCTCCCGTCGAGGGACTCCGGCACGCACGCGTCGTGATGTGTGTTTGAAACATCCCGCGCCAGTGGAGCATCGTCGAGGAAATCGCCGTCGCCATCGTCGTCGCAGTAGTTGCAGACTTCGCTTCGCACGCATGGAGTGTATTCGCAGAGGGATGTGCACACATGAATCCCATCGCTCCCGCAGGAGGTGGGGCAGGCGGCGCTTGTTCCTGCGGCACACTCGAACTCTTCGTCTGAGACGCCGTCGAGATCATCGTCGCAGCCGTTGCAGACCTCCGGCGCGACGCACGGGCCGTAGCCCAGGCAGTCCTCTCGGCAGCTCTGAGTGCCGAGGGCGCCGCAGCTGGTGGTGCAGAGGCGCTCAAGGCCCGAGGAGCAGACGACGACGCCGTCCACGACATCGTCGATGAGCCCATCACAGTCGTCGTCCACGCCGTTGCAGGTTTCGCTTGCGCCGGGGTTGATGTCTCTCGTTCCGTCGCTGCAATCTCCGCCGCACACCCGCGCGCCGGCCTGCACATTGCAGCACATCGACGACACGAAGCCGTCCTCATCGAGGTCCGTGTCGCCCAACGTGGTCGGGTCGCAGTCTTCGTCGTGGGCGAGCGCGTCACACACTTCGATGCCTCCGGGATAGCGCTCCGGGTCCGTATCATCGCAGTCGTCGCCGAGGGGTAGCCCATCTTCGCCGCGGCAGAGCGCTTCGCCGTGGCCATCCCCGTCGATGTCTTGGGCGAGGTGGCGGCACTCAAGCGATTCCTCGTCGCAGATGTCTTGGGTGCAGGCGATGCCGTCGTCGCAATCGATGGGCACGCCGGCGACGCAGAAACCCACGTTGCATGACTCCCGCCCGTTGCATGCACGGCCGTCGTCGCAGTCGCTTGCGTCCACGCATCCCTCGGCTCCGAGGATGTCGGCGCCGGCGTCCTCGCCACCCGTGTCCGTCGACGCGTCAAGGGCGGGATCGCTTGGTCCACAGCCGATGCTGAGGGCGAGGAGCGCGATACGCAGGGGTGTTGTCGTTGTCACGCTAGAGTCCTGTGCAATGGTTGTGGCGGATGACCCGGCTGACGTTGTCGCGCACCGTGACTGGACCTTCGGGAGTCGGGATCTCGTAGGTCGATGTGAGCTCGACTTCGACGTGGACCGGAAACCCGCCAACAATGCCGTCCGGGTAAGAGTCCGCGTAGGTGCCTGCCGTGATCCCGAGGTAGATCGGGTCACCTACCTGATAGTCTCCGTCCGGGTCGATGAGCATCGCGTCCGAATCAGCCACGTAGAGGTGCTCGACGATGGCTCGTGGGCGAAAAGGCCCACCTTCGTCGATGATCTGAAGCAGAACTTGCTCTTCGTTCGCCAAGGTGGCGGGATCGTCGGGCGTGTAGCGAGCGATCATCTCTTGGCGCACACGCCCACTTGTGCTGTTGAGCCTGACGCTCGTGGGTGCAGGGACATCATAATGTGTGATGCCGTCGAAGAGACCCCGCGCCATGGGTGCCATTCCTGGCTCCAGGCGGAAGAAGCGGGCGCCGTCCGCGGGCGCCGAGCTGGGCGTACAACAGGTCGAGCGCGGCGTGTACCAAAGCCAGCTGAACGCGATGCCATGGCGATCATCCGGCATACCCCGTCGCTGTCCGCTCCCCGCGACGGGAGTTCCGTCCGTCGAGAGCACGATGGACCATCCGCCGATGAGCCAATGGTTGGGTGGGGGATCTGGCTCCAAGGGGGTGGCGTAAGTGACGACACGGACCTCGACGGCGCCAAACCCCATTCGGCCGATGGGGATCCAGTACGCGCTGGACTCGCCTAAGGCGTCCCCCGTCATCTGCAGCATCTCCACGGTGCGCACCGGACTGCTCGGCGTGTCTTGAACGACGAGCGTCGTGCACTCCACGTTCACCCCATTCAACGGGTCACACTCGATGCCGCTTTCCGTCACATCGAGGGCGAGGGCAGCGTCGTCGGACCAGTCACCGTTGCCGTCGTCGTCGCAGTAGTTGCACTGTTCGGCGCGCGTGCAGGCGCCAAAGCTGCAAACATCACCGCAGACACGCGTGCCTTGGGTGCCGCAGGAGGTGACACAAGCGTCGCTCCTGCCCTGCGCGCACTCAAAGCCATTGTCCGTGGCGCCGTCGCGATCGTCGTCGCAGCCGTTGCAGGCTTCGGGTGCGATGCACTCTGTGAAGCCGAGGCAGTCCGCGGCGCAGCGCTGTTCACCAAGGACGCCGCACACGTTTGCGCAGGACCGCGATTCTCCGGCTGTGCACACAACGGTGCCGCCTAGGAGGTCGTCGACGAGCCCATCGCAGTCGTCGTCAATGCCGTTGCACGTTTCGCTGGCGGAGGGGCGTACGGCGGCGACGGAGTCGTCACAGTCGTCGCCGCAACGCAGAAGGCCCGACGCGAAGTTGCAGCAGCGCGCGGCGATGTGCCCATCGCCGTCGTTGTCGGTCATCCCGAGGGTGGTGGCGTCGCAGTCCTCGTCGTGGCCCAGCGCGTCACAGATTTCGAGGTTTCCCGGGAATCGTTGAGGGTCCCGGTCGTCGCAATCGTCCCCAAGCGCGAGGCCGTTAGCGCCCCGACAGAAGCGATCGGCGTGACCGTCGCCGTCGAGGTCGGTGGGGATGTGTTCGCATTGAACCGTCGCTTCATCGCATCGATCGACGGTGCAGGCGATGCCATCATTGCAGTCGACGCGGATGCCGGCGGCACACGTGCCACGCAGGCAGGACTCACTCCCGTTGCACAGCAGCCCGTCATCGCAGTCCGCAGCGCTCACGCACGTCCCCGGACCCATGGGTAAACCATCGGCGTGAACGTCCGCGAGGCCGGCGTCGGTGGCGCCGGAAGCGTCGGGCCGGCTGGTTGGGACACTGCACGCCGCCGTGAGGCACAATGCTCCGACTAGGACGTTTCGCGGCACCCTAAGACTGTTCCAAGCAAGCTGCGGCGATGCAAGCAAGCGCCGAAGACAGAACTTGCCCATGTCGGACCCCGTTGCGTAGGGGCTGCTCATTCTCCGCATGCGAGTGACGCCCGGCTGAGCCCTGAGCCCGTTTCGTAGAAGTAGACGGTTGAGCTTCGCGCGCCAACGCCGCCCTGGATCGCGATACTCTCCCCCGTGGACACCATCGAAATGATGGATGGCGGCCCTTGGGGCTCTCCGGATAGCGAATAGCGCTGGGCGCGGACGCCGCGCTCGCTCTCGTCGCCGCGGGTCACGGCCCACGCGAGGGTCCACTCTTCGGGGGCACGGCTTCGCGTCAGGACCGGGTTGCGGACGCCATCGATGGTTGCCGTGCTGAGGTCCAGACCAAGGCGGATGCTCCCGTCGAGGATTTCGATCTCGCGACCCCGCGCGAGGGCGCGTTCACAGCTGCCGTCGCGGTAAGAGAGCGCCGCGCGCGTCGGGCTCAGGCCTACGAGAGAAACTTCGGCGCAGCCCTCGACGCAGGGGAGCCGCTCCAGCCGCGTGAGCGTTGGCAGCAACGAGCCCCCATCGACGGTGACACGATGGAGGCCGAGGCCATCCGCTTCGACGACGGCGAGGAGGTATCCGAAATCAGCGCTGATCGCTGCGAGGCCTATGCGCGCTTGAATGCCCCGGAGACCGGAGTCGACTGCCCGCATCGAGTCAAAAGAACCCGATGCGCCAAAGGGCCTCTGGGCCACCACAAGGTTCACCGGGCCGTTGACTGGGCTACAGCTATCTAGGCCCTCGTCGCCGACGGTAGCGACGAGCGCCTGCTGACGAGACAGTGATGCCACGACGGGTATCCCGACAGGAGACGCGTCGTCGGGGCATGAGCCCGTCGGCTTGGGCATTCCGCTGTCGAGGAAGGCGGAGTCCACGTCGAAGCCCGTGCTCGTGCCGTCCCAGACGCCGAGCTGAAGTCTCGAGCAGCCGCTCCCTTGGGTGAAGGCAATCGCCCACTCATCTCCAAGAGACGTGATCCCCGTCGCGACGGGGTTGCTGTTCTCCGCCGCGCCGCGGAGCGTTTGTGCGGAGCCGGCGTCGCTCTCGCCGCTCAGCGTCACCGCGAGACGAGCGTCGCTTCGATAGGCCATCGCCATGTTGACCTGGGTCTGCCCGTAAGAGATCAAGCGCAACGCACCCGCGGCTGTCGGGAGATCGGCGACGCTGACGGGCATCACGCCCTCATCGATGCGCATGTCGCAGTCGTTGTCCCTGCGGTCACAGGTCTCCACCAGGTTGGGTCCGTTCGTGGGCGCGTCATCATCGCAGTCGCCGGCGCGGTCGGACGTGGCGCATTCGGGCGCGGGAGCCCCATCGCCGTCTCTATCGAGGAGGTCGACGATGCACACTCCCGCCGCTGGGTCGACGCGGTCACTGCACCGCCACGCGAGGCAAGGGCCTTGGGGTTCGATGGCGTCGAGGTCGCTGCACGTCGACATCTCAGCCCCGCACATGGCTTGAACCCGGAGCTCGTCGTCGAGGCCTAGGGCAGAACAGCCCAACATCATCAAGCAGATGCCAATCAAGAAGCCGAGCCTGCGAATACTCGTCACCATTGTGCGTTCCAAGTGGCAAGAACATGAGCGGACGACGCGGATACTTCCACGTTCGGATCCCAGTCGGTGAGGAACCCGAGTGCCACCGTCGTCGCCGCGAGGACTCCGCCCCCGATCAGAAAAACATCGCCAAGCAAAGCTGCGCGCGCGACGGTGTCCGCATCACGAGGGAGCCGTGGGTCGCGCGCCTCTTCAGCGCTGGCAACGCGGAGCGCGCGAATGCCAAAGCCTGCGCCGGTGATGATGGCCGTGATGGCCAACCCTCCGACGCCCAGCGTCACGGCGCGCGGGATAGGCGGCGTCTGAATGTTGATGTGTTCATGAACCGCCGCCTGGCCGAGCTCGATGCGGATATCGGTGCGGCTTTGCGCGCGGACGGTGATGTCGCGCTGTTCCGAGAGGTAACCTTCGGCGCGAAGCTCAAGCGTATGTTGCCCACTCGGCAACGAGAGCTGGCCTGGGGCTTCTCCAACGATCCGTCCGTCCACCCACACCTCCGCGGCCGTGTTGCATTCGATGGAGAGCGTGCCGAGAAAACTGCGGAGTCCTGCGATGGTGGCTTCGGCGCGGGGCCTATCGGGATCATCCGCCGGGGCGTCTCGCAAATAGCGTTCGTACGCCCGGATCGCGGCGTCGTAGCGGTGGAGGCGTTCCTGGCAGCGCGCGATATTGTAGAGGGTGCTGGGGCGCACGGCGATGTCGAGGGACGCTTGAAACTCCGATACGGCGCCAGCGCAGTCGCCTCTGTCCGCCAGCTCGATGCCTCGCAAGAAGCGCTGGCGTGCCTGCTCTAGGTGCTCCGCCACGATGGGGCTCACGTTCTCCTCTGCACCTACTGGCTGCGCCGACTCAGAGTTCTCGGTCTCGTCCTCGGCCTCGGCCTCGCCCGGGTGGAGAGTGGGTTCAGGCGTTCCTTCGCGCTGATCCGCGTCCTGCGCGTGCACGCCCGGAGCGGTCATGAGGATGAGAGCGAGCACCAAGCCGATCTGCACTCTAGAACTCACGACGAAGGTCTCCTTCCTCGCGCGGCGCAGGTTCTTCGATGGGAATCTCCGCCGTCGATTCTGCCGCCATCGATTCTGCCGCCACAACGGGCTCAGCGACCATCGACTCGGCCGACGCTGCTGCCGCGGCCCGGACACGCGGAGTCGCGGGCGGTGGACGCGGCGTTTGTTCACGAGGCGCTACGGTCACCTCTTCGACGAGGTCTTCGTCCAGCGTGACGGTGAGAGTCTGGTCGCGGTCCAACACAAGCGCGCGCTCATCGCTGACGAACCCTGGCGCTTCGACGCGCAGAGTCAGGAACTCAAGGTCGCGGGGGCGTGTGATGTCGACGGGTGCATCGAGAGTGTGACCGTCGAGTGTGATGCGCGCATCTGGAGGGCTCGTTTGAATCCGCAGTCGTACCTCCAGCTGGGGGCTGACCACCGGCGACGATGCTGGCGATGCTGAGGTGGAGCCCTCGCGCGAAAAAATCGCCGCGGAGGCCACCACCATGAGGACAGCGACAACGCCGAAAAGCCCGACTCGTCTCGCCGCAGGCGCCAGGCCGCTTCCGGAAGTACTTTCGGCGGAGACGCCGGCGGGCGCGGCGTTCACGGGCGCGGCGTCCACGGGCGCGGCGTCCACGGGCGCGGCGTCCACGGGCGCGGCGTTCACGGGCGCGGCGTTCACGGGCGCGGCGTTCACGGGCGCGGCGTCCACGGGCGCGGCGTCCACGGGCGCGGAGCCCGCAAACTCGTTTGCCATCGAGGAGATCAACGCCGGCGCCTGGCGAAGCTCAGGAGCCCGGTCGTGGTTCAAGAACGGACGCAGCGCGTTGGCAAAGTGGAGGACGCTTGGAAGACGCGCGGAGGCATCCTTGGCCAAGGCGTCGCCGACCAGCCGAACGATGGCATCCGGTAGATCGCCACGCCGCTCTCCGATGGGAACTGGCTCTTGGTGCACGATCCGCAGCAGCAACACAGGAACACTTGGCGCGGAGAAGGGCCGCTCACCCGCCAGAAGTTCATACGCGATGACGCCAAGGGAGAAGATGTCGCTGCGCACGTCCACGTCGCGCAGGCCGCGTGCTTGCTCCGGCGACATATAGCCAGGTGTGCCCAACGCGACGCCGGTCTGAGTCTCGCCCTGGTTTGCCGGAAGCTTGGAGACACCAAAGTCGAGAATCTTTGGGTGCTCTGCGGCGCCTTTGGCGAGGAAAATATTCGCGGGCTTCAGGTCGCGGTGCACGACGCCTTTGCCATGAACCGCGTCGAGGGCCTCGCAGATCGGCACCAGCACACGCGCCATACGACCGACGGTGAACGGCCCGTCCGCCTCCAGCGCCGCTCGAAGGTCACGCCCATCGAGGTGCTCCATGACCAAGAACGGAGTGCCGTCGGAGAGTTCGCCAACGTCGAGGACATCGACGATGTGGTCGTGTCCGAGGTCCGAGGCAGCGCGCGCTTCGATCTCGAAGCGCCGCATGAGCTCCGAATGTCCCGGTCCTTTGTCGGTGGTGACGAGCTTGAGGGCGACGCGTCGTCCGATGCGTTCGTTTTTCGCCGAATAGACCGCGCCCATGCCGCCGGCGCCCAGGAGCCCCAAGATTCGATAGCGCTGCGCGAGGAGGGTGCCGGTGGGCAAGGTCAGCGCCGAAGGCGCGGCCGGTTTCGACTGGAAGTCGCGGGTCTCCATCTCCGACCGGGCGAGGTCGCTTGTCCCCCCGGCGTCGTCGCTGCGAATCACATGCGTATCTTGTCAGATCCTGCCCACCGCTGCACAAAAACGCCCTCGCCTCATCGCCGGGTGTGGGGCTCCGTCGTTGGGGATTCAGCGGCGGCCTGTCTGCTTCTGGGCTTCGTACGCCTTAGGGGGCGTAGAGTTCGAAGTGCAGCGGGGCGGTGACGCGGACGGCAGCCGATTCGGGGCTTGGAAACGTCCAGCGACGCGCAGCCGCACCGAGGCATCCGTTGAGCGCGCTGGGCCCGCCTGTCACCCGTGCGTCCCGCACGGCTCCGGTCGCGCTGATGTCGAAGCTGAGCTCGATGTTCGCTTCAGTGCCGGCGCCCTCAAGATGTTGATCGCCACACAAGCGCACCTCGTTGATGTGACGGCGGATGATGCGGCGCGCCACTGCCGCCGAATACTCGCCTTCGACGTCGAGGCTTCGTTGCCGAACACGAACCATGGAGGAGGGCGGACGGTAGTTTGGGTTTGCGGGGCTGGATGGGCCGATGTGGCCTAGGTTGCCCAGGCCGATTCCCTGCGTTCCATTCGTGCCGTGGTCGCTCTCGCCGAGGTCGAAGGCTCCGAGGCCGTGCGCGGGCGTCGCTGTACCGAGGTCGATGCGCACGAGGACGGCACGCCGGACTTCCGCGGGAGGCGGCGTGAAGTCGAGGGGGACCATCGCGTCGAGCGTCGCCATGGGCAAGAAGTAGATCAGCGCGTCGGCTTTGGGCTGGAGCGCCAGTGGCGGCCTGCCGACCATTTCGACTTGAGTCCGCTCGGGTGTGTCGCCGAAGAGCTCGGGTTGCCACGCCGTCATGAAGGCGTTGGTCTCGTCTTCGCTCATGCCCAAAGCGCTCAACTCGGCTTGCAGCGCAGCGATGCCGACGGAGGCGGGCATGTCCGTCGAGGGAAGAGTTCGCGACTCGCCGGCCGCCGGGGCGTCAAAGAGGGCGACGTGGGTGCCCGAGGCGTCGTCCGTGCGTTGGATGCGCATGAGCCGGCCCGGGAGGGCCGCGGAGCTATGCACCGTGAAGGTGTCATCGCTCTTGGAGACGCGGAGGGGCACCGCGCCGCTGACCTCCGCGCGGTAGAAGAGGTGGTTCCATTGCTTGCCCGCGATGGTGAGACAGGCGCTGTCTTCGGTTTCGTAGTTCGCGAGCTCGGCGGCTTCGCAGTAGTGGTCCGAGATACCGCCGCAGTGTTCGTCCGCCGCGACGGGGTAGTTGCCGGCGGCGCTGCAGCTTCCCCGGCGGGCCTCGACGTCCCAGCTGAGGCGCGTCGGCGTGGAACCTTCGCTGTGGGGCCACTCTTCGACGAAGCGCCCGGCGGTGGAGAGGGACGCACGGAAGCGGACGTTGGTGCTCTCCCCTTGGAGGTGCACGTAGATCACAGGCTTCCCGCCGAAGCCGTAGGATCGGTCGCCGACTCCCAGCAAGCGTACGATTTCGGGCGAAGGGACGGTGCGGCTCGTCAGGAGCTCGTCCTCGCCCGCTGCGTAGTGTTGCGCGATGAAACCCCACTCGTGGATCGCGTACGCTGTCTCGACTTCGGGGGCGTTCGCTTCGACGGCTTGTTGGGGCTCTTGGGTCTCGGTTGTTTCGTCGGCTGGGGCGCCTTGGTTTTCTTCGCCTCCGCAGGCCATCGACGCGAGAAGCAGGCAGGTGAGTGTTGTCCGCATATTCTGAACCTATTCCGAGGCCGTGAGATTGAACGACGTGGACACTTGCAGCCTGCGCATGTCCGGGTAGGGAAAAGTCCAAGCTTCGATGTTGGACGTAAAGCACGCGCGCAAGGCCGCGGATCCGCCAGCGGTGGTGATTCCCTGCACGGCGCCCTCGGGCGTGATGGTGAACTGAAGCGTGACCTCGGCTTCGCTTCCGGCGGAAAGGTGTTCTTCGCCGCACACACGAAGCTCGCCATTGCGACGCCGAATCGTGCGCCGAACGATCTCCTGCGAGAACTCACCCTCCACGCGAACGGGGCCCATTCGCACAACGACGCGATTGCGCGCGCCATTCCCGTAGCCGCTGTGGTTGCCAAGACCGATGGTGCCGGCGCTGATGGTACTGCCGTGAGACGGAACGCGAGCCTCGCCAAGGTCGATGCGAACGAGGACGGCGCGGCGGACTTCTGCCGGCGGCGGCGTGAAGGCGAGGGGGACCATCGCATCGAGGGTGACAACGGGTAAGAAGTAGAGGAGCGAGTCGGCTTTGGGCCTGAGGTCGTGCGGCGGCGAGCCGATCATCTCGACCTGAGTGCGCTGCGAAGTGTCGCCGAAGAGCTCGGCTTCCCACGCGATCATGAACGCCTCGGTTTCGTCTGCGCTCATGCCGAGGGCGCTGAGCTCAGCTTCCAGAGCGGCAACGCCGAGGGGGGCGGGACTGTCCGCAGCTGGAACCACCATGGACTCGCCGGCGGCAGGGGCGTCGAAGAGCACGACGCGGCTGTTGACCGCGTCGTCTTCGCGGTGAATGCGCATGAGCCGACCTGGGAGCTGCGCGGAGTTGTGAACGGTGAAAGTCTCGCCGCTTTTGGACACGCGTAGGGGCACGTCGCCGGGGATCTGCGCGCGGTAAAAGAGGTGGTTCCATTGGTCGCCGGCAACCGTCAGGCACGCGCTGTCTTCGGTCTCGTAGTGTGCCAGCTCCGCCGCTTCGCAGTACCCGTCCGCGATGCCGGCGCAGTGTTCGTCGTTCGCGACGGGGTAGCGGGCATCGGCGCTACAACTTCCACGGCGGGCTGCGACGTCCCAGGTGAGGCGGGTCGGCGTGGAGCCTTCACTGTGGGGCCACTCCTCGAGGAAACGGCCGGCGGTGGAGAGGGACGCGTTGAAGCGTGCGACATTTCCTTCGCCCTGAAGGTGGACGTAGATCACCGGCTTACCGCCGCCGCGACCCGTCGGGTGCGGGTCGAGGTTGATGGGGCGCCTATAGACGGGAGCGGGCACGGCGCCGCTTGAGATCAGGGCGTCTTCGGCTTCGTCGTAATGGTGCGCGATAAAGCCCCACTCGTGGATGGCGTAGGCCGTCTCGACTTCCGGCTCCCTTGGCGCTGCTTCCCTCGACGGCTCTGGGGGCTCTTCCAGTGCCGTCGCGGGCTCCGGGCTGGGCTCGTCTTCCCCCACTCCGCAGCCTGCAAAGATGACGAAAAGCAGGCAGGTGAGGGGTGTTACGCGCATCTGCGCAGAGTATCGGATGTTCAGGTGGCGCAATACCCCCGTCACTTTCTGCGCCTCCGCGCCCATTCCAGCGAAGAGAAAACGAACAGAGGCGGCCGGACAGGGGTAAGCTTGGGGTGGCGCCGCGCGTTCCTTCTTTATGTCCGACTCGAACGAGATAGATCCTGAGCTTACGTACCGCTCCCGGCCGGCCGTGAAGCCTACGGAGCGGGACCTGACGAGCCGGCTCAGGCCAGGTCTCACCACGCCTTCGCAGCGGTCCGGGATTCCGATGTCCATGGAGCCTCACAACAAGGGGCTGGAGCTCGGCGCCGAACTTGGGCGTGGCGGACAGGCCGCGATTTTAGCCGGGGTTCAGCGCTCCTTGCGGCGCGACGTTGCCGTCAAGCAGCTCTTGGCGGACGAAGATGACTCCGACGTTCTGATTCGTGAAGCGTACGTCACTGGGGCTCTCGAGCATCCGAATATCGTGCCTGTGCACGACCTCGTCTTCGACGCGCGGGGGCTTCCGCAGCTTGTGCTCAAGAGGATCGAAGGGCGCTCGTGGCTGGACTTTATTCGCGAACCTTCTCTCTTAGAAGAGATCCACGAAGGCGAGGCGTTGGAGTGGCATATCCGCGTGGCGCTTCAGCTGACGCGCGCGCTCTCCTTCGCGCACAAGCGTGGGATCATGCATCGCGACATCAAGCCGTCGAACGTGATGATCGGGTCCTTCGGAGAGGTGTACCTGCTGGACTGGGGGTTGGCCGCCTCCTTCGAGGAAGACGAAGAGTTTTTGCCGCGGGTGCCGTCGCGGGAGATCGCTGGAACTCAGGCGTACATGGCGCCGGAACAGATCGTTGGGCTCGGCGAGGACCTCGGCCCAAAGACGGATGTGTACCTGCTCGCGGCGAGCCTCTGGCACGCGGCCTACGGGACGCCGCCTTGGAGCGCTTCGGAGGAGGGGCGTGAGCCCAATCTGCCGAAGGGCACGATCCCGAAGGAGCTCGCCCGCTTGCTCGCCGGCGCGCTTAAACCCTCGCTGCACGAACGCACGGAGTCCGCGGAGCTCTTCCGCCGGCACCTCGAAGGCTTCCTTCGGGAGCGTGGGAGTCATCAGCTTGTGGATCGCGCGCTGCGACGAGCGGAGGTGGCAGCGCAGGCACGCGCCGATGGCGATGTTGAAGCCGCGGAGTATTCGTCGACGGAGGCGGCTGTCTTGTTTCGAGCGGCTCTCGAAGAATGGCCGGACAACCGCGAAGCGCGAAAGGGCGAAGAGGCGCTCCTCCGTGCGCGGGTTCATCATGCACTGAAGCGGGGCTTGCCCGCGGTGGCAGGCCAACTCCTCGCGTCGACGACGGACGCGCCGGAGGACCTTACGCTCCTCGTGGAAGAAGCCGCGGAGAAGGCCGCAGCGGAGACTTCACGCCTCGCCGCGTTGGTGCATCAGTCGGACAAGGGCGTGGAGGTCGACTTTCGCCGCTACGTGGTTTTGTTTGGCGGCTCCCTTTGGGTGATCCTTTGGATCGTCGGCGCGCTGACCCACAATATTCACTTCTCGATGTTCGGTCTCTCCCTGGCGGCGCTTATCGCGTTCGGCGGCGGGTTTGCGACGCGCAAACGCTGGATGCGTACGCAACACAACCGCGCGACCGTCGGGAGCTGGGGTGTGGTGAGTGCGGCGGCCTGCGCACTCAACGGCTTGGCACTTGTACAGAACGCGGACTACGAGCAGCTGAGCGCGTGGCTTCTTGTGCTCTTCGCAACGGCCTCGTCGTTTGGCGCCGTCGCCATCGACACCCGCGCGAGACCCTTCGCCGCGCCGTGGGTAATGATCGTCGTCGCATCCTTGGCGTGGCCCGCGGCGAGTCCTTGGCTCCTGGTCGGTGGCTGCATCACGATGATCGCCGCTGGCGTAAAGGTGAATCTAGAGAACCGGAAAGCGAACGAACGCAAGGAAGCGCGAGCGCTCGTTCCGTCTAATCCGCCAAGTGATCGTGGAGACTGAGGAGCGCGCTTTTTAGCTGCACCATGGTGTCGCGACCCACGGCTTTGGTGAGCCTCCGTTCAACGCTGCGGAGATGTTCGAGCCCCGCAAGCATTCCCTGACGACCTTTGTCGGTGAAGACCACGCGTTTGGCGCGGCGGTCATCGGGGTCTGGGACACGCGCGAGGACCCCTCCTGCCTCAAGGTCGTCAACGAGCTGTCCGACGGCTTGTTTGGTGATGCCGACGCGCTCCGCGAGGATGGACTGCCGAGTTCCCTCGAGGTCGATGTGCGGGAAGAGCGCCATGTGCGCGGGTCGAGGCCGGAAGCCGCTTGTGAGCGTGGGCGGAAGAGTGGCGATGGCGTCTTCATTGACGAGACGCGCGACTTTGAGAAGCAGATGCGCGGTACTTCGACGTTTTGCGCGTTCGAGATCGGCCTGAAACGTCGCATTCTTCGGGTTCGGTTCTTCTTTCACCTCGCGGAGAATAGCGGAAAGTAGTCAAGTTTGCTTGACGTATAATAGTCAACGGTGCTTGACTAAGTCCATGGAACTCATCCCGCTGGCTCCCAACCTTTGGCACGTGGAGTCGATGTTCGGCTCAATCTTTCCGGTTCGTATGGTCGTGCGCCGTACGGATGAGGGCATCACCCTCTGGGCGCCTGTGGCCATCGACGAAGAGCTCGCCGTGTCCATTGGCGACCTGGGACCGGTTCGGACCATCGTCGCGCCGAATCTCTTTCACTACGCGCACGTCGCTCGCGCCCAGGAGCTCTTTCCAGGGTCCCGCGTGCTCGCCCCGGAGGGCCTCCGAGAAAAGAAACCGGAGGTGCCCATCGACGAGTTCCTGGAGCCAGGACTCGAGCTTGGAGATGGCTGCAAGGTACACGCCGTGGAAGGCAGCGCGGTGATCTCGGAGTTCGTCCTCCACGACGAAGCGACGAAGACCCTGGTGGTGACGGACTTGCTCTTCAACGTGCGGCGCGCCCACAACTGGCGTAGCTGGTTCGTGTTCAAAGTGGTCGCAGGAACACTCGGAGACGTGGGCCAGAGCCGTCTGTGGAAGTCTTTCGTCAAAGACAAAGAAGCCGCCGGGGCGTCGATGCGTGCGCTCAACGAGTTGCCGTTTGAGCGCCTCATCGTGGGCCACGGAGAGGTCGTCGAAGAAGGCGGGCAGGCGGCCCTGGCGAAGGGGACGGCGCGCTGGCTGTGACGCACTAATGGTTCGGGCGTGACCACCGCACTCGGTATCGCACTTCGCCGGCTTCGATCTTGGCCGTGGACTCGGTCACCGTGGACCCAAGGATGAGAATGAGACCCTCGAAGGCGGCGCCAATGCCGCGCAGGTAGGTGTCGTTCATTTTTGGCGTCGGAGACTTCAGAACAAGAGAAGCCACGCCGGGGTCCGCTTCACAAGACATCGATCCGCAGTTGCGGTAAATGAGGTTCCACACCGCGGGAACACGCCGGAGACCGTGACGTGGGCCAAGGCCGAGTCGTGTCAGACCGCCAATGATGGGGCCCATGAGTGGACCCTTCGCCGACTGGTAGACGGCCTGGCGGGCCCATTCTTCCGTGGCCTCAGCGCCGCAGATGTCTTCGACGGCTTGCGTGAGCACGACGTCGAGTTCGACGGGCAGCCAGGTGGAGCGAATCGATGCGTCGATCTCGGCGATGATCTCCGAACATGCCGCCCGTACCTCGGCTTCTTTCGCCTCGCCGAGAAGCGCAAGGCACACGACGTTGCTCTGCATGTGGCTGGCCTTCATTTGCGGAATAGACGCCCCGGTCGATCCGCGAGTGCTCATGTGTTGAGAATACGGTGTTTTGCAGTGGGTGTGAACCACCTCAAGGGCCTAGGGGGCGCGAAGCGCGGCCTCCTCGAGCCAAGAGTCGATGGCGTCTTGCACGGCCGGCGCCCCCGCTGTTTCGGTATGCGAGGCTCCGCGGATCTCAATGAGCTCGCCGTCCGTGAGCGCGCGCGCGATGCGCCTTGCGTGCTCCACGGGGATTCGTTCGTCGTCCTGGCTATGGAGAATACGAACGGGTCCTTGGATTCTCGTCGCGGCGTCTAGCGGGGACGCGCGCGCGGGGTCGAAGTCGGCGACACGTTCACATTCGTCGAGGACCTCACGCGCAATACTAGAAGGTACGAGGGCGGCGAGGGGGCCCAGGATCCAGTCGATGTACGCCGGGACCACATCTTCGAGGGAAGCAAAGGGGGCAACGGCGATGGTCAGATCGACGCGCTCGTCCAGTGCGGCGTATTGGATCGCCGTGGCGGCGCCGTACGAGGTGCCCAGCACGATGAGTGGCGGGGTGAGGAGAGCTTCGCCTTCAAGGGCGCTGGTGATGGCGCGCAGGTCTTGGGCTTCTTTGACGCCGTAGGTGAGGAAAGGGCCGGAGGATTCGCCGTGGCCGCGTGAATCCACGGCGACGACGCGAAACCCTCGTTCGGCGTGGCGCTGCGCGGCCGGAAGGAGCGCGGCTTTGGAGCTACGGATTCCATGGAGCATGAGAAGCGTGCCGCGGGGCACCGACGTGGGCTCGATGAGCCACGCGCGGACGCGTGCTTCGTCTCGTTCGATTTCAAGGGCCCGACGGACCCCGCTGGGGAGGGCGGCGGTTGCATACGCTGGACTTGGAGCGGTGATGATCATGCCGGGGCCCCAGGAGAGCCGGGTGGCATAGAGGACCGTCGCCCCCACGACGCCTAAGAGGGCGACAAAGAGAAGTGCGCGTCGTGTTCGCTTGCCGGGGGCCTTCATGCTGGACTTGGTACGGGCGCCGGCGCGGGTTTATTTCCTGGCGCCATCGATTGTCCCTAGTCTGCCTAGCCTCCCTCGAGAAAGGCAGGGTGATACCCTCCTCGTTGTGAAGCGGATCATGAGCGCCCTACGTTGGATAGCCTGTTGCATGGCTTGTTGGATGGCTTTTGCGTGTGGCCAAGCGGAGCCGGAGGCGCGAGTGGACCCCGAGGAGGTTCCCGACGAAGAGCCCGCCGCCGAAGTGGTGCCGGATGAGCCGACGGAACCTGAGCCGGAGGTGCCGGAGCCACCGGCCATCACGTGTGATGCGCCGCTGCCAATCTATGAGGATGGTGCGCTCGCGGGGGAGGTTTGCGAAGAGGCGCTCGGGGAACTGAGCGTCCTCGACCTCCGCGATGAGTGGGCGCCGTACCTCTTCTCTGAGGACGCATCCCTCGGCGAGATAGGACAGCAGCCGTACCGGCCGGTGTATTTGGCGTTGGCCGACGAGCGCCTCGATGAGGTCCCCGACTCACTGGACCATGAGCGTTTCGTCGAGCTCTTTGGCATCACACCGACGTTTCGCGTGCTCATCGAGCGGCTCTCGGAAGACGAACGTCACGCCTGTCATTCCGCCGTGGACAACACGCCCATCGAAGAGCTGAGCTACACGTTGAGGCCTTGGGTGCCCACTGCTGACCAGCAGCGCGAGCGCTTGCGGACAGTGCGTTACCTGAGAGTACGTCTCGCGCGGGCTGCCGAGGAAGAAGGGCTCACCGATATGAGCGGCCTGGCTGAGCACGAACGCTGGGGCCCCCACTACGCCAAACTTCTTCGCGTCGGAAAGGTCGTTGCGGCCATCGAAGCGGTGCAGGACCACCTGCTCTGCGACGGTCTCGTCGGGGGCAGCCATCGCTATGAGCGCGGCGTCTTCGATTGGCGAACGGCGGGGCCTCTCGCGAAGTACCAGCGACGTCACCTCATCGTTTCCGGCGGCGCTCTCGACGAAGCGACGCGTCGCTCTCTTCAGCTTGAGAGCCGTACGGAAGATTTCGCGGCGACGCTACGAGCGTTGCGCGAGCGAGTCATCGACGCGACGGGGCTCATCGAAGATGGGTCCGCGGCGCGTATGTGGAAAGATGTTCTGGGCATGCCGCTGGACGCGGACGAGTTTCGCTTCGACGCAGGGCAGCCGGCGGCAGACAACCCCGCGCAAGACCTGGTGGCGCCGGCGACGGAAGCGGCGGCGCGCGCGCTTGGTCTGACGAGCCCAAGCGCGGCCCTTGAGCAGCTCCGCGCGATTCGCGAGCGAGGTCATGGGCGTGTGGCGATTCGGCTCCCGCCGCGACCGGACTACTACTCTGGGGAGATGGAGCTTCGCGCGGAGATCGCGCGGGGCGACGTCTACTATCGTTTTCCGTATACGCGGGAAGGGCGCCGTTTGCCGGAGAGCGTAGAGCAGCGCCCGGTGTTGACGCTCTACACACGCCACGAAGGCCAGGACGTGGCCCTCGTTCGATGGCCGACGACCATCGGCGGCTGGAAGCCGGAACGGAACGCGTCCGGCGGTACGGGTCTGAAGTACAAGCTCTCGTACGTGGGCGAGCGTGTCTGGCGCGACGTCATCGCGGCGCCTGCGTGGCTTCCGCCTCCGAGCACGCCGGACGATGATCTTCTGCGCCGCGCGAACGGCCGTATGGTGCCCAACTACGGGCTCTTCGGGCCTGGGTATCGCTCGGCGTATGGCCTCGCGATGTTGATGCATCACCGCGTTCTTCCACCGCGCGACCCATCGGCGGACCCCGAGTCACCCGACTCGCAACCTCGTTTTTACGACCAGGGCATTCGCGTGCATGGATCCGTCAGTTACCGCTCGATGACGAACGGCTCGAGCCACGGATGCCACCGGCTCTTCAACCACCTGGCGGTGCGTCTGGCCTCGTTTGTATTGCGCCATCGGAGCTTCGTCCGACATGGGCAGATCACCGTTCGTTATCGGCGAAAGGTGCGCGGTCACGACTTTCGTATCACCTCCCGTGGCTACCGGTACGAGCTGACGCCGCCGGTGCCCATCGAGGTTCTCGAAGGACGTATCCGCGGCAATGTCACGACGCCGATCACCGGGTTTCGACCGCTTCGCGAGGCGCTGGTTCGTCAGGTGGAGTCGGAGTCCGCGGAATAGGCCGCCCTCGATTGTCTCATTGAGCATGGTCATTGAGACAGTCCGCTCGCAGCCCATCGTCACTTGCAACAAAAGGCACTACGATAAGAGCCACGCGTGATGGATGATCAGCACCCCAGTAAAAGCTTGAATGCAGCACGCGGCATCACGCGCCTCCTTGCCGTGCTGGTCCTTTGTCTAGCCGGCGCCTGCGCACAGATGAACGTGGTGTCGCTGGAAGAGGCGCCCCTCGTGGAGGTGGATGAGACCTTCGACGGTTTGGACATCAGTGAGGATGAGCTCCGGGGTGTTCTCTCCCTCATCAACGCGCCGGACACCACGCTGCGTGTGCTTGAGGAGCTCGTCGAGGCAGAGGTCGCCGCCGGCGTCGCGGACGCACGACCGATCACAGACCAAGACCAGCTTGATGACGTTCCTTATGTTGGCGTCGCGGCTTGGGAGGCGTTTGAAGCGGAAGCCTGCGACGTACGCGGCTTGTGCGAACCACCCATCGAGATCCTCAGCTGGAACGTAGAGAACTTTCCCGGCAGCGAATACACGGTTCCGGCCGTACGAACCGTGCTCGGTGAGCTCGCGCCGACGGTGGTGGGCTTTCAAGAGATTCTCAACCGCGTGACGTACGCGGAGATGATCGACTCACTTCCGAACTATGAAGGGTTCGTCGGACAGCAGAACGGCCGAGACACCGCCGTCGCCTTCGCCTACCGAAGTGACCGCGTGTTTATCGAAGACGTACGCTCGCTCTTTGTGGAGGACACCTGGGCGTTTCCGCGCTCACCTATGGCTATCACCTTCTCGATGACGGGCCGCGTCGGACACGGGCTGTTCACCATGGTGGTGGTCCACCTTAAGGCGCGCGGGGACGAGAGGAGCGAGTCTCGACGCCGCGACGCGATACAGCAGCTCGAGGCGTGGGTCGCGGAGCACAGCGAAACAGTCACGCCGAACGTCTTCATCGTGGGTGACTTCAACGACCACCTTTTGGACGCCCCGGAAGATGACGTCTTTGCGCCGTTTCGAAGCGGCGCATACACCATCTTGACGCAGCCTTTGGCGGACGTTGGCGCGTACTCCTACATCCCCGAGCGCTTCCGCGGACTCATCGACCACGTGGTGAGCACCGACGACGCCGCGCTGAACTTTCCGCCGCTCTTCATCGAAGCCTTCGCCGCGGAGACGCGCGTGGAGGAGTACGTGGATCGCGTGTCCGACCATCGACCGGTGCGCAGCCGGCACGTGCCTGTTTTGCCGCTCTGGCGATGACGGACGCTCGCTTGATGAGCAAGGTCGTCGGCGTCGCCCGCGCCGTCCACCTCTTTCGCTTCGCGGTGGTTGCTCTCTTTCTTTGGGTCGGGCCTCTCTGGAGCATGGCCGCTTGGCTGGTCGGCGCGACGCTACTCCTGAGTGCGCTCGGGCTGTTGATGGACGTGGTCTCGCTGCGGACTGCACTCGAGACGTTCTTCTCAAAGCAAACTTCAAAGCGCCTGACGTGGGCGAGCGCTACGTTTCACGCTCTATGCCTAGCCATCGGGATCACGCAGCTGTGTTGGCCGCACGATGCCGCCTGGACGCGACTCCTCGACTCGGGCTCGGACCTCGCCGTGACCTTCAGCGAAGAGCGGGGCCTCGTCGTCGTCGATGGCCACGGCATGCGCACCTTCGACGGTGGCGCGTGGACGCGGGAAGAGCGTCCAGGTGGCTTCACGTTTCTCCTCGGCAGCGATGGCGATGAGCTTTGGGTGGCTCCTCGCGACGCCGGGGCTGTGTTCGTACATCGAAGCTCACGTTGGGACGCGGAACCACGGATGAGCGGCCCCATCGCCGCCGCCGCTCGCGAAGGCGGACGTCAGCTTGTGGTCGTGGCGGGACGTCTTGACGACAGCGCGGCTTCGTCTCCGCCGGTGGGCCGTGTCACGGACGCGGCGTTGACACGCGGTCGAGCTCTCGCTGTGGGCGGCGAGCTCTGGTGGCTCTCGGCGGGCGGCGCCTACGAAGAGGTCTCGCCGCCGAATCTCGAGCGCGGTTTCTGGGATGTCAGCGGCGGAGGCGGTCTGTTTTATGCGTCGCTCTCCGTTCGCTTCGGGGCGAGTCATCTGTTCGTCGGAGACGGCGACAGTTTCGAGGTGCGCTCCCCGCCCTGCAGCGACGTTCGCGAGATCGTCGTGAACCCTGCCAACGGCGAGGAAGCCGTCGCCGGGAGCTGGGGGGAGGATGTGCACTTCACCCGTGACGGCGGACGAAGTTGGGTCGCTCTGGGACTTCTCGGCGTTCAGGTGCGCACTCTCGGTGTCGATTGGGCCGAGCGGCGCGTTTACGTGGCGTCTTCGAACCTCGTCTTCGACAAGGGGATCTGGGTTCGGGCTCTTCCCGAGTGAGCGTTCAATGCTGAGTGGCCCGATGTCGGGCGAACGTTGCGGGCGACAAACGAGCCATGATTCGCGTTAGAGTCGCTGGACTGAACCATCGAGCGCGAGGTGTGCAATGAGCGAGAAGAAGAATATCCACACGTATGAAGGCAAAGAAGTCGACGTGTCTTGGGACCGTCGTCTGTGCATTCATGTTGGCGAGTGCGGGCGTGCGGAGGGAGAGCTCTTCGTTGGCGGGCGGGACCCTTGGTGTCAGCCGGACCTCGTGCAGCTTGGCGAGGCGACGGTGGTGTGCGAGCGCTGTCCGACGGGCGCTCTGAGCTACGCGCGGAAAGACGGCGGCGCCGAAGAGGTCGCGCCGGAGAGCAACCGCGTTGTCGTCGCGAATCATGGCCCCCTCTACGTGCGAGGGGAGCTCAAGATCGCGGGCGCTGCGGAGGACATGAAAGGAACCGCATTTCGCGCGGCCCTTTGCCGGTGCGGCGAGTCCAAGAACAAGCCCTTCTGTGACAACAGCCACGAAGCCGCGGGCTTCAAAGACTACGGCGCCGTGGGCATGAGTGGCGACGGCGTGACGGAGGCGGGTGGGGTCCTCGACATCAAGAAAGCCCCGAACGGACCACTTCTCTTGTCGGGCAACTTCTCCATCACCACCGCCGCAGGCCGCGTCGCGTGGACGGGAACCCGGGCTGCGCTCTGCCGTTGTGGTCAGTCCAAGAACAAACCTTTCTGCGATGGCGCGCACAAAGCGGCGGGCTTCGAAGCCGAGTAGGACCTTGGGAACTCGCGCATGAAGGCTCAGCTCCGACGTTTCGCCCGCGGTCTTCGTCGGCGTCTCTCGAACCTCGCCTGGGGGCTGGGTGGAGGGAGCGCGCTGGCGCTCATCGTCGGCGCTCTGGTGCGCAACATGCTGCCGCTACGCCGCCTCCCGGATCTTCTCGCGGCGGGCGTGACGGCGGGCATCTGTCTGTCTATTCTGGCGGCCCTCGCGGCCTTCGCCGCGTCGGTCTTGTCCTACTGGGCTCGGCCCGTGAGCGTGTCTGCGGATTCAGAAGGTGTCCGCTTCGAAGAAAAGGGACGGTCACGGGGCTACGCCTATGACGAGGTCGGCGGCGTGTTACGCCATCGGGATCGCGTCTGGGTTGTCTTGCGCAATGCGAATGTGCACGAGTTCACCTTCGACGCGGAGGAAGAGGCGGAAGCTTTTGAAGCTAGCGTGCGCAGTCAGATCGGTGACGGTCGCATTGAGCTGGTGCCTCATCCGACTGCCACGACGGGTCCTCTGGCGTTGGCCACGATGGGCGGCACTTGCGGGATCACGATGTCGGTGGCGGGCGTCTCCGCGGAGCCGCAGGTCTACGTCGCATCCATGGTCATCGCGACGGCGATTCTCGCGGCGGGGCGTCTAGGGATGGCGTTGCGTGGAGAGAACTTCGTGTTGGGACACGACGGCGTTCGCCTCGGGAAGGTGTTTGTGCCCCTCGGCGAAATCGCGTCGGTCCAGGTGGCCAAAGAGCGCGTCAGCATCACGCGAAAGGACGGCGAGAGCGTGAGCGCCAAAGTCCGCATGTCCCCTCAGTTGGCCGCGGCGCTCCACTCGGAGTTCGCCGAGCGCCTCAAGACGGAGGCCGTCAGTGATGATGTGCTTCGACGAGAGGAAGGCGAAGAGGTGCACGTGTGGCTCGAACGCGTGCGAAGCGCGGTTCGCGAGACGAGCTTTCGAAACCCCGGAATGCAGAAGGAGCGCGTTCGTGTGGCGGCGCTTCATCCCAAGTCCCCGCTCCGGGTTCGCGTGGCAGCGCTAGCGGGGCTCATGGACGAAGACCCGGAGCTCGCCGAGGAGCTCCTCGCGGTGAGCGCGGATCCGCGCCTCGAGAAGGCCGCGAAGGCTGCCCAGGGCTCGCCGGAGGGATGGCGACGCGTAGTGGACCGCCTGGAACGAGAAGGGGTTCTGGAGTGAAGCGCGCCCGATGAGCCGAGACGAGAGCGTCGAGGAAAAAGCTGGTGAGAAGGTCGGTGAGACGACGGGGCCGAGCTCCATCGTCTTTCGGTTTCGTACGCTGGCCCGCGGATTTCGGCGCCGGTGCTCCAACCTCGCTTGGGCCCTCGGAGGCTCCGCTCTGGCGGGCCTCGTCGCGTCGTCCATGGTCGAGCGGCGCTACGAGCTCCCGGACATTCTCGGTACTCTGCTCATCTTCGCGGGCCTCGGCGCGCTGCTGACCACCACCGTGAGCGCCCTCGTCTCCCGGACGAGAAAGCACCAGCGCTGGTTTCGTACCATCGAAGTCGACGGAGACACGCTCAAGGTTGGCGGACCTGGGGAGCGCACTCTGCGCCTCCAGGACATTCAAGGCGTGGTGTCCTCCGGCAAGAACGCATGGCTCGTGCTGCACAACGGCGACGTGGTTCATCTGCTCTTCTCGCGCGATGCCGATGCCAAGCGCGCTGCGGCGCTCTTTCCTTCTTCGCTGCGCCGAGCCCCCTTGGAGCTCGTGCCGACGCCGGCGGGGGCCCGGCAGCCCATGGTGCTCTTTCTCGCCGGGAGTTTTGTGGCGAGCATCGCCGAGGAGTTCTTGGGGGTGCCCTTCGCCGCTTGGTTTGGCGTCCTGTCCTTGGCGATGCTCTCTTCGGCGCTGTGGCGGCGCGGCAGTCGCCTCGTCGTCGCAAGCGACGGCATCCGCGTCGGGTCTCGCTTCTACTCCCTCGACAAGCTCACGCACTTTACGTGTACGCAGAGCAGCGTGTCGTGGACGCACGCGGGCAAGGCGGGGCTCGTCAAGGTGCGGCTCCCGGAGGGTCTAGACCTCGCCCTCGAGCACCGCGTGCGCGCGCTCATCGCCGGTGAAGCCCCGACGGACGACGCCCTGGAGCGCCGCGAGGGTGAAGGCGTTCATGCTTGGCTCCGTCGCGTGACGGGGCTCTTTCGCGGTGGCGACTTTCGGGAGCCCGCCATCTCGAAGGAGCGAGTGCTCGCAGCGGCGCACGGGAAGGGCTCGTTGCGTGTGCGCGTCGCCGTCGTCGCGGCGCTTAAGGACGAGGCTCCGGAGCTCGTCGAAGACATCCGCCTCCAGGCCGCGGATCCGCGCTTTGTGCGGGTGCTCGAAGCCGCGGATGACGAAGAAGACTGGCGCAAGACCGTGGAAGCACTCGAGCGAGAGGGGCAGCTTTGAGTGATGTCATCTCGCCTGGAAACCCGCGATGACGGACGGGATGCACAAGAGCCACGACTCTTCAGCGGTGACGGTGTCCGGTCGTTTTCGACGCTTGGCCCGCGGCTTTCGGAGGCGATGCTCTAACCTCGCTTGGGCCATGGCGGGCACGCTGCTGGCGGGGTTCTCCATCTCAAGCATGATGGAGGGACGTCTCGGCCCCACACCGGACAATCTCGGCTACCTCGTCCTTGGCCCCCTCGTGGGAACGCTGGTCACTCTCAGCGTTAGCGCATTCGTAACGTGGTTGATGGGCCTTGAGCGCTGGTTCAACAGTGTCGAAGTGGATGAAGATGCGGTGTTGCTCGAAGGGCGCGATCGGCAGCGCGTTCGCCTTCAGGACATTCAGTCGGTGCTCGCCTTTGCCAAGACCACCTGGCTCGTTCTCCGCAGTGGTGACGTCATCGAGCTGCTCTTCTTTCGCGATGTGGAGGCCATACAGGTGGGCGCACTCTTCCCGTCTTGTCTACGGGACTCGCCGGTGGAGCTCGTGCCGACGCCGGCGGACCTGAGCCGCTTCTCGACCTCTGTGTTGTTGAACCCGATCGTGCTTGTTCTGGCCGGAGGGTTCTTTGTTGCTCTCGTCGAAGAGCTCATTGGGCTTCCTTTTGGGGCTGGGTTCGGCGCGTTCTCCGTGGCGATGGTGGCGACGGCGTTCTGGCGTCGAGGAAGACGACTCATCATCGCGAAGGATGGCATTCGCGTGGGGAAACGTTTCTATTCCCTCGACAAACTGACGAGCTTTCAATGCACGCACAGACGGGTGACTTGGACTCACGCGGGCAAAGAAGGTCACGCGAAAGTCCGTCTCCCCAAGGAGCTCGCTTTGGCTCTCGAAGACCGCGTCATTGGGCTCATCAACGCGGAGGCGCCCATCAGCGAGGCGGCGCTGGAACGCTGCGTGGGCGAGGATGTACATGCTTGGCTTCGCCGGGTGGCGGCGCTCTTCCGCGGCGGAGACTTTCGGGCGCCGGCCATCTCGAAGGAACGTGTCCTCGCGGCGGCGCACGGGAAAGGGCCGCTACGCGTGCGGGTGGCGGTCTTGGCGGCGCTCAAGGACGACGCGCCGGAGCTGGTCGAGAACATCGCGCGGGAGTCGGCGGACCCTCGCCTTGCGAGCGTCCTCGAGGCCGAGGGCGACGATGCCTGGCGGGAGGCCGTGGATGCGCTGGAGAAACGCGGGGAACTCTGAGCTCCCACGTTTGGCCGCGTTCTTGTTGAGGAATTTCGGGTCTAGTGGTCGGCCTCCCGGCGGGGACGAAACGTTCGTGGATGTCGTAGTCGTAGCGTCTGATACGATGGTGGCGTGAAGTACGCCCCCCTTGGTCTCACACTCCTCCTCTTTGCCTGCGGCGGGGACTCCGAGAGTTTTCTGCGCGTCAGCGTTCGAACGGACTTTGTGCCTGGTGTGGAGTTCTCGGAGATCTCCATCGAGACGGAGGGGTTGATCCGCCGCTACACGCCGAACGCCGGCGACGACTTCGTTCGCGGGATCTCCGTCGCGGATTTTGACGAGACGCTTCCGGCGGAAGCGTTGCTGACGGCGACGCTCCTTGGGCCAAGCGGCGAGCGTGTGCTTCGGCGAAGCGTGGCGGTGACCATCAACGGGCCCGCCTCGGCGACCATCGTACTGACGCGAAGCTGCGTGAACGTTGCGTGTCCCGGCGCCGGCGCAGCGGACGCCACCCAGTGTGATAACGGCGTGTGCGTGACTCCGCAGTGTTCGCCGGAAACGCCTGAGGCGTGCGGCGAGAGCGTGTGCCAGAGCGCTGAAGAGTGCCCGCAGATCATCGAGGCGTGTGGCGAGGTTCTGTGCACGGCCGGCGAGTGTCTCTTCTCGCCCATCCAGGACATCTGCGGCGCTGCCGAAGCGTGCGTTCCAGGGCGCGGTTGCGTGTCCGTTGCGTTTCCGGACGCTGGCGCAGATGCGGGTGCGGACGGCGGGGCGGACGGCGGCGCCGACAGCAGCGTGGACGGCGGAGCAGACAGCGGCCCGTTGGACGCTGGCTTCGACAGCGGAATTGTCTGCAACGATGGCGAAGCTTGCGACATTGGAAACGCGTGCGAACTCGGCGTCACGGATTGCTCTTCGGGCACGCCCGAGTGTGTCTCCGCCGGACCACGGCCGGACACCTTCGTCTGCCGCCCGGCGGACGGCGAGTGCGATGCAGAGGAGACCTGCGATGGGGTCGCGCCGACTTGCCCCGTGGACGACGCGCTCCCCGTGGGGACCGAGTGCAGCGCGGGTTTCTGCAACGGCCAGACCTGCGGCGCCTGCGCTGCTGGCGCGGCGTGCGACCCCGAAGGCGCTGGGAATGAGTGCGCGACGGGGACGACGCGCTGCGACGCCGAAGGCACGCCAAGCTGCGAGGTGACGGGCTTCCGCGGAGCCGTCGAGTGTCGTCCCTCCGCCGGCCCCTGCGACATCGCCGAGAGCTGCACCGGAGACAGCGCAGCTTGCCCAGCCGATGGGTTCCGCGGCGGCACGAGCGAGTGTCGCGCGGCATCCGGCGGCTGCGACGTGGCGGAGTTTTGCCCAGGGAGTGGCCCAGGCTGCCCCGCGGACTCGTTTCGTGGCGGCGCATTCGAGTGCCGCGCTTCGGCCGGCGTCTGCGATGTCGCCGAAACATGCACCGGTTCCGGAACGAGCTGTCCGTCGGACACGTTCCGCTCGTCGAGTTCCGAGTGTCGACCTTCCGCCGGGTCCTGTGACGTGGCCGAGACGTGCAGCGGCGGCAGCGCAGGGTGCCCCAGCGACGGATTCCGGCCCTCGTCCTTCGAGTGCCGAGCCTCTGGCGGCCCCTGTGACGTCGCCGAGACGTGCTCGGGAGGCAGCGCCTTGTGTCCCGGCAACGACTTTCGGCCCTCGTCCTTTGAGTGTCGCCCCACGGCCGGGGCTTGCGACGTCGCTGAGACCTGTTCCGGCGGCAGCGCGGGATGCCCGAGCAACGCTTTTCGGCCCCCGTCTTTCACGTGCCGGGGAGCGGTCAACGCCTGCGACGTCGCCGAGAGCTGCACGGGGAGTGGCGCGACGTGTCCCGGAAATAGCCTCGCTGCAAACGGCACCGTTTGCGCCGCGCCAAGCTGCGGGGCTTACGGCGCCTGCACGACTACAGACTGCATGGACGCGACGCAGTCACGTACCTGCACGCCACAGATTTGCACCGGCGGAGTGTGCGGGTCCGGCGCCCCGGGCCTTGACTCGCGTTCCTGCGTGGCCTTTGACGGGATGCAATGTTCGGTGTGCGGCGAGAGCTCCTGCGTGCCCGGGCCGAAGCAAATCTGTGACGGCGCCTGCATCGGCGGCTGCTGTAGCGACGCGCTCTAACCCCCGAGTTCGATCGGGCATACATACCCACTCATGGCCGCGTTGCGACTCTTTGAAAGGGCGGGGACCTTCCTTCATCGTCGCGCCTTGCCATGAACGAAATCGCTCGCCCATGTTGGGCCAATCGAACACTGGGCTTATTGAGCTCGCCGAGCGTGGGTCACAAACCTCGGACGAATACCTCAAGCATGACCAGTGGCGCGTAGACGAGCTCGGACGTGGTGAACCCAAAGCCTCCCCGCAACGCGTTGGGCCCGCCGATGAAGTGCCCGTAGTTGATGAGCTGGTGGCTTAGGCGCAGGTAAATGTAGCCCGCGCCGTAGAGGAAGAGCGGCGTGCCGCATCCAAAGGCGAGGAGGTTCGCGCCGGGGCGCCTGCGCGTCTCTTTGGCATCCACCCGTCGAGCCTAGAGCGCATCTCCTCCCTGCGCACGGCCACACTGCGGCAAGCCCGAAGCGCTCTGAGCAGATGCGACCACGCGTAGTGACGAGAGAGGCTGTGAAGTCGCAGGAGAACTGGAACCTTTTACGCGAACGTTCAGCCCGTGACCTTCTGACAGCGCGGACAGAAATACGTCGAGCGGATGGCTTGGCCGCGCAGGGGGGCTCCCTGATGCCGCATCTGCAGCATGGAAGAGCAGCGGAAACAATGCTCGCCGTCGCGGCGGTACACCCAGAGGGGGTGGGCGCGGTCTGGGCGCGTGATGCGCCTCGGCGTGTGGAGGTTACGGCGGAGAAGGCGGCGCGCGTTGTCCACGAGGTCCGTGAGCAGCACTTCATCGAGGCTCCGCGTTGGCGCGAAGGGGTCGGCGCCGGCGAGAAAACACAGCTCGGACTTGTAGACGTTGCCGATGCCGCTGAGCCGGCGCTGGTCCATGAGCGCGACGCCGAGGGGCTCCTCCACGTTCTTGAGCGCGTCGACGAAGGTTTCCGTGTCGAGGGTGTCGTCGAGCAAGTCCGGGCCGAGGCCTTTGAGGGGCGCGCTCTGCTCGGCGCCGCGGATCCATCGCGCCTGCGGAATACTGAAGCCCACGGCGCTCCACGGCTCTGTGACGATGATGATCTCGGCGTCGCGCCTGGGGCGTTTCCAGCGGTCGCCCTCGCGGTAGATATGCCAAGCGCCGCGCATGCGCATGTGCGTGGGGAGGGTGGCGACGCCAACGTCGATGAGGAGGTTCTTTCCACGCGCCTCCACGGACTCCACATGGACGGCGGCGAGGTCCAGGGGCGCGAGCTGGGGGTGGCGCGTTCGAAAGCGAAGGACCTCCTTGCCGGCGAGGGCCTTGTGGAGCGTCCGCGCGCTTCGGTGAATGGTATCGCCCTCGGGCACGCGGAGAGTGTGGGGTCAGCGCCATGGGTAGGGCAACGCTGCCGGAACCGCCGTACGGTGGGCGAGCTCGCCCCATGTTTCGCCGGGGCTCTCGCTTCGGACGTCGAGGCGCCAGGTGGCGATTCGTCCGCGGTGGATGGGGCCGAGGGTTTCGCTCTGGTGAGCATGGTCCGAGAAGGACCCGGCGAAGATGAGGGCGCCGCGCGTACGGAGGGCCGCAAGCCACGCTTCGACACTGTCTCGTGGCGTGGCAGGGTCGGCGAGAATTACGCAGCTGGGGCGGGTATTGGGGTGCTCGAGGACATGGGTGAGGAGGTGCGGGCGGAGGTCGTCTGGGCCGTGAATCGCTTCGCCGTCCAGCGAAGCGCCGGCAGGACCAAGGGTGAGGTGAAACCCGCCCCACACGTGTTCGTCACTGGGCTCCGGTGGCGGCGTTTGAACGCCGGGGTGCGTGTGGCGCGCGCCGTAGCGGAACTTCAGGGGGCGATGTCCGTCGTTCGCGAAGGGGCGGGTGAGGGCGAAGGCGGTGAGGCCGAGCGCGAAGAGAGCGATGGAGCGCGTGCTCTTGGCGTCCCCAGATTTTTCTTGGCTCGTGTTGCGTAGGGCCTGCGCAGACGCGACGCCGGCGAAGGTGACAACGAGCAAGCGCGCCCCTTGAAGGGCCCAGACTGCGCGGAGCGCACGTCGCTCGAACAGATGGACGGCATCGCTAGGGCTGACGCAGGGAAAATGGAATGCGGAATCGAGGAGTGTGAAAAAGACGAGGCCGCCGGCGAGGACGATGAAGAGCATCGCTGCGACGAATCGTGTGCGCATGGAAGCAGCGGTGGCCGTCGCGATGACCTGAATCGGCACGGCGTGGAAGAAGAGTGGGAAGAGCGCGGTGCGTCCCATGGACCCGCCGCCCTGTAGAACATCGATGGCTTCTGCGACGACGAAGGCGGCGCCGAGGAGGGACACGCCGAGGAGAAGCCGCGCCGCGAGGAGGAAGCCGCGCCGCGAGGAGGAAGCCGTTGCGCCAGGCCGCGCGGCGTTCGCGGACGAGGCCGCGTCCAATGAGGGCGCTGACGATGGACGCGAGGGCGAAGCCAGCGAGGATACAGGTGGACTGCGCGGGCTCGTTCATCGGAGCGCTACCTCCATGCCAGCGACGCCAGAAAGCGCAGGTACTCCAACATATCTAGCGCACAGAGTGCCAGAAGCGTCATGCCGACGATGGTGAGCGCGTCTCGCGCGGTCTTGCTCATGCCTCACGGACAGCGCGGGACGTCGGAAGTTCCGCGGGTGAGCGTTCGGGCCGTCTGGACGCCCAGACGGCCCCGGACGCACAACCTAGCTGTCGAAGAGGCGCGCGCGCACCGCGGAGCGCGCGATTCGGGCCCAGGCCGGGTTGCCGCGGCTGCGCGAAAGATCTCGGCCTATCGCCGTCCAGTCCGCGTGATTGGGGTCGAGTCCAAGCTCATCGATATAGGACTCGGTAGCGACGAAGAACTGCCGGCGATACGCCAGAAGGAAGCCGCCGTGCTCACGGCGAATCGCCGCGGCTTCCTCGTGATCCGTCGCCCAGACATTCCAGTGCGCGCCGCCAAAGCCGCGGTGCATAAACGTGCCCATGTCTTCGGTGGCCTCGCCGGCGAGGCAGCGCGAAGCCTGAGGCCAGCCGGCAAAACCGAGGGCGCGGGCGATGGCGTCGAAGCAGTGCTTCCGGCGCACGCCGGCGATGATCGCGTCGTCCGGCTGTGCTGCCAAGGCCGGAGCGCGTCGAACGCGCCGAAGCGCATCTTCGTCAGCGCCGGCGCAGCGTTTGTGGAGTTGGCGAGCGCGCCGACGGAGCTCGTCGCGCAGCGAATCGTAAGGATTGGTCATGAGTCATCTCCCAGTGTTCCCTTTCCGCTCTGAGGGCTGGGTCGGACGCAAAGCGTGACCATTGGTTGTTTCGAACGTTGGGATGCGCGGCGCTTTTGGCGGAGGGGCGCTCCCAAGGCGCCCACCGAAGAGCTAGCCAGCCGGCGCCGGGTTGTCAAACCAGGGCTTCGTCCATGAGCGCATGGTCCATGAGCCCATGCTCCACGAGCGCATGGTCCATGAGCGCTCGGCGTCGCGTCAAAACGAATCAAGCCAATGGGCGAGGCGAGCGAGGAGCGTCGGCTCTTCGGCCTTGGATTGTGCTTCGTAGTTGCGCAGGAAGTTGAGCATCACCGGGGTCATGAATACGGACGCGCAGGCATGGCAGCGGTGGAGAAGCGGGCCCTCTTCGTAGCGAAGCAGCTCCATCCGCTCGCTGCATCCAGCGCAGGTCAGGACGTCGTCGTTTTCCTTCGAAGCCTCGGGAACGGGCAAGCGAAAGAGCTTCGAGAGGGCGCGAGGGTCCCCGTCAAAGTAGTCCGCGAAGACGCCGCACTCGCAGACGTCGACGACTTCGCCGGAGGGGATCGGCTCCTTACGCATGCCGGCGCGGCATTTCGGGCAGCGTCTTTGATTTTCACGAAACATCCGTTTACGCGATCAAGCTGCGGTGCTTTCGGCGACGAAGAGTGCCCCAAACCACGCCGACGATTCCGCTGAGCACGCTAAGCGCGCCCGTTGAGACTACGGCTTGAATGCCAATGTCGAGGTCGTCGAAGCCGCGATGCGGAGAAGAGTTCCACCAAACGAAGATGCAGATAGCGCCGAACAAAGCGACGAGAAGCGAGACGACGAGTCCGAGCGCCACGGGGTGCAGGCGCACCGTGAAGGGCACCGCGCCCGGGAGCTCTTTCTTTTCCGGAAGTCCGTAGTCCACGCCCGGTCAGAATACGCCCCGTCCAAGCGCCGTTCAAGGTCGTGGAAAGTGACTACGCGCCGAAGCCGACGTCGAGGGCCGCCAGGTAGGCGTCGCGATCGGCGGCGTGGGCCGGGTCGCTTGCGCAGCGGGACAGCTCGGCGGCGCGTAGGTACACGCTTGGCCGGGCTTCGGCTCCGGAGTTCGGCGCATCGGCGAGACTCGACAGGGACAAGGTGACGTGCTGACCGAGAGCGTCGAGGCAGCGAAGGGACGCTTCGCTCGCGCCGGCGTCAGGAACGAGTGGTAACTCCGGCGCGCTCCTCGCGAGGGCGAGGGCCTCGGAGGCCGCTTCGGCGACGAAGGAGACGCCGCCGGACCAGGAGCGCTCGGCGATTCGCGAACGAGCGAACAAACGCGCTCCTGCCCTGGCTCCTTGGATGGACGACGTGTCGGCGTCGATGTCTAGGGTTCCTGCCTCCAGCGCGGGATCGACTTCGAGTTCGGCGATGGCGCTGAGTGCGGCGCTGGGCCCTTGCGCGTCGACAAGGAACGGCAAGTACGCGCTGGGCTCGAACGCAGCGCGGATCGAACACGCGACGCCACAGCGGCGCATGGCTTCGTTTATTTCTCGTTCATCGGTGCCGTAACCGAAGGGATGGTGCGGTGCGAGGAGCGCATTGAGGGCGTAGCTGCTGCGAATCACTATGCCGGTCTCTGTGTTACCGCCACGTGCCGCTTCGCCTCGCGGAGTCTGGCTGTAGTGGGCGCCGGCTTGGGAGAGGGACGCCCGAAAGGAAAGAGAGAGGGGAGAGGGCTGGACGACGAAGGCAAACCCCTCCGCTTCCATTCCATAGGGGCTGCTCTGCAGGTAGGCTCCGACAACCTCCGATGCCGCTATCCAGCGCATCAGGTTCACGGAATCTCCGCTGGCTTCGGACAGAGCGTCGGCGGCGCGCGCCGAGCCCAGATGCGCACCGACACCTCGAATGCTCTGGGGTCGCAGATAGCCGGCGACGGGACCGTTCTCGTAGGCCCACTCGGCGAGGGGATCCGCTGGCGCCATGAGGTCTGCGGCGCTGAGCGCGGGCATCGGCCCTTCGTGTCGAACGACGAAGACCCACTCTGCGTTGTGCACGATCTGAACTTGGTGGCGCCGGCACTGGCGCATGCCTCCAGACACCGGGCAGTTTGCGAAGAGCGACTCGAAGTGAGCTTGGAGAGCCGCCGCGTCGGTGGCGGGGCAGGCGAGGACGTGGCGCAGTGGACTCGATGCGCCGGAGAGAACAGCGAGGGCGCCTTGGAGCTCATCGGGAGCCTCTCCGACGCGGAAGAAGATTGGGCGCGTGAGGTCGAGTCCAGGCCAGTGGAGGACGCTGCCGACCTCGCCTTCGCGGTAGTTTCGCGTCGCGTCGCCGACCCAAGCATCGAAGACCGCTGCATCCGCGGCGTACTGATCGACGAGGGTTTGCAGGACCGGTTCGAGGAAGGTGGCCTGACCGACAAACTCCGGCAGACGCGCGGGGTAGACGGCGAGGGTGATGACGGCGGAGTCGCCGGCGGCGGAGAGAACGGGTGCCGCGACAGACTGTACGGGAGTGGGTGTTTCGGGCTGCGGGAGTGAGCTGCCGCATCCGGCGAGGGCCAGGGCGGCGAGGGCACGAGTGTACAGGAGGGCGTGTCGGTTCATCTGGCGTACGCTCTCACCACGAGGGGTGTGCGGCAAGGAGAAGGAAGCGCGCAAGTTCGTCATTGTTTTGAGAACGCCATAGTTTCGCCACATCTTCCGTGCATGTTCGGTGTCATGCGGGCCCTCGTTCTTTGTCTCTTCTTCCTCGTCGCTTGCGGCTCCTGTGGCAACGAGTGGCCCCTGAGTGTCCATGTGGACGGCGACTACGAGGTCAGCGGGGTCCTCACTTTTCCCGGTGAGCAGCCAGACGAGCTTCGACCGCTCTCGTTGCCGCCGGGTGAGCACGGCGCCGCGGAGCTGATCTTTCACCCCATGGACACGGACCCTCTGGTTTTGGTGGACCTAAGCGGCGGCGCGCGTTGGGTGCGCATGGCTTCGCCGCTGGCGGAGGTGCAGACACGCTTCCTCCGAGGCCTCGGCGCTGAGGTGCGCGTGAGCTTCTTTGAAGACGGGGACCGCGCCATCGTCGTCGTCGACGGAACGACGAAGGCGGTGCAGTGCTCTGCGGAGCGGGTGCGAGTCCTCGACCACAACACCGCCGTCCTCGAGGGCTGTCGAATGAGCGGCGGTCGACGGCGCTACGAGTGCAATCTCGACATGATGTGGGCGTCGGCGGAGTTCGACGCCGACGGCGAAGAGCTGACCGGCAACTGGGCGCCGGCCTGGCGTTAGCGCGGCGGAGTGAGTGCGAACGAGTAGCGGACGAGGACGACGCCGGCGCTCGTGGGCGAGGGGAAGCGCCATCGTCGCGCGACGCGCGCGAAGCACGCCGCCACGGGGGCGAGGTCGTCGCCGGCGCCGGATGCGGAGGTTCTAGGCACGGTGCCGACGGCGGAGACGACGAGCTCAAGGGTAAGGGCCCCCTGTGCCCGTGGCCGCTGCGCAAGCACTTGCTGATAGCAGAAACGAAGCTCCGATAGGTGTCGGCGAACGACACGCCGAACGATGTCGGAGGCGAGTCCGCCGCGGACATCAAGGGAGCCTGGGCGCACGCGGGGCGTTCGTTGAACTCGAGAACCGATCCCAGCGTTTGGTGGCGAGCGTGTCGACCCGCCGCGGACGGCTCCGATGCCGCCGCCGCCGCCGATGCCGCCGATGCCGCCGGGAACCACCCCAAATATCTCTCTTCTCGATACACGAACCTCGATGCTTTGCCCGAGTTGAGGGAAACGCAGAGAACGCAGTACCTCTTCGACGCATGTGGTGACGCTGGGCGTTGCGTCAGTCCCGTCGGCGACCAACGCCGCGGAGTGCACTCCCGCGTTCCTTAGCTCCAGTCGGTACCTCCATGGACCAGGTTCACTCCCGACGATGCACTCCATGAGCCTCTCCGATTGGGCCGTGAGCATTTGGTTGGCCGTGGCGAGGGTGCTCGCTGGGACGTTGAGCACCGTGATGACCTCCGCGCGGGCAGGACTTCCAGCGCGAAGCGCTTGGGCCGGCTCTTGGGCCGTCCCCGGCTGGGCTTGGGCCATCGCGCCGACAGCGAGACAGAAGACGATGCCGCGGAGAATGTGGATCACGGTCCCATCGTATCAGACGACGCTGAACTTCTTGGCCCGCGCTAACAGACAGGCGTGGTGACTTTCCCTCGCTGCGAGGAGGCGATGGAGGCCGTCGCACGCACTAGATCCAGCGCTTCTTTCGGAAGTAGTACACCATCCCCATGACGACGCTCATCATTGTGCCGATGAGCATCGGGTAGCCGAAACGAAAGCCCAGCTCCGGCATATTGTACGGAGAACTCGTGTCGAAGTTCATGCCGTAGAGCCCCACCAGGAAGCTCAAAGGGATAAAGATCGTGGCGATCATTGTGAGGACCTTCATCACCTCGTTGGCGCGGTGGCCAACGCTTGTGAGGTAGATGTCCAGGAGCCCCGTCGCGTGCTCGCGGTGGTTGTCGACGAGCTCGGCGACTTGAATCGAGTGGTCGACACAGTCGCGGAGGTAGAGGCGTACGGAGTCGTCGAAGAGTGGGTGCTCGTCGCGAATGAGTCCGAGGAGCATCTCCCGCAGCGGGTAGGCCGCACGGCGAAGCGCGATGAGCTCGCGTCGCAGTCGGTGGATGCTTTGAAGCTGCGCCTCCTCGGGTTCCGCAAAAATCGCCTCCTCGAGCGCTTCGAGGCGTTCGCCAAATTCTTCGACGACGGGAAAGTAGCTATCAGCGAGGGCGTCGAAGAGCGCATAGCAGAGGTACGCCGCGCCTTCGTTTCGAATGCGTCCGCCTCCTTCCCGGATACGCCGGCGTAGCTCCCCAAAGCAGTCGCCCTCGTGTTCTTGGAAGGTGATGACGACGTTGTCCGTGACGAAGACACTCAGCTGCTCGGCTTCAAGCTCGCCGCCCTTTGGGAAGTGCACGATCTTCGCGACGCCGTAGACGTGGTCGGCGTAGGACTCAAACTTTGGCCGCTGGTGGAGGCGCAATGCATCCTCCATCGCGAGCGGGTGAAGGTTGAAGCGCGCGGCGATGGTCTCGGCCACGTCGAGGGAGGCAAGCCCCACCACGTCGACCCACAGCACCCCTTCGTGGCGCTCAGGGATCGATTCAACACCGGCGCTCGTCTCTACGCCATTGGCGTCGTAGCGGATCACTCGAACGGTGGTCTCGCTCGCGCCTTGGGGCGCCTCGAGATGCCCAGGGGGACGACGAATGATCTTGGCTCGTCGCGACGCTCGGCGCTTGGCTTGTCGACTCATTGTCCCTTGTCGCCCGAGTCCTGAGGGAAAGTCACCTTTTTGGCGCCTATGGGCCTTCTCAACGTTCCGCCGTCGACGTAGCCTCTTTGCATGATTCAGGGTGCAATCATCGGAATGGTGGCGGCTTTGGTGATGGTCGTCATCACCGCCGTCCGCAACAACAAGGGCGGCAAGAAGATCATGGCGGCGCTGGATGCGGGCGACCCAACGGCGGCGCGCGCTGCGCTAGACACCTACGCGAAGCCGCCGACGGCAAAGGTCCGAGCCGGACAGATGCCTATTATGATCGAACGCTTCGCGTGGCTGGGCATCATCGGCGACCTCGACACCCTCGAGAGCGAGTACCGGAGCTTGAACGTTTCCAACAAAGGGGTGGCGTACCAGCTGCGAACGCAAGCCATCACCTCGCTCCTGGCCCATCGTACAAACCCCGCCGACCTCGAAGAGCTTCAGGCGCTCTACGAAGATATTCAGGCGAACGGCGGCGCGATGTTGGGTCTCATCAAGAAGCTCGTCACGGCGCACCTGGGCGTAGCGCGAGGGCTCCAGGGCGTCGCGATTGACCCGGCGCATCTGACGGCGCTCAACAAACGCTCTCAGGCGCTCGGTCCAGGAACGACGATCATGCTCCAGCGGTTCATCGCCCGCTCGGTGGAGGCCGTCGGAATGGACCCGTCGCAGCACAACACGGTCATCGCCTCCGTGCTCTCACGCTTGCGGAAGTGAGCTACCGCGACGAGACCCTCGTTCTTCGAGAGCGTCTTCTCGTTCTCGACGCCGAGCACGCGGGCCTCGAGGGCACCGCGCAGGGCTTGCGCTTTCGTTGCGTGGCAGCGGACGACGACGCCGAGACGCTCAAGCGCACGATCCGAGTCGAAAAGGCGAAGGGCCGCGCACGGCGCGTGGGGTACTTCTTCTTAGCGGCGGCGCTGGGGCTCGTCGGTTTGGCGCTGACGTGTGTCTTGAGCGGAGCGCTTCTTCATGCCTGCACAAACGTGAGCGAGACCGTTAGCGCCGAAAGCGCCTGGCGTGGTGAGACTTCGCTGGAGGGTTGCCAAGTGGAGATCGACGATGCCTTTGCGGGCTCGTGCAGGGCCAAGGCGTGGTGCGGTGCGGACGTTGTTTGGGAGGGAGTAGGGAGTTGCCAAGCACATGGCATGGGCGCCCTCTTTTGGTCCGACGAGGGCGTTCCGGGCGAGCACTTTACCTACGTCCGTGGAGCCGTCTCACGTGCGGTGCTTCGTCGCGCCGACGGCGAAACCGTTGTTTTTCGTTTGCCCGGAGGACGCGGGCTGTGAGCGAGGGGGCGAGCGTCGAAGAGCTTCGTGCCCGTGTGGACACGCTCACGGACTCCATCGCGGAGCTCAGCGACGGCATGGAGAGCCTGCGACAGGACGTCTTCGCGGCGGAGAAGCGCGTGCGTGACCTTGACGCGGAATTACAAAAGGCTCGCCGATCCAGTACCGGGCTCTTCACAACGCTTCTCGAGAACTTCGTCGCCATGGGCGAGGCGTTTCCCAAAGTGGGTGCTCTCGTCGCAGGTGTCTTTGCCGTGGGGTCACTCGTTCTGGGACTCACGCAAATCAAGGATTGCAACACGCCGCCGGCCCCAATGCGCCTTGAAGGACGCGGGACGGCGATGGTCGCGACGGACGAGGCGATTCTTGGCACGCGCTGCGAGTTCTTCGCCCGCCAAGTTGGCGCGGGCCAGTGTCTCTTTGAGCTTCGCTGCGGTGAGAGTCCTGCTGGTAGCTACGCGGAGGTGCATCGCTGCGTGACCGACGCCTACACCGAAGATACGGGGGAGGGCGGGGAGAGCACCTCGTACTATCTGCGCGGATTCGGGGGCAGCACCGGTGGGGGCGGCGTCCTCTCCTTCAGCGAGTACCAGCGGCTCCTTGAACTCAAGGACGGGAACGAGGTGCTAAACGTGGTCTTTCACGAACTCGCTGGCCGCAGCGTCCTCGATACGCGGCGGACATGGCCGCCGGATAGCGAGGCGCTAGAGGAGGAGCGGCCGGACGAGTGAGCGGTTGACCTTGCGCCCCGAGGGTGCAGAACACCGACATGGGCAAGCGCAAAAAGCCGATGATCGATACCTCGACCATCGAAGAAGAAGAAGAGGTCGGACCTTCACGCACGCAGGTGCGGCAGGAGGCGAAAGAGGAGCAGGCTAGGCGTGAAGCCCTCGCGATGCTCCTGTGCAAGCTTCACGAGCCCGTCCTCAAGAAGCTCAAGCTCGGTGAGAACGTCGAGAAGGACGTCCGCACGCTCGGAAAGCTCAAACACGGCAGCGCCTTCGCTCGCCAGCGCCGACGTGTCGCAAGCACGCTTCGGGAGCACGAACTGGAAGAGATCGAGCCGCTCATCAAGGCCGCCTCGGAGCGTCAGAAGGGTCGCTGACGGCCATCGCCGACCGTCAGCCCGCGCCTGACCTCAGGGGTTGAAGAGCTGGTAGCTCGGGTCATTCACATAGGAACGCGGCATCATGCAGCCGTCGGTGCACCCTGGGCGCATGCCCTCCGGCGCGATGGTTCCCACGGGACCGGGGCACTCGGCGTCGCCGCCAGCGCCGTCGATGAAGCAGGCCCGAAGTGGGCGGGACACGCCGACATTCCCGAGGTTGTCTTCGGAGCGAACGGCCAAGCATGACCAGCCTTCGTCGATGGAACCCTGGAAGTCGAAAGCGTCGCCGACGCAGGTGAGGTCTGTGATGAGAGGCTTTCCGTAGATAGTGGGCTCGTCGTACGTCGAGGCGATGATGTGGGCCATCGGCGTGCTCTCTTCACATTGCCGGTTTGGCAAGCCGCTGCCGTTGCCTTGGTTACAGCCGTCATAGGCACCCGTGTAGGCTTCGGCGGGCGTACCGGGAGAGTCGAAGTCAACGGAGCTAAAGGGCCAGCGGCCAGCAGGGCGAACGCCTTCGAGGTCGACGACGACGGCGCGACTTGGGTCGCCGGGGACGGGCTCGAGATCCGGGTTGATGGAGTCGCATACGCCGTCGCCGCTCAGGTCGACGAGGAGAGGAACTTCGGGCTCATCGTTGATGTAGAGCTGAACCGAGCGAAGACCCGCGAGGAACACGACGACGCCTTCACCACCGAAGGGGCGGTTGCCTTCGTCCTGGGTGCGCGCCCGAAACTCTGCGGCGGTTCCAACAATCTCGCCGTCGTTGACGGAGTCGCTGCCGACTGGGTCGAAGAGGCGCGTGCACTGAAGAGTTCCGGACTGAACTCGTCCCGCACGAATGTCGGGTGGGTCGAGGGACGCGATAGGCGGCACGCTGTCGAGTTTGACGACGAGGGAGAGGGTCTGGCGGTTCGCCGCGTTGTCCGATGCGGTGACGTTGAGCGTGAGCTCCGTGACCGTCTGGGGGAAGAGCGAGGCGTCAAAGCTCACGGAGAAGTCCGCTGACATCGGTACCAAGTTCATGTCGAACTCCATCATGCCGGCGCGCAAGACGACACTCGCAGGGTCGACGCCACTCGGGTCGCTGATGGAAGCGACGACGCGAACGCGGCCGCCGACGAGCTCTCCCTCGAGGGGGCTGACGAACTCGATCTCCGGCGGGGTACGGTCGAGGGTGAAGGCCTGTCGTGCCACGCGGACGGCGGGCTCCGGCGTACGCTGGTTCTCTGCTGAGACGGCGATCTCGAATTCACCGGAGAGGTCAGGGTCGAAGATTGTGTCGTCGGAGAAGTCGATGGCGGCGCTGAAGTTGCCTTCGCCCTCGTCGACGATGTTGGTGATCGTCGTACCGGCGACGACGACGGTGTGCTCCCCCAGGCCGGCGAAGAGGTCATCGTCTCCAAGAGGTTGGCTCACGATGCGGTAGCGAAGGTTCATCGTTGTGGAGTGGACCGAGTCTGGCGTTGGCGAGGTGATCTCCACGCTGGGGCCGAGGTCGACGAGTGTGCTGAGGTCCGAGATCGTGCAGGTCTCATCGGTGTCCGAAGCGATGCAGCGGAAGAAGACCTCGCCGCTCGGTGCGTCAGCGAGATCGAAGTTCGCTTGGTAGACATCTCCATCGGAGCTCACGACGGGCGCCTCGAGGGTGTTCCCGTCGGCGTCGGTTCGCGTGATGATCACAGACTCCGGGTCGACGGGGACCGAGCCGGGTTCCGCGGGCCGAAGAACCTCACAGCGCACGGTGTGCCGGGCGCCGATGAGCACGTTTGAATCCGACGCGCTCGTAGCCGGGACGGGCTCCGTAATGGTGACGCTTGGGCCGCCTTCTTCGCAGGTGATAGGCGCGCCCGTGTCGGGACCATCCGGTACATCGGGGAGAGGGCCGGCGTCGGGCAGAGGTCCGGTGTCGCTTTGTGGAACAAAGGGCGGCGGATCGTCTGGGCACGCGGAGACGAACGCGAGAAGCGAAATTAAGACCAAGCGCTGAAGCATGGCTAAGGGTAGAGATTCACGCGCGGCAGCGCAACTTCCCCTACGTGTGAATGAGAACCGTCAGTCTAGTGGTCCTCAGCGCTCATAGGCCGGCGCGGCTAGCGCGATGGGCGTCGGGTTACGGCGCACCCAGGCGACGGCCCACTGAGCGAGGCGGTCGGCGCTGTCCGGATTTCGCCGCACGGCTTTGACGTGCCTTTCGCACTCCGCGAGGGAGGCTGCGTTCAGCGCTTCGTGAGACGCCATGTGCGCGTAAAAAGCTTCGGCCATCGCGGTGTATTGGGCGTCCCAGTTCATGCCTCCGTTGCGAAAGAGCTCGTCGCGGATCCTCCCGGCGATTCGGACGACTTCCCCCTGGACCGTCGCACAGGCGCCCTTGGACGGGACCAAGAGCTCCCAAAGCTCCGCGTGCTGCTTTTGCCAAGTGCCTTCAGGGGCGGTGATGGGCGAGGTTCCGTCGTGCATCTGGCGCGCCGTGGCGGGCGCGACTTCGAAGAGCGCGCAGAGCGCCTCCATCGCCGCCGACGCCTCCGGAAGCATGTCTTTGTTGAACGCGTCGCGGTGAAACTCGAAGCGCTCCGAGGCGCGCCTCACGAAGTCTCTCGCACGTGGCGTGACGGAGGCTCCGGCGTCCAAGAGCGCCTTCGCGGCGGCGACGAAGGCAATGACGCCGACGTTGGACATGCGTTGAAGCGCATACTCGAGAGGAGAGAGCCCTCGATTGCATGCGCCATCGACTTCCGCGCCGGCCTTCAACAGGAGCTGCACGGCTTCCGTGTGCGCACCATCGGCGGCGCAATGAAGTGGCGTGAGGCCGCTGCTGGACTTGGCGTGGACATCCGCGCCCATCTCGAGGAGCTCGGTGACCGGGAGCTTATGGTGGAAGCGCGCCCGGGCGCTCGCGTGGAGCGCCGTCTTTCCGTAGGTGTCCGTCGCGTTGACGTCGGTGCCGCGGGCGACGACCCAGCGCGCGAGCTCCGGCGTGCACGGTCGCATCATGAGCGGCGTCCCTTTGCCGGAGCCGCCGCGGGCGTCGATTTGGCACGCCTCGAGAGCCTTGTGCACGGCGGAGTAGTCACCGCTGGTGGCCGCCGCCTCCATGAGAGCCGGGAGGTCTTTCGGGAGTGTCTTGCGGAGCCGCCTCGATGCCATGCATCAAGCTACGCTTCGTGCGGCGTTTTCTTCGTGGGCGTCCTCACTTTTTGTGCGTTTCCCTTCGCGCTGGCTATTCGCAGCGCGCCGGAGCCCTCCAAGGAAAGCGCCGGTCGTCCGCCAGAGCCTGGACGGCCTCCCGCGGCACCTCGGCGACGCACTGGAGTGCCCAGAGGAAGTCCGAGAGGTCGACGCCGGGAGCGCCTTGGCTTGGCGTGCGCGTTTGTCCGAAGTGATCGATGAAGAGCGCAAGCATCCCGCTGGTGCCCAAGGCCACCGTATCGAAGGGCTCGGAGGCATCCGCGGGGTCCATCGCGTCGAGCATGATGCCGCCGATGATCTCTTCGCGAAGGTTGCCTTCGAGTGTGCCGTCTTCGGTGCCTACGAAACCAGGCCGGTCGCCTCCGTTTTGAATGTAGCGGTTGAAGTCGATGGTGCGGGTTCCGTCGATGTAGTTGTCGACGATGATGTCGCGCCCGGTGACCATGAGCGTGAAGAAGTAGGCGATTCCTTCGCCATACGCGAGCACCGGCGAGACCTGCCGGTCGCGGTGGGAGCCGCCAGGGGAAGAGTCCCGGCTGTAGTACTCGACGAAGTAGTGCCCGTACTCATGGAGGATGATGTCGTCGTCGTACTCGTCGGTGTCTTCTACCTGCCCGCCGAGCTTCACCACGTCGTCGCCGTAGCAAGACCCGCACGGCCAAGGCTCGCCCTTCTCCCAGCCGAAGCCAAGGCGAGGGGCGGCTTCGCCGATATGCGGCGCGATGATACGAAGCGCGTCGAGGGTGACGTCGGTGATGTTGAAGGCGCCGCCGAGCTCGCTCGCCGCCGCATCGATGTTGACCGGCGTCGCGTCGCCGGTGAGCGCAGCAGCTTCGAGGAAGTAGACCTCCTCGGAATGTGTCTGCGTCTGAACAACTTGAGCGCCTTCGCGAACGCGCGCCGTGACGCGAACCACGGCGTCCGTGTTGATGGGCTCTTCATGAACGAGGACGAAGCGGCCTTCGTCGTCGGTCTGCGTCACGACGCGTTCACGGCCACCGACTCGGAGGCTCACCTCGACGGCGCGTGCCGGACGCCAGGTGCTCTCGCCGGTGAAGCCGTTCGCCTCAAACTCCAAGTCCTCGTAGCGGACCCGGCCACGAATTTCGTTCGCGGGGACAACGTCGACGGCATCGACGGGGGCGTCCTCAACCGGGGCGTCTTCGCCGACGTCCGTCGCGACGTCAGCCGTCGAGACATCGGCGGGATCCTGGACGTCGTCCTCGCATCCAAAAAAGAGAGCAAAGAGCACTAGGCAGCTTCCGGCGCGAATCACGCGAATACCCTATCAGCCTTCGCAGGCGGGCGCCCGGTGCCGGAGCCGCTGCTGGAACACGAAAGCGGGTCGCGTAGGGACCATTGGATTACACCTGGGTGCATTCGTTTACGCCCCACGGATTGTCGCGGCATCGCCCATATTTCTACAAAAAGCCGGATATTTGGGGTTCAAACCTCGTTTTGCCGACCTGGCCCGCTTTCTGCTTAGTGCCGACACCATGAAATCACTATCACTCCCCGCCGTCTTTGCTCTCTGTGTCGCGGCGTCCTTGAGCTCTCAATCCGCGAGCGCTCAGATCTGTCAGCCCGCGTGTTCAGCGGGCGCGACCTGTATGAGCGACGGCACCTGCGCCGAAGCCGTCCCCGTGGCGGGTATGCCCGCCGTCGACGCGCAGGTCAGCGTCGAAGTCCAAGCGGACGGCGCGAACGGGACGGCGGTTGTGCAGCCCGCGCCCGTGCAGCAGCCCGTCCAAGCGCAGCCTGTGCAGGCGCAGCCCGCCCAACAGCCTCAGTACGCTCCGGTACCCGTGCACGACGCCCGCGGCGAGTACGCGCCGCAGCAGAACCCACAGGGCTACGTCGCGCCGGGGCCGAGCCTCGCGCATGCCGGTCGCCTCCGTTTGAAGCTCGGGTTCCTCCTCGGTTTCGGCGGGCGACAGTCATACACGAGTGACGTCACCGGCGTCGAAGCAGAGTTTACGGAAGGCCTCACTCCTTCCTATGGAGTTGAACTCGACATCCAGCGAAACTTCGGTCCCGTGTTCTACTCCTCCGGGACACTCCGATACACCTCCTTGGACCTCGGTGGCGGCGTGGACCGATTCGGCGTCTTCGGTTTCGACCTCGGCATCGGCGTTCACTACGCCTTCGACGTCGGCAGCATCGCCATCGACCCCTTCCTCAGCGGCCACGTCGGCATCGCCTTCGGCAGCAACGGCGAGTACGGCGCATTCGGTCTCGCCGTCGCCGTCAAGGTCGGCGCGACGCTCTGGTTCCACCGCATGATCGGCGCCTACGTTGCCGCCGGCTACCGCGGCAGCGCGTTCCTTTCCGGCGCACGTGCCGGCGCAACAGGCTCGAACCTTCGCCAAGGCACCATGGACGCCGGTGTCACTTTCCGCTTCGGCGAATAGGCTCAGACTTCGATGTTGAAGCGAAAGCGCGCCCAATCGGCGCGCTTTTCTTCGTCGCGCTTCGAGACGAGCTACCCCTGGAGGTCCCGCGCAGAACCGAGGCCTTCGGCGGCGGCGAGGGGGATCTCGCGGATACGCTCTCCGCTCAGGCGGAACATCGCGTTCGCGATGGCGGCGCCGATGGGGCCCATGGGTGGTTCACCGACGCGCCCAGGTTCGTCGGACCCTTGGACGAGAACGACGTCGATTTCTCGGGGTGCGTCGCGCATCAGTGCCATCCGGTACGGACCGTAGATGGTGGGTTTGAGCTCGCCGCCGATGAGCTCCATTCGCTCGTACATGGCCGCGCTAAGACCCATCATCACGGAGCCCTCGCACTGAGCCTTGACCTGGTCGGGGTTGACGGCGAATCCTGGGTCGAAGGCGCAGGTGACTTTCTCCACTCGAACACGTCCCCCGACGCGTGCGACTTCGACAATGTGCGCCGCGGGGTTGCTACCGTCGGAGGAGCAAGCGAAGCCCATGGCGCGTCCGTTCTCGGCGCTGTCGCGGTAGCCGCCATGGCGCTCCACGGCGGCTTCGATGACGCCGCGTAGGCGTTCGCCAGGCTCGTCGTTCGGGATCATGTCGAGACGCATTTGAACCGGGTCTTGCTCCGTTGCCGTTGCGATTTCGTCCAGGAAGCTCTCGATGGCGAAGGTATTCGCGAGGAGCCCCAGGGCGCGCCAGAAGCTCGTTCGAAAGGGGAGCTTTGCGCCCCACGTGACGGCGCGGATATTTGGCACCGTGTGGTAGTGGATCAGGCCGCCCACGAGGGCGCCAGCATCGGCGCGAAGCATCGTTGCGGCGATGGGCGGAAACATCGGTGAGCCAAACATGACGTCGCCGCTCGCCACTTGGTGCTCGATGGCCTCGATTCGGCCTTCGGCGCTGACCTTGGCGCGCATCACGTGGTGCGTTGGAGGCCGGAACGTGTCGCTCTGGAACTCTTCCTTGCGCGTGAAGAAGCACTTCACTGGGCGTCCCACGGCGCGCGAAAGAACGGCGGCTTGAATCGCGTTGGGCGTGTGCAGACGTCGGCCAAAGCCGCCCCCCAAGTACGTCGGTACCACCTTGACGCGCTCGGGTTCAAAGCCGAGTCGCTCCGCGATCTCATCCCGCGTCACTTTCACCACCTGGGTGGAGAGCGTGATCGTCGCGTGGTCCTCGCGAACATCGGCGACGGCGCCATTTGGTTCCATCTGAGCGTGAGCACCGATAGGGCTGCGGTATTCGGCGCGAAAGAAACCGTCTGCACCGTCCGCCTCGGCGTCATCCAGAATCGATGCTGCGTCGCCTTCGAGTTGGATCTCCGTGTCGGTCCCGCGGCCTACCTGCACGAGCTCGTCCACGTGGGCCGTTTCCCAAACGTGCTCCGCGACCCACTCCGCGACGACCGCTTCCTTCGCGCGCTCCGCCAGCATGCGGGTTTCTGCGACGACGCCGACGAAATCGTTTTCCACGACCACCTGGATCACGCCGGGCATGGCCGCTGCGGCGTCCGTGTCGACGCTCGCAAGTGTGGCGCCGACCATGCTCGGACGAAGGACGGAGCCATACACCATGTCTTCCGCCATCGCGTCCATGCCGAAGATGGGGTCACCGAAGACCTTGGCTTCCAGGTCGACACGTTTGATCGGCTGACCCACGAAACGGTAGTCCGAGACATCTTTGAGCGGCGGCGTGTCCGGCACGTTCCAGACATCCATGCTCGCGGCGACCTCGCCGTAGGTCTTCGTTTCGGAACGCGAGCTGAAGGTGCCATCGTCAATGCTCAGCGTGCTCGCCTCTACGCCCATCTGCCGCGCAGCTTCGATGCGGAGCATCTCACGCATGGTTGCAGCGAGCTCCCGAAGGGGCAGCCAGAGGCCGGCGATGGAGAGGCTGCCGCCGGTGGACATGAAGTCGAGATTGCCGCGGTCTGACGACGCGTGCAGAACGTCGATGCGCGTCACGTCGACCTCCAGCTCATCGGCGGCGATCTGCGCCATCCCCGTGAACGTTCCCTGACCCATTTCCACTTTGGGGCTGTAGAGACGCACGCGGTTGTCCGCTTCGACCTCAAACCACATCAGCGGGTCCTCCGTGTCGCCGCTAAAAGACGGCGGCATCTCGGCGGAAAAGACGGCGCGCCGAATGGAGTTGCGTCCCAAGTAGCCGACGCCCATCAAGACGCCGGTTCCGCCCGCGAGGCCACGCACGATGAACTGGCGGCGCGAGAGCTTCTTCTTCGCGTTGCTTTTCTTCGCACTCGTATCCCCGTCGGCGTCGTCCATTGTGTTGCTGTCGTCGGACATTACTCGCCTCGCTTAATCGCCGCGGCGCGCTTGATGGCGCGACGGATCCGAACATGAGTTCCGCATCGACAGATGTTGGCGATGCTCGCGTCGATGTCCTCGTCCGTCGGGTTTGGATTGCTCTCGATGAGCGCCGCCGCGGCCATGATGAAGCCGGGCTGGCAGTAGCCGCACTGGGGGACGATCTCTTCAAGCCACGCTTGCTGCGTCGGGTGTGGTGCCTCGCGCGTTCCGAGGCCCTCGATGGTGACGAGCTCTTTGCCCTCAGCGTGCTTCGCCGCGACGGAGCAAGAGCGCACGGCGTTGCCATCCATGTGAATCGTGCATGCGCCGCACGCGGCTTTGCCACAGCCGAACTTGGTTCCTTTGAGTTCAAGCTCGTCGCGTAGAACCCAAAGGAGCGGCTGTTCGCCGTCGGTTTCGATGGAACGGGGTTGTCCGTTGAGGGTCAGTGAGATTCTCATGGGGCGTAGTCACTTTCGGTCTCGTGGATGTTCGGGGAGACGGATTCTTCGGATTCGGCGGGAGCTTCTTCTTCCGGTTGTTCCGGCGGACGTGGTGGATCACCTGGAATCTGTGCGCCCGCCGCAAACCACCGGTTCACGGCCCGCCGGTACTCGTCGAGGGGCACCGGTGGAGGAAGGCGGGCCTCTCCTTCCGCGTCGACGCCGGGCGTCCACGCCCAAAGAACGAGGGCGTGCTCCGTGAGGTGGTGGCGTACTTCCTCGAGACCTCGGTTGCCGTTGTTCGCGCGGCTGAGCATCGAACGCGCGATGGCGTAACGGTCGAGGCCTTCCCAAGCCATGGCGTGGGGCGCTAGCGACCACTCCGGGGCGCCCGGGACGCCGGAGTCGTCGTTGTTTTCATCCTGGTGGCAGGTGACGCAGTGCAGAGCGGGGACGCCAACGTTTGCCTCTCCGCGCTGCACGCCAAAGAGATGGGGGCGCGCTTCGTCCCTCTGCTTAGGCACGCCGTCGTTCGGGTGACAGTTTATGCATCGCGGGGAAACCAGCACGTCCATCATCGCGTGAAAGTCTGGGTCTTCGCCCTCCGGCAGGGCGGGGCGAAGCGACGGCTCGACGGCGTTCGCCGCGGCGGCTTCGGGCAGCTCGGGTGGGGTGAGGGGCGCTTCGTCGCCGCAGGCGAAGAGCCCGAAAGACGAGGCGAAGAAGGCATAGGTCGTGGCTCGGATGGACGGGGTCATGGCGCGACAAGACCCTCGCGCGCGGCCGCATCAGAGGCAAGGGCGAGCACGATGACGGCGCGCTTCGCTAGCGGATTGGCGTGCTTCGCTGTTGTGTTAGCCTCGCGATGAGCGAAGAACATGTACTCATCATGAAGACCTCTAGCTACAAGTTCGAACCCGCCTCGGAAGTGCTCCTCCAGGCGCTGGGGGCGAATAAGGCAAATGTGCTTCGGCGCGCGGGACTTCCCCTCGACTCGTTTTCGCACCCACAACGAGCTGTCGCTCCCGCGGACTACAACCAGTTTTGGGATGCTCTCGCCGAAGAAGTCGACGACCCGGCGCTGCCGATTCGAATCGTCGAGTTCATTAGCGCCGAGTACTTCAATCCCACATTCTTCGCTGCGCTCTGCAGTCCAAACCTTCACACAGCCCTGTGCCGTCTGAGCCTGTTCAAGGCACTCGTCGGCCCGCTTAGCCTCGACGTCGAGGCAGACACCAAGTGCGTCCGGGCCCGTTTCGTCTGGCCGGACCGGGAGGCGCACATCTCCCCCACCTTTGTCGCTCTCGAACTCCTCTTTTTGGTGCGTCTCGCGCGAATTGGAACACGAACGCGCTTGGCGCCGGTTCGGGTGCGTTCGCGTCGCCGGCTCGAACCCGCCGCTGAGTTCGAAGCGTTCTTCGGCGTTTGTCCAGAGACTGGCGCTTGGGATGAAGTAGAGTTTTCCCTCGAAGACGCACGTCGGCCCTTCCTCACGGCGAACGCTGCGATGTGGGACGTCTTCGAGCCCGCGCTGCGGCGTGACTTGAGTGAGCTGAAGCCGCATGCATCGTCGGCGGAACGTGTTCGAACGGCGTTGAATCGCGGGCTGCCAAGCGGCCGCACCAGTATTGACGACGTCGCCCAGGACCTCGGGACGAGCAAGCGCACGCTGCAGCGCTGGTTGAGGGAGGAAGGTACGTCGTTTCGCGAAGTGCTGCGCGAGACCCGCGTTACCTTGGCGACGCACTATCTCCGCGCCACGAATATCCCCGTCGCCGAGGTGTCACTCTTGCTGGGTTTCGAAGAGCCAAACTCGTTCTATCGCGCGTTTCAAAGCTGGACCGGCGGAACGCCAGAGGCGGCGCGGCGTGCCGCGAACTGACTTCCCGTCACTCTTTCCCTCGCTGGCGGGTCGAACGTACCTCGACGCGGCGACGACGAGCCTCGTGCCCACGACGGTCGTGAGCGCCCTCGCCGAAGAACTCACCCTCGGGGGCGGCGCCGGACGCAGTGTTCACACGCTTGGCCAGCGAGCCTCAGACGCCTACGCCCGGGCGCGCCGTGAGGTTTCCGCGCACCTCAAGGCCGAGCCCGCCGAGGTGATTTGGACGCGCTCCGCCACCGAAGCGCTCAACCTGGTGGCCGCGGGCTGGGGGCGGCGAAATCTTCGCCCCGGCGACGAGGTTCTTGTGGGACCGTCGGCGCACCATAGTTTGCTTCTTCCGTGGCGCCGAGTGAGCGAAGCGACGGGCGCTCGATTAATTGGCCTTCAATGCACACCCGAGGGCGAACTCGACGTCGACGATGTCCGCCGAAAGCTCACGAAGCATGTGCGCGTACTGGCTGTTACGCATGTGTCGAACGTCACCGGCGCCGTGTCGCCTTTGAGGGCACTCCGCGCTCTTCTCGATGAGGTTTCTCCGGAGGCTTTGTTTGTCGTCGATGGCGCTCAAGCGGTGCCTCACCTCGACGTGGACCTAAAACGCATCGCCTGCGACGCTTACGCTTTCTCGGCCCACAAAGCGTATGGGCCACCCGGCGCCGGGGTCTTATGGATGCCCGCGCGGCGCCAGGAAGAATGCGCTCCGCTCCTGGTCGGCGGGGGCATGGTGACGCACGTCAGCGAAAAGGCGGCCGCGTTTGCGACGGGCCCAGAACGATTCGAGGCGGGAACTCCAAACGTCGCGGGTGCTGTGGGCACAGCCGCGGGCCTGCGCTTCGCGGCTTGCCATCGTAGCGTCGGCGACCTTGCGAGCGCCGCCGCAGAGGCTCTGCGCGCCATCGAAGGACTAACCCTCGTCGGTGATCCAAAGACGCGCGCCGGGGTCTGCTCGTTTGCCCTCGATGGGATTCACCCGCACGACTTTGGCACCTTCGCCGACGACGCCGGTGTCGCGCTGCGGGTGGGTCATCATTGTGCTGAACCACTCCTGCGCGCCCTCGGGCATGCGAGCGTTGTTCGCGCTTCCTTCGGTGTCTACAACACCAAAGCTGATGTGTCCCGGCTTGCTGATGTGGTCCGAGCAGCCAGGCGCATGTTCCGGCGATGAGCCTCTACGAAGAAGACTTAGTATCTCTCGCCGATCGTGCCTACGCGATTCCTGCGGCGGCCAAGGTGGGTGAGGCGCATAACCCTCTTTGCGGCGATGTGACGAAGCTCGGTGTTGTTGTTGTCGACGGTCGAGTCGAATCGGTCGGCGTCGAGGTTCAGGGCTGCTTGGTCTGCCGCGCGTCTGCGGCGCTTCTGGTGGAAACGCTGCGCGGCGCCGAAATGTCGGAGTGCTCCGTGCGCTTGGCCGAACTCGAGTCGCGGCTCGCGAAGCGCGACGCGGGCGCCGGTCGCTTCGCTGTTTTCCGTAGGCTGCACGCGTACCCCAGTCGTCATGTCTGCGCGCTGCTGCCTTGGCGTGCGCTCGAGGATGCGCTCCACGAAGAACGGCCCCGAGCGGTTCCGGAGCACTCCGTCCTCCCGCCCCGCGCGCTGAACGCCGACGTGTGGTCGCAGATTGAGGACATTCGTGCCGATGGCGACGACGCGGCGCTCGTCACCTTGGTCCGAGTGGGCGGGTCCAGCCCTTGCCCACTCGGAAGCCGGATGGTTGTGGCTTCTTCCGGCGAATTCTGGGGCAGCGTATCCGGGGGCTGCGTGGAGTCCGCGGTGGCCCAGGCGGCGATTCAGCTTCTCGGCGCATCGAACCCGCCAAGCTTCTCGCGTTTGCTGACGTTTCGCATCGCCAACAGCCAAGCGGGCGAAGTTGGGCTCCCTTGTGGCGGTGAAATTCAGGTGCACATCACGCGCGCTCCGGGCGCCGAAGATATCGGACGTATTCGGACCGCTACACGGATTGGGAGTGCGCGCATTCTCGACCTTGAGTCCGGCGCCTGGGAAATCGCGCAACGGGGGCACGACGCATCGCGGACTCCCGATGTCATCGAAGCCATCGAAGCCGTCTTGAGCGGCGCCGACGCCATTGGAGTGCCGGGCCCATCATCGCAACAGTTCGTCGAAGCGCTCCGGCCGCCGCCGCGCCTCATCCTTGTCGGCGGCACGCATATCGCTCAGATGCTTGCCGTCCTCGCCGTCGAAGTCGGATTTCGTCCCGTTCTTGTCGATCCGCGTTCAGCGTTTGCGAACGCTAAGCGATTCGGGTCCATCGAGCTTCATGTGGGCGCGCCGAAGGATGTGTTGCCGGCGCTCATCGATTCTCGAAGTGCCCTTGTTGTGCTCAGCCACAATCCCAATATTGACGACCCAAGCCTCTCCGTCGGGCTGCGCAGCGAAGCCTTCTACGTCGGCGCCCTGGGCAGTCGCAAGACCCAACGCGAGCGCCTGCTCCGCCTCCGTGTTACTGGGTTGTCGGAGACCGAGCTGGCGCGTCTACACGGCCCAGCTGGCGTTCCTATCGGTGGCCAAGGCGCCGCCGAAATCGCTCTCTCGATCCTTGCGGAAGTCGTCGCGACGCGACGTCGCCGCGCCGCGCCGCGTCGCGTAGGCGCCGTGGTTCTCGCCGCCGGAACCTCGAGCCGCGCGGGCACGGAGAACAAGCTCCTCGCGGACATCGAGGGGAAGGTGATGGTGCGTCGCGTCGTCGAAGCGACCCTCGACGCCGAGGTTTTTCCCGTTGTTGTGGTCCTTGGCCACGAAGCGTCGCGCGTCCGTCGAGCTCTCGATGGGCTGAACGTCGTGTGGGTCCACAACGAGAACTACAGCTCTGGCATGGGCAGCTCTATCGCAGCCGGCGTTCGCGCAATTCGCGCGCAGGTGGATGCCACCCTCGTCGTCCTCGGTGACATGCCCTTCGTGCGGCCGAAGGACATTCGCCTCCTCGTTGCCGCGCACCAAAGTAGTACGCAGCACCTCATCATCGCGCCGGAAAGCGGAGCCGCAGACGAGCGTCGCCTCGGTAACCCCGTACTGTGGCCCGAACGCTACTTTGACGCTTTGCAGCGCCTCGACGGGGACGCAGGCGGCAAGGTTCTCATACAAGGGGCGCCCGGGGCGGTGTTGCGTATTCCCATCGACGACGAAGGCGTGTTGCGCGACGTGGACCGGCCCGAGGCGGCGATCACTCGCTGAGCGACTGCGGGATGTCGAAGCGACTGGATATTGAGCTTCGAGCTTGAAGTCCAAGAAGGCAACGCGCTTCAGAGTAAACGACCAAGCGGCCGAGTACCTTTCGGTCGTTGACTCACGCTTGGCGCCTGTCGCACGTAACTTGGCGTGTATTGCGAGTGCGTATTTAGAGGCAGCGTGGGATAGCTCGCGCCGAGCGCGCAGTCTGCGCCCAACTGGACATCCCCATGCCATCCATCGCGATACTGATTCTTCTCGTCGCGGGCGCGCTCTTCGCGCCCACCGCGGAGGCGCAAAGCACGGACGCTTCGCTCTCCCTCGACGAAGCCACAGAACCTGAGTTCGAGCCCAGCTACTGGGTGGGCGCGCAGGTTCATGCGGTCTTTATTTCGGCGCTTCTGGATAAGGAGCCGCTGCAGCTGAGCGCTGGTTTCGCCGTCACCGGCGGCATCGACTTTGAGCGCGCCGGCCTCACGCTGGTTCTGGAGAACACGTGGTTTCCCGAAGCGGAGCTCGCCGCGGACTCGGAGGACACATTCGAGGGCGTCGCCCAAGGTGTCCTGTCGCTCCTCGTGGGCTTCGATGTTCACTACGCGTCGGACCGGCTCCGCTTTGAGCTTGCCGTGGGCCCGACGCTTCTCTTGCGCAATACCCTCGTTGACCAAGCCGGCACCATTGGGTTTGGCCTCGAGTCTCGGCCCGTCGGAATTCGCATCCCACTGCCAAGCTCCAAGACCCTCGTGGTGGACCCGCTCTCGTTCTCCATGTTGATCCCGGACTTCTCCGGAATTCCGCTCTTGCTTATCCAGGTGCGAACGACGGTCACCGTCGAGTTCGATCTCTCGAGGCAGTCCCAATGAACCATTCACATGTACGCCTCGCTCTTGCGGCAAGTCTGATCACCTTTGGGCTCGTCGACGCGCCTCGCGCCCACGCCTTCACGGTCCAGTCGGGGTTCACCAATGGCTGTCACGAGCGCATCTCCGTGGCGTCCTTCCTCATCGGCGGGGCGGGTCTTGAACTCACCGACAGAGACGGTGTTGAACTTCTCACGGATGACCAGATACCCGACGGGGAATGGGAAGAGATCCTCGAGCACCTCTATCCCAACACGTCGGAATTTCCTCGCGGACAGCGCTTCTTCATCTTTTCCATCATCACGGGCACGCGCGCTCCAGACAGCGAAGGATTCTCGCTGACAAACTTGGCGGTGCTTCGCTCCGTGCAGTCCGACCCACACGGGCAGTACATCCACTGCCTCCGCGCGGCGGAGGATGATTACGAAGCGGGCAACGACACCGCATTGGCGGGTTGCCGCGACGTCATTCGCGAAGAGATCGGCAACGCCTTCGACGCGTTTGTGGATGTGGGCGTTCCGCTCATTGAGGTGCAGATGACCTTGGAGAACTACGGCACCATCGAGGTGGAGGTGAGCCCCATCGGCTACCACTTTGGTCGCGCGCTCCACACGCTTCAGGACAGCTTTACCCACGCGATTCGCTCGCCGGACCTTCGTTCCGTCGTGCACACGATGAACTACGAAGCGGCCATCGCCGACACCCTCGACGAGGAGCGCGACGGCATGCCGCACTCCGCCGCCGCCGATAGCTGCGTGACGGTGGGCGGTGTCACCGGCGAGTTGGTGAACAGAGAGCGCGTGTTTGCCGCCATTGAAGCTGGGGCCGACCTCGTCCGAGCGTTCGGTCGTGTGAGTCAACGCCGCCTCGCCGAGGATAGGGAGAGCCTCGCCCTTGAGGTCGACGGTGTTCTTCTGAAGTGGTTCCGCCGCGCCAACCCGGAGACTCTTGGCTACGAGGTCTGCGACATCACAAATGACTACTGCTCGTCTCCCTGGCTCGAGACTGCGCGACTCTCGCCCGCTGGGCCGGTGTTGTCGTGCACCACCACACCCAACCGCTCGCGTATGCCTCTCAGCTTGTCACTTCTGGCAGGGGTTCTGCTCCTGCGGCTTGCACCGCGAACGCTGCGCTTGCGAGGCGCACGATGAAGCATCTACTTCTTTGTATCGCTCTCCTTGCGTTGCTGCCTCATTGCGGCGGAGAGGAGCTTATTGGACGCCCCCGCGTTCGAATCATGACGACGGGAATGCCTGGGGACGGGTCCCTCGGCGACCTGACGCTTGCCGGCGTCGCCCTGGCCCGCGGGGGGATCGGCGCAGACTTCACGCAGGAGGTTGAGACTAGCGTTGTGGATCCAGTGGAGTCGCGCGCCATCTTTGACGCGTGGCGCGCCGACGCGACGAGTCGGGACCTGATCATTCTGAGCGGCTTCTACGCTTCCCTGGTTCGCGACGCCCAATGTGATTTCGGCGGAGCCAGCGTCCTGCTCATCGGCGAAGGCGCCGACACCTGCGCGAATCTGCGTAGCGTCCGCTATCAGGCGTTTGAACCAGCCTACCTCGCTGGCGTCGCAGCGGTTAGCGACCCGGCCATTGCTCCCACCGGGCGAGTGGGGATCATCGCCGGAGTCGACGCGCCTGCGGTGACGGAGATCGCGGCGCCGTTTCAACTTGGCGTCGAGGCCCGCGGCGGCATGGTTGTCGAGGTGGCCTACGTCGCTGACGGGCCCGAAGGCTTCTTCGACGCGACCCGTGCGGGCGAGCTCGCGACGGCGATGGCGCCGAATGTCGACGTGATCCTCGCGCTCGCAGGACCTGGAGGCACCGGTGTGGGGACGGCCCTCGCCGCCCTCGAAGCGTCGGAGCGGACCTACCTCATCGGTGCCGAGACGGACTACAGCACGCGCTTCGCTGCGATCACCCTGGGCTCGGTGATCCGCCGCGTGGACTACACCGTCCGCGACGCGATTCTCGAGTTCGTCGGTGGCCAGCTCAGTAGCGGCAACGTGGAGGTCGGGTTTCGTGACAGCTTTACGGAGCTGGTGCTTTCGCCGACCTACGGATGGCTGCCCATTGGGGACGGATGCAGCACCTGCGACCCCTTCGACGCGGTGTGTCTGTCTGCATGCGACACCTTGGTGGACTTGGTTGACGCCGCCGAGGGCGAAGCGCTCGAAGCAGCGAGGGCGGCGGAATGACTTGGCTGATTCGCAGCGCGTGGATGCTTGCCGTCGTCGCCTTCTCTTCGCTGCCCGTTCAAGCGCAAGACTCCGCAGCACCAGCGCCGGTGGACGGGGAGGTCAGGGTGGAGGCGCCTCCGACGGAGGAGGTTGTCGTCGAAGATCCGACGCAGTCCGTGTCGGACTCGGTGGTTGAAGCGGTAGCCGACGCGGTTTCCGCCGACGCGGTTTCCGCCGATGCGGTTTCCGCCGACGCGGAGGGGTCTGTCTCGGGTGACGGAGCTTTGGTCGAGGCGGCTCCCCTGGAACCTGTGGTGGAGGAACCGGCGACGGCGCCAGCGCCCGATGCGCAGGCTCTGGATACCGTTGAGAGCCCCCAACCTTCGGTGGAGCGCGACAGGGACACGTTGGACCGCTCCAACGAGTGGCGTCCTTGGTTCGCGGTCCTCACCCACATCTCGCTTCTCAGCGACCGCCTCGCGGTGTCCACGCTCAACATCCGCTTTGGGTACGGCATCAATGCGGGCGCCCGGCGCGGCCCTTGGGGCGTCTATGGGCACATCGAGCAGAACCTCTACGCGGAGACAGAGTTCGATTTCGTCGCTCGCGCCGGAACCCTGAACATCGCCGTCGGCGGCGAGCGATTCTTCTTTCGTGAGCGGCTTCGAATGGCCGCGGCGGTCGGTGTCTCGGTTCTTTTGACGGAGCTCGCGCTTCATTCGACGGGCCACACGGGGCTCTTCGTGCAGATTAAACCCGCGGGCATTCGCTTTGCGCGCCAGAGCCAGGTGGTGATTCAACTCGACCTGGCGAGCATCACCGTTGCGGCTCCGGTCCTTGGATCCCCTTCTGTTGTTGACCTTCAGTATCGCACGACACTCGGTATCGAGTGGCAGGGACAGCACTAGCCGAGCCACGCGGTCAGAGCTCGGGCATCAATGTGCTGAGGTGCGGCGGCGCCGCGGCGCTGACGCGCCATAGTCGCGATGCACGCCGTGAGGGTTTTGCTAAGGAGGTCTCAGCGCTGGTTTTTGGCGGAACGGAAGATTGGAATAAGGGCGATCATTTGGAGACAGCCGCTCATGCTGTCGGTTTGGACCTACGTGAAATGGAGCAATCCATCACAGATGGCGACCACACCGACGAGATAGACAGTAATCACGACAGCCTGGAAGCGGCCGGCCATTGGGGAGTGCCGACGATGGTCGTAAGAGGAGAGCCGTTCTTCGGTCAGGACAGAATAGAAACCCTGCGGTGGCGGCTTGATACGCTCAATCTGCGTCGCGCCTAAAGCGCAGCATTACGGTAGCCAATGTCCACGGTAGATCAGCTCGAAACTGAGCCCTGCGTAGAATATCGTCCGCCGGCTCACTTCCTGCGGAGCGGGTTCGAGTAGCCAGCCTCTACGAAGAAGACTTCGTGTCTCTCGCCAATCGTGCTTGCGCGCAGCGTGCGGCGGCCAAGGTGAACGAGGCGCATAGCTCGGCGATTTAACGAAGCTCGGCGTTGTTGTTTCCGGCCGTCCTTTCCAGGGCGCCATCCTCGGCCGCTAGGAATTGTAGTACCTCCGCAACGAGTGCTTTCGGACAGGCGTCCGTTTGCGGAAAGGCCAGATCATATGGGGAGCGTATCAGTTCGGCCGCGTGCTCGCCGCGCCGAGGCGCCGATGCATGCTCTTCGCCGCGGGCTGAAACCCGGCATCGAGTAAGTAAGGCACGAAGTCTGACTCCGCCGCGGGGCCGCCGTCGATACGCTTGAACACCACGGCGCCGCCGCCTCGTTTGCCCCGCGCTTGACCGGTGCCGCGCCCGACGGCTTCGGCGAGGGCGTGCGCGGCTTTGCTCCGCTCCGGCTCGGAGGTAGGCAAGAAGGTCGAGAGGCGTTGACCGGTGCGGCCGATGAAACCGCGCAGTGAGCCCTCCACGAGGACGACGCGGGCTCCGGCGGAGCGGGAAGGGCGCAGGGCTTTGGCGGCGTCGCTCGTCGGCCAAGGGAGTGACGCGCCGTAAGGGTTCGCGGGGTCGTCGGCGGCGAGGACCAGGCAGTGGCTGCGTGAACGCCCCCGCTCCGAGCGCTCTTCCTCTGGCGTGTCACGTTCGTCGCGGAGGCGGTCTTCGCATCCGGGCAGTGCAAACTGGGTGGCTCCAAGCCCCGCGATGAAGTACCCGCGGCGAACGCGCCCCACCTCTTCCATGGCCTTGAGCACAGGGTAGAGCGCGCCGAAGCCTGGGACGTCGGCGTGGGCTCCGAGGCAACGGGAGACGCCTTCGCGGGTGAGTACGCCGTAGCGCTGCAGGAGCGAAGATGCGAGGGCCTCGAGGCGTTGCGTCGGCGTCCAAGACTCGAGCTTAGGCAAGAGCGACCAGCGACCCGCGCTCCCCGGCGGACCGCTTCGAGCGAGGCTTCCGCTCAGCGGAGGTCGGCGTGAGCGCATGCGCGACATCGTGCGCGCCTGGGCTTTGGTGTCGCCGACGCGCGCCCGGAGCGGCGCGAAGGTGTCGTTCGTCACGTGGCCGGCCCACACGAGATCCCAGAGCGCGTCGAAGACTTCGGACGACAGACGCCCCGTCGCCGTGACCATGTCGCGAAAGAAGAGCGCGCCGCGCGTCGCAAAGAGGTCCAATAGCTGCAGAGCGAGTTCGCCTTCGACCTCTTCCGGCGGCGACGCGAGGAGCGAGAACTGGTCGGCGCTGTAGATGGCGACGCGTCCGTCTTTGTCGCCGAGGCTCTGCTCGCCGCGCCAGACGAGGTCGCCGGAGGCGAAGAGCTCGTCGAGGTCTCGGCGATCGAAGGCACCCACGCGCGCCGGGAGGATGCGTGTCTCCAGATCGCTCGCCGGCACGGGCACGCCTTCGAGCGTCGCGAGGGCTTCGATGAGTCCCTCCATGGCGTGGCCCGCGCGGGGCTCGACGCCCTGCCAGCGCAACAAAAAGCGCGCGTAGAGCGGCGGGTCCACGGCTTCGATGGCGCGCCGAAGGATGGCTAGAGAGCGTCGTTTGATGCGTGAGAGCACCTCGCTGCTGCAGAACTCACGTCCGCCGCCTAAGCCTCGCTCGCGGAGCAGCTCCGTCGGCAAGAGCTCGCCGGTGGCCATGCGTCCTTGGGCGACGAGCCGTTCCAGCGCCTGATTCACCGGCGCGACGCCGAGCCCATAGCGCGTCGCCACGCTCTCGGCGCGAAAGGGGCCGTGCGTCTGGGCGTAGCGGGCGACGAGAGCTTCCATGGGGCGCTCCGCCGGCATGAGCAGATCCGTTGGCGTCCACGGCGGCGGCACAATCCCGAGCGCGTCTCGGTAGCGCGCCATGTCTTCGATGGCGATGAAGCGCTCTTCGCCATCGATGCGAACGGCCACCACGCGACGTTCGTCGGCGAGCGCCCTCAGCAGCGCTGCGACCTCTTTGGGCTCACCCGGCAATTCGTCGGCGCGCCGGTCGCCCATGCTCAGCAGCCGATCGTGAACAGCGTCGGCATGGGTCAGCGGATACGCATCGCGTCGCAGCTGCGCTTCGACCTCGCGCACGGCGTCCGCCTCGAGAAGCTCGCGCATCTCCGGCTCGCCGAGGAGCGCACGAAGCTGCGTCTGGTCCAGGGAGAGCGCCTGGGCCCGTCGCTCCGCCAGCGGCGCGTCGCCTTCGTACATGAACGCGGCGACGTAGTTGAACATGAGCGCGCCGGCGAAGGGCGAAGGGCGCTTCGTGTCGACGTGGGTGACGCGCACTTTTCGTGTCTTGATGGCGTGAAGGAGCGCCGTCAGCTCCGGCAGGTCGAAGACGTCGCGAAGACACTCGCGGTAGGTCTCCAGCACGATGGGGAAGTCGCGGAAGCTCGAGGCGACCTTGAGGAGCCCCGCGCTCTTGCGTCGCTGGGCCCAAAGCGGCGTGCGTTTTCCAGGGCGCCGCCTGGGCAAGAGTAGGGCGCGTCCTGCGTTTTCGCGGAAGCGCGCGGCGAAGAGCGCGGTCTCGCCGAGGTGGCTCATGACCAGGCCCTCGACTTCCGCTGGGTCGGGAAAGAAGAACTCCGGCGGCGGCGTGACGTCGGCGTCGATGAGGCGGAACACGATTCCGTCGTCGCCGTGGATGACGTCGGCTTCGGCGCCGTACTCCGACAAAAGTCGCGCGCGGACGGCGGTGGCCCAGGGCGAATGCACGCGTCCGCCGAAGGGCGAGAGGATCACGACGCAGAGGTCGCCAATCTCGTCGCGAAACCGCTCCACGACGATGCGCTTGTCGCTGGGAACCTGTCCCGTCGCCTCCTTTTGGTCCTGCAGGTACTGGAGGAGGTTCTCCGCCGCGCGAGCGTCGAGACCGTGGCGCGTGACGAGGCGCTCCCGGGCTTCGCTTCCGTCCGCCGCGAGGAGCTCGCGCGCGAGCTTGCCGATGGCGCGGCCAAACTCGGCAGGGCGCCCAGGCCTATCGCCATGCCAGAAGGGCATCTTGCCCGGCTGTCCCGGCGCCGGCGAGACCATGACTTTCTCGTGAGTGATCTCTTCGATGCGCCAGGAGCTCGCACCGAGCAAGAACACCTCGCCCTCCCGTGACTCGAAGACCATCTCTTCGTCGAGCTCGCCGACGCGCACGGACTTTTCGCTGTTCGCGAGGAACACGCCATACAGCCCGCGGTCGGGGATGGTGCCGGCGTTGGCGATGGCGAGCATCTTGGCGCCACGCCGCGGGGAGAGCTTTCGCCGGCCGCGGTCCCAAGTGATGCGCGGCCGCAATTCCGCGAACTGCTCGCTGGGGTAGCGGCCGCTGAGCATGTCGAGGACCGCATGAAACGAGGTGCGCGCCAGCTCGGCGTAGGGGGCCGCGCCGCGGACGAGGGCGAAGAGCGCGTCTTCGTCGATGCTCTCCTCCGTGGCGAAGGGCGACGAAACAACGGCGACGACTTGCTGCGCCAACACGTCCAGCGCGTTGCGCGGGTAGTGCGTCGATTCGACCTTGCCTTCGAGGATGTGCTCCGTGACGGCGGCGCACGCGAGGAGGTCGCCGCGGTACTTCGGGAAGACGATGCCTTCGGACACGGCGCCGACCTGGTGGCCCGCGCGCCCGATGCGCTGAATGCCCGACGCTACGCTGAGTGGCGCTTCGATCTGAACGACGAGGTCCACGGCACCGATGTCGATGCCAAGTTCAAGAGAGCTGGTAGCCACGATGGCCGGCAGCTCGCCTTTCTTGAGACGGTCCTCGATGCTCGCCCGCATGTCTTTGGCGATGCTGCCGTGATGGGCGAGGGCGAGCTCTTCACCGGCGAGCTCGTTGATGGCGGCAGCCAAGCGCTCGGCGAGGCGGCGACTGTTCACGAAGAGCATCGTCGAGCGGTGGTCGCGAATGAGCTGCACGAGGCGCGGATGAATCGCCGGCCAAATGCTCGGAGAGCGCTGCCCTGACGTGGAGCCCGGCTGAAGCAGGTCGTCCTCGTCACCGGACGCGGCGGCCTCCTCCCGCTGCATGCGCGCCATGTCCTCGACGGGGACCTCGACGCGTAGGTCGAACTCCTTCTGGCTTCCGGCGTCGACGATGGTGACGGGACGCGGCACGTCGCTCTCTGCGCCGCCGAGGTAACGAGCGACCTCGTCGAGGGGCCGCTGCGTCGCCGAGAGCCCAATGCGCTGCATCGGTTTTATGTTCGGGTTCGCGCGGCGCCGAAGCGCCTCGAGTCGCTCCAGCGAAAGAGCGAGGTGGGCGCCGCGTTTGGTCGGGACCAGCGAATGAATCTCGTCGATGATAACGGTCTCGATGCTCGCGAGGCCCGCCGCCGATTGGCTCGTCAGTAAAAGAAAGAGCGATTCCGGCGTCGTGATGAGCACGTCCGGCGGCGTGCGCTTCATGCGCGCGCGCTCTTTCGGCGTGGTGTCGCCGGAGCGGATGCCTACCGTCGGCGGAGTCGTGGGTGTTCCTTCCCGCGCGGCTTCGGCGCAGATGCCCGCGAGGGGCGCTCGCAGGTTTCGCTCCACGTCGACGGCGAGGGCTTTGAGCGGCGAGATGTAGAGGACGCGCACGCCGCTCTTCTTGTCGTCCTTCGTGCTCGTCGCCTTTGCGCGCGTTTTCTCTGTGCCCGCTTTCTTCGCGCCCGCTTCCTTCGCGCCAAAGAGAAGCTTGTCGATAGCCACGAGGAACGCTGCCAAAGTCTTGCCGCTCCCCGTCGGGGCCAAGAGTAGCGTGGACTCGCCGGCGGCAATCGGGCCCCATCCAAGCTTCTGCGCCCGCGTGGCGCCTTCGAACGAGCGCTCAAACCAGCGGCGCGTCGATTCATGGGCGAAAGAGAGGGACATCCTTTGACGATGGTGCCCTATCGGTGAGACATCAAGGGCAGCGCGGCCGGCGGGCCCGCGGGTCATGCACCCGGCAGGCGGGTCCGTAGAAGCTGTGAGACCTCCGATTCTAGCGCAGCGAAGTGGCCATTCTCGGCGAGGCTTGGGTGACGGCTCCGCGCCGACGCAAATAGCGACGCCTTCCACGCCGCGAGTGAATCGACAAAGGCGCTTGCCTCAAAGGATACGGTCTCTCCGCGCCACTCTTCTGTCAGCAGAACTTGGCCGGAGGGCTCGCGGGTGAGTGAGAGTGAGTACGCGCCGTAGAGATCCGTGCGCGAAGGCTTGGTGACCCCGCGACAGAGCGCACTCCACATCGCTGCAAGCTCATGGAGCACGCCAAAGAGCGCGACGTCCGGGAGCTGGAGAGTCGAGTTCTGAGACCCAACGAACTCAACGGCCCCCGGAAAGCACAAGCGGAGCTCGTCCGCAGACAAGGTCTCGGGCGCGGATTGTGTCCCCTTCTCAGTGATGGACCCAACGCTGGAGTGCACGACTCGCATTAGCGCCTCGCTTCGCCCAGGGAGACTGAGAAAGCCTGGCAGAGCCAGTACATCACAATGCCGCGCGTGTATGGCTCGGCGTCCTGCTCCTCGTGGATCACATCGAGTAGCTCTTTGAGCGATGCCCCCGACCGTGCGAGGTCGCGCAGTTTCTCTACAAATGGTTCATCAGCATTCATCGAGGGGCTCCTGTGAGGCACCAAGAGCCTCGCGGAGTCGATAGGGTACACTTCCACGTATGCGTTGGGTCTTGTTCGTGTCTCTGCTCTCCCACGTTGCTTGTGGGGGCGAAGAGCCGGCTGCGACGACTCCGGAGAGTCCAGCGAGTCCCTCCGGCGGTCGAGTCGAGGAGGGCCGGCACGCCGCGGAGACGCCCGAGCCGGAAGCCATGGAAGGCCGCGAAGGCTACGCGATTCATGAGTGGGGCCTGATTCACTTTGGCCTGGGCGAAGACCGCGCGTTGGCCACCGCCGGGCCAGGTCGATATCCCGTCGCCGCGGAGGGGACCATTGGCATCGGAAGCCTGAACACCGTGGGTCTCAAGCCTGTTCTCTATGCGCACCTTCTTGGCGGCGCAGACGAGGCGAGGTTTTCGGCGCGCGTCCATGTTCCCCGCGGCACCTTGCCCGAGCATTGGCCCGACGCTCAGCTGACGACGGACGACTCGGGCGCCACCGCTATTTGGCCGGACGTGCTTGCGAGGGGAGCGAGCTGCACCGGGAGCAGCTATCCGAGCATTGGATCAGAGCGCTGCTCCTTGCCCGACAACCTCTGTGAAGCCGCAGAACTCGCTACGTACGAGACCTCCGACGGCGCGTGCCTTGAGGTTGGAGGCGCGCGTTTTGACCATCTCTTCTACCGAGCGGGAATGCCCACCGGTGGGCCGCTCGCGATCACCCTCGAAGGCAACACGGCGAACGTCACCCACCGCGGAACGGACCCAATCCCCGGTCGCCTAATGCGCGTCCTTCGCGAACACGAAGGCGTCACCTACGTGCGTTTCGTCGACCCTCCTGCGCCCGGGGAGACGGCGCGTGTGGAGTGGCCGAGCGACGCGGACACGGGCACCATCATGCCCGCCGTGGACGCCCACATGCGGCAGCTGGGAATGACCGAGGCTGAACGCGAGGCCTTCGCCCGCGCTTGGCGCTACGATCTCGTCGGCGGCGAGCCGCCTTCTTCACGCGTCCTGCAGCGCCAGCCACGAGGTCCCATCGCACCGGCCCCGGACGCCTTGTACTACTGGCTCGGCCCCGAGGATGCGGCGGCCTTGCTACCGCTTCATTTTGAGCCCGAACCGGTGGTGCTTCGGCGTGCGCTCTTGGCCCGCGTTCATCTCAATCGAGTCGCCGCACGGCCAGGGATTCGAATACGTATTAGGGATGTTGCGGTTCAAGGCGGGGAGCTGTCCGGGGCGGTGATGCGCCGATTTATCCGCCGTCGCCTGGCTCAGGTGCGCGACTGTTTTGAGCGAGGTGGCTCGGAGCAGTTGAATATCGAATTCATGATGCACGCAGAGGTCGACGCCGAGGGAACCACCGAGCGCGTGACGCTAAGCGGGGAAAGCGTCGCCCCGTATCGGGCGTGCTTGGTCACGGCGATGCGGTCATGGACCTACCCGCCCCCGTCGGGTGGCCAAATGTCGCTCGACGTCCCGTTTCTTGTCAGCGGCTTCCACGTCCCCGCGCGTTCCGAGCGATAGGCTGTCTCGAGTGTTTCAAGTGTTCGTGGGCGGCGCGTCACTGTGTTGCAGATTGATGCACGTGGAGTCCCTCTTCCCTCTTTCGACGTAGAAATACGCCTCCGCTTGGTGGAACGTGGATTGCACTGTCATCCGCCCATGAAGCGTGTTGTCACCTTTGCGTCCTTTGCCCTCGTCGCCAGCGTTCTGGCATGCGACGACGGTCCCGAACGAGAGGGACCCGAAGTGGAAGAACCCGCCGAAGTCACTTCGGAGGGAGCCACGGCGGCACCGAGGGACGAGTCTTCGGAGTGCATCGCCGAAGCGCGCGGCGCTGTCATGAGCCTCAAGCAGAGCCTCGCTCGTCGACTCGGGCCAGCGATGGCGGAGAGCCCGGAGGCCGCGGTGGAGGTCTGCGCGCGCGAGGCCGAGATGATCCGCGCGCGCGTTCAACGCGAGTCCGGCGTGGAGCTCGGCCGCACGGCGTCGCGTCTTCGCAACCCTGACGCCAATGGGCAGGCGCCTTCTTGGGTGCGATCCTACCTCGCGGCGCAGAGCGAAGGGGAAGCGCCAAGTGAATGGAGCGAGCTCGCTGAGGGAGAGGCGCGGCTCGTGAGCCCGCTCGTCACCGGCGAGCTGTGTCTCACCTGCCACGGCGACGACATCGCGCCGCCCATCCTGGCGGCCATCGAAGCGCGATATCCGAACGATCAAGCCCGCGGATACCAAAGCGGCGACCTTCGGGGCGTCGTTTGGGCGCGGGCAGAATGCGACGAAGAAAGGCGAGAAAGATGACTCAAATACATGGGGCGGTGCTGCTTATCGGGTGTCTGGGGTGCGCGTCTTCCGCCGCGATACCGCTGGAGACATCGGCGGCGAGCCACGGCGAAGACGCCGAGTGCGAGGGCCGCGAGCGGGCGTATCGCGGAAGACACGGGGGGAGGCATCGCGGACGACATGCGGGAAGGCAGCAGCATGGCGGAGGACATGGAGGGCATGGAGGAGGTGCTCACGCTGAGCTTCGCGAGAGAATTCATGGCCTCCTCGATCACCACGAGACCATCACGCGCAACGTCGAAGAGCGAGCCGACGGAATCGCCAGCGTGACCACGAGCGAAGATGCAGCGGTCGTGGCGCTCTTGCGACAGCACGTTCGCGAGATCGCGGCCCACATGGAAGCGGGGGGGAGAATCCGCCACTGGGACCCGCTCTTTGTCGCCCTCGGGGAGCACGCCCACGAGATGTCCATGGAGATCGAAGACGTCCCCGGCGGCGTGGCCGTCGTCCACCGCGGAAGCACGCCGGCGGCTATCGCGCTCATCAAGGCGCATGCGCATGTGGTGTCCGGCTTTGCGGAGCGCGGTTATGACGAAGCCCACGAGGAGCACGCCGTGCCGCCCTTGCCGAACGGGGGCTGAGCGGTAGTCGTCGGCGAGCTCAGTCTCGAAAGGCGACGCCTGTGTGATCGTCGTCCACGAAAAAGCATCCTTACACTTGCTCTCGCAGACCTCGTGGAGCAGCCTCGTCTTCGCTTTGAACAGTTCGACGAAACCGACTCTCGATTCACTGCCGGTGGTCTGTCGCGTCTGTGGCGAGGTCGTCACCCGGCGCGAAGAGCTTGCCGTGGTGGCGCGCAAATGGCCTCCCGTCGTGGCTCTCCATGAGAAGTGTCTGCGGGAAGCTCAACGAGGGCTTCATGGCGCGTACCAGTACGGCATCGTCCCGTTCATTTTGAACCGTCGTGGGGCGCGCTTTTTGTTTTGGGGGTTGCTAGCCGCCATTCTCGGCGTGGGGGCCCTCGGTGCCGTGCTCGAGAGCTCGCCGGCGCCCTTCCTCGCGACGCTCCCGATGGTCGCGGCGCTGGCCATCCCCGCGATGGTTACGCGTTCAATTGTGCGACGTGTTCCCGAGTAGGCGAGGAAAGAGCACCGCTGCAAACGGCCGTGTTCATCAAGGCTCTCGAATACGCAGCGTCACTTCGCCGATGATGATGCGGTGGTCCGAACAGGCGCCGCCGCACGCGTTGGAAATAGAAAGCGAGTCGCTGTCGTAGCTGCCGACGATCTCGTCCTCCCGCGCGAAGAAGAGGTCGATCTTGACGCCGGTATTGCAAGGGCCGCCGGTGGGCTCCGCGACGGTTCGTTCACCGTGCCCGAGGCAGCGTTCGTCGAGGTCATCGAGCTCGCGGTGCACGCCGCGGTTGTCGCCGTTGACGGCGGTGTCGACGCTGGGGGCGTAGAAGCGGTTGAGGCGTCCGTAGTGTGGCTGGGCGTTGAAGTCGCCGCCGATGAGGACGGTGTCGCCCTCGTCGTGCCAGTCGAGGAGCTGCTGCTGAATGAAACGAAGCTGCCGCACGTTCGCGGCGAAACCATCGGCGCCGACTTCGTTTGAGGTCGTTACGTGCGTGGTGCACCAGCGCATGTGGGGCAGGTCAGCGAGGGGCGCGCAAAGCAGGCTGCGGGTCTCCGTGCGGCCGTCTTCCGGCAACATGAGCCGGCTCGCGCCGCCGAGGGGCTCTCGGCTGAAGATGGCGTTGCCAAAGTTGCTCCCCGCGCAGACGGCGGTTCCCGCGGGTCTTCCTTCGGCGAAGCGCGAGAAGTTATCTGTGCTGGGCCACCCCGCGTCGCGCAGGGCCGCTTGGAGAGCGCGATACTGAGAGCCGCAAAGCTCGTTGAAACCCACGAAGTCGATGTCGCGACTTACGATGGACGAGACCGCCGCCTCGATGAGCCCGTCGGTGGTGGATCCTCGGTGAATGAGGTGGCCCGCGACGTTCCACACCCAGGCCCGGTAGGTGCGCGTCACCGTCGCCGGTCCAGCGTCGGCTTCGCGAGCGTCGCTTCCGGCATCCGTTGGTGCGTCGCTGCCCGCGTCGGCGACTGCGAGTGCATCGTCGCCGGCATCCGGAAGCCCCGCGTCGCTCTCCGCGGCATCACGCGCCCCCACATCGACCATCGTCCCGCCGACGTCCGACGCTGCGTCGTCGAAGACCGATCCGTCCAGGAGCGTTACGTCTGCAAGCGCGCCCGCGTCGATCGCGCTGGAGTCGCCGCATGCCAGTAAAAGGAGGCACGCAGCAACGAACTCGATTCTAGCCATGCGGGAGTCTAGCGCATGCGCCGCGTGCGCCGCCCCTTAGTCTTGAAGCAGAGCGTCCACGCGAGCGGCGTAGGCCGAGCCGGGGAAACGTCGGTGGAACGCGGCCGCGGCTGCGCCGGCATCTTCGCGGCGGTTCAGACGCACGAGCGCCTGAATTCGATAGACGTCGCGCTCGGGCGCGAGCCCCGACCCGGCGAAACGTGCGCGGTGCTCTCGGGCCAAGGCGAGGGCGCGCGTCGGCGTGTTTTGGGCGGCCTGTCGCAGCTCGCGGAGCAGGCGCAGCTCATCGACGAAAGTTCCCGGCGGCGCAGCTTCTTCCGTCCGGTTCGGCTCCGCGCCACCGCTTGGAGAACGCGCCTCCGCGCCAGGCTCGCGCGGACGCCGCTCTCGTGCTCGCGCGGCGGGCCGCAGCGCGGGGCCAGCTTCGGGCTCCAATCGCGCCCCTACGCGGGATGGTTCCGCGGGCTCCGGCCCGGTTTCGCTCTGAGGTGTGGTGCGCTCCGCCTCCTGCGCCGCCATCGACTCTGCCTCCTGTACCGCCATCGACTCTGCTTCCCGCGACTCTGCCTCCCGCGACTCTGCCTCCCCGCTCGATTCGGGCGCGGCCTCCGCGGTCTCCGCGCTCTCCCCGCGTCCAGTCTCCGCCCCGTTTTGCGACGCCGTCCACGTCACGCCGCCGACGAGCGCCGCGCCGAGGACGAAGGTCCCCAAGAGCTTCAAGGAGATGGCGCCCTTCAGTGCCACGGCCCCGGCTGCGCTTGCGGCGGATCCTTCGGCGGCAGCGGCGCTCGCACCAGCCGCGCCCGCGCTCACGCCAGCGATGAGCACCGCCGCGCGCACTTTGTTCTGCATGCGTTCGAAGGCCGCTTCATCGCAATCGTCGAGGTCCGCCGACGCGATGACATCACGCGCATGCGGGGGGAGGGCGTCTTGCCAATCATCGTTCATGGTTAGCTCACCTCTTGTAGTGTGGTTGCGATGTTGAGATGTCGGCTCAGGTGGCGCCGGACTTTTTGCCGGCCGGACTTGAGTCGCGAGTATGCGGTCTGCTCGGGACAGCCGATGAGAAGCGCGCACTCGCGCATGGGGAGCTTTTCGAGTTGGTAGAGCACAAACACTTCGCGCTCCGCCGGCTTTAGAAGCAAGAGCGCAGCATCGAGGGCTTGGCGCAGCTGGGCCTGGGCGACGGCGTCATCCACGAACTCGGCGCCGGCGTCGGGAAGCGGCGCTGCCAAGTCTTCGTGGCGGTTGCTCGCGCGTTTTCGGTAGTCGGCGGTGACCCGCGCGGTGATACGAAAGAGCCAGCCTCGTGGAGAGACGCCGTCAAAGTCCTCGAGCTTGCGATACGCCACGACGAAGACCTCCTGCGTGATGTCCTCCACGTCCCGCGTGGGTGCACCGAGCCGCCGGGCCACGCGATACACGAAGCGCCCGTGTTCGGCGAAGAGCGTCTCAAGTTTGTTCTGGCGGCTCACTCGGCAGCGCCCCCGCCGAGCACAAGGCCAAGCTCCAGCGTTCCGCCCGCGGAGAAGGGGCTCTGCGCGAAGACATCGCTCGTATCGCGACCGACATTGCGCGTAAATCGCACAGGCTGTACGCGGCCCACGCCGTGCAGGCTCCCGCGGACGAACAAGGGCGCGAAGGTGTAGCGAACGCCGACGCTCCCGGCGATTCCGATGGAAGTGAGGACACTTCGCTCGTCGGTGTCGAAGCCCAAGCCGCGTCCCGCGTGGATTCCGACGTCGACGCCGAGACACCCCTCGACGCGAAGTGCGCCGGAGAGGGTGCCGGCACATCCGCGAACGCCGAGCTCGCCCGCGTTGAGGATGAACTCGCGCGAGTCGACGGGGAGCGTGCGCCTGAAGAACGCGCCGTGAGCGGCGAGCCGAAGCCGGCCACGTCGCCAGGAGACAGAGAGTCGCGGGCCCACGCCGAAGGACGGCTCGGCGCCGGAGCGAAGCATGACCCCCGCGGCGAGGAGCACTTCGCTCGGGATCGGCTCTTGCGCGAACTCTCGCGCGCGCTCTTCGCCGCCGCTCTCCCGGACCTCATCGCCGCGGATGCCTGGCGTGTCCAGGAGCTCGCTTCCTTCGCGCTGGATCTCGCGACGCGCGCTGTGTTCCGCTTCCTGCTCCGCCTCCTCGCTCGTTGCTTCTTCCGCCGACGTGTCTTCCTGGACCGGTGGCGCGAGCATCGTCGCGCCTTCGTCTTGCGGCAGCTCTGCCGTCGTCGCGTCGAGTCCGACATCGCCCTCGATGAGCGTGGCCAGAACGAAGACCGCCGCCTCGGCGAGCTCTTCGCACGTCGCCCCCGGAGCCGCGACGACGCGCTCACCCAGCACGACACCGCGGCTGGCGACGAGGATGCTCAGTCGGCCTTCGCTTGGGCTCAGCGATACCCGCGCCGTGCGCCGAGGCCCCGCCGCCAGCTTGTCCTGAGGCACCATGGCGACCAGCTCCGCGACGAGCGACGCGCGGCTCACACACGCGTCGTTCGGCGATTGCACCCACCACTCAGCGCGCGCCGCCGACGCATGAAGCGTCGACAGCGCGAGAAGAAAAAGTGGGAGGAGGAGGCGCAAGAGGAGCTCAGGTCCAGTTGACGAAGTCGAAGTCGGCGAGGTTTCCGATGCGCAGCTCGACGAGATCACAGCTGATAGGCTCGAAGGTGTCGAAGCCGGACTCGCTGTCGACTCCTACGCCGCAGCTGAACCCGGCTGGAAACTCGGATGACCATTCGAGTTCGCCGGAGGCGTCCGGGGCCACGTAGATGATGGCGTGTCGCTCGGTCGCGCCGATGACGCCCACCTGGAGGCCGTCTTCCGCCTCATCGCTCACGCGGCCGTCCGCGGGCGCGCCCTCGGGCCACGCGGCGATGATTCCAACGCCGACGCCGTAGCTGTTGACGGCCTCGGCGGGCATCTCGCTCGGCAACGTGAGCTCGAAGCCCGTTGCGCTCAAGCTACCGCGTCCCGCGACGTAGCTATAGTCCGGGGAGCCGCTCGTCACGGACCAGACGACGGCGATCTCTCCGCCTGTGGGAAGGGTTGCGCCGGGATCGGTTCGATTGAGTCCGGCGATGACGCCGTCGGTGCCGATGGAACCATCTTGTTGGCAGCCGAAAGCAAGAAGAGAGAGAATCAAAAAGAATGAGTAGGTGTGAGACATGTGAGTGTCCTTTCTACTCATGCAATGGAGATAGGCCGGGCGCTTTATGAAAAAATAATGCCCGCTGTGGAAAAAAGTCCGCCCCGGGCTTTGTGCACTCAGAGCCGGAAGAAGTCGCCGGCCTGCTCGGCAAAGTAGAGCTCTTGGTTGCTGTACCCGGCGCTATTGACGACGTTGCTCGGCGCCGTCCAGCCGAGCGGTACGCCGTCGCTGTCAAAGTCGCCTCGCGGAACGGAGCCACTCTCGTAGTCCGGATAGACCCAGGCCTCGGAGCTCGGCAGAGAAGCGGGGCCGCTCGTTGTCTCCACCTGGCGAAGGTACGCCGCGTCCACCGTGTCGACGTAGCGGGTCGTTCCATCACTGCCGAAGACGACGTTGGCGCCGACGTCGTTCAGGACGTCGGGGAGCGCATCGAGTGCATTGCTCGCGTTGATAGGATGCTCGGCATCATCGATGGGCGTGGCTCGCTGGTACTCGGACGACAAGGGGTCTTCGTTTCCGCCACGTGGTGAATCCCGGAAATGCGAGAGCAGCTTCCAGTTGTTTTCCTCCGGGTCTTCGATGTAGCCATCGACGAAGTTCCCAGCGACGTAGACGGAGGGAGCCAAGGAGCCCGTGGGATCGTAGAGGAAGTCGAACTTGAACATGCGGAAGTCGTCACGTACCGAAGGCGCCGCCGTCGATGGGTTTCGGCGATAGTAGTTGTTGAAGACATCCAGGAGGCCGTCGCCGTAGAGGTTCATGAGGCGACTCCCCCACCCGTAGGCGACGTTGTTGAAGACACGAACGCGCGCACTCCCGCCGCCGCCAATGTTCGGAAAACGGTGCGTCAGGTTCACGAAGCAGTTGTGGTGCACATCACCGTTCTCGATGAGCCCCGCGCCTTCAACCGTCGCCGACGCGTCGCCGCCGAAGAGCCCGCCGACGTTGTGCCCACGAATGCCGGGCAAGAAGAGACTGCGTTGAATCGTGACGTTGCGGAACGGTTCGCCATCCAAGTTGAAGGCATACGCTTCGAAGGACTCGTCGCCGTGCCAGCCCGCCGTCACGTGGTCGACGATGATGTCGTAGGTCCGCGTGATGTTCATGCCGTCCTTCTCGCGGACGAGGTTGTCACCATCGACCCAGTAGCTGCGGCTGCCGATACGGATTCGGTCGTTCTCAATCGGATAGGTCATCTCGCCGATGCGCACGCTGCCCGCGCTGACGGTGACGTCGCGATCCACAAACGCGCGCCCTGGTTTGAAGTCCACGAAACGAAGGATGACGTTGTCGAGGTTGTCGAAGAAGACGATGAACTCGCTCCCCGTGATGTGGACGCCCCCAATGTCGCGCGCGGTCTGGCCTAAGACCGAGATGCTCCGGCCTTGCTGGTTGTTTACCCGGAGGTCGCCTTGGGTGAGCGTGAACTCTCCGCCGACGAGGAAGACCACGTTCTTCGCCACGGTGTTGTGCTCCGTCAGGCAGTAGCGGAGCGTTCCGGCGTACGTATCCGTGGCCTCGTCGTAGCTGCCATAGGCCGGGTCATCTTCGGGCAGGTCCTCACGCGTGTTCACGAAGAAGGTCTTCCCGCCACGGCCGCCGGTGACGAACATGCCCGCGCCCATCGCCGTGGGAAAGGCCTTCAGCGCGCTCAACGTGATCATCCTGCCGGGCCCGCCGCCGTCCATGGACGCTGCGTCCTCGCCGCCGTCGTTCGCTGCTGCGTCCCTCGTATTCTGCGCGTCATTCGCCGCGTCGGAAGCGCTGCCATCTTGGCGCGCGTCAGCTGCTGAGACGTCCGTGGAAGCATCTTGGGCAGGCGGGGTCGAGTCATCGCCGCAGGCGACGCAGGCGACAAGGCAGAGCGCGATACGGAGTGGGGCGGAGCGGGACGGGGACGCTTGCATATCCCATGATACACGCCCGCCCCGCGAGCCCAACGCACCTAGTTCACAGGCGGCGAACAGTCGTCGATGTAGGGGTCACAGTCTTCCGGTGGGTTTCCTGGTTCCGGTTCTGGTTCCGGTTCGCCATCCGGATCCGCCTCGCAGGTGCCCGTGTACGGGTCGCACGGGTCGGGGTCTGGATGCGGCTCCGGCTCCGGGTGTGGCTCCGGCTCCGGCGGCGCGCATTCGCCTGCGTAGGGGTCGCAGGGAGGTGCGTCCGGCGGAGGCGGTGGACCTTCGCCGTCCCCCGCGTCGATCCAGCCCGCGTCGAGGGGAGACCCAGCGTCAAAAGGAGGCGGACCGTCTTCGTCGCAGTCTCCTCCCCGGCCTTGGCGGTCCTCTCGGCTCTCGCCTTCGGTGAACGGGAAGGGGCTGTCCTCTTCCCAACACCCCCCCATCAACGCAATCCCCACAAGCAGGACGTTCGCGCGCTTCTTTAGTCTCATCATTTGCATCTCCTTCGAGCCGCACATCGAATGCTGGTGCAGCCCATAAACACCAGACCCCGAAGCGCGCGGAAACGGCTCACGCCACGACAGGTTTCGACTTCCAAGGGGGAGCTGCTTCACCCAGAGACGCGGCGGGTGGCGGCGAGCACCACCCTCGCTATCTTCGGGGGCGAACGTCGCGTTTTATGTCTGAAACCCTCAAAAAGTGAACCTTGAACCAGGAAAAGAGCAGGGGCCTGAGCCACTTTGCGCTCCTCAGGGTTCGGCAGTGATGTGGGTATGACGCAGAGGCAGGTGGCAAAGCAGGCGGAGCAGGTGGGCCAGGTTCGCCCGCTAAGAACGAATGTGCCGCCGGACGCGGAACTCGTCGCTCGCTGCCTGCGAGGAGATGGCTGGGCCGAAGAAGCTCTCTACCGACGGCACGTGCACAAAGTCGAACGTGTCGCCGCGCGGCTCGTGCGAAACAGCCACGACATCGAAGACGTCGTTCAGGACGCGTTTGTCCAAGCGTATTCGCGCTTGGACACGCTTCAAGACCCCTCGAGGCTCGCTTCGTGGCTCGTCTCCATCGTCCTCAATCGTGCGCGGAAGAAACTCCGGCGCCGCAAGCTCACGCGACTGCTCGGTCTCGAGCGATCCCTCGACGACGAAGGGCTCGCGCTCCAGGCCGCCGCGCGGGCATCCCAAGAAGACCGCGCAGAGCTCGCCGCCGTCGACCGGGTCCTCGAGACGCTCCACCTGGAAGATCGCATCTGTTGGACCCTTCGTCATATTGAAGGACACAGCCTTCAAGAGACCGCCGACCTCGCGGGCTGTTCCCTCGCCACGGCGAAACGAAGAGTAAAGCGGGCGAGCGAGGCGCTCGACGCGCTGAGAGGAGAGACGCCATGAAACCTTCGATGGAAGAGCGCGTGCGCGAATCACTGCGCGACGAAACGCCGGAGCACCGGGTCAATCGAATGTGGGCAGGAATCGAGGGGCGTCGCGCGCCGAAGAAAGCGCCGACACGCTGGCTCGCCCTCGCCGCCGTCGCCGCAGCCCTGGCCGCCGGGTTCTTCCTTTGGCCCACGGAGGAGACGACCCTCGCCCTCGAAGATGGCTCGAGCGTGCCGGCGCAGCTGAACTCGGACTCCGTGCATATCTTCTCGGATGGCTCGCGCATCGACGCCGGCGCCGGCGCGAACCTCGACACCCTCAGCAATATCGAAGGCGAAGTTGCCTTTGCGCTTCGCTCCGGCGCCGCGCACTTCGACATCGTACCGAGGGGCCCACGCCGCTGGCGCGTCGTGGCGAGCGGCGTCGAAGTGGTCGTCGTCGGCACGGTGTTTGACGTCGAACGCACGCCGGAAGCCGTCGCGGTTCGCGTCGAGCGCGGCGTGGTCTTGGTGCGCGGCGCGAACGTCCCCGACGGTGAGCAGCGCCTGGAAGCAGGGGACGTGCTTCAGGTCATACTCAACGCCGCCGCCGACACAGAGCAGCCCGAAGCGGAGGTGGGCTCGGACCCACAGCGTGCCCCGGACTCGCTGGATGCCGTCGCCCCAGACTCGCTGGACACCGTCGTCCCAGACTTGCCCGCCGCCGAAGCTTCCCGAAGTGAGACTTCCCTCGAAGACCTTCTGGGCTACGCCGACGCGGCTCGCCGGGAGGGGCGTCATGCCCAAGCCGTGCGTTGGCTCGCCCGCGCCTCCAGCGAGCACCCCGAAGCGCCCCGCGCGGCGTTGGCAGCGTTTACCCAGGGGCGCATCGAACTCGAGTCCCTCGACCGTCCTGCGCCGGCGGCTCGCAGCTTCGCTCGGAGCTTACGCATCGGGCTGCCACGTCCTCTGCGCGAGACCGCGCAAGCGCTTCGCGTCGTGAGCCTGGGACAGGCTGGAGACCCCGCGGCGCCCGCCGCCTCTGCGCGCTTCTTGGCGCGCTATCCACAGAGTCAATACCGGCAAGAGGTCATCGACGCGACAGGCGCGGGCGAGTCGACGCCGTGAAGCGCACCTTTGTCGCCTGCGCCATGCTGGCGCTGACCGCATCCGTGCGCGCGCAGCCCGAGAGCGCCGCGCCGGCCCCTGCCGTGTCTCTCTGCGACGCCCCGTGGATGGACGCCGAGCGAGTACGCGCGCTCCTCGCCGTGGAGCTGGGTCCCGCTGCGTCCGCGCTTCAGGTGCACGTCCACAGCTGCACCCTTGTTTCCGCAGACCTCCGCGTGCGCTTCGGCGTCGACGAAGCACCCGAGCGGACGAACCACCTCGACTTGAGCCAGACCGCCGTGGGCGCTCGCTCGCGCCTCGTCGCCCTCGTCGTCGCCGAGCTTGTGCGTCTCGGCCCGCCCGCCCCACCGGCGGAGTCTCCGGGGGCCACTCTCTCGCCGGCGCAACCTCCGGCCGCGCCCGTCGAGCCGCTCGAGCAGGCGGCCGACGCCGTTTCGGCGGAACCTGCGCAGGAAGAACCCGCCCCAGAGGAAACAGCGCCTGACGAGTCCGCGCCGGAAGAACCTGCACCCGAAGAGCCTGTGGATGACGAAGCCGCGACGGAAGAGAGCACGGAAGGAAGCGCGCAGGCTGCCCATGAAGGCGAAGCGCTGTCTCGATGTGAGGGCTGGAGTCGCTTTGGGCGCGGGCCGTGTTCTTGGGCCATCAGTGTCGCCTACGGCGGCGCCCTCCACCAACTGGGTCTCCTCGGCAGGCGCCGCCAAGGCTCCGCCGTCCATCATCAGCTCCGTGTGCTCGGTCGCTGGCGCTATCTCTTCGCCGGCGTGCGAGTCTACGGAAGCCTCTCCAACCCAGGGCCCGATGTCCTCCTCGTCGGCGCGACGGCGTTTGCCGGAGTCGAATACTGGGCACGGCGCTGGTCCAAGAACGTGCTTGCGTTACGTGCCGGTCTCGAAGCAGGCGTGCAAGGCTTCCGAAGCCCAGATCTCTCGGATCCGGTCACGGGTCTTCCCGCGGTGGATGTCTGCGGTGTCGACTGCACGAGCTTTGGCGAGCCGGTATTCGGTGGATCCGCCAGCGTTCGTTACGAGCGCGCCGTCGGCATCTTTCGTGCCGCCGTCGAACTTGAACTTGGCTGGTCCACGGGGTTTCGCGTCGACATAGACGGCCAGCTCCTTTCGGGCCTCGGGGGGCCATCCCTCGCGCTGAACATCGACCTGAGCATTGGAAAAGCAGAGTGATGACGTCCCAACAGAAGCCACGGAGCGCTATCGTGCTCCTCGTCGCCGCGAGTCTCTTTGCAGGAGGCTGCGAGGTCCGGCGCGTCGAGCTCCTCGCACTACAGCCGAGCATTTCCGAGGAACGTTTTACGCCCCCGGACGACCCACTCTTTCGTCTAGGCCAGCTGCTCTTCTTTGACCGAGAGCTCAGTGGCAATCGCAACATCGCTTGCGCCACCTGTCACTTTCCCTTCGCCACCACCGTCGAGAACCTGCCCCTCTCCCTAGGCCAAGGCGCCAGCGGCCTCGGGCCGACCCGTTCGCGCGGCGAAGGCGCGGTGTTGCCACGAAACTCCATGGCGCTCTTCGCGGAAGCCGACGCGCCGGCGCTCTTCTGGGACGGCCGCGTGGAGCGACGCCCGGACGGAAGCATCTCCGCGCCGGTGGCGCTGCCCGAAGGCATCCGGACCACGGACGAAGCCCTCGTGCTGCTGCCGCTCTTTGACCGCAGCGAGATGCGTGGCGACGCGGGGGACGTCGATGTCTTCGGCGAGCGCAACGAGTTGGCGCAGATCGACGACTCCCGGGTCTTCGCCGAGGCACTTCTACGCCGCGTCCTTCGCTTCGAGGAATACGAGTTCCTTCTGGACCTTTCGTTCCCCGGCGAGGCGCCCACCTTCGCTCACTTGGCGCGCGCCATGGTGCATTTTCGACAAGAGCTCTGGAGCCACCCCGAGTCCGATTGGGACCTCCGCGAGGAAACCCCTGTGAGTCGCGCCGCTGAGGCTGGCGCCGCGCTCTTCTTCGGTGACGCGGGATGCGTGCGCTGCCACGACGGCCCCGACTTTGGCGGCACAGGCTTCTTCAATATCGGTGTCCCGCAGCTCGGCCCAGGCTTCGCGCCGATGATGTCCGACGGCACCACGGACCTGCGTCCGGGCCTCGACGAAGGCCGCTTCAACACCACGGGACGCCCCGAAGACCGCTTCGCGTTCCGTGTGCCACCACTTCGAAACGTCCGCATGACGGGCCCGTGGATGCACAACGGCGCCTACGCCACTCTCGAAGAAGCGCTGCGCCATCACCTTGATCCTCAGGGAGCCCTCGAAGCGTACGACGGCGCCGGCCTCCCTGCTTCCATCGCCGAGACCGTGCAAAACGACCCGGCCACGCGGGCGTTGATTCTCGAGACCCTCAGCGACGAAGTCCAGCCCCTTCGGCCCCTCACGGACGCCGACATCGCGCTCCTCCTCGAGTTCCTCGCCGCTCTCGACAGCGAGCGTGAGCGAAGCAGCCTTCCGGCCTCCGGCGTCCCCGACTTTGTTCCCAGCGGCCTCGAAGTGGACCGCTGGCCCGGCGGACCGCACCCGTTCCGCTGAGGAGGTCCCTCGTTTGTTCTGTGTACGAACTGGGGAAGTGGAAACGAAGGTGTCCCACGTTGTCGTGCCTTAGCGCGGCATGCACATTCCGCTGACGCACGCCTCGCTGGCCAGGCATTCCGCATCCGCGCTGCACATGGTGCAGTCCTCGTCGATTGTGCCATCGCAGTCTTCGTCGAGGCCATCGCAGTTGAGGTCGTCCGCCAAGCACATGCCCATGCACTGCTGGCCGACGAGGCTCTCGTCTGCGGGCGCACAGTCGATGGCGTCCGGCGACCCATCCGCATCGGCGTCGGGGCCCGGCGGCGCGAGGGCGGTACCGGCGCCAAGGTCTCGGACCGCGAGAATAAAGCGCTCCTCGCCGGCGCTGATGAGTTCGACGTAGTGGATGTCGCTGACCATCACTCCGGGGACCGAGACCAAGAACGACCCATCCGGCGAGACCGTGCGCGTGGTGCGGCCGCTCCGGGCTGTGACACGAACCTCTCCCGCGAAACCGTCGCTCACGGCTCCTTCGCTCGCCGCGAGGATCGTGACGTTGTCACCTGCGCGTAGCTCGAGCTGCGAGCTCTCGATGGAGGGCGGTTGCGGCAACGGAGTCGCGTTGCACGCCGTGGCTCCCAAAGCGAAAGCCGAGAGGAAGAGAAAGCTGAAGTGAAGTCGCTTGAATATAGTCGTGAACATGGGTTCGCTCGGAGGAAACGATCAGAACGGAAAGGGCGCAAGGGGTCGAAAATAGAGAGAGCCCACCGCGCGGGGAGGCGCGGCGGGCTCATGGGAAACGCTTTACGCGGCCAGGCAGACCCCGGACACGCAGCTCTCGCCTTCGGCGCACATCGCGTCGTTCTCGCATCCGCGGCAGCCCTCGTCGACGCTGCCGTCCATGTCGTCGTCGACACCGTTGCCGCAGATATCTTCGTCACCGCTCGCGCACGCTCCATCGAAGCAGCTCTCACCGGCGTCGCAGTCGGAGTCGGCGCTGCACGCCGTGTCGCAGTCTTCGTCGATGGTTCCGTCCATGTTGTCGTCGATGCCGTTGCCGCAGATCTCTTCGTCACCGCTCATGCATGCTCCATCGAAGCAGCGCTCGCCGGCGGCGCATTCGGAGTCGGCGCTGCACGCCGTGTCGCAGTCTTCGTCGATGGTTCCGTCCCTGTCGTCGTCGATGCCGTTGCCGCAAATCTCCGTCGCGCCGAGCGCTTCGCACAGACCCGCGTTGCAACCTTCGCCGACGGCGCAGTCGCGGTCGCTCAGGCACTCGGAGCCGCAGTCTTCGTCGACGAATCCGTCCATGTCGTCGTCGAATCCATTACCGCACACTTCACCCTCGGTGGCCGCGGCGCAGCGGTCCCCAAGGCAGATCTCGCCTTCCGCGCATTCGGCGCTAGCCGCGCACTCGGCGCCGCCTTCGTCGAAGATGCACTCGCCTGCCAGGCAGTAGGCGCCGGCACCGCAGTCTGAGTCGGCAGCGCAGGACAACGGAGCGGGAAGGGCGGCGCATGACCCTTCACGGCAGACCTCGCCCATCGCGCAATCATCACTCGCGGCGCAGTCCGCCGCCATGTCTGTATCGCCGTAGCAGCCGCCGTCTCGGCACACGCCTGGGCTGCTGCAATCGGCGTCGCTTGCGCACGCTTCCACGCAGACCCCGGCTTCACATTCGGACGCCGCTGGGCAACCGAGGCCTGGGCCGCATCGAACGGCAGAGAGCGTCGAAGAGGTCACTGGCTCCGCCGTGCATCCCCAACAAAGAACCGGAATCAAACATATCCATCGCATCATCATTTAAGTCTCCTTGCCGCCTTTCATCGCAAGAGACAGGCCAAGAAAAGCACGCGGATCGCAGGTGTTTTTGCATGCGAGATGTAACGTGATACATGTATGTGTATCGAATATGTGACACATTCGAGACGTTTCTCCGCCGTGACGGCCCTTGGGCCCACGACGTTTCGCGCCAACGAACCCACAGCCGCTCGCCAGGTCCTCATCAAGGAAGGCCCCAAGGCGGACCTGAGCCGCGAAGTGCAGCTCAGCCTCCAGCTTCATCACCCGTCTTTTCGCCGCTGCTACGGATGGTGCGGCGAGGCTGCGCTCTTCGAGTACATCGAGGGTGGCGCGCCCACGGATCTCACGGCCTTCGCTGAGGGGCTACTCCGCGCGTTGGTCTGTCTTCACGGTCATGGTGTCGCTCATGGCGACCTCAAACCGGAGAACGTCCTCGTTCAAAGTGGCGAGGATGATCACGCCGAGGGTCAGGCAGGTCGAGTTCGCGTCATCGACCTCGGCATGGCCCGCCTTTTCGGTGAGCTTCCCGTCGGCGGCACCCCGGGATACCTCGCGCCGGAGCTTGCCGCCGGCGAGCCGCTCTCCGTGGCGAGCGACCTCTATGCCGTCGGCAAGACGCTTCATGCATTCACGCCGACGGGGCTCGTCAAGACCCTCGCTGATCAGTGCGCGCAAGAGGACCCAACGCGTCGACCGGCGAGCGCAGGGGCGGCGTTGTCGATCCTCGGCGTCACCGCGCGCCCCATCGACCGCAGCGCCGAACGCGAGCGTCTCCTTCGTCTCCCCTTTGAGCCGGCGGCGGACGCCCGCGTCTACCAAGGGGCGTGTCCCGAGCGTGCCGAGGAAGCCCTCTTTGGCGCACACTTTTCTAGTGGAGGCGAAGCCCGCGTCCTTCGTTTTGGTTCAGGCCAGGCGCCGCTTCTGACGCTCGCCGAAGAAGCGGAGCCCGACGCCGACGCGACCCAGGACTCCAACCTCGCCGCGCGCGTGGTCGAGCACTTCGCTGCTCTGGACGTGCCTTTCGTCGCCCGCATGGCCGGCCGCCCCGACGAGGAAGCGCGCGTTGCTCTCTGCGCCCTCGTTCGCGCCGCCTTGGCTCTCCAGGGCGTCGTCGTCATCCTCGACGCCTCGGAGGACCTCGCTATTGAACTTGAGCGGGCGGGCGCGGAATGTTGTCCGGCGCCCCGCTATGAACGCGCCCAGGCTGCGGAACTCGCGGCGGCCTTCGGAGCGACGATGGGCGACGCGACCTTGGACGCGCTCTGGGACTTCACCTCCGGCGGACCAAGCCTCCAGGCCTTCATCGCGCGGGCCGCCGAGGACCCCACGCTCCGCTTCGAAGAGCTCACGTGTGCGCGACGGACCTCGCCTCAAGAGCCCTCGGACCTCGACGCGATGAGCGCAGCAAAGCTCCGAGCGCGCGCCTCCCGCGCCCTCGACGCGGGCGCCGGCCGGCGCGCTCTCCGCTACCTCGACGCCCTCGAGGCGCGCCAAACGAGGACCGCCCGCAGGGACGCGGCTTCGATGCGCGCCCGCGCCTTGGCGCTCACAGGTGATCTTCGTGGCGCTTGCGCCATCCCCGCCACCCGGCTCCCGGGACGCCTTCGCCGCGCGGAGTGGCTGCTGCGCCTCGCTGACTTTGATGGTGCGGATGCCGAAGCACAGCGCGCGCTCCAGGTCGCCAAAGGGGACGACGCGGCGCGCGCTCTATGCGTCCGCGCTCAGGCGGCGCGGGACGCCGGTCGATTCACCGAGGCGCGTGCCCTCGCCATCGAAGCTCTCTCCGTTGCGACCGCGCCCGTCCAGCGACTCCGTGCGTCGCTCATCGAAGCGGACATGGCCAGCGCCCAAGGAGATGCGGAGAGCGCCCATGCCATCGCATCGCGGGCGCTCTCCCTCGCCCTAACCGAGCGCGAGCGCGCGGAGGTCCATGCGCGTCTTGGCGGCGCTCTCGCTGCCCTCGGACGTTGGGACGAAGCGTCCATCAACTATGAGCGCGCGCGAAAACACGCGCGGGAGGCCGGCGACCCCCAAGGGCTCCCGGCGTATGAGCTCAACTACGCCACCGCGGCCCACGCCCTTGGCCGCTACGGCGATGCTCTCGCGGGGTACGAGAAGGCGGCGGACCTCGCGCGTACGCTGGATCGCATCGTTACCGTAGCGGCAGCGCTGACAAACCTCGCGTCGCTCTACGTCGCCCTCGAATGTATGTCCGAGGCGCGCCTGGCGCTCTCGCGCGCCCGCGAAGCCTGCGCGCGCTCCGGCTATGCCCTCTACGCCGCCCAGTGTGACCTCATCGAAGCGGAGACCCACCGAGACGACCCGGCTCGAGCGATCACTTTGGCGTCGAAAGCCCACGCTGCCTTTGAGGAGCTCGGCGCCCCGCAGCAGGCCATGGAAGCCGCGCTGCTCTGGAACGAGCTCTCGCTTCTCCCCGGCGCTTCGGCTCGACAGCTTCCGCCCCTCGACGAGCGAGCATTGCGCGCCGCGGGTCTTGGGCCGCGTCTTGCCCTCCACCAAGGCCTGCGCGCCCGAAACGATGGGGCCTGGGAGAGCGCCCTTCGACTCGCTCAGCGCGCCACGTCCGAGAGCCAGGACCCGGCGCTTCGTATTCGAGGACGCACCCTCTGCGTGGAGTGCCTCACGCGTCTTCGGCCGACGGAGAGCGAAGAAGCACAAAACGCGCTGCGACTGGAACGCGAGACCATCGCCGAGACTCTTCCCCCGGGACTGCGTCGTCGTTTTCTGCCAGCGCCTTTCGACGTGCGTCGCGGCGCCGACGGCGGCCTCGGTGAAGCCGCGCGTCGGCTGATGGCGCTCTCTCGGCGAGTGCTCTTGGAGCCGGACGAGTCGCGTGTCTTGCGCGCCGCCCTCGACGAAGCCGTGGCCATCACCGGTGCCGAACGCGCATTCCTTCTAAGACGTGGTCCCCGCGGCGCACACCATGTCCTCGCCGCCCGCAACCTCGACGGCGAGTCTGTGAAACGAAGCCGCGAGCGCTTCAGCCGCTCCATCGTCGAGGGAGTCTTCGAAACGGGCGAGTCGACGTTGGTGGCCCAAGCCAACGAAGACCCGGACCTCGCCTCCGTCCGCAGCGTTCACGAGATGGGGCTACGCTCTGTTCTTTGTGTTCCCGTGCACTCTCCGAGCGCTATCGTCGGGGTCCTTTACCTCGACCATCGCTTCGCCGCCGCGGCGTTTGGTCCGCACGAGCGCGAGTGGCTCATGGCCCTCGGCGATGTCCTCGGTCTCGGCCTCGAGAACGCGCGTCTCCACGCGGCGGCGGCGGCTCGCGCAGAGGTGCTGGAGCGCGAGACCGTCGATGCTCGACGTCTCAACGAGCGACAGGCGTTGGAGATCGCGCGACTTCAGAACACCCTCGCGGCACCCATGGAGGCCCACGGTCTCGTCGGAGGCTCACGAGCGATTCAAGACGCCATCCGCCTCGCCACCAAGGTCGCGCCCTCCATGCTGCCGGTGCTCATCGAGGGAGAGTCCGGTACAGGTAAAGAGCTCTTCGCGCGCCTCGTCCATCAACGTAGCGAGCGAGAACGAGGCCCGCTCCTCGCCATCAACTGCGGCGCCATGACGGAGTCACTGCTCGAGAGCGAGCTCTTCGGCCACGTCCGCGGCGCCTTCACCGGCGCCCTACGCGATCATCCCGGCCTCTTTCGCAGCGCCGAGGGGGGCACGCTCTTCCTCGATGAGATCGGCGAGATGCCCCTGCGAATGCAAGCGCGGCTGTTGCGCGTGCTTCAAGAAAACGAGATTCGCCCCGTCGGCGGAAACCAGACGTTGAGCGTCGACGTGCGTATTGTCGCCGCCACCAACCGAGACCTGCGCCAGGAGATCGACGCGGGTCGTTTTCGCCAAGACCTCTACTACCGCCTCGCCGGCGTCCAAGTGGAACTGCCTGCGCTCCGTGATCGCAGCGAAGACCTTGGCGAGCTTGTCGCAGCGCTCTCGCCGGCGGATATGCGGCGCCTCTCGCCGGGAGCGATGCGCGCGCTCATCGACCACGACTTTCCAGGCAACGTGCGCGAGCTCAAACAGATGCTTGAGCGCGCACACCTCGTCGCCGAGGGCGAGTTCATCGCGGCGGAAGACCTCTTTACGCGCTCGGCTTTGCCCGTGTCGCGACAGAGGGCGCACGCAGAGCTCGATCGCTCGCTCATCGTGGCGGCGCTGCGCGATGCCGACGGCAACAAGTCCAAGGCCGCGCGGGACCTCGGCGTGAGCCGCATGACGCTCTACCGGTGGATGGAGCGCCACGCGATCGATCGCGAGTGATCGCGTGACAAACGCCTTCGCCCTCCGTGATATGATCCCGCATGCGCTCCCTCGCCTTTCTGGCTTCGACGTACTTGTTTTCCTGCGCTTCGACGGCAGCAGTCGCCCCGGAACCTGTGTCTGTGCAGCTCGAAGGACCGGCGGCTTCAGCGCCTTCCATACCTGCATCCCCGGAAGAGCCAGCCGTGGTCCGCGCGCCAGGCCAAGCCGAACTTAGCGAGCTTATGGAGCGGCTCATCGAAGTCGCCCAAGCAGGAGACATGGTGGGCCTCGCCGCACTTTTTCACCCGGCCCTGCAGGCGGATGTGCAGCGAGAGCTGACGCGGGCGACGGACGAAAAAATGGCCGAGGTCATCACGTGCATCGAGGAAGTCCTCGAAAACGGCGAGCTTTACGAAGGCGGTGTCCGTTCGTCCATCCGTCAGCTTGGCGGCCGAACCGCGCAGCGAAGCGTTCGCGGCGCACCCACGAGTACCATCGCCGTCGAGGCCGATGGTCAGTGGTACTTAGTGGACACGGGCTGCTGAACTCTTGTCTTCGTAGTGGGCGCGCTAATCGACGGTGACGCAGCGGACGTCGGCCAAGCGCGCGAAGTTGTTTCCTTCCCAGCACTCGGGCTCTAGCTCGTCGGGGTCGACGACCACGTAAAGGTCGACGCGCTCCGCGCTCGGAAGCGTCGCTGTGCAGGTGACCTCCAAACACATGCCGACAGTCAGCGCGACAGGGACTGGCGTGCGGCACAGCTCGGTGCCGTCTTCGGCGTCCAGGCGAAACGCGATCTCGGTGCCCGCGGCCAAGGGCAACGTCCCTCGGTTGCAGATCTGCGCGGGGAGGGTGGCGTCGCGGCCGTCTTCGCCTTCGCAGAAGACTTCCAGGGGGCCTTCTTCTCCGGCGACGGTGAGGTCCGCCAGGCCGAGCGACTCGAGGTCGCCTTGGACGTTCTGGCGGAAGTTGTTCAAGTCCGGGTCGGTCCAGTTGATGGCCACGGCGCTCGATGCAGGGATTTCGCCGCGGTCGCCGACGTGCGTGACGGCGTAGGCGTGCTGGTTCCACACTGGACGCGACGCCGCCCATCGGTCTTCGGTGTCGCGCAGCACGACGATGCCGTGGTTCCGCTCATACGTCGTGGTGGGGCGCAGCGGGTCCGTCGCGGGGCACACGAGCCCAGCCGCATAGTCGTTCACGGCGCTGACGATCTCCGACTGGAAGTCGCCGTCCACGTCGGCGATGACCGGGTTCTCGTAGGCGGTGCCGCTGGAACGCGCGGCGCTGTAGACGACCTCGCCGTCGGCGCCGTCGTAGATGCGGAGGTAACACTCGTCGGCGTAGACCACCTCTGCGGCGCCGTCGGCGTCAAAGTCAAAGACGCTTGAGCCCGTCACGTTGGAGCTGTTGTCCTGGCTTCCGGCCGTCCAAAGCACGCCGTCGATGCGGTCGCTCGCGCAAGTGCCGGAGCCGCCGCCTTCGATGCAGTCGAGGTCGTAGACGACGTACTGGGATCCGCCTGCTGTGGCGAACTCGCGTCGCCCGTCACCGTCAAAGTCCGCCACCGTCGGCGCGCCACCTCGGCCGCCACCGTTGATCGCGAAGGGGCCGAAGACCGTGACTCCGTCCAGCGTCTGTACCCGCGCCGTGCCATTCGAGACTACGGCGACTTCAGGGCCGTCGGCGCCGCCAAGGGCCGCGATGGGGAAGTCGCCGAGCTCCGCCACGGCGACCTGTCCGCGCAGGCTACCGGCGATGAACCACGTCTCGGCGACCCAGTCGAAGGAATCGCTGTCCCACTCCCAGACGCCGTCGCCGGAGATGAGTTCCATGCGGCCGTCCATGTCCACGTCGGCGATGACAGGCACGAGGCCCTGGCTGTAGGCGAGGTAGCCCAGGGTGCTGCTGAGCACGCAGCCATCGGCGCCGTAGACCACGCCGCCGAGGAGAAGCTCCGGGACGCCATCGTCGTCGAGGTCGTGGATCGAGGGCCCGGCCCACTCGTCACGTCCGCCTGTGTTGTCCGCCGTGCGTCCGCCAGCGCCGTCGCAGACGCCGCTCGTCCAGATGCGCGTGAAGTTCGTGCCGTCAAACTCGAAGGCCTTGAGTCCCCCGTCGTGGCCCACGGCAACGATCTCCGCTCGGCCATCTCCGTTCAGGTCACCCGCCGCGACGCCGGCTGGCGACATCACAGCATCCTCCGGTGTCGGGAAGCTAAACTGCTGCTCGCAGGTTGCGCCGTCGATGATCCGCAGAACCCCAGGCTCCCGATAGACGCCCACCGTGGGAAAGCTCGCGAAGACGATGGAGGGAGCCAACGTGGTGGCGTCGTTGTCGAGGTCCAGGTCGATGACCACCGGCGTCGCCATGACGTGGATGGACTCCGGCCTTGCGTCACCGTCCGGCGGGCCCACCCATCGGCACTGCACCTCGGGGGTGACGGCGTCGATGTCGATGGTGCGGCTGCAGGTCTCGTCGTTCACACGCTCGGCGGGAACGCCGTAGGGGATACAACGCCCCTCCGCGTCACAGTAGCTGTCGCCGCCGCAGTCGTCGTTCGTGTCGCAGGGGCCGAAGTCCGAGACGCACGAATCGAAACGGCAGAGCTCGCCTTCGCCGCAGCAGGCGCGGGGGCCGCACTCCGTCTCGGTGGGCTCGCAGCGGTCCGTCGGCGCGTCGTCTCCGCCCGCGTCGCCGGGGCCGGCGTCCGGCGCGCTCACGTCGCCAAGGCCTGCGTCACCGGGTTGAACACAAAGACCGTCCGTGCAGAGCTCGCCCACGGGACAATCCCCGTCGTTCGAGCAGCCCTCTTCGACCTCGCCGCCGCAATCACAGCTGACGACAAACAGGAGGCACGCAAAAAAAGGAGTAAGTCGACTCATGAGCGCAGAGTAGCCGCGCTACCCGTCAAAGCCCACGATTCACACCACTTTCGAAGTGCGCGGTGCGACGAACAATCGCCAACCCTATTCGTCGCCGCCGGTGTCGCTCTGTGCCGGGGCCTCGTCCTGCACGGGTTCGCTCACCACCTCCGGCTCTTCCCAATGGGCCATGGGCGCGCCGGCGAGGGGCTGCGGGACCTCTTCCATGAGCAAGTGCTTCCCGATACTGGTGCCGCGCGCCCAGCCGAACATATCGACGCCAGCGGCACGGGCTACGCCGAACGCCGCCAACAGAGCGAGGCACGCCGATGCGACGCGCAGACCTGTTTTGAGTACACCACCGGCAGCGCGCGTGAGAGCTCGTTTTCGCACGGGCGTACAGTCGCTCGTCACGATGGTGCCGTCTTCGCGACGGAAGAAGCGCACGCATACGTTCCCCGTGTTCTCGAAGACCAACGCCTCGGCGTCGAGCTGGGTCATCGTCGAGAGGTCGAAGACATCCTGCATACACATATCGCAGTGCCGGCGTCCTTCGCCTTTGATGGACATCTCATCCCATGGCTCCGCGCAGGGCTCGGGCACCGTGAGGATGTTCAGGGAGCGCTTCTGTTTGGGGACCAAGTTGGGCGTGACTTCGGGCATGGTCCTTCCTAGACGTAGCTCGCCTGTCAATCCTTGGGTCCTTGACGCCTTTGTTTGACTCCCTCGCCGGCGAGTCAGCGCCAGGGTGCCGTAGAGAGCAGTAGTTACGACTCGTTAGGGCGATAGAGGGGAAGTAAGGCGTCCTCGCTACGAGGGATTTACGGCGCCCCTCTCCACTCCGGCGGCGAGATCACGTAACATCACGAAATGACGCTACGGCACCTCGCGCTCTTGACCGGATTGCTCATGGCCTGCGGCGGCGGGACGCTGGGCGGCGAGGATGGCGGCGCGGACGCCCGCCGTGGCGACACGGGGCTCGGGGACAGCGCCGTCGATGCCCAGTTCGACACCGGCGAGGATGGCGGCGGCGACGCCGGCGAGGGCCTCGGTGAACCGCGCACGGAGGTCTGCGGCAATGGCGTGGATGACGACGCCGACGGTCGCATCGACAACGGCTGCGACTGCACCGTGGGCACGGTACGCGCGTGCTGGCTTGGGCCCGTTGGCGCCGACGAAGTCGGTGAGTGCAGCGCGGGACAGCAAGCCTGCGAACCCGAAGGCGAGGTCGGCGTATGGGGGCTCTGCGTCGACCAAGATTTGCCGAGCACGGAGATCAGCGCGACGGGGCTCGACGAAGACTGCGACGGCCTAGTCGATGAGTCCGACGCACGCTGCGTTTCCACTGTGCAGATCGAAGCGGCCTGCGACGACGGCGTCGACGACGACTGCAATGGACTCATCGACTGCGAAGACCCCGCGTGCCGCGACGATGACGTCTGCACCATGTCCTGCACGCCCACGGAGGCCGTGTGCTGGGGCGGAGCGGATGAAGACTGCGACGGCAGCATCGACTGCGACGACGACGACTGCCGTGACGACGACGCCTGCGCGACGCCGGTCTGCCCGAACGGCCAAGGGCCCATCTACACGGAGCGCTCTACCTTTCCGCCCATCGCTGGCCCCCCCCAGCTCGAGCCCGGCGACGGCGAGCCGGTGATGCCGATGACCTGCGGGAACACGCCCTGCAGCAACGGCCAAGTCCAGGTGACGCTCCGCGACGGCGGCTTCGTCTGCGCGCCACCACCCCCGACCTGCGCGGAAAACCAGTACCCCACCTACCAGACGGGCGGACGCTGGCGCTGCGAGCCGCCTTGCGAGTTCATCGCCCGCTACGGTTACCTCTACGGGTTCAAACGCGTCTGCGCTGGACCGCCGGACATCGTCTGCGGAGGTTCCCAGGTCCCGACGTTCCTTGCGAATGAGCAGGTTTGGTCGTGCGAGCCCATCTGCGACAACACGCTCTACGACCGGATTTTCCACAATGGACTCCTGGTGTGTCTCCCCTGCTAGGCCGCGCCAGTTCGCTGCTCTACGTCAGCGCTTTGGCTTGTCTCCTCGTCTCGTGCGCACGCGGATCGGGGCCCAATACCGAGCGTTGCGATGGCTGCGCGCCGGACGTCGTGACGCCGGACTTCGGCGTTGAAGACGTAGGCGCTGTCGACGCCGACGAGTTCGTCGACACCGGTTTTGACCGCGGCCCGGACATGGGCTGTGGTTTTGAAGGCTTCGACTGCTGTGACCCCGGTGATACATGCCGGGGCATCCTCGTCTGCGAAGACGGCATCTGTCAGTCCTGTGGTCGCACTGGACAGCCCTGCTGCCTGGGAGACGCGTGCGCGACGGGCTTCTCTTGTGAGGCCGGCCAGTGCCAAGCGTGCGGCGCGCCCGGTGGCGCGTGCTGTCCGGGGACGCCTTGCCCCGGCGGCGGTGAATGCGTCACGGGGATGTGCGTGGCGTGCGGAACCGAAGCGGGGACCTGTGAGCCCGGCGCTCGAGAAACTGAGCCCTGCGGCAACTGCGGAACTCGCGAGCGTCTGTGCAACGCAGGCTGCGGATGGGGTGAGTGGGGCGCTTGCTCGAGCGAAGGTGAATGCGCCGCCGGAGAGACGGACACGAGCGAGTGCGGCAACTGCGGAACGCGAAGCCGCACTTGCAACGAGTCTTGCCGCTGGGATCTCTTCGGGGCCTGCAGCGGCGAGGGCGTGTGCTCTCCCGGCGCCACCAACGTTTGCGGCACCTGCACTTCACAAACGTGCACGGCGTCATGCACCTGGGGTGGCTGCGATACGTGCACTTGCGATGCGTTCGACAAGTGCACCGCCGGCTGTCCCGCGGGATATCACTGGAGTGCTCTTCGCTGTGACCCGAGCGAATGTGCCGGGTCCTGCAACGGCGCCTACAACACCATCACTTGCACCCCCAACTGCACGGCTTCGTTTTCCGTTTGCGGTCTCACCTGCCCCAACACTCACTACAGGAGCGCCATTCTGTGCAACCCATCCTGCGGCCCGTGTTCCACTGGCTATAACTCCGCCACTTGTGCTCTCGCCGAGTCCGCCGAGGTTACATCCTGCGGCGCTGGCTGCCCCGAGGGGTACACGTTGACGTCCGCCACCTGCAGCGCGGCTTGCTCCGTTGCGTGCTCCCCTTCGAACGCAAGTGTCTGCCGCCGCCTCTGAAAATAGGTGCAAATTTCAATCGAAACGTAAGGAAGCTACACGGAACAGGAGCGTACAAGAGTCATGAGCACTCCTATGCCCGAGAGTCTCGAGGCCCTCATCCTCGCCCAAGTGCGGTCGAGGTACGCGGACTTTCGCAAGATGGGCATCTTATACATGGCAATAATGGGCCTTCTCGCAGGCTTGGCGTATTTTGCCTTCAGCGGCAATAATCAGAAGCTCTGGTTCATTGGCACATGCTTCGGGCCGCTTGGTCTGATTCCTGTCTTCCTATCATTTCGTGACCCTGCCAAGGCCAAGTCACTGCAGTTGCTGCCCTCCCGCTGGAACGACATCGTCTGGCTCCACGTGCGGGTGGTCACCGGCTCCGCCAACGTCGCTATGGTCCGCTGCGGAATGAGCGACGGGCAGTTCTTTGTGGTCCCATGCGAGGCGGGGCAAGAAGGCGCGGTGCTTCACGCACTGGCGGCTTATGTCCCGCACGCGACGACGGGGTTCACGCCACAGCTTGACGCGAGGTTTCGCGATTCTCCCGATAGTCTGCGCGTCCAGTGAGGCTGCGCGTTTAGTGAGACTGTGCTTCTAGTGAGACCGCACGTCCAATGAGGCTGCACGTCCAATGAGACTGCCCAAGGCCCATGAGCTCCTGCCTTATGCGGAGGCCGACGCCAGACGTTCGCGCAACGTGATCCTAGGCGTGGCCGGCGTTCCTCTTATGGTCCTCGGTCTGTTGGGAACAGTGATCATGATCGGCGTGGGAATAAGCGGCGGAAGTGAAGGAAGCGAGTTCTTCGTGCTCTTGGGGATCTTCGTCGTCGTACTCCTCAGCGGGCTTGCCGGGGTTGCCTTCGCCATACGCCGTTTCCGCCTCGACCCGGGCCTCATGGCTTTGCGCAAAGGCGACGACGTCATCGACATTCGATACTCGTACTTGGCGCAAATTCGCGGTCACCAAACCATCGCCAACTACACACTCTCGTCCGGCGGTACCTATTCGTGTTTCGTCCCAAGTGGCTTTCCGGATGTACCCGCATCGGACGCGCCGACGGCGTTCTGAGGCAGCCTACGGCATCTGGGCCCAGTAGCGCCCGTCTTCCTCCGTGAACGTCAGCCGCTCACGGATCCCGCTCACGGCGTCCCAGAATCGCTCAGCGTCCTCTTGGTAGCGGCTCACGAAAGCACCAAAGAGCGCGGGGCTCGCGCAGTGCAGGAGGCCGCTGAGCTTGCGTTCCGCGATGCCGCGCTCGACGATGGCTCGCGCATCCGTTTCCGAGCGGCAGTGCGCCCCGCGGGTCCGAACGAACGCCCCCAACCCAGTGACTTGGACCTCCGACCCGCAATCGTGGGCGCATCCCGACACGACGCCGAATCCGTTGGCCAAGACTAAAGCCGCCTCATTCGGGTCTGCGTCTTCGCCCATCGCCGCCACGGCGTCCCGCACGTGTCCTCGGCCGACTTCGGCGACCTGCGCGCACACGTTGGCGCTCCACGGCGCACCCACAAAGCCGTCACCACATGCACTCTCGGGGTGCCACTCTGCCACGAGGTCTTGTTCCACCGGCGCGCAGCGTGAGCGCGCGTTGCCGACGATGGACTGTGCGCCGATAGCGCGAATACCGTTGCTCAGCGTGCGTGCCAGCAGCATCATCCGCAGATCCGGTGCTTCATCGGCGAGAGCTTCGGCCAGCGCAGAATGCGTCGCCTGCAATGTCCCTCGGATCGCTTGGAGGGAAGCACGCTCCAGGGCGTGCGCGCGGGAGCTGCCTTGTGCTTTGCCATCAAAAAGTGTGCGCTCATCCGCCGCCGTCGAGACTGCGCAAAACTCCGCGCCCGTCGCAGCGAGGCGAGGGTGCTGAGACGCTTCAACGACGTAGTCATCCGAGGCGATGCAGGCGCCAAAAGCTGCGTTTAGTTCTGAAACCCCCGCTTGAAAGACCTCGCTGCGGACAGACGGTGGCGCCGAAGCGGTGTTGTTGAAGGAGGCGTAGAATGTCTCGGCCCACGCGGCGTGGCAGGAGCGCCGACGTGCTTGTTCGATGGCCATCGCCATCGAGTCGCTGCTCGCTTGCGCCTGGGTGCCGGCTCCCCACCGAACGTTCACTCGTGCCTCGCTGTTCGCTTCCGGACCTGCGCTGTCCATGGGCTGGCACGCTCCGGGGCGAAAGTCCCAACCTGGCGAAGCGTTCGCCGCGGGAGAGACGGCGAATATCTCCGAGAGCCGGGGAAGAGTCACCGCGCCTTCCGTGAAACTTGCGCCCAGGAACTGCGCCCAGATCGTTCCCCCGTCGATGAGCTCTGCACTCTCCAGGGCCACCAAGTGTGCCTGGGAGCGCGCATCTTCCGCCGAGGGCCCATAGCCGCTAAGCGTGATGCTCATACGAGCGCCCTCGTCCCCTGAAGTTTGCGCAATGGTGATGCCGCAGCGGTACAGAGACTCAGACTGACTCGTCGCCGGCTGGCTTGCTGGATGCGTCGGTGTCGAAGTTCCCCGAGGCGCGCATGCGGTGGTCAGGGATGCGAATATCAAGGCGGCCAGGGCGTGCAGAGTTCTGCTGCGATGGATCATTCGGAGAACCTAGCGCCATGACTGACGCACGACTAGACCATTGACGCAGACCCCGCAGGGTAGGACGCTCCCGGGCCTATGAGTGCCTTCGTCGATCTCCGTTCCGATACCGTTACCAAACCCACCGACGCCATGCGCAAAGCCATGGCCTCCGCCGAAGTCGGCGACGACGTGTACGGCGAAGACCCCACCATCCTCGCCCTCGAAGCGCGCGTGGCGGAGCTCCTCGGCAAAGAGAGCGCGCTCTACGTACCCAGCGGCACCATGGCGAACCAGATCGCGCTCATGCTCCACTGCAAGCCCGGCGACGCCGTCTTCTGCGGGAAGGGCACGCACATGGCGCTCTACGAAAGCGGCGCCTCCTCCGCCTTCGCCGGCGTGCAGTTCTTCGAAGCGAAGACCGGCGTTTTCGGGCCCGAGGACCTTGCGGAGGTGGTGCTCCCGGACGTCTTCTATTACCCGCGCCCCCGTCTCCTTGCCGTCGAGAACACGCACAACCACAGCGGCGGCCGGGTCTTCCCCCAAGAAACCCTCGCCGCCACCGTCGCCCTCGCACGGGAGCACAAGCTCGTCGTCCACCTCGATGGCGCCCGAATCTGGAACGCCGCCACGGCCCTGGATGTCTCACCCGCGGCCATCGCCGCCCACGCCGACACCATCAGCGTCTGCTTCAGCAAAGGCCTCGGCGCGCCGATGGGCTCCGCCATCGTCATGTCCGCAGACCGGCGTGAAGAAGCGCTCCGCTACCGGCGCCGCATGGGCGGAGCGCTCCGCCAAGCGGGCATCGTCGCCGCCGGCGCACTCCACGCCCTCGACCACCACATGGGCGATCTCGCGACGGACCACAAAAGAGCGCGGCGTTTCGCCGAGCTTTTGCGTGAGGGGGGCGCGAGCTGCGGCGTCGTCGAGACCAACATCGTCGTCTTCCGCGTCGACCCCGCCGTTCACAGCGCCGCGGACTTTACGAAGAAGCTCGCCTCGGAAGTCGGACTCGGCGCCATCAGTCCGACGGAAGTGCGCGCCGTCACGCACCGCGACCTCGACGACGCTGACATCGAGCGCGCCGCCAAAGCCATCCTCGCCGCGCTCTGACACCGATGCGTGCGCTCGTCCTTGTCTTGCCGCTGCTCCTCAGCGCCTGTCCGCCGACGCTCTCGCGTTCGCGCTCGCCAGCCTTCGACGCGCGCCTCGCCCAAGCCGAGCGTGACGCGCACCACGGCCGCGATGACGAAGCCGCCGCAGGTTTTGGCGAGGCCGCCGCCCTCGCCGAACGCCGAGTCGACCGCGATGAAGCGCGTTACCGCCAGGCGCGCACGCTCCACGACGCCGGTCAGCACGCCGAAGCCCTCGCGCTCTTCGACGCCATCGCTGCCACGCGGCCGACGAGTCGACGAACCGTCCGCGCGCTCTTCGATGCGTCCAAGCTTCGTCAGGAGCAGGGCGACACCGTCGGCGCGCAGGCTGGTTTCCTTCGCGTCGTCCGCGAACATCCCGAGAGCGGCGTCGCCGGACGCGCGCTCCACTGGCTACTTCGCGGCGAGACGCCTGGGTCCACCGTCGCTCGACTCGTCTCCCTTGACGCCGAGGTCGGAGAAACAAGTCTCGGCGACGACATCCTCATGCGCATGCACGACGAGCACGTCGCCCTCGAAGAGCTCGCCGCGGCGCGGGAAGACCTCGAGCTCCTCGTGGAACGGCACCCTTATCCCCACGGCGAACGCTGGGACGATGCGATTCTCCTCCTCGCCGCCATGGACCTGCAGGCCCAGGACCCAGACGCCGCCCTCGAGCGCCTCGAACGTATGCTCGAGCGCGCGGAGTCCACACACCTCAGTGGCTCCTACACCCTGCCGGGGTTCCCCAAGGCGCACCTGCTCATCGCGCAGATTCACCGAGACGCAGTCGCCACCGACGCTGCGCGGAGAAGCGACGCCGACCGCTGGTATCGCACCCTCGAGGACGAATTCCCCACCTCGCTTCTCCGCGACGACGCCGCCGTCGAGCGCGCCTTTATGTGGCTCGACGCTGGTGACACCGAGCGAGGTTGCGCGATCCTCGAAGACGCCCTCGAAGAGTTCGAGGTGGGCCACGCGAGACGATTGGGTGCCGAACGACATGCCCGCGATTGCACGCCCGAGTAGCGCAAGCGAGCGCGCGGCTAGCTAGGAGTAGAACCCTTTCCAATACTCTTCGTGCTCAACGGGAAATGCTGCGCCTTCTTCGCGAAGCTGCCCATAACGAACGCCAAAGTACCTCACGGCATCGCCGAGGCTGCACTCAAGCGCTTCTCGGACAAACTTGATGCCGCGGATTCTCTCGCTCGCGATTACCATCGCGTCGAGCGTCGCCCGCTGGCTCGCGGAGAGTGCAGAGAGTTCCCAGCGCGCGTTGCAGGCGCCGCAGAGTCCGCCCGCCTGCACGTCCGCGCTCCCGCAATCGCCGCAGCCCTTAGACACGGGTTCCATACCCCAGAATCGCACTTTCTTCGTCGCAACCCAAACCTTTCCCTCCGCGAGGCGTCTCACCAACATGGCGCGCTACCTCATCCTCCTGGCTCTACTCCTCCCGGCCCCAACCCTCGCGCAGAGCGTCTCCGCCCCAGCAACATGCGCCCCGCTCTTGCCGACCCTAGAGGCCGACACACTCAGCCCACCGAGCGACTACGGAACAGGCTTCTACCGTGTCGACGGCTCGCCGCCGCCTCCCCGAACACGTCCGGCCTCGACGTTGGAGTTCATCCTCGCCGGTGGGGCGAACGCACGCAGCGACGCGCCCCTCGGCTTCTCCCTGCGCGTCATGAATCGCAGTACATCCGCGCTCACCGTCATGCGGGCCATGGACGGCAGCGCCGAGCACATGCGCGACCCAAGCTATGACCTCTATGTCCGCGAGGTCAGCTCCAGCGCCGTGTATCGCTGGGACTTTCACGGCGGCCGCTGCGGCATGATGAACGCCGTGGGCGCCGAGGACTACGTTCGCATCGCGCCCGGCGCCGTCAACACAACGCTCCCCGGAGACTGGGGCGAGCATCTCCAGAACGCGACGATACGGGCGCCGGGCCACTACGAGGCCTGGGTCGTCTACCGCCTCTGCGGCGACATGCGCGGCTCCGGCGCGAGCGCTCCAGGCTCCGCGCCAGCGCCCGGCGAGTTCGTCTCCAACGCCGTTCGTTTTCGCGTTCGCTAGCGAACGAACTGCTCCGCGGCGAACTGTTAGAGCAACGTTTACTTGCCGCAGGAGCGGACAGTGACTTCTGTCTACGCGCCGTTGATACGTGCGGACATTCGTTCAAGCGCCTCATGCATCGTGTTTGTATTCTCTACGATCGTTGCGAGGTCGCCACCCAGACGGCGCGAAGCCAGCGCCATTCGGTCGATCACATAGTAGAGGTCATCGATGCTCGGGTCTTCCCAACTAACGCCCTCGATCTCGTAGCAGCTCCTTAAGGTCTGCATCGGGTCTGCATCATCATCACTCAACGTTGACTCCATCGTCGCTGCGACAAAACACGAAGTAAGCGCTTGTCGGAACTGGGAGGGCGCTTCCAGCGAGAGTAGAAAGTCAGGAGGCTCGACGTCGACGAGACCGCACGTTGGTAGCCCCGCGGCACTCCACCCGAGAACGCCTCCCCGGAGATGTGCGAGAGGTCTGGGGTACTCGGCTCCGAGAATTGCGAGGGTCTTCTCGCTTCGGCGCCCAGAAGTGCAGTACAGAACCGCTGTCTCTGAGCCTTCCAGCTGTTCTCTTAGCCAGCTCAGACGTTCTGCCCCAACTCCTGAGAGCGACAGGCTCGCGGGGATCCATCCAAGCTCCGAGTACCGCTCTTCGCGCGGTCGAATGTCGATCATCAGATGGTTCTCGGCATCGATCTCGTCCGGGGACAACTCTTGAGCGTTCGCGTTCAAATCTTGATGGTCTCGTGCATTGATGGTTCTGATTTGTGGGGAAGCCTTGTGTCCTAGGCGCAACCTCTGCTGGTCACTAGAAAACCAAACTTATCTCTGAGCTACCAGCGCTTTCGACGAACGCAGCCACTCCGCCATACTCTAACGTTGGGTACGGATGAAGATCACGTTTGGTCACCCCCATGACGTTCATACTCATTGTGCACGCTACAAAGCGAACCTCTTGTTCCTGGGCCGCATCGAGAAGCTCAGGGAGGTCCATGATGTTCTTCTTTTTCATCAGCGACTTCATCATACCGCCACCCATGCCGCCAAAGTTGAGCTTTCCAAGGCCCTGTCGTTTGGGTCCCTTCGGCATCAACCACTTAAACAGTCGTTGGGACCACGACACCTTCTCGGGCTTGTGTGCTGGGTTCGGAAGGTCTCCGCGCAGCAGATTGAGCCCCCAGAACGTAAAGTAGAGCATCACGTCCATGCCCTGAGATGCAGCGCCATTTGCGACGAGAAGTGCAGCGAGGAGCGCCTCCTTGTCGTTGTGGAGCACCAAGATTGTGGCCTTTCTCCGCTTTCCAACGCTGAGCTCTGAAGCACTGGATAGGGCAAGTGCGTGTCCCGCGCCCCCTGTCACGATGTCGAACACGGCTACGACGGGTTCGGTTCCGTTGAGCGTCACGAGCTGATGCCCGGAACGTTGGCACCATTGCATGAGCCGAGGCGTCGCGCTTTTCCCCGCCGCACTTACGACGAGACGACTTGCGTGTGGCGTAGCAGCAGCGTGATCCAACTGTTGTTCCCAGTGCCCGACGCCATCCGCCGTCAGCTCGATTCGAACATCTCCAGGGGCAGGGTGCTCTGCGCGAGAAGGCTCCGGCTCCGGCTCCGGCTCCGGGCGTGACACGCTCCGAACCGAGGGCAGCTGCACCGTCGCTTTGTGCGTTGAACCGTCGCGCTCCATCGAGACCAGAGTCGCGTTGGTGGTCCGGCACCAACTCTGAATATCCATGACGAAGGCGTCGTCGTCGGCGACAACTGTGAAGAGCGCACCGGGATGAGCCCTCGCTTTTCGAGCGACTTCGAGAATGGGTTGAGGGCACTCCATGCCCAGGCAGTCCAGTTCGAACTCGGGAACGGATGGCTGGAATGGCGCCGGTGCGGGGGAACGAGCGGGGACACGCTCTTTCGGTGTTTCACGCCGAGTCTCACTACCTGTCCTCGGCGCCCCGAGCGTGATGACGGCCCGGTAGACACCCGCTTCGTTCTCGAAGGAAGCCAGCTGCGCGCCGGCGCTTCGGCACCAGCTCTCGACGTCCATTTGAAAAGCGTCGTCGTCCGCCACGACCTCGAGCGTCGCTTTGGGGTTGGAGCGCGCCGCTCGCGCGATCTCCAGGATGGGCTGGGGGCACTCCATTCCGCGACAGTCGAGCTGCAGCGGAGCGTCCACCGTCGGCCGGGCGGAAGCCACACGAATGATCGCCCGGTGTCCGTCATCTGTGCCCGCCAACTCCAACACCGCCGCGCCGGAGCTGCGCGCCCAGCTTTGCAGGTCCATCGGGAAGGCGTCGTCGTCGGCCAGGATCTCGAGAGTGCCGCCTTTCGTCCCAAGGTTCTTTACGGCGCGTGCCGTGGCCAAGATAGGCGCGGGGCATTGCTGACCCCGACAGTCGAGGGTCTGTATTGTGGACATGGTGGATTACTCGTTTGTGTGGATGAGCTGACGAAGATCGCGGAAAACCCGGACATATTCGTTTTCTATTTCAGATACGAAGGCCGCCGGGTTCGGCAGCGCGTCGGCATCGAGGAGCATTTGCATCGATTGAGCGAGACGTGCGAGGTGCGACGCGCCGAGCGACGTTGCGCGGGCATGGATCAATTCGCAGCTCTTCCGGACTTCTCGCTTGGCGCCGGTTCCGGGTACGAAATCGAGCTGTGTGATCAGCGTCGGCATGGCGCCGATGAATGATCGAATCACTTCTTGTAGCTCAGCCGGCGGACGACTACGCCAGCTCTCCAAAACAGCTGCGTCGAGTGGAGCGTTCTCTTCAAGGGTGCGCAGAGGCGTCCGTCCGCTGTTGCGAGTGCGTTGTTGGAAAGTGTTGAGGTACTCGCCGAAACGACCCAGTTCACCAGGCAGGTGGAGATGTATATCTGCGCCGCAGTCGGAGGGGGTGACGACCCTTTCGCCTTCGCTCGACATGAGCAGGAGCCGCTGGTCCGGAAAGTGTTCGCGGAGGTGCTTTGCGACCATCGTCGAGTCTACTCGACCCAGCTCCGTCGCGACGACAGCCAGATCGAATGATCCCAAAGCACCGCGCGTGGCTTGCCGCGGGTCCTCCGTTACGGTCACGGCACATCCGAGCCGCTCGGCGTAAGCGGAGACAAGATGGCGTTTGACGGGGTGGGGATCGACGACGAGGACACGCATGTCCCGTCGGTCGTTCGCTGCCGGCATCATCGTCGACGGCTTGTGACGATTTTGGCGACGCCATCGCCGCCCGTCGGCAATGATCGACGGCCATCGCTGAAGCAACTCCGCCGACGTCGGGCGACACGAGGGGTCGGGATTGAGGAGTGCCATCGTGGTCTCAGCGAGGTCCGGTGCAATGTTCGGGTTTATCGAGCGTGGGTCCGGCACGCTCGCCATATGCATTTGATGTGAGAGCAAGCGGTCGAGCGTATCGATGGCGTTGAGGTAGGGACTACCGGTGAGCGCCCACCAAAGCATCGCGCCTAACCCATACATGTCCGACGCCGGAACAGTGCGGCCAGCAACCTGCTCGGGAGGAGCATATCTCGGCGTGCCCATCGCACCCCCTGAGTTTGCTGAGTCGCCAAGCTGCGCGATCCCGAAGTCCAGGAGCATGGCTCGCGGTGCACCGTCGTGGTCCACGGTCACCATGACGTTCGCCGGAGTGACGTCGCGGTGGATGATGTTGACCCGATGAAGTGCCGCTAGAACCGAAGTGATCTGCCCGAAATAGACCAGGTCGTTCGGCGATACCGGCGCGTCGCGTTCGAGGCACGCTTCTAGCGAATCGCCGGGCACAAACTCCATCGCAATGGCAGGCAGTCCATCGCTTGTTTCTCCCGTCGTAAAAATCGTCGCCAGGTTAGGGTGTTGAACGCGTGTTGACGCCCTAACCTCATCCTGAAATCGTTCTCGAAGCGTCGACGCACTAGCGCGAGCGAGCAGATGGGGATGCGCAATTTTGACGACCGCCTGGCGCTCAGTACCAATCTGTTCCGCGAGGTAAGCGGAGGCAAAAGAGCCTTCGCCGAGCAGTCCGAGGAGACGGAAGCTGCCAAGTTCGATGGTGCCGGTTCGAGGGATCACGTTTGGATTCGTTTCGAAGCGTCGCAGAATCGCATGTCACTAGTATGGGGTGTTTTTTGGTAAAAGGGTAGGTGGGTCTTAAAAATGCCGCCCCTGTCAGGCTAAGAATCGACCTGGCAGCGAGCCAAGAGCGGCCATAAGGCGTGCATTCGTCTCCAACGCCGTTCGTTTTCGCGTTCGCTAGGCGGTCGCAACCCTGCGCTATACTCGTCGAATGGCCGAATACAGACCGGCGCTGCCTATTCATCTACCGCGCCTGAGCGCGTCGCAGGTGCGCACGATCCTCACCTGCACCCTCCGCGTGCTCGGCGACAGTAACCGGACCGAAGACATCATCACCAGCGAGGAGCTCCTCGCCCAACGCCAGCTGCGCTACCTCGTCGAGCACGATGCCCTCGGCGACAAAGGCGCGACATCCAGACCGAGGCGGGAGATTACGGACATCTCCCTCGACGCCCTCGCCGCGGTGCGGAAGCCTGGGCTACGAAGTGGCTCGCCGAACGGTCGACGAGGCGCGTTCGGCGAGGTCGCTGGAACACCTACTCAAGGAAAGGAATACGATGGATCGCTGGGCAGTTCGCGACGCCGGCGCAGCGTATATTGCTGGCGCCCCAGCAGTATAACCCTTCATCTTCGCTACGCGCACACGAGAGCCGGTTGCCCGCCAGCACCTCCGTCGCGCGAACGCCGTCCGGTAGAGGCACTCGAACGGGCGAGGTTGTTATGAACTCGGCCCCTTCGGCTACCGCGTTTTGGTCGTTTTCTCCCCAGCAATAAACCGCGCCTTCGGAGTCTAGGGCGCAGGTATGAAAGAAGCCTGCGGACACATCGGTCCAGTTGGCGCCGCTCGGGTGCGCGACTGGGGTGGTTTCGCTTAGCAGGACTTCATTGCCGCGGTCGCCGGGTGCGGGGTCACACACACCGACATCAGGAGTTGAGTCTTCCGTGACGCTGCCAATGCCGAGCTGCCCTCGTCCGTTGCTGCCCCAGCAGAGGAGTTCACCGTCGTCTCGAATGCCACATCGGTGATGAAGAACGTTCTCGCTGAGGCGCCGCCATCGTCCGATGGAGGTCGCGCGGCATCCGGGAAAGCAGGCCACTTCGTTGCCGGTGGTGCCATTCGCTACGCCACCCCAGCAGTACCCGCGACCATCTTGGAGGAGCGAGCACCCAGTGTCGGCGCTCGTAGTGATGTCGGACCAAAGCTCCACCTCGGGACTCGACGCTAGCGGTGGGCAGGCTTCCTCTTCGGGTGGGGAGGTTCGGGTTGGAAGACTCACGACCATGCCCCCGCCTCCCGCGCAGCTGCCTTCTGTGAGTACGCCGGTTTGGCCGCTGGCGTCGTTGCCCCAACAGTGGAGCGTTCGCGTGTTGGATTTGATCGCGCAGGTGAAACTGCCACCACAGCTCACGCGGCTGACGCCGAAGCTGGCTGCCTCGGCAACACCCTCGCGCCCGGTGGCTCGACCGAGCGCGCCGAACTCGCTGCTCCCCCAGCAGAAGAGTCGTCCGTCTTCGTCGAAGGCGCAGGCGTGTGTGCTGCCGGTGCTCACTTGTGACCAAGAGCCACCGCCAGGATGAGCAACCTCCTCAAGACACCCATCGCCACCTTCGCAGGCCTCGGCGCTTCCGCTAAGCTGGCCGGAATCGTTGGCGGGGCCGAAGCAAAAGAGCCGCCCGCCGCGGACCATGCAGCCAAACGAATCGAGGGCGATTTGTCCCGAAGGAGGGTCGACGTTGATCTCGGAGGGCACTGGCAGCGTGCAGATACCACTGTCCACCTCAGCATCTGGACCCCCGTCGATGCCGCTGCCCGCGTCCCTCGACCCCGGAATGCACTGCCCCAGCCGACAGCTGAAGCCAGTGATGCATGCCTGTCCGGCGGCAGGCTGCACCAAGACCTCCAAAACACCACCAGAGTTGTCGATGCTCACTTGGGAGCAGCCCGTCGCAATAACGGTGCAATCGACACTCGTGGCACGCACGTAGAGCCCATATTCACCGGCGTCGACGGGTCCTATTCCGATGGGTTCCTCGATGCCAAATTCCACTTGGCGTACAACGCCGACGGCCGGGCCCGACACTAGTCCCTCGCATGACTCGACGAGGGCAACCTCTACACGCGTCGCTGCGCTGCGCAGCGACGCGTTCGAGAAACGAATCCGTACTTCGTAGGGATCAGAGCAACTCACGCAGAGAAAACTCGCGACGAACAAAAGAACGCCGCGGGTGCGAGGAGGCTCGGTATAGACCACATCGTATTGTAGCGGCGCGGCGGACAAAATCCCACCGTCGATGTGCCATATCAAACGTTCTGTTAGGCTGAACGAATGGTGCCTGTTCTCTAACGAATGCTGGTTGACGAGAGAAAGACGCCGTGTCCACCTAAGACACGGCGTCGTCGTCATTTTGCACGCCGTCCTACTCCGCTACGAAGTTGAGCTCGCGCTCCATGTTTGCCATCACGTCTTCGTTCGTGTGAAACACCTGAGGCGCTTCGTTGCGTCGCCAAAACTCCACCTCGTCCGCCTGGTGCGGGCTGTCGGGGTCGTAGGCGTTTCCGCCGGGCAGCGCGTTGAACACGCGGGGGCCGTCCGGTCCCATCTCCACCACGAGGCGCTGAATGGCCCCGTTGTTGTAGCTGAAGTCCTCGAGGCTACGCGAACCAAAGTTCGCCACATCGACGCTCTCTCGGTCGCCTCCGCGGGGGAAGCCGCCGGGCACGATCTCGTTCTCCACGGTGGGAATGCTCAAGAGATCTTCGCCAAGCTGCGGGACCACCGTCGCGAAACGAATGGTGTGCAAGCGTCCCCACTGCCACGTCTCCATGTCCTCGGACTCGAGGCGTTCTGCCAAGTAGGCGAGAGCTGCGACCACGCTCCGCACGACGATGACGCCGCGCGTCTCCACGACCTCCGTGCTGAGGTCGTCCCACATCGGCGTGTCGCCAAGCTCCGCGTCGTAGCTGCGCAGGCGCGTGGGCTCCGAGAGCGCGAGGGTGTAGAACGCGTCGCCGGGCGGCGTACAGGCTTCCGTCGCGCAGTCTACGCCAGGGTTGAGAGCGGCGATCTCGTCGTCGATGAGGCCGCTATGAATACGCGTCATCGCGACGTTGAAGATCGTCGTTGCGATGCTGTCCGCGTTCGCTTGAACGTTCGAGGTGAGCGTCCCGTCGGCGTCGAGGCCGGACTCCGCTTCGAAGCTCCACGCCTCGAGGCGATCCCGCGCGGAGGTCAGCGCTGCTACGGCGCCCGCGTCGAGGTCCGCCACAAGCGTCTGAAGATCACTGTGCGTTCCGGCGCTCTCCGCTTCTTCCAATGCCCGCGTCAGCTCGGCGACGATGGCGTCGCGGGTCATGGCGCCAATGGGAGAGCGCTTGTCACCCTGAAGTTCCATGGACTCTTCCAGCGTCACGTCGCCGCGGGCGACGAGCTCCGTCAGTCGCTCGTCGATGCGCGCCATGCGGTGCGACTCAAAACGCCAGCCGATGTAGTAGTCCGAGTCGAAGGGGTTGCCGTCGTCGGTGACGCCCACGGGGTCCGCGTTCGCCGTGGCGATGAAGCCGCTCGCGGGGTTGCGCAGCTGCGGAAGAAGGCTCGACTCGAGGAAGCCGCGATCGTTCGCGCCGAGAGCCTCGTTCGCCTCTCGGAGCCACTCGTATTCGCCCGTGCCCGGAAGAACAAAGCAAGGCGCATCGCCTTCGCCGGTCTCCGCGTCGAAGGTCAGGGCGCGAGGGTCGCGCACGGGCACGAAAGCTTGGTCACGCCAGTAGATGTTCTCTTCGTCGATGATGGTCCAGTTCACGCCGCCGACGGTGAAAAACTCAAGAGCGTCGACGGCTTCGTTCACGCTCGTCGCGCGGCTCATGTCCGCGATGGTGGTCAGCTCCGAAGTGCTCCCCATGCCGGTCCAGCGAACAGAGATCGCGCTGGTCTCCGTTCGACTTTCGGGAATGATGATGCGCGTCGCCGCCATCGGGTCCGCCGCCGGGCCGATGGGCACAAGCTCGAAGGTCACGTCCATCTCGCTTCCGTCGGTCTGCGTCAGCGTCTCGGTGATGCGGACCAGAGCGCGGCGCTCGGCGGGTGTGCCGTCGCTCGGGTCCGGGTCAAACACCACCGCGTCGTCTTCGAGGGTCTCCGCGTAGGTGTCCGTCACGTCGAGTCGACCAACGGTCAGACCCCAGGCGATGTCATCGTTGTAGCCAAAGAGCACCAAAGGGGTGCCGGCGAAGACAAGGCCGGCAACGTTGAGCTGGCCTCCGGCGTTCTTCGTGTTGAGCTGCGCCTGCCAGTGAAGGGGAGGGCTCGGCAGCGCCAAGTGCGGGTCGTTAGCCAGTACCGGGTGGCCGCCGGCGCTCCGGTCTGCGGCGATGGCCCAGCTGTTCGAGCCGCGGGAGCCGTCGCCGAACCAAGTCGCAAAGTGGGACTCGATGGCGTCGGCGATGGGGAGCGCGGCGCGAAGCGAGTCCACGTCGACATGCGTGCGGGGCGCCGGCGCGTCGCGGAGGGCGATGCTCTCGGGGACGCTCGGAAATCCATCCGCCGTGTACGCCTTCTCCGCCGCCTCGAACGAGAAGACGTCCAAGTAGGCATCCGAAAGAGCTGCGCGGCGCGGGTCCGTCGAATCGCTTGGGAAGGTCTCGGCCCACGCCTCTCGGCTAAGCGAGCGCTCCAGGTCGCGGCGCACTTCGATGGACAAAGACGCGGCCAGGAACTTCGCAATGGCCAGAGAATCCACAGGCTCCCAGCGCTTGTACGTCGTCAGCCCGACAACACCAAAGACGTCGGCGATGCCGCGCGGCAACGTCGCGACGCCCGCTTCGATCTGTTCGATGTACGCGTTGACGCCGGCGGAGAACGCCACGAAGATCGCCGCGTTATCCGGGTCGTTCTCTTGCATCGCGGCCCAGGTGGCTTCCGCGTGACGGCGGTAGCCGAGGAAACGCGCCGCCGTGTCTTGGCCGATGAGCGCAGGACTGAAGGCCGCGGGAATGATCTCCGTGAGCTCGCCGCGGACGGCGCGACGCAGGAAGATCATCTGCCCGAAGCGGTCGCGCGCCTGAAGGTAGCCCTCGACACGATACACGTCCTCTTCGCTCTCGCCGTAGATGTGCCACATGCCGCGCGTGTCCTGGACGGCGCGTGCATCGCCGGCGAGGCCGAGGGGCGGAAGCGGCACGGGACCGGCGTCGCCCACCTCGCCGTCCACGGATCCATCCACAGAGGCGTCGCTCCCGACATCGGCGGCATCGCCGCTGGGCCCGGCGTCCGTGGGGCTGTCGTCATCACCACAGGCAAGGAGCATCGCCATCGCGCTGAGCGCGACCAAAGTCTTTGTGTTCATGCCCTGACCCTAGACGAGCAGAAGATGCCCTCAACTCGCGTTCTTTTGTGTCGTAAAACCAAGTGATTTCAATAGTTTGAGGCGACTGTGAGGCGTTGACGGGGCGCGCTGCTCGCGAAACAATCACGGGTCACACAAAGATTGTGCTCTAGTCGGTCGCTCCATGAGCGCGAACACCGAGCCTCGAAAACGACCCTCTCGACGTTCCGGGGAGGACATCGTCGCGAGCATCCTCGATGCGGGCTCGTCCCTACTGATGGAGACGGGCCTCGAGCCCATGACGACAAACGCTATCGCCAAACGTGCCGGCGTCAGTATCGGGTCCCTCTACCAGTACTTCCCGAGCAAAGAAGCGGTCATCGCTGGGGTCGCTCGCCGGATCAATCAGAAGGTGCAGGACGGCATTCGCGCAGCCTTGGAACAAGAAGGCAGCGCCGAAGAGCGCGTACACAACGCCATCCAGGTGTTTTGCTCATCGAGCGTCGGCGATGTCGCGCTAAGGCGTCGTCTTCTGGCGGAAGTACCACGAAGCTGGGACCACACGGCCATCGAGGAGGCGGAGGAAGAGGTGTTCGCGCTCTTCGGCCCCGTCATGAATGAGCTCTTTCCCGCGATGAGCGAAGCGGCACTGCACGCACGAAAAGTCGCCATGATCTTTGCCGTACGTGGAGCCGTTCAAGGCGCGCTCCTCTACGCACCCGAGCTCCTCGAAGACGGGCGGCTTGGTCAGATCGTATCCGACCTCGTTCTCAGCGCCCGACGAAGGAGCTGAGCTCCAAACCGTCCTATTAGAGGTCGTCGTCGAGGTCGTCGTCGTCGTCGTCGTCCTCGTCGTCCTCGTCGTCACCATCCGGCGACGTGTACTTCAGCTCGATGTCCGCATCGGAGAGTTGGCCTTCAAGAAGCTCGAAGAGCTCATCGACGTCTTCAGCATCCCACTCGTCGAGGATCTCCGCGATAAAGCTGTAGATGTCCCCGGCGTCCGTGCGCCGCTCGATCTCTTCGACTTCATCGTCGTTAAAGAGCTCGATGAGGTCCTCGCGGAGAGTTTCGTTGTCGCCATCTTCGATGGCATCCGACGCGGAAAGTCGGATTTGTCGCACTGCGCGCTTATCGAGGTAGATCTCCATGACCGGTCACCTGCTATATTCGTTTTTTGCCCCGCCTCGGCGGAACGGCCGCGACTATAGAAAGCGAATCGTTGGTGTCAATCAAAGTGATCACGTTCTGGATTTGTGGGGGGCTGCTCTTCGCCCTGGCACCACCACGCTTGGCCCTGGCCCAAGACGAGGAGGAACGTTTTGAGCTGCCGCCGCCGCCGGATTCGCTCGGGCCCCACCGAGTCGGCGAATTCTACATGTCCTTCGTATTTCCGGTGGCCCGAGATCCCCTCTGCCCACCAGACGCCGCCTGTATTTTCGGAGGCGGGGGAGGCGTAGGCGCGCTCTCCGAGTGGCGCTGGCCCCGCGGACCCGCCGTCGGCTTCGGCTACGACCTGTGGTTCCTCAACGGCAACGCCGTCTTCGAGCTGACCACAGTGCAGTTCTTCAAGGCACATTTCCGCTACTACGGCCTCAAAGAGAAGCTCGCCCACCCTTTTGTCGGTGTTGGGCTCGGTTTTCTACTCCTCGGTGACGTCTTTCGGCGGAACGCGGTCGGCGCAGGTCTAGAAGGCACCGCTGGGGTCGAGCTCGAACTCACCTCCCGCCTCGCTTTCACCTCTCAGCTCAGTTTGCGGGTGTTCGCGACCAACGGTTTCCGCACGCGAAGCGACGGCGTCGATCGGGCGGCGGATTTCGGCGTCGACGTGGCCGCAGCGTTGACCTTCGGCCTCGTGCTCCTCGAGGCTCCCTGAAGTACCTCATTCAGGGCTAGAAACCCTCTTTTGAGGCTCCGGGGACGTGGCCGAGACGACTTCTCTTCGTCCGTTGAGACCGGCGCACGAGTGTCCGGGGGGGCGGAAGCACCGATTCCCTTGACTTGGAGGGGTCCGGCGGGGTCCAATCCCGCCCGATGGGCTGCCCCAACTGTGGCTTAGAGAACCGATCTGGCAGTCTTTTCTGTCAGCAGTGTGGCACGCGCCTGGAAGAGGCGAGCGCCCCAGCGATGTCGCGTTGCGGCCGCTGCCACGGGGACAACCAGCCGCACATGCGCTTCTGCGTTCACTGCGGCAACTCCTTGGTGGGCGCCGGTGAGCCTGCGCCTGCTCCGGCTCCGGCTCCGCCGCCCGCGGCTGGGCCCGCGCCGACGCCCTTTGTTCAGTCGGCGGTTCAGCCGCCTCCGCCACAAGCGGCGCCGGCACCCGTCGTCGCGCCGGGTGGACCCACGCCACACGCTGGCGCCGATCGCACTGTCGTCGCTCCGAAGCCAAACATTGCCGAGCCCGCCCGAACATGTGGGCGCTGCCAAGGTGTCGGCGATGGTGGAGCTTTCTGTAAGTTCTGCGGCGCTCCTTACGACGGACCTTCCGGCATTCCGGACGACGGCCCAACGACCACAAACTCAACGCCCAAGTCGCCCCTCGCGCCCTCCGTGGGTGCGGCTCGCTTGGTGTCCATCCGCAAAGACGGCTCGGACGGTCAGACTTTTACCCTTCACGGTGAGCACAACGACATCGGTCGCACGGAGGGAGATATCGTTCTGCCCGAGGATGCGTACCTCTCTCCCCGTCACGCCCGCGTGTCCCGGGATGGCAGCGGGTTCATTCTCAAGGACCTTGCCAGCGTGAACGGCATCTACCTTCGGCTCACGGAGGCAGTCGAACTTCGAGATGGCGATCGTATCCTCGTGGGTCAGCAGGTTCTCCGGCTCGAACTGCTAGATGACTCCGAGCTTTCTTTGGGTCCGGCCCGCGTCAAAGGCGTTTTGGCCTTTGGCACCCCAGAAGTACCTCGTTTTGCCCGACTCGTTCAGTACACGACGGAAGGGGTAGGCCGCGACGTGCATTACCTGTATCGTGACGAGACCGTGCTCGGACGGGAAACTGGCGACATCGTGTTTACTGACGATCCATTTCTCTCACGGCGGCACGCGGTACTCGTGGCCGACCGGGGGACCAAGCGAGTGACCCTTCGGGATCTCGGTTCTGCAAACGGCACATCCGTCCGTCTTCGCGGCGAGCGGCAGATCCGAAACGGCCAACAGTTTCGACTGGGCCGACACCTCTTTCGTTTTGACGCCGGAGGCCCCGCGTGAGCGACGTTGACGAAGAACTAAGTGGACCCGACGAGAACGAGGAAGTGGAGGCAGACTCGACAACCTCTTCCGATGACGGTGCGGACGGCATGAACGACGACACGATCGATGAGGGCGCAGGCCGAATGCTGGAAGACACCATTGATGACAGCGTGACCAAGGGCGCTGAAGACGATGACGCTGAAGATAAGAGCGCGAACGACGAAGGCGCCGGAGGCGACGAAGACGCGAGTGACGACGAGCAGGCCGAAGACGAGCAGGCTGAAGACGAGAGCGACGAAAAAGACGAGGACGAAGACGAGTTCCCCGTCGAAGCCGACGACGAACCCAGCCGCGCGGCCATCGCAATTCCCGCGCAAGAGGACGGCATCATCGAGTGCCGCTATTACGGCACGACCGACGTCGGGCTGATCCGCGAACACAACGAAGACAACCTCGTCACCGTCGACATGGAGGCAGAGGTCCGTGGCCCAGCTCCGGATGACGAGAACGAGAGCCGTTCGACGATTGTTGGTGAGCGTGGCCTCGTTCTCGCGGTCTGCGACGGAATGGGCGGCGCAGCCGCAGGTGAAGTCGCCAGCCAGATGGCCGTCGACACGATTCACGAAGTTATGCAGGCCGGAGGCGTCGCGAGGGATCGCGATATGTTCGCCCACCGCCTCGTCTTTGCTGTCGAAGAAGCCGGCGCCCGCATTTTCTCTTCCGCCAAGATGGACCGCTCCAAACGCGGAATGGGAACCACAGCGACGGCCGCCGGGCTCATCGATCGCTTTCTCTTTGTCGGACAGGTTGGTGATTCGCGTTGCTACATCCTTCGCGAAGGCGTTCTGACGCTCATCACGAAGGACCAGAGCCTCGTCAATCAGCTCATCGAGGCTGGACAGCTCACAGAAGAAGAAGCCGAAGCCTTCGAGCATTCGAACATCATTCTGCAGGCGCTCGGAACCACCGAGGAAGTGTCCGTCGATCTGACGTTCGTCGAGCTCCGGCGCGGCGACCGCATCATGCTCTGCAGCGACGGTCTGTCGGGGCTCGTTCACGCCGAGATGATTCAAGAGGTCATGGCGGAGACGGAGAGCCAGGAAGACGTGGCGCGTCAGCTCATCGAGCTGGCCAACGCCGGCGGTGGCCACGACAACATCACGTGCATCGTCGCGGACTTCGAAGGTGACGGCCTGCAGCCCGTCGGGGACTCCGTGAAGCCCTCGTACATGCAGTATCCGTTGCCCCCGCCAGACGCCGTGATGGGCCACTCGCTTCCCCCGCGGGAGCCCACCATGAAGAGCTCTGTGCGCAAGCCAGGGGCCGACGTCAAACGCGGTACCGGCGAAGTGCGCGCCACGAGCGCGGACGACGGCGAGGGCTCCCTCTGGCCCATCGCATTGGTCTGCGTGCTCGTCGTCGCAGTCATCGCCTACTTCATGATGCAGGGCGATGAGGAGGGCGTCGACGAAGGCGAAACCACGACCGTCGAACCGGAGGATCTGCCCGTCGACGAGCCCGAAGAAGTAGAAGACGAGACTGTGGCGCTTACGGTGCACACGGACATCGCCGGAGCCGAACTCTACGTCGATGACGTAAACCACGGACCCCTCGACTACAACTTTGACAACGAAGTGGAGCTGCCTCCTGGTGCCTACACTGTTGAAGCTCGCGTCGCTGGCAGCGCCATCGCCTCACAGATGGTCACGCTCGAGGAAGCGACACGAATCGATCTCATGATGCCCGCTGGAGTCGACACCGAGGGTACAGAAGAGCCCGTCGAAGAGCCGGCGGAAGAAGTGACTCCCGAGGAACCAAGCGAGCCGGCGGAAGAGCCGACGCCAGCGGTTACGCCGATGACGACGAGTCCGATGACGACGACGAGTCCGATGACGACGACCACTCCGATGACCGCGGTCATGGAGACGACGACGGCGACGCCCCGTCCGCCCGGCATGATCGCCACTCCTGACAACCCGTTCTAGCGCACGCGCCCACGACACATGGCGCGTCGAGGTAACAATGCAGCATGGTTCACCATGAATAGAGCAAGAGGGCTTCGGCCCAAGCTTCTCTTCCGCCTTGGTGTCACAAGCGCATGATTCGACTTCGTCAAACCGGCGGCGCGCACGACGGTCGTGTCGTGGAGTTTCAACAGGGACCCGTTCGCATGGGTCGTATGCCCGACAGCGAGGTCCCACTCGACGCCCACAAGGACCTCGACGTCTCGGGTCGTCACGCGGAGATCATTGTTCAGAACTCACATTGGGTGGTGGTCGACTGCGGAAGCCGCAACGGAACGTTCATCAACGGCGCGCGCATCGGACGTCAGATCGTCACCCCGGGCGATACGATTCGGCTCGGTGAAGACGGCGCGTTGTTCACGGTGGAGGAGGCCAGCGTCGACCTCTCCTACGCGAAGACGCAGGCGACGCCCTCGGGCATTCCCGTTTCCGCTGTCGATACGACCCCGGCAGCGTCCACCCCCGCGGCACCGATGGCCGCAGCACCACCCGCCGCAGCAGCACCCGCCGCAGCACCACCCGCCGCAGCACCTGTGCAGACGACGACACCCGCCGCAACGCCTCCGCCCGAGCACGCGCGATGGGCGCCGACGCCCTTCGCGCTCCCTGGCGCGGCCACGGGTCCGCTGACTCCGGCGAGCGACGCTGTGGCTCCCTCCCCCGCGAGCCCGCCTCCCACAGCTGCTCCGGTGTCGCAATGGGGAGTGCCCGCGCAGCCCGCTCAGCCCGCGCAGCCCGCTCAGCCCGCTCAGCCCGCTCCGCAGTTTCACGCCGCGCCATCGCCAAGCTCTCAGCGGCACGCGGACCCGACCCTCGGCGAACTCACCAAGGCGGCCGTCAGCGGCGACGAGACACCGATGGCGCTGAAGGTCGGCGTTGGGGTGCTCGCCATCCTCTTTTGTATCGCCGCCGTCGCTCTTCTCGTCGCCGTGTTTGCACGCAGCTCTCCGCCTGACCCGGCCCGCGTCGCTGCGGCGAACCAAGAAGCGCTTCTTCAGCTCGTCGGTCGCATCGGCGGCCAGGACGCTCCTTTCTGCACCGCCTTCGCCGTTCGCCCGTCGCTCCTCGCGACGAGCGCTCGCTGCGTTCTCGAGATCGAACAACGTCAGCGCGGCGGCGCCTTTGTTGAGGTTGTGCAAGGTGCCGAGCGCTATCGGGTGAGTCGCCTGTGGCGTCACCCCGAGTTTGACGCCGCGTCTGGCGCCGCGGACGTTGGCCTCGTCGAGGTCGATCGCGCGTTGCCCCTCGTCGTCAACCTGGGCGAAGCCGGCGATACCCACCTCGTGGCCCTCGGCTACAGCGTCCAGGGTCTCGTCGCGACGCCGCTGGTCGTCAGCAGCGAAGGCGACCAGATGCGTTACGAAGCCATCTTGCCTTCCGGAGCCCCGCTCCTCGACGCCACTGGCGCAGTTGTGGGAATTCATAGCGCCGTGCCGGGGTGGGGCGACGGCGCTGGACAAGCAACGGCGGCGGGGGCCCTCGAGTCTCTCCTCGCCGGTCTCCCAGAATAGAGTTCGTCGCTTAAAGAAGCACAAGGGCGATGGCGCCGACCATCACGATGAGCCCCAATAGCCCGAGCAAGAACGGACCTCGCCGGGCCACCGGGAACATACCGGCGCGGAGCCGCGAGCCGACCCGTTCGTAGCGATAGAGGGAGTAGACCAGAACGATCGCGCCGTATCCCACCAAGGTGATGCTCGCAATCGTCGCCGTGGTGCCCGCCGTCGCGACGAGCTTCTCAAGGATGACTCCGAGACCCATGATCCCGAGAGCCGTCCGAACCCACGCGAGAAACGTTCGCTCGTTCGCCAAATGGTCGCGCGCCGTCGACCTTACGTTTTCGATCTCGTCACTCATGGCGTCCCGTTTCTGTTCCCACCCCATCGTACCTCTAAACCACGACGCGCGCGCATTCGCGGTTTTGGGCGGGAAATACGCTTCGCAGCGGTGAGATCGTTGCTTGTTTGGCCACTTTTGGCGCAGCTGGCCCCTTGGTGCTAGAGCGGCGGACAGAATAGCTGCGCCTGACCTGCGTCTATGTGGGTGAGCAGCGACGCTGCGCCTTCGAACCCTGTTCTGACAAGGGGCCTTCATGAGTTCCACGCATACGACCAAACGACTTCTTACACTTCTCTCTGCCTTTGCGCTGACCGCTCTGTCCACCTCGGCGAGCGCGCAGGACGCGGCCGTTGTTCAGAGGCTCGTGGAGCAAGGTCAGATGTCCCGCGACACCGCACGTGGTGTCGTTCGCGGCGTGAACGAGATCATGGCGGCGAACGCACAGCGTGGAGGCGAGACGTACGATGACCTTCGCCAAAAAGTGAACCGCGCACTCTTCGGCGCGAGCGCTGGACCCGGACAGGGGCGTGCTGAGTACGAGCAGCGACTCGGGCAGGTCCTCGCCCGTATGCGTGCAGGGCTGGACCTTCCCACGCTTCAGGTTCTCTTCGCGGGCGGCCGCAACGCTTCCGTTCGTTGTGCACATCAGTGGGGAATCACGATGGGCGAATGCGACGGCCTCATCGCCGCCGCGACGCTGACGCCGGTCGCGCTCCCATACCTTGAGCCCGACGACGGTCGCCAGCTTCAGGCGACGCTTCGCAGCGCACGGATTCGTGGTCGTCTCGCGCGAGAGATCGCCCGGAAGCTCCGCGCCGCAATGCTCGGCGTCCCGCGTTCACTCGCCAACAACGCCGACGGTCGCATTCGCCTCCAGCTCCTCGCGGAGTGCCCTGGTGGCGCGAACCAGCGAGAAGCGCAGATTCGCGCCTGGCACATCGGCCCAACGGAAGGAATGGCCCAGTGCATCGCCGTCGGCCTCGCACGTCGCGGCGGTCCCGCAACGGCATCCCGTCTCTTCGACATGAGCGAACGCGCGGCTACCGCTTTCGTCGAGTGGGGCGTTCAGAGCAGCGGCGCGCAGATTCAGGCCGCCAACACACCTCCTCCACAGGTCACGCCACCTCCACGGCGCACCGGCCCCCAGCGAACGCCGCAGGTTGTCCAGATGACGGACGTCCAAGCTCTTCGAAACCAGGGCGCAGCTTTCGCGCGCGCTGGCCGTATGCCCAACGCCCTCACGGCGTACCAGGCGGCTGTTCAGCAGGACCCAGCCCACGCCCCGACCCTTGCAGCCCTCGGCGCCGTACAGCTCGCCTTGGGTGATCGAGCTGGCGCCGTCGCATCCTACGAAGCATCCGTGGCGAACGACGACACCAACGCGAACGTCCTCGTCGGCTTCGGACGGGCGCTCGCCGCCAGCGGTCAGAACGACCGTGCCATCGCAGCTCTGCAACAGGCGATGCGCATCGACTACAACAACCAGGACGCACGGATGGGTCTGCGCGCCCTGGGCGGTGAAGCACCTCTTCCGCCGCTTCCCGAGACGCCTTCGCGCGACGCGATCCTCTCGACGATGCAGCCTCTTCAGGGCGCCGTCCAGGGATGTGCGCCGCAGTTTGCCGGTCGCGTCGCTTTCCGAATCACCGTCATCGGCGCCACCGGCGAGGTCCTCGAGATCTCGTCCGAGGGCGAGATGAGCGAAGACGAGAAATACTGCATGGAGAGCGTCGTGCAGAGCGCTCGCTTCCCGCGCTTCACCAACGAAACGCTCAACGTTACGTACCCCTTCGTTCTCAGCCCCTAGCGTTCACCTGGGCGGTTTCAGCCTAAAAAACCGCCCAGAGCAGGAATCTGGCACCGTCCACCACGTTTTTCGCTTCTGGGTCTCCGGTTTAGCACCGTTTGGCGCTACCCTTCAGCCTATGCGCCACTTGGCCTTTCACCACTACGTCGCTCTCAGTGCACTGCTCCTCAGCGCGTGCACCCCCGGGCGTTTGTACAGCCTCGAAGAAGGCATCGAGCTGATCGACAGCGGGCCGGGGTTTGACGGTGGCCCCGGCTTTGACGGTGGTCCACGTCCTGACGCGGGGCCTGGCCCCGATCCCGACGCCGGGCCAGGACCTGATGCTGGACCCGGGTTCGATGGAGGTCCCCCTCCAGACACCTTCGACGGAGGTCCACTTCCAGACGAGCCCCTTGCTCCGGTGACAGTTCGGGACCTCTCGGCGTTTCAAACCGTCGAGATTCGTATGGTGCAGGACGGATCGTCCACCACGCCAAACGCTCCGTTGATCGCTGGGCGCGATGCCATTTTCCGCGCGACGGTCGCTCCCGACGGCGGGTTTAGTGGTTCCGTGGAAGGTCGCCTGACCTTCACGCGCGGTGCCGATGAGCGTGTGTTCACCGACACCGTCAACGTGACGGGTCCTATCGGAGACCTTCCCGCGGAGGGCTTCCAGTTCGAGGTGCCCGGCGACTGGGTCGACTCGAGCGCCTCCTACGTTTTGAGTATGCACACCACTGCGGGGGGTGGCGGTGCTGGCGCTCGCTTCCCCACCGGAGATGGTGCGCAGGGTCTCGGCGCCGTTGACGCACCTGCCATCGAGATCCACTTGGTGCCTCTACGCTACAACGCGGACGGCAGCGGACGTTTGCCCGCCGTGACGACGCCGGCGGGCCTCGCCCTCATGCAGGCTCACTTCGACGCGCTCCTGCCAACGGCGAACGTCATCCTTCAGGTCATCGCTCCGGTGGACCTCTCGACGCCCGTGCAGCGCCTGAGCGGTGGTTCATGGAGCGCAGCACTCCAGGCGGTGCAACAGGCACGTGCAAACCGCTCGCCGAGCGGCCACGTGTACTACCTCGGCCTCGTTTCCCCCGCCGAGTCCGCTGGCGCGTACTGCGGCAGCGGTTGCATCGCGGGTCTTGGCAGCGTCAACACACGCAACACGCCGAGCGCGCGCTCGTCCATCGCCCTTGGGTTCGATCGGGAGAGCGACCTCTTCAGCGCGATCCACGAAGTCGGTCACAACTTTGGTTTCCCGCATGCTCCATGCGGAAGCGTCAACGGTCCCGACCCGGCTTTCCCTTACGGCGGCGGGCTCATCGGGGTCTGGGGCCTGGACCAGCGGACGAACCGCTTTGTGGACCCGGGCACCTCCGACCTTATGGGGTACTGCCGAACGAAGTGGGTGAGCGACTACAACTACCAGCGCTACTACGAGCGCGCGGTGGCGCATGGAGACGGCGGGGCCGTCCTTCACGCAGTTCCTCATGTTCGTATTACGATCGAGCCCTTCATGGCGCCGCACCGAATCGGACCGGAGCTCGAAGCACCGGCCACTGTGGAAGAGGGTGGCATCGCGCTTGAGGCATTCGACGCTGACGGAAACTCTGTCGGTCAGGTCATCGCCCACCGTCAGGAGCTTTCGATTCCCGGCATCATCCAGTGGTTGGTGCCATTGAGTGATGACGTCGAACGCGTTGAGCTCCCCGAAGGCGCGCTCGTCCGCGTCCGTTAGTTTTCGCCTAAGCATCGAGACAACGAGCACGTGCAACAATCCGCGCGCGATAGCATCGCCCACGAGGAAGTAACGGCCGAAGACATCAAAGAGTTTGATGTTTTCGCTCGTGAATCGACGCGCAAGTGGGTGGAGATAAGTTCTTTGCTCTTCGTTGCAGTGTTTGGCTTCGCCTACGTCGTCGGGCAGTACATCGTTAAGACCGAGACACATGTGGTCGGGCGCACTTGGCTGCCGGTCCAGTTCGGAGCGTCCCTCGCTTCATGGGCCTTCGTTCGCTACTTGCCTTTCGCGCGTCGGCACCCAGTCCTCGTGACCGCCCCATTTCAGACCGTCGTGGCCCTCGCAGGTGGCCGACTCTTGAGCGAACTCGGCGGCCTCGACGGCCCTTTCTTCTACGGGATCTACACGCTCCCAGCGCTACCGATGGCGCTCTCCTGCGACCTCCGAGCGCGGGTAGGAATCACCGCTGTTCTGATCGTCTCATTCTTGGTGGGCTACTTTGCTCCAAACCCCGAGTATCTCAACAATCCCTATGTGCACATTCCCGGGGTGTACATCTTCTGCTCGTTCTTCATTGCGATCGCGATCGGGCACAGGATCTACAACCTCACGCGAGACCGCTTCCTATTCGCTCTGCGCATTGAAGCTCAACGCGAAGCGCTAGCTCAGCATAATGAGGTGCTCACGGAGGAGGTCGTCGCGAAGTCTGGCGCCGTCGCTGAGCTCAGCGCTCAGATCGAAACTGTCCGCGTCGATGAGAGGAGCGACCTTGCTCGAACGCTTCACGACGACATCGGTCAGCTCATCGTGGGTGCGCGAATGGAGCTCGGAAATCTAGAGCTCGTCCTCGGCGGCGACGGGAACAAGAACTCGAACGAGCTCGCCTTCCTCTACGAGATCATCGAGTCCCTATCGACGTCCACGCGGCGAATTGTTGGAGGCTTGCGAGAGGCGGACTCGACGAGCCTGAGCGAGAGCGTCGACGCTATTCTCGCCCCGATTCGAAAACGTGCCGGCGTCGATATTCAGACTCGGGTGTGCGACGAACTTGATGTGTCACTGCCGATTCGCGAGGCGATCTGTCGGACGGTCCAGGAAGGTGTCACGAATGTTCTCAAGCACGCCGACGCCCGTGTCGTGGAGATCGATGTCGCCGCGGAAGGGGGTCAGGTCGTGGCGGTGGTGAGCGATGATGGCCACGGGTTCAACGAAGATAGGCTCGCATCGCGGGAATCTCACGGATTCGGTCTCCTCGGCGTCCGCGAACGCGCAGAAGCGCTCGGGGGCTACGTGGACGTCGAAAGTGGAGCCGCTGGGACTAGGCTAAGCGTGCGCTTACCCCTGCCTGAGGGTCAAGTCGCCAGAAACACCGTGACCTGACGCGTTCACTTTGTCAGGCTTGGTTACCCGTGAGCGAATCGCCCATCCAGGTCCTGGTCGCCGACGACCATCCAATCGTCATCGACGGTATTCGGCGTCATCTTTCGCACATGGAAGACGTGTTTTTCTGCGCGGGTGTATCAAGTCTGCAAGAGGCACTCGCGTACTGCACGGAGCACTCCCCGGACGTTGTCGTGATGGATGTGCAGATGCCTGGCGTGGAGGGGCCTTCCAGCGTGGAGGCGGTTGTCGCCACTGGAACCCGTGTCGTTCTATTCACCCTGCGCGAGGAAGATGCTCTGGTCGCGAGCCTGGCTCGCGGCGGCGCTTCTGCATTCGTTTCGAAGTCTTCTCCAACCCCCTTGCTCATCGAGACCGTTCGCCGGGTGCATGCGGGGGAGCGTGTCTTTTCCGACGTGCTTCAAGAACAGCTCAAGTGTACTGGGGGACCGCCTCACCTTGCGTTGACGGAGCGCGAACATGACGTCTTCGTTTTGCTCGCTCGTTGCATGACGCCGAAGGAAGCGGCCTTCGAGTTGGGCGTCTCCCAGAGCACGATCTACACCCATGGTGAGCGCATTCGCCGCAAGCTTAAAGTCGGGACCGTGGCGGAACTTGTTCAGTACGCCAAGGACTGGGGTGTCTCGCTCTAGAATTGAAAAGAGCCAGGGCGTGAACACCCAGGCTCATTCTCACTAGGGCCGTTTAGCGGGCGCCGCAGTCGTCACAGTCGGTACCAAGGGCACACACCGCGTAGAGCGAGTTCGGCCCGCCATCGTCGCACTCACCGTCGCCGGAGCTGCTGCATGTGTTCGAACATCCGCCGCCGGAAGAGCCGGCGCTTCCGCCGGAGGACGCGGAGCTTCCGCCGCCGCCGCCTTCAAGAGCGTCGATCATCGTGCATCCCGCGTAGATGTTTCCGGAGCTGCCCTCGTAGCCGATGCGTCCGGAGAAGTCGTTGCCGTCATGCGTTTGCGCGAAGGTGTGAACCTGGATCGAGCAGTGACCATCGTTGAAGCGGTGGCCGACAAGCGCGGCGATGCGGCGTCCCGTCGGGATGCTGGTGAGGCGGTTTCGGACGATGCCCCACTCGGAGGCGACGAGAAGAATCGTCGGCTCGTCGATCCAGCCCGAGTCACGCGCCTTCGCTTCGATGGCGGACTGAAACTGCGAGATCAACGAAGAATCTCGGGAGTTCGATGGCATCGTGGTGCTCATACGAATCTGCTGAAACAGGTAGTCCTGGCGCGCCTGAAACGACTGTTCGCTTCCGCTGCCCAGGGTGATGGTGCTGTCGCTCGATGAGACGGAGCCTTCGTAGGCGAAGCCGCTGCCATCGCACGCGGTGGCGAAGACGTAGTTGGCCGGCGAATCCACATCGATGCTCACGCTGCCGCCGGCCTCTACCTGGTCGGTGTGGGCTGCGTAACCGTCGCTCTGGAGCACCTCCAAGGTGCAGATGGCTTGGCCCGTGCCGTTCTGTACGGTCAGGCTCCCAGTGTAGCCATCGTCACCACTCGACGACGACGAACCGCCGCTCGCGCTCGCTCCGCCGCACGCCATGCTGAGTGCACTTAGTGCGCCCACCGTTGTCATCAAACCAGCGCCAAGCGCCATTCGTGAGAAGTTCATAGGGTCCTTTCAAAGTTCCCCCGCAGTCTGCTCTGAAGTTCGCATCTCGCACTATGGTAATAACTACGACCCGAGCCCTACGGCGCCACGCTTCCCCATTTTTTTGACCCCAGGGTCTCTCCCGTGTGACTCCAATCGTCAGTGTATTTGGAGGACTCATGACGACATCCCGCGTCACCGACGCCGTGGAACAACACCAGCGCCGCGGTAAAAGCACCGAAGCCGTTCGCATCGTGCGTAAGCGAAACCCTGATCGTCTGCGTTGGCGAAGTGCGATTTCAAAGCTGACAGCCTCCGCCGGTCGCATGCGCGGCCGTACGCGCATGCGTATCGAAGAGCCGGTGCGCGAGTGCGTCATCGACCTGCCGGACACATTCCTACGCCAGGAGGTTGTCATCGATGCCCGTCGGCACAACGTCGACCTCGACCGCGGCGAGGTCCTGCCGTTTCACTCCATGGGCGACCTCCGTCGCTACGCCTTTTTGGTCGGCGCCGACGTTCGCCTTCTTGAGCGTTACGTGGAGCTTCCCGAGGACTTCATGGCGCCCGTCGACACGCCCGCGTGCATTCTCGTAGGTCGAGCCATGGCGAATCACCATCGCCGGCGTGCGCAGCGCACGTGGCTCGAACTCCCGGACCCCGACGGTCCTGTGCAAGTTCAGCAACACCATCGCTACATGGCGGACCGCGCCGCCAACGACGCGGACCTCGCACGACGCTGGAACGCTCTCGCGAACCGGCTTATCAAGGGCTAGGCCCCGAATCGCGCGCGGCGGGCCGTCACACAGGCGTGTGCTAGGTTCCCGCCGTGAGCGACAAACTCCTCAAAGCCCCCACGTTCTCGTGTGATTCGGGCCCGTCGCCTTCGCAAGACCCGGCGCCCGCCAAGGCGCCCCCGGCCGACGTCGCGGCGTCCAGACAGGTCGCCGCCGCCTCGAAATCGTTGAGCGACGCGCCGAGGCGAATGGGCGGGTTGCCGATGGCGAGTTCCGGGGTGGGGGCCGCCCTCGCTCGCGATGAGGTGGATGCCGCTTGGCGTGATCTTCTCCGCGCATGCGCTTCAGCGGGCCTTCCGCTTCTTCGCGTCGTGGAAGAGCAGGCCGAGGCGCTGGTTCAACAAGGGGTCCCCAGCGCCATCGTTCACCGGCTGACGCACGGCTATCCCGCTGCGCCGCTGCGTATGGGCACGCTGATCTTTTTCCCGCCTCTTGCGATGCTCTTCGAAGCGCGCCGGTTTCCTTCACATTTCTACGTCGCTGAGGCCTACGAGGGGGAGCACGTCTTCAAGCGCCGCGTCCGCCAGTCCCTCGTAGACGGCGGCGCAGATGGCGACGTCACGGACGAAGAACTCGACGGCGCCCTCATCGCTGCGGCCACCCGTTATATCGACGCCTTCGGCGCACGTCCGGCGATGGCCCAGGACGCCTCGGCGCAGAATCTCAAACACTGGCTTCCCGGGGCCGAAGACGCCCTGAACAAAGCCAAGGCGGAGGGCGAAGGTGCGCCGGCCCACGTGGCGCTCTTGGGTCCGCTCATGTCCTGGGAAGACTATCGCTCTGAGCTTGAGAGACGCCTGATGGTGGCGCGCCTCTGGTGTCTCCTCGGCGTCGTCGCCGCCGTCGGTGCGTTCTCGCGCAGCGGCGCGCTTTCGAGTCGTCTCCTCCTGGCGTTCGGTGCCCTTGGTATTCTCGGCGGCGGGCTGGGCCTGGCGCCATGGATGCGCGCGACGGCGCGACTGCGGGAGCTTGTCGCGGCGGACCCAACACGCCGTGACGCGCCAGACCTCACGTCCTGAGCGAGAACCCACCTGCTTGGGTCCTTTGGCGGGGCACATCCGTGTCGATTAGGTTAGGTCCTGTGCACCTATCGACTTACGCCGTGCTGGCCGCTTTTCTCTTCGTCGCCTGCGAGGATGTTGCGCCTCCTCCGCGAGAGCCCACGTTTGCCTTTGCGTCGCTCCTCGAAGAGCTCCACACCCTCGAGCCCTGGCTTGAGGCGGAGCAGCACCCCTACCGCTCGTTGCAGCAGTCGAGCCAGCAGCCCGGCGGTTCCGATCCGAGCGCGAGTGAGTGGTGGAGCAACGTCGACAAAGGCCACTTTCGCCGAATGATCGAGCGAGAGGGCCGACGCGAAGCCGTCATTATGGAGACCGTTGGCTCGGGCGCTCTGGTTCGAATTTGGTCCGCGAACCCACGCGGGACCTTGCGGATCTACTTCGATGGGAGCGACGTGCCCACCATCGAGGAAAACATGGCGGACTTTCTCTCAGGCGAAGTGGAGCCGTTCTCTGCCCCCTTTGCGTACGTCGCCTCTCGCGGATACAACTTTTACTTCCCGATTCCGTTTCAGCAAAGTGTGATGGTAACCGTCGACGATGGCTTCGTTCGTCGGCCCGAGATCCGCGAAGACGAGGGGCTGCTCTACTACCACGTCGGCTACCGGCTCTATGATGACGACGTTGTGGCAAGCTTCGACGAGGACACGTTACGCGACAACGCCGTCGCCATCGAACGTGCTCGTGCGGCACTCACAGTCGAGCGTGAGCTCACAGGCGAGACATCCCAAGGAACGGCAGCGAATCCTCTGGTCGTGGCGGCCAGCCCAAATGGCGAGGTGATTCGCGCGCTTCACGTCGACACCGCTGGGGAGAGCGAAGAGGCGCTGAGAGCCGCCGTGCTCTCGATCTCCTTTGACGGCGAAGAGACCGTTCGCGCGCCGCTCAGTGATTTCTTCGGCAGCGGCGTTGGACAGAACGCTCACCGCTCTCTGTTGACGGAGGTCGATGGCGCCGGGTTGAGTGCATACTTTCCGATGCCCTTCGCGCAGGAGGCGATCATCGAACTTGAGGGCGCGAGCGCGCTGGATGTCATTCCGACCTTGCGAGTCGAACATGAGGCTCGTGCCTTTGAGGAAGGCACTCGCTACTTCCACTCCGGCTGGCGCGCTCATCCACGTTTCGATGCCGTCCGTCAGGACCTCCCGTGGGTTCACCTCCAGGGCGAAGGCGTGTACGTCGGCAACACGGCCACCATCGGTAACCCGACGACGACATGGTGGGGTGAGGGGGACGAACGTATCTACGTCGACGGAGACCCGGTGGGGGCTCCGAGTTTTCCGGGGACTGGAACCGAGGACTACTACGGTTACGCGTTCACTGACCCATCACTTTTTAGTGTGCCGTATCACGGGCAGGTGCGCTCCGGCGCGCCGATGCAGCGAGGCATCATCTCTCTCCATCGCTTTCATGTCATCGACGCGATCCCCTACTCGCGGGACTTCCGATTCGACATGGAGTTCTGGCATTGGCACCTCTGGTCCGAGGCGAGCATGGAGGTCGTGCACTATTGGTACGCGCGCGGCGGTGAAGACGACCTAGAACCCGTCGCCGTGGGTGGCGCTCAGGTTCCAGACATCGACTCCTTCAACACGGAGCAATAGGCCCCGACGGGACGTGTCGCTAGCCGCTAGACCGCGAAGTCTGCAGCGATGGCCGCGACCAGGGCTTCGCCCCGTGCTCGTGCGTCGCCGATGGATTCGCCGTCCTGAATCTCGATGCACACGTCGATGTAGTGCTTGATCTTCGGTTCGGTACCGCTCGGCCGCAGCATGGCGCGGTGATTCCCTTCGAGCTCGAAGAGAACGACGTTCGCCGGCGGGAAAGTCAGGTCGGAGACGTCGCCCTCCGCTGTCGTGCGCTTGCCGGTTTGGAAGTCCTGCGTTGCGGTGACGGCTTTGCCACCCAGACTCTTCGGCGGGGTTTCTCGTGCCGCCTGCATGCGACCTTCGATCTGCGCCCGGCCGTCTGCGCCGGGAAGAACGATGGAGATCTGGTCGGACAAGAACAGGCCGTAACGGCGTGCCATCACCTCGAGCTCATCGACGAGGGTCTTGCCCTGGCTTTTGCAATACACCGCCATGTCGGCGAGGCAGAGCGCGGCGCTGATGCCGTCCTTGTCTCGGACGAGGGTGTCGATGCCGTACCCCAGCGCTTCCTCGAAGCCGAAGATGTAGCGGTAACCTTCCGCTTCCAGCTGAAGCGAACGGTTCTGGACCCACTTGTGGCCCGTCAAGGTCTGCTCGGCGCGGACGTTGTGCGCTTTGCCGATGGAGAGCAGCATGGGTGAGCTGACGACGGAGCAGAGCACGAGGCGGTCATCCCCGGTGCTGTTTTCCAGCAAGTAGTGCGACAAGAGGCATCCGATTTCGTTGCCGGTCAACACCACGTACTTGCCGTCGTGGAGGACGCTCGCGGCCAAGCGGTCCGCGTCGGGATCGTTCGCCAGGACAAGGTCCGCGTTGTGCTTGGCGGCGAGCTCCAGGACGAGGTCCATCGCGCCGTCTTCTTCCGGATTCGGAAAGGCAACGGTGGGGAACATTCCGTCGGGCTCCGCCTGGGAAGGCACGTCGTAGAGTTTTGTGAACCCGGCTCGGGCGAAGGTCTCTTTGATGCCGGCGCCGCCGACTCCGTGCATTGCGGTGTAGGCGATGGTCAGGTCACGAGGAAGCTCTGGGTGACGCTGGGCTTTCTGCACGCCTGTCAGGTAGCGTTCTTTCACGTCGGGTGACACGGCTCGGATGAGCTCGCTCTTTGGCGCCTGCTCGATGGATGCGAGGGTGTCGATGGCCTCGATCTCGGCGGCGATGCCCGCGTCGTGTGGCGTGATGATCTGTGCGCCGTTGCCCCAGAACACCTTGTAGCCGTTGTAGTCCGGCGGGTTGTGGCTCGCCGTGATCACAACGCCGCCTGCGGCGTTTAGATCGAGTACAGCGAAGCCGACGAGGGGCGTCGGGGTCTGCTCTTCGAAGAGGTGGGCGACGAGTCCATGTCCGGCCACCACATTGGCGACATCTTCGGCGAACTCGCGGCTCATGCGGCGCGCGTCGTAGCCGATGCAGATTCCGCGCTCCTTGGCGTCGGGGACCGTCTTGATTAGGTAACGACAAAAGCCGGCTGTGGCGCGCTGCACGACACATCGGTTCATTCGCTGGGGGCCAGCGCCCAGGAGCCCGCGCAGCCCGGCGGTGCCAAACTGGAGCATTCCGGAGAAGCGCTCTTCCAGCACTTCGTCGCTTTCCGCATCCAGGAGCTCTTGGAGCTCAGCGCGGGTGATCGCATCGGGATCTTCGGCCTGCCAGGCCAGGACACGCTCTTTGAGCGCAGGGGAAATAGCCATTCTGCGATCTACCGCGTCCTGCGCAGACTGTCACCGGTTTCGTCTTCTGCGGTGCTCTTTGTGGTGCAAGAGCCCAGCAGGGTGAGGCCTCTCATGGCACCCGCCGGGCTTTCGTTCGACGTTGCGCCCCATGACACGCCTAAAGAGCTACGTTCTTGATTCCTGGACCGACGGCGAAGGGGAGGGCGGAGTCCTCGTTAACCCCACCACGGAAGAGACCGTGGCTACCGCCTCCACCACCGGCATCGACCGCGCCGCGATGCTCAAGCACGGCCGCGACGTCGGCGGCCCTGCGTTGCGGGCGATGAGCTTCGCCGAACGAGGGGCGCTCCTCAAGGGAATGAGCAAGGCGCTCTACAACGCCCGGGAAGAGCTCATCGAAGCGTCGATGATCAACGGAGGAACCCCGCGCGGCGACGCCAAGTTCGATATCGACGGGGCTACCGGGACGCTCAGCTACTACGCCTCCCTCGGGAAGAAGCTCGGCGATAGGACCTACCTCGTCGAGGGAGAGGGCGAAGCTCTTACCAGCGGCGCGCGCTTTTGGGGCCACCACATCAAGTCGGCTCGACGCGGTGTGGCGATTCACATCAACGCGTTCAACTTTCCAGCCTGGGGCTTATTCGAGAAAGCCGCCGTCGCTCTCCTCGCTGGCATGCCCGTCGTGACCAAGCCCGGCACCTCGACGGCGCTCCTTGCGCATCGATGCATGGAGAAGATCGTTGAGGCGGACATTCTTCCCAAGGGCGCGCTTCAGTTCCTTTGCGGCAGCGCCGGTGACCTCCTCGAACACGTCGGCCCTCAAGATGTCCTCGCCTTCACCGGCAGCGGCGACACTGGCGCTTACCTCCGCGGGATGAAGGCCGTCATCGCAAACTCGGTGCGCGTCAACGTTGAAGCGGACAGCCTCAACGCGACGGTCCTGGGAACCGACGTCGAAGTCGGCAGCGAAGCGTGGCACATGTTCATCTCGGACACGGCCAAGGAGATCACTCAGAAGACGGGTCAGAAGTGCACCGCCACGCGCCGCATCATGGTGCCCGAAGCGCAGCTCGACGCCGTGGCCACGGCCCTCGGTGAAGAGATGGGACGCACGCAGTTCGGTGCTCCTGACGCCGAAGGTGTTCGAATGGGGCCCTTGGCCACAAAGCAGCAGCTCGACGACGTTAACGCCGGCGTCGACCGCCTCCTCTCGGATGGATGCCGAGAGGTGTGGCGCTCGAGCGCCAAGCCCGTCGGCGTGCCCGAAGGAAAAGGCTTCTTCTTCGCGCCGATGCTCCTCGCCTGCGACGCGCCTCATGAGTGCGCCACGGTTCACGCGCACGAGGTGTTCGGGCCCGTATCGACGCTTCTTCCGTACACGGACGCACAGGACGCGGCGGCCCTCGTCGCGCGCGGAGAGGGCGGTCTCGTGGCATCTGTCTACACCGACGATCGCAATTTCCTGGGCGAGGCGCTATTGGGAATTGCCCCGTGGAGCGGCCGCGTGCTCGTCGGAAGCAAGAAAGTACAGGGCCAAGCGACCGGGCCAGGCGTGGTTTTGCCCTCGTGCGTGCACGGTGGCCCAGGCCGCGCGGGCGGTGGTGAAGAGCTTGGCGGGCTCCGCGGCCTCGACTTTTATTCGCAAAGAACGGCGATTCAGGGAGATCGCGGCCTACTCGACCGCGTCCTTGGTCTAAAGTAGCCGAACCGTGTACGACCCGCCTCCAATGTCCCGGCCACGCGCCGCTCGCCTGGCCTTTGACCGCGGGGAGTGCGCTGAGCCCGTCGTGATGCGCGCGTTCATGGAGCACACCGAGTGGCTCGCGCCGGCGTGGCTCTTCGACAAAGCCACGGAAGGACGCAAAGTCTGCTTCGATGGACAGCACGTGGTCCCCGAAGGAGAGCTCTGGGTCTTCACGGAGGCGGCGACGGCCACGCATGCGTCCCAAAGTGGTACGCGTCTGGGAACGTACGTCAGCGGCATCCCTGGCACGGAGCTCTTCGGTGCGCTGATGAAAGACAGCGCTGCCGTCCGCATCAACCCCGGCGGATACACAGAAGACGAGCTGCGCTTCACACCAGACGCCTACGGCGGGCTCACGGAGTGGGCCACGGGAATCGCCGTCGAGCGGGGTCTCCCATACGTCACAGACGGTGTGTTCTCGGCGACGATGCTCGAGCGTCTACGGACGCACCCGCGCTACTACCTTCCTTTCTTCGCCGACGGACGAATGATCAGCAAACCCGGATATGGAGGCTTCGATCAGCCGGGCGTTCTTTGCGTGACACCGGATGCCTACGACGCCTTTACGGGCGCTCTTGACGAAGCGCTTGTCGCGCAGATCGAGCAAGTCATCGCGACGCCGGAAGAGCTGAAGCAGCACGTCGCGAAACAGAAGATCGACGCCGTGTACTTCAACCCCATGGGACCGGGGCCCTCCACGGTCCTCCCCGCCAGCGCATTTTCCGCGCTCTGATTTTCTCTCGGCGCGCTGTACCTCACTGCTTCGCCGCGGCCTTTGCCGCCTGGCGCACGCGGTAGTTGACCCACATCGATCCGAGGACCATCGCCGTGTTGCCGAGCACGATGATCCACAAGCCAAGGTCGGGCCACAACAAGGACAGGGGGAAGAGTAACGCCCACGCCGCCGCCAAGAGTGCGAGGCGCATGTCGAAGACTACGGCCACCATTGCCGTACTGCAGGCGTGGACGATGAGAAACGCAGGGGCAAGTGAGAGCAAGGAGTCACCGCGTACATAGGCAATGCTCGTCAGTCCGATGAACGCGCACAATGTGCAGAAGATGTCGAAGACGACGACTCGGTTGAGACGGTTCGACAATAGCTCTCCACCGACGGCCCAGAGGCCGGCGCTCCACGCGAAGGTTCCGCCAACGAGGAGCACCAAGGACGCAAAGACGTTCTCCGTGATGGCGCCGATGACCCAGCCTCCGATCCAGAGTGGTCCACAGAGCGCCATGACCAGGATGCGCAGGTCCATGCCGACGCCATGATCCTGGTCATGGCGAAGGGAACGCACTTCGGACGCGTCGTGTTCTGCGAGTGCGACGGCCTGCTCCACACGTTTCCGTAAGTCGGCAGGTGGGTCGACGATGGCAGCAAGGATACGCGCCGCGACGCCAGGCTGGTCGCGGCTGAGGGCGTCGTCGATGCGGGAACGTGCGAGTCGCAGCTGGCCTCGCATCGCCGCTTCGTTTCCAGGCCACTGGGAGAGTGCTGCGCTGAATGTCGCCGCCGCTTCCACCGATGAATACTCCGCGGAGTCCAGCTTTCCTTTGCCACGTTGCAGCACGGCGTCTCGGGCGAGCTCCGCCGCGCGGTGCCCCAGTTGAATGGAACCGCGCTGCCGAAGGTAGCTTTCGAGCTCTTGGCGAAACGAAGCGGCGCTCGGGATTCGGTCCGTTGGGTCGGGTCTCATGGCGCGATTGAGTATCTCGAGCAGCGATGGTGGAAGCTTGCGCTCGCCGGTCTGCGCCTCTCGTTTCTTGCCGACGCGCGTCCACGGTGGGGCGCCCGAGAGCGCGTGGTAGAGACTCGCCGCCAAGAGGTAGACGTCCGTCCAGGGGCCGACCTCTGCGGCCTTCCCGCGCCACTGCTCCGGGGCCATGTACCCCGGCGTCCCGGCGCGCTGACCGTCTGGTATCGAGGGCAAGAAGTGTTCGTTGGGATCGAAGGAGCCTGCCAGTCCCCAGTCGAGCAGGTACACCTCGCCGAAGGCGCCAACCATGACGTTGGAAGGCTTCACGTCGAGGTGGGCGATGCCGCGGGTATGAGCAAAGGAGAGCGCGCGGGATACGCGAATGGAGATACGAATATTCCACTCGATGAAGTCCGGACCGTCATCGGGTTCGATGCGGTACTCCTGCTTCATCTGCTCAAGCCAAGACTCGCCTTCGATGCGCTTGAGGACGAGCATCGGGCGGCCCGTCGCGTCGAAGACAAGCTCGTGAATGGGGACGATGTTGGGGTGCTCTAAGACCGCCGTGACGTACGCCTCGCGGAGCAGGTTGTTCCGCTCCTCCGGCTCCACGATGGTCTTGATGGCGACCTCCCGCCGGAGGGACTTCTGCTCGCCGCGGTGGACCACGGCCATGCCGCCTTCGCCGATGACATCACCCAGCGTCAGGCCGTGGCCATCGACGTGCATGGTCTTGTCGGCGAACTTTGTTCGAGCGCGGGCCGAGCTCGGCGAGGAAGCGCCGGAGCTGCTCCTGGAACTTGGCCGGTCCACCCGGGTTCGCTCGTCGTGACTCGAACTCACCCGAGAGTCCTGCTGGGCCGTCTTCGAAGCACCACCGGCAGACTAACAGGGATTCACTCGTTGGCGGCGCGCGTGAACTACTCAATTTAGGCCGCGCAAAGCTGTCGCGAACCCGCCAGCTGATGATTGTGAAAATCATTATCAACAACGCTAGGGCCTGCCTGCATTCCTCCGCGCCGGTTCGCCGCGAAGCTCTGGATCCTCCCTGCCCCTCAGTGAGTGCGCGCGGGCTTGCGTCCGATTCTCACGAGGCCGTCCAGGGCGAGCGTGTCCTCCGGCGCATCGAAGGCGACCTCTTCGATGACGAAGCGGCCGTTATCAAAGGGGAGGCCTTTGGCAGCCTCGCCGGCCACCAAACGCTCTTTCAGTCCGCGCTTGTTGAACATACGGGCGCGGTGAACACAGTAGGGGTTGTTTCCGGGTTTGCCGAAGAGCGCGTGCGCCGTGAACGAGCACCCGCCGAGGCACGTGTCGCCGTACGCGCACTCCGCGCAGTATCCCCATAGGTCTTCACGGGTTCGCGCTCGAGCAAAGGCCAGCTGCGGTGCGTCATCCCAGATGTCTTTGAGTGAACGCTTTCGAAGGTGACCGCCGATGTAGTGAGCGCTTTGCAGCGACGGGCAGCCCTTGACCCCCCCGTCCGATTCGACGCCCATGACGAAGCGCCCTGCTTGGCATCCTTGCCAATGGTCTTCCGCGCCGGGTTTCAAAGAGCGCAACGTCGCCTCGTCGGGGCCAAAGTAGCCAAGGTTGTTGCCCAGCATAAGCAGCATGCCGTCTTCGTGCGCGCGTCTCTTGAGGTTTGCGATGCGCGGCATCAACGCGATGAGCTCATAAGGTTGGAGCAGCATTTGCGGCCGGTCCGCCGCGCGCCCGAGCGCCGCCGTAAGCTGCACCTGCCACGCTGTGACGCCCGCATCACGCAGCAGCGGGTAGAGCGCCTCAAGATCGGCGACATTGACCCGGTTCAGGTTGATATTGCTCGCCGTGCGAATGCCCGCGGACTTCAGGTGGTGCAACGCGGAGAGGGCGGACCGGTGGCTTCCGCTCTTTGCACGGATACGGTCGTGGCTCCCGGCGACGCCATCCACGCTGATGCTGCATTGCATCACGCCGGCCTCGGCCATCGCCTGCGCCCGCTCTTCGTCGATGCCGAGTCCGCCGGAGGTCACGCCGACGCGAACGCCCAAGGCGCGGAGCCTCCGGGCGATCGCGTAGAAGCCGTCGTGAAGATATGCTTCGCCGCCGATGAGGACGACTTCACGTGCGCCGGCGTCGGCGAGCTGTTGGCAAACATCGAGAGCCTCTTCGGTGGGGAGCTCGTCGGGCCGTGCCTCATTCGCGCGCGAGCCGCAGTGCTTGCAGGCGTGGTCGCAGCGTAGGGTTAGCTCCCACACGACATATGCCGGGTGGAAGCTCTCCTTCATCACGTCGAGGCGACGGCTCTTGGCTCCACTCATGGACTGGGGAGTCTACATTCCGGCGTCGGCACCGGAGTCGGCGCCACCGTCCATGACGCTCATCACTCCGTCCACACCGTCGCAGTTCTGGTCGACTCCGTCGCCGAGAGTGTCGATGGCGCCGGGTCGACGCTCAAAATCGGAGTCATCGCAGTCTGCCGGTGGACAGTATCCGTCCCCGTCGACGTCATTGCACTCAATGGGCTCGTAGGGAACGCCGTAGCAAGCCATCAGAGTCATCGCCGTTGCGACGCTGGCGCCGAGCATCGCGATGCCCTTGGCTGCTCTTCGCATGGGAGAGACGACGACGAGATCACATTCCGGGCAAGCGTTCGCCTGGGCTGGAATGAAGCAAGAGCACTTTGAGCATCGGTTCATAGGGATCATTCAAAGCAGGAAGCGTGCCGAGTGCGAATGCCGTGGATACGCGCCGGAAACGAAAGCGGGCCAAGGCGAAGCGCGCCACGCCGGGCTGCGCGTGGCACAAGCATGCACATCCCGCGCCCGGTTTTCGTCGCTCAGCTTTCGTCGCGGGCAGCGGCGAGGCGGTCATAGTGATGGTACCCGAGCTTATTCAGCGCCTCCTTGGGCGCGAGGCCGATGTCCACCAGCGTCTTGAGCCCGTAGGTCCCTGCGAGGACCGGCGGACCGTAGTTCCGAATGGTCTCGTCGTTGACGAAGCGATCTTCAGGAAAGAGCCGTCGCTCGGAGTGCATGTGGATGAAGTGAGCGAGCGCCGTTCGTGTGTATCCAACCTGCTTTGGCGGCGTGATGACGTGGGGCGTCGCTTGGTAAACGCCACCGGTGAGGATTTCGAGCTGCTGCCCGACCTGCGCCACGATGCATCCCGCCGGGGGCTTCCCGTGAACTTTGCGTCCGCGTGGGTGTTCTTCGTTTTCGCGTGTTCGCAGGTAGAGTCCGCTTGCTGGATCCGGGCGATCGCACGCCGCGCTGCTGGGGTCCTGAAACTGTCCACCCGGGAGGAGGGTGAGCAAGTTGAAGTCTGTGTGCTCTTCGCCCCAGACAATGTTGGTTCCGACCTGTTCCTCGCTCAGTGGCAGGTAGCGCAAGAGTCGTGTGACATGTGGACCCCCTTTTGTGCCGTCACGGAAAACCTCCGTCGGCAAGCCAAGAGCACCGGCGCAGGCCTCGAGGACGGTCATCCCCACCTCATGTACCTGCTGTCCGAGGGCCAGATAGTCGGCCTCAAAGTCACCGGAATTTTGCGGCCAAGAGTTGTCCGCGTAGATCTCCGGGAACATCAGTTTCACGCGCTCGTCGAGCTCCATGGGTGCAGCGAAGTAGCACTCCTTGAAATCCGGTTGGCCACCGGCGACGACGGCCTGCTCGGTGTTCGGCGGCGTCCATCCGCGCTGGTACCAGACATCGGGGCGCGCCCACGCCTGCTTCTCTTCCGCGCTGCGGTCGGTGAGTTCAACCCACTGAGCGTAGAGCTTTCCTAGGCGTTCCATGTCCACGCCGTGGCTCTTGATGTAGATGAGTCCGTATTCTCCGAAGCCCGTGCGAAGCGCCGCGGCGGCCTTCTCTAAGCGAGCGGGGTCGCCGCTGCGGATATCCTCAAGGTCGATCACCAGATCTGTCGATTCCATGGCTGATCGCTATCACGTCTCTCGCTGCCCCGCGACAGTTCTGGCGGAAATTGACGGCGCGGCGCCAGACTGCGACGAAGCCTGGGTTTCGTGGCAGACTTTGCTCATGCGGACCTGGCGTGGTGTGAAAGCTCTCTTGCACGACGCCGTCGATGCCACCTTGGAGCTTGTTCGTGAGGGGAACGAGTCGAGCGCCCGCGCCGTGCGCCGCGTGAGCGATGAGGTCGAAGCGCTCGCTGGCCCCGTACAGGCCATCGATGAGCTGCGGCGTCTGTCGACGAGCGGAGTGCTGAGCACCATCCGCTTGGCGAATCGCTCCATCCAGAGCGTGAGCGACTTCGGTCTCTCGGCGGCGTTTCCTCAAGGGCAAGGCGCCACCGCGGAAGCGGCGGCGCCGGTGCCCCTACGCTCAACGGTCATCGGCACAAAAGAGTGGGTCGGCGACGCGACGCTCGGGCTCCTCAATGCCGCCGTCGGAGATCATCTTCATCGCTCCGGAAGCGAACTCGACCTCGCGATGACGGTGCGCATCGGCGATCGATACGTGGCGCCGGACCGTGCCGCTCTCGCCGCGGCTCTCAGCTCTGTGGAGACCACGCCGAAGGTCGCGGTGTTCGTTCACGGTCTCGGAACCACCGAGTGGTCCTGGTGTCTCGAAGCGGACGCGTACTACGGAGACTCGGAGACCACCTTTGCGTCGATGCTGGCGCGCGACTTGGCGTTCACTCCCATCTTTATCCGGTACAACACGGGACGACATGTGTCGGACAGCGGCCGGAGCTTTGCTGCTCTCCTTGAGGAGCTTACGCTTGCGTACCCTCAGCCCATCGACGACCTGAGCATCTTTGGTCACAGCATGGGAGGTCTCGTGTCGAGCAGCGCGTGCCACCACGCGGAAGAACACGGCATGGCGTGGACGAAGCATCTTCGCCGCGTGTTCTACTTTGGCTCACCGCACCAGGGGGCGCCCCTCGCCCGTCTCGGTCACGCCCTCACAGAGACGTTGGGGAGCGTGGACTTGCCGGCGACGAAGATCCTCTCGCGCATCTTGGAGGCGCGAAGCGCAGGGGTTCATGACCTCTACAACGGCGCCATTGTGGACGAAGAATGGCTCACGCATCACCCCCTCGCTCGAGACGCGCTTCCCCTCGATCACGCCGCGCACTATTTCGTCTCCGCGAGCGTCACGGAAGATGCGGAACATCCGGTCGGAAAGATCATCGGTGACCTACTGGTGCGCGTCTCAAGCGCGGCCGGCCCAAGGATGAGCGAGCGAGCGTTCCCCATCGACACGCGCCATTACGGCGGGGTGATGCACCACCATCTGCAGAACCATCCAGCTGTCTACGAACAAGTCCGCGCGGCCTGTGCCGTCGAAGGCGAACGCTGAAACGCGGGCTAGTCGTCGTCTTCCATGCGTCGCTGGAGAGTGGGCCGCAGCTCCTCGAAGAGCCGCGTCAGCAGACCGCTTCCAAGGTTGAGGCTCATGGGCAGGTCATGGTTTCGAAAGCGTCGCGATCCGAGCCAGAGCTGTCGGGCTAAGTCGCTTCCGCCGATGGGAACAGGCGGCCGGGCGAAGAGGCGGAGACGGCTGAGGTTCACGTTTCCGGCTTCGAGCTGAAGGCGAAAGCCATACATATGGCTCAGCGCGTCTTCGATGGCGCTGCCACGAAGGCCGCCGTGGACGTAGAGCCAGATCTGCGAGTCGCCGGGGTCTTCTTTGGGGATGAGTCGTTCCAGAAGCGCCACGGCGTGTCGACGTTCCGACATTCGATTCAGGTCCACGCGCTCGATGCCCACGTCCCCATCGGCGAGTCGCCGCCTATACAGCGCGTCGACGGCGGTCGCGATGGCTTCGTCACTGAGCGTGCCCCGTGGCGGACGAAATCCCTTCGCTTCGTCGACGCGCTCATGGAGCGTCGGGTTCTCCACGGTGACTAAGATGATGTTCTCGCGCCGCAGTCGCTCGCCGAAGTAGAGGCGGTCGCTGAAGCTGATGGCCTCCGCGCCGGCCGCCGCCACGGCCTCCGGACCTTCGCCGGCGGCGTCACACATGGCGCGTGACTGTTGCGCCAACATTGCGACGCTCCGGCGCGCGTTCGTCACCCGCAGGCGTTGCGGTGCCAGCACCGTGCGCGGTTTCGTCGCCTCTTCGTGGAGCCGCTCGCTCGGTGGGAAGCTCCCGAAGAGGAGCGCAGGCGTGTCTAGCTCCGCCCACGCCGCGTCGTCATCGAGCTCAGGTGCCCTGGCTGGGTGTAGCTCTTGGCCCTCCATCACCATGTGCACCGCGACGCTGATCCAGCTCGCTGGCATCATGATGCTCACGGGGGTGTGGTCGATGGGGTGGTCTTGTTGCGAAAAGAGCGCGTCTCTCAGCACGAGGACACGACGAACACCCGCGGCGCCCTCGCGCCAGCGCTCCGCGATTTCAACGCCGGTGTCTTCGTAGAGTTCCTGTTCGGTGCGGCCTCCGCGAAGGTCCACGTTGTTGGCCTCGTAGACGAGGTTCCGAAAGCGCAGGCCCGTCGCAGGCCTGAGTCTTGGGACGAGATGATCCAGGAGCTCCGGCGCCCGCCGCAAGACGGAATCGTCGATGAGGGGGTAACCCGGTAGCCGCGGCGCCTGCTCTTCCGGCTCGGGCTCCGGTTCACGGGCCGCGCTGGCGCTCTCTGCATTGCTCGTGTCGCTGCAGGCGCCGAGGCTGCCGACCACGACCATCAGAGCGACGAGCCAGCGGCGGTGCGTCATGAGCCCATCGTTGTGTCGCCAGACCATCGTCCCTGACGCCTAGCGCATGTTGTGGGAAGGCGCGAAGAAAGTCGCGGCCCGTGGACCTACGACCGGCGCCGCAAGATGCCTTCTCGGAGGGCGGGCCAGACGCGCACGCAGACGTAGGTGCCCATCGCGAGTACGAGAATCCCGAGGACGGCTTGCGCGCTGGTCAGTGACGCGCGGAGCGGGGAGCCCAGACGCCCATAACAAAAGGGGAGGTGAACAACGTAGGCCGTCAGCGAACCTCGGCCCAAGAGCACGAGATGAAATCGGACGCGCGCGGACAGAAAAGGCGCCAACGCAGCGCCGACGACGAGAACCAGCGCGCCCCGGCCGGCGAGGTCGAGGACATTTGCGACGATGGCGATGTGCTGCCGACTCAGCGTCCCGCCAAAGGCCTCATGCAGCGTGTTCATACCGTTCCAGCCTACAGCGGCTGCGCCCGACGCAATGATCGCGAGGACGGCGAGCCGTTTCTTTGTGGTCCCGGCGACTTGGGCAAAAGGAGAGGTCGCCCCACCACGCATAAAGCTTGTGCAGAGGGCGCCGGCGGCGAACCACGCGAAGAGCGGTACGAGGGGCATGCGGGTGACCGGCGCGGCGTCGACGAAGACGCCTACCAATGCCGCCGCCGGAAGCGGCAAGTCGAAGGCCGGCAAGAGTGGACAGAGGATCGTGACGCCGATGCCGAAGGCCACGCTGCGGCGGACGAAGCTCGACGCAAAGTCGGCCCTCGCGGGAACCAGCGCTCCGGCGAGCGCAATGGACGCCCCAATGACGTGGAGCACGTCGGCTCGGAGCAGCGTGGGCAGAAACTCGGCTGTCGCGCCATCCATCAGCGCAAAGGCGAAGGAGACGACGTATCCGGTGAGGACAAGGCCGAGTCCGCGACGCGTCAGGGCGCGGCCAATCTTGCGGGGGCTCTCGCCGCGCTCTTCGCCGATGGCTACGCGCCAAGCAACGCTCGTGCCCGCCAGGAGCAGAAACGCGGGCAGGGGAAAGGTCCCCAAGAAGCGTGACGCACGAAAAACAGCATCCTCATGCTCGGGGCGCACCCAGCCGTCCGTCGCATGTCCTTGCAGCATGATGAGCGCTGCTAGGGCCCGCGCCACGTCGATGCCGGCCACTCGGCCACTCGCGGACTTGCCCATGTCGCGAACTTAGCAGGTCGCCTCCGTTCTATCGTGTGTTCGTGTTTTGCACACCGTCCGCAGGTTCGGGAAGCGCGAGGCGTCTAATGCGCTAAGCAGTCACGCGCCAGGACAGACGCTGGCGCTGGAGTTTTTGATGAGCGATCCCCAATGGCGTACCTCGCCAGACCATGAGAACACAGGCTGGCCGAAGGGTGTTCCTTACATCGTTGGCAACGAGATGTGCGAGCGCTTCAGCTTTTACGGCATGAAGGCGATCCTCGTCGTTCACCTGGTGGCGCTGTATCAGCTCACCGGCGCCGCCGAGTCTGTGGCTCAGGATCAGGCGACGGTGAACTATCACATCTTCGCCGGCGCGGTGTACGCGTTCCCGATGATCGGCGCGATTCTCGCCGACCGCTTTTGGGGCAAGTACAAAACCATTCTCTGGCTCTCGCTGATGTACTGCGTGGGACACGCCATCCTCGCCGTGGCGGACCTCAGCGCAGACCCGTCGATGCGTATCAATATGGTTTATGCGGGCCTCGCGTGCATCGCCATCGGCGCCGGCGGCATCAAGCCTTGCGTCTCCGCGAACGTCGGTGACCAGTTCGGCCGCGGCAACTGGTCCAAGGTTCCGACCATCTATCAGATTTTCTACTTCAGCATTAACTTCGGCTCGTTCTTCGCGACGCTGTTGATTCCGTGGATCCGCGGCGACGGAACCGAGTTCTGGCGCGTCTCCCTGGCCTTCGGAATTCCCGGCGTGCTCATGGCCATAGCCACGTTCTTTTTCTGGATGGGGCGGCACAAGTTTGTGCATGTCCCCCCGGAGCCCGGCGGAAAGCTTGGAAAGCTCGACACCCTCTCCGGCGGCATCATGTTCCTCGCCATCGGGCACTTCTTCGTCACTCCTGCGGAGTGGGGCTGGGTCCTTCGTTTGGGCGTCCTTAGCCCGGCGTTCCTCATCGCCGGCCTCGCGGTCTTTGCCTACCGTCAGCGCATCGAAGAAGACGACGGCTTCCTCGCCATCCTTCTCTACAACTTCCGAGTGAAGCTTGGCGGAGCCCCTGGAGCCCCGCGCAAACTGGACGAGGTAAAGACGCCCGACGACCCTGAGAGCCCGCTCGTGACCAGCAAGTTCTGGTCGAAGTTCTGGGCGCCGGCCATCGAACGCTTTGGTCTCGCCGCCGCCGAAGGGCCCCACGCCGTCTTCAAGGTGTGCACCATCTTCATTTTCATCCCAGCCTTCTGGGCCATCTTCGACCAGCACGGCTCGACCTGGATTCTCCAGGCCGGGGCCATGGACACCACGATGTTCGGTGTCGACGTTCTGCCGTCGCAGGTCGCGGCTGCCAACCCGCTCATGGTCATGGGGCTCATCCCCGTCATGAACATCGTCTACCGAATCTCAAAAAAGCTGGGCTTCGAATGGACACCCCTGCGCCGCATGGTCATCGGCTTGATGATGGCCGGCGGCTCCTTCGCCATCGCCGCCATCATCCAGCAGAAGATCGATGCCGGCGAGCCGAACACCGTCAGCATTTGGTGGCAGGTTCTCGCGTACTTGATTCTCACCACCAGCGAGGTCCTCGTGTCCATCACTGCGCTGGAGTTCGCCTACACCCAGGCACCGAAGCGCATGAAGTCCATCGTCATGGGCCTCTTCATGCTCACCATCACCTTGGGCAACCTCTTCGTCACGGTTCTGACCGGCGCCAAGGACTACATCGCATCGCACCTCGAGGGCGGCTTCGGCCAAGTCGAGTTCTTCTGGTTCTTCTGCTGGACCGCCGTCATCGTCGGCGCACTCATGGCCGTTCGCGCCAAGTTCTACGTCCAGCGCGACTTCACTCAAGACTGATTCTTTCATGACTACCGCCACGACAAACCAAGACGACGAGCTCTTCGGACACCCGAAGGGTCTCTACATCCTCTTCTTCACGGAGCTCTGGGAGCGTTTCAGCTACTACGGAATGCGCGCGCTCCTCGTGCTCTATCTTGTCGCGGAGACGCAGGAAGGCCCCGCGGGCGGTCTCGGCTGGACCGAGGGAGAAGCCCTCGCGCTTTACGGCTGGTACACGATGCTGGTCTACGTCGCGTCGATCCCCGGCGGCCTCATCGCCGACAAGATCACGGGCCAGAAGAAAGCCGTGCTCATCGGCGGCCTGGTGCTTTGCGCAGGCCACCTCGTCCTCGCGCTCCCCGGCATTGAGATGTTCTATTCGGGGCTTGGCCTCATCATCATCGGCGTCGGTCTTCTCAAGCCGAACATCTCGACGATGGTCGGCGGCCTCTACGCCACCGGCGATGAGCGTCGCGACAAGGGCTTCAACATCTTCTACATGGGCATCAACATTGGTGCGGTGCTGAGCGGCGTCATCGTGGGCACCATCGGTCAAAGCTACGGCTGGCACTACGGCTTTGGCCTCGCCGGCATCGGCATGCTCTTCGGACAGGCTGTGTACATGTGGGGCCAGCGCTATCTGCGGACCGTTGGGAATCTGACGACCGGCGCCGAGGCGTCCGCCGCCGAAGCCGCCGCCGCGGCGCGCCCCATCTCGAAGGTAGAGACGCAGCGCATGATCGTGCTCTTCATCTCCTTCATCATCGTCATCTGTTTCTGGGGCGCCTTCGAGCAGGCCGGCGGTTTGCTCAACCTCTACGCCGCCGAAAAGACGGACCTCATGATGGGCTCCTTCGAGGTTCAGGCGACGTGGTTCCAGTCCCTCAACCCGGCGTACATCATTCTCCTCGCGGTGCCCGTCGCGAACTTCTGGATCATGTGGAAGAAGCGCGGGCACGAGTCCTCGTCTCTCTTCAAGATGGCCGTTGGCACGATGATCATGGGCTGGGGCTTCCTCTTCATGGTCGCCGCCGCCATGGAAAACGAAGCGGGCCAGCAGGCTTGGCTCGGATGGCTCGTCCTCGCCTACCTCTTCCACACCATCGGCGAGCTCTGCGCTTCGCCCGTGGCGCTCAGCTTCATCACGAAGCTTGCGCCTATCAAGTACGCCTCGTTCATGATGGGCGCTTACTTCGCCGCGACGGGCCTCGGGAACAAGGTCGCTGGCCTCATCGGCGAAGCGGCCGTGGGCGACGCTGGCGAGAAGCCCATCTTCATCGGCGTCGCCGTGTTCTGTACCGCCATCGGCGTCGTCGTCATCGCCGCTCTGAGACCTCTGAAGAAGCTCACGCATGGCGCCGAAGACCTCGGTGACGCGGAAGAAGAAGAGCCCACGCCCGAAGCGTTCTAAGCGCTGCGTTTAGCGTCTGGTTTGCGCCGTTGACGTCTACTTGAAGACGTCGGCGACGACTTGGCCTTTGGAGCGCTCGTTCTGCATGGCATCGTTCGCCCGGCGGCGGATGCCGAAGTCGAAGGCGAGGGCGAAGACGCCGCCTATCGCCAGGATTCCGCAGCGAAACTCGCCGCGCACGCTGGTGACCACAGCGATGAGAATCGCCAAGCCGTAGATCACCGCGTAGCCCATCGAGAGCGGGTAGGTGTTCTCGCTTTTGCACTCCTCGCAGGCGAACTTGAAGAAGCCGAGAAACGACTTTTTTAGGACCTGATCCTGGCCAAGTCGGCACTGGGTGCAGACCACGTGTTTGGGTTTCTTCGCCATCGAACCTCTCTTCTCGCTGCAAAAGAGACCACACTTCGGGAAGAGGGTCACCGAAAACACTCAAGCAAAGAGGGCTTCGTCCGTTCATCCCGAGGGTGACACGGATCCTCCTCGTCGATGATGACCTCCTCATGACGAAGATATTGTCTCGGACTCTCATCCGGGCAGGCTTCGAGGTGCAGGTCAGCAACCGCGCCTACGGCGTGCTCAACCTGGTGGCGTCGACGCACCCGGACATCTTGGTGATGGACATGAATATGCCGGGACTTCGAGGCATCGAGGTGCTCGATCTCCTCCGCGACGACCCGTGTCTCATGAGCACGAAAGTTGTGTTCTATAGCGGCGTTGAAGAGCACGAACTGCGCATGTTGGCGACGGGTGGTGGAGCGGATGGCTACCTGCATAAGTCGGCTAGCCCCAACGACCTCGTCGATATGCTCCGGTGCTTGCCGTCGAACGCCGCAAGGGCGGTCTAGTTGTCCCGCCAACGCTTCCCAACGCTGGCGTGCTGCTTTGTGAGCGTTCTGCTTCTGCTTTGGCCGCACGAGGCCGCTGCCCAACATCTTTATGCTTTTGGCCCAGCCGGAACAGAGCATGGCCGACGTGTGATGGCCGTTTTGGAGGACGACACCGGGGAGTGCGTGCCTGCGGAGCGAGCCATCGCGTGGAGTTCGGACACCGCGGACGTCATCGTCGAGGAACAAGCCGGACCATGCGTTCGGTGGTTGCTTTTGCGGCCCAGGGGGACTCACGACCGCATCGTTCTCCAGGCCACGTACGAAGGCGCGCAATCCGCGGTGACGGTGCCACTCGACGATCGCGGCCAGCTCGCCATTCGCGCCCGACGGCGCGGCTCCCGGCTGGAGGTCGTCGTCCTTGGTTCCGACCTGCGCGAGGATGTCTCCGGCGTCGTCCAAACCATGGAAGGTGAGATCGTCCTCGAGAGTGTAGGCGACGGTCGCATGGCAGCGAACGTGCCGGGTGGCGTACTCGGTGTGGTGGTTCGCAGCGGCGCCATGGTCGGAGTCGCCGGAGTCGCCCCGCGCTCCCCTTCCGGCGAGCCACAGGTGCTCGTCCTCGCTGCAGACATGGCCATCGAGGCTGGAGGTCCGCCGAGGGAGGCTGCCTTTGTCGTCGCCGCGGACGCCCGCGGGAGACTGAGCAGCACGCTCCCACTCCACATCGAATCCGCTCGCGGGGTCCTCACGAGCCTTCGCTGGCTTGACGACGGAACGGCCGCCGTCGCGCTCTCCGCGCCCGTGTCGGCTGAATCCGTGGACTTGTCCGTTGGCATCGATGCTCAGCCTCTTCGCGCCGTCGAACTGGAAGTCACGGCGCACTGGCCTGTTGAGGTTGAGGTCGAAGCGCCTGAGTCCGTGGCGGATGGAGAGCCATTCGTGGTGGATGTAAGCGCCCATGGCGCGGACGGCTCGTCCGTCGACGTGGAGCGAATCCGACTTCGATGCGGAGCTGGTCCCTACGCGGCGGCGCCATTCTCGTGCCCCGCCCTGGCAGGTCCGGTCGCGCAGACGATCGTTGTGGGCGCTCTCGTCGATGGGAGAGTGGTTCCCCTTGCGGCTCGACGCGTCCGGATTCGTGCTCCTCAGCCCGTCGCCATTCCACCGAGCCCAGAGCCTCGTTTTGCCCTGGAGCTCGCGCTCCGGGGGAGCTTTGACGTGTGGAGCCGCGCCGGCTTTGGGGCGGCTGCGCGGCTCTGGCACCAGAGCGCGCCCTGGCTGCGCGTGGGCGTGGGCGCCGAATATACAAGGGTGAGGCTTCACGCCACCGCTCAGAACTCTTCCATCGGCGCGCTGACGGGGACTCGTCATGAAGTGGGCGTCTTTGCGCTGGCGGAGGCCGCGTTTGGCGAACGGGCCGGCGGGGCTCTTCGCGTGGCTCTCGGCGGTGGGTATGGGCGTGCCCGTGCACACGTCGGGGAGGGAGACGCTTCCGGTCATACTGCGTTCCTTCAGGGTCGAGTTTCGGCAGGGCCCCGGCTTCGACTTGAGGCCGTGGAGTTCGGCGTGGATATCGGCGGTGTCTTTGGAGTCGACTTGGGCACCCGGGCCTGGGGACAGCCGTGGCTCTCAGGGTTTGCGGAGGTGAACGGTGCGTTTCGGTTTTAGGCGAGCGATGTGCCTTGGCGCGTTCGTGGCGTTCCTCTCTTCGTGCGAGCGTGGCGACGACTCCAGCGTTGTTCTGTCGCCGGAAACCGGCGCCGACGAAGCCACGACACCTCTGCTTCCCCCGTCGGCGTCCATCGCAGAGCTCGTCGGCGATGTGCGCGTTCAGCTCGCCTCCACGGCGAACTGGAGCCAGGGGGCGCTTGGTCAGGCTCTTTTCGCCGGCGAGTCGGTTCAAACGATGGCCCTCGCCGGGGCGACGATCAGTTTTGAGTCCGCGCGGGTCTCCACGGTGATGGAACCGCGCACCACGTTGCGGATTCCAGCGCAGGTGCCGAACGTGGGGCGCCTTCGGCACCTCTCCGGGCGCTTGAGAGCGCGTGTCGACGCAGACGCCGGGGTGGAACGCCTGGAGGTCGCACTTCCTCCAGGCGAACTCGTACTCAACCGTTCGGAGATGGGCGATGCCGGGTACGTTGAGGCGCGGATCGAGATTGGGGAGGAGATCGCCGAGATCGCGATGCTCAGTGGGCGAGGGCGACTCGCCGTCGGCGGGGGCCCCGAGCGCGCCATCGACGAATCACGCTTCGTTCAGCTCAGTATGGATGGCGTCATCGTTGATGAAGGAGCGGACTTGCCGGCGCCCGCCGAGCTCCTTCAGCCAGACGCGGATGCGGAGATACTCACCCGTGGGAGCGTTCAGCTGCGATGGTCGCCGGTTGCTTCCGTCGACCAGTACGAGGTCATGGTACGGGGGCCGAGCGAGCCCATTGAACGCCAGGTGTCGGCGACGCACGCGCGCTTTACGCTCTCTAGCGGCGACTACGAATGGTCCGTACGCGCTCTCACGCCGCTGGGCCACGGCCACGAAAGCGCCCACGGCCACTTCCACGTAGTCCTCGACCGAACGCCGCCGACGGTCACGCTTCGTTCGCCGACGCCCGGCCAGATCGTTCAGGAGGGCGCCATCGTGGCGGGACGAACGGAGCCTGGCGCTGTGCTCACCATCAATGGTGCGAGAGCCCAAGTGAATGCGGACGGTTCGTTTCGTTCGACGACGCAGGTTCGCCCCGGATTGACGAATATCGTCGTTGTCGTTCGCGACGCCGTTGGAAACTCGAGGACCACTACACGTAGCGTCTTGAGGCAGAGGTGAGAGTAAACCTTTTCGCCCGCGTCTTCGCCGTCGTTCTACTCGCCGGCATCGTGACGCTTTCTGTGAGCACCTTGGCCGTGCTGGCTGTCGTGCAGGACGACAGGGAGGCTGGTCTCGTCGATCATGCCATGATCGCGACGGAGCAACGACGTGACGCCATTCGTCAGCGACTCATGTTGGCCCGCGCTCAGCTCCGCGCGTCCGCCTTCGCCATCGACGGCGGGCGCCTGCTTGAGGTACCAAGGGCCGTCGAGGGAACGGTCCTCGCGGTGCTCGCCTCCCGCGGAGGCGAGGAGGTGTTCGAAGCCTCCAGTACCCACGAAGCCATGGAGGTTCTTCGCGGCGCTGGAAGCGCCGCGGACGGAGCCCTCGTGATAGCCGGGACCCAGGCCATTCTTCGCGTACGCGCTGGCGGCGTGCGTGTGGTGGGGCTTGTACCGCTCGAGGACCTCGTCGCCTTCGCCTCCGGATGGACGGCGGCGCTGGTGACCGAAGGTGGCGGAACGGACTTGATTCAGGCGCGTCGCAGCGACCGCTCCATTCGCTACGTCGCGCCCATCGAGGCTGGACTTCGGCTGGAGATGGACGTTCCTCTCGGGCCTGCGCGCGCCGCGGCGTTCGTGACATCTCAGCGGGTTATGGCGGCGTCTGCTCTTGTCATTGTACCGCTCTTTCTCATGGCGTGGCTGTTCTCGCGAGGAGTGACCTCGCCCATTCGAGCGCTCGTTCGGGTGGTGAGCCAGAGCACAACGTTGCCGATCACCTTTCCAAAGCTGCCGAACGACGAGGTGGGGGATCTAGGGGCGGCCATCGAAGGGCTGAGCGCCCGACTACATCGAGATGCCAGGGCGCTCACACGCTCCCTCGAACTCAGTCGTGCTTCCGCCGAGGACCCCGACCTCTACCTCGCAGAACTCGCGACGGAGCTTGGCGCGCTTGAAGTGCCGTGGCGAATCGAAGCGCCGAGATCCGAGTTTTGTCCTGCCGAGGGCGGACCGTCTGCCCCTTCCGATGAGCCCGAATACGACGCGGATGACTCCGGAGTCGTTCGCGTCACACGAGACCATGTGATCGCTCTGCACGATGGCGCGCGAGACTTTGGCTTCGCCGTCGCGTCCGGGGAAGTGTCAGAAGCCGATGTGCGTGTGGCGGAGCTTCTGACGCGCACCGCGCTGAGCAACTTGCGCGCGGCGAACCTGGAGCGGCAAGCCAGAGTGGGCGAAAAGCTGGCCATGCTCAGTCGCTTGTCGGCGTCCGTCGCCCACGAAATGAACACGCCCCTCGCGTTCGTGAACGCAAATATGCTCGCCGTGCTGGAGGAAGAGCTCAGCGAGGACGTGCGCGAAATGGTTGGCGACGCGCATCAGGGTGTGCAGCGCCTCATCCACATTGTACGTGACCTTTCGGCGGTCTCGAGCGGGGGCCGCAGCACGAGCCAAGAGAGTGTGGAGGTCAACGGTCTTCTTCAGGACATGGCACGTATGGCTCATGCGCGGCGACCTGCCGGGACCGTGGAAGTCGTGGGCGACGAGCGTCTCCAAGTCGGCGTCGATCGAGGCCGCTTCGAGCAGGTCGTGCTCAACCTGATGAACAACGCACTCGACGCCGCGGGTCCCGGGGGAAATGTCCAGGTCCACGCTCGTCGGCAAGGGCGCGAGGTGATCATCGACGTCATCGACGACGGTCCCGGAATCCCCCTCGGAGCAAAAGACAGGCTTTTCGAGGCGTTCTACACGTCGAAGGGCGAGCAAGGCACCGGCCTCGGCCTCTACATTTCTCGGTCCCTTGTCGAAGCTCACGGCGGGACTCTCGAACTCGTCGCCAGCTCTTCCGACGGCAGTACGTTTCGGCTCTCTCTTCCAGCCGCCACTCCAGACTCAATTCCCGCGGCGCGGGCGACGCCGATCGATTCGCCCCGCCCACGTCTGCTGGTCATCGATGACGATGCCGCCGTTGTCCGATCGATGAAGCGGTGGTTGCGAAAGCGCGCTGACGTCGAAGGCACGACGGACCCCAAGGAAGGCTTCGAGTGGATGACGCATCGCGAGTTCGACCTCGTGCTCTGCGACATGAGCATGCCGCATCTCAACGGCCAGGGTTTCGTCGAGGCGCTCCGGGAAAAGCAGCCCGAGCTCTTGCGCAAGCTTGTTATCGTAACCGGGTCGGCGCAGAACGTGCCGCAGGGCGTTCGTGTGGTCGGAAAGCCTCTGGACCCAAAGATTCTCGACTCGCTGCTGGAGATCCCCGAGTCGAGGGGAGCGGCGTGATGATGCGGGTCTTTGTCGTCGGAGCTTTGGTGCTCGCGGGTTGTGCTCAGACAGCCCCGAGGCTCGAGCCTAGTCAGGTTCCTGTGTCCGAGGCAGAGGGCACGAACTTCGTTGTGCGGGGCGTTCCTTACGCCGACTACTTGGAGGCGACGGGTTCAGAGTTGAGGCTTCGCGCGGGAGTTGAGGTTTGGATCGGCGCCGAGCGCGCCGACGTTGTCGACGTGGGTCACGAGGGGATGCTTGTTCGACTATCGTCGGCACTGCCCGTGGGCGCTTACGATCTTCGCGTGAGCGCTGCGGCGGAGCATTTCGCGTCTGCCGCTCTTCAAGTTGTTCCAGTCCGCGCCGAAGATGCAGGACTCGACACCTCGGCGCTCGCACGCGACGCGTCGGTGTCCCGCGATGTTGCGTCTTTTGACGGCGCGGCTGACGGCTCCTCGTTTGATGCAGCCGCAAGTGACGCCGCTCCAAGTGATGCAGCGCTCGACGATGCTCCCCGCGATGACGGCCCCTCGCTCTGCGCTTCGGCGTGTGACCTGGCGAACGCGAACGCTCGCTGTCGCGCCGGCATGTGCGAGATTGAAGACTGCGACTCGGGGTTTGAAGACTGCGATTCCCAGCCCACAAACGGCTGCGAGATCAACACCCTGACAGCCCCGAACCATTGCGGAGCGTGCGGACTAGTCTGCGGCGTGGGCGAAGCCTGCGTCGAGGGCACCTGCGCTTCGATGTCGGGGCAAATCGCCGCGGGAAGGCGGCACTCCTGCGCCGTTCGTGCCGGTGAAGTCTACTGCTGGGGGCGTAACTCCAAAGGCGAGCTGGGCAGCGCGTTGCCAGCAGTCTCCCTTGAGCCAATCCTCGTTCCCGGTCTGACAGATGCTGTGGCGGTCACCGCCGGAGACGAGTTTACGTGCGCACTTCACGCGACGGGTGGCGTCAGCTGCTGGGGATCCAACGCGAAGAGTGCGCTGGGGGACAATGGCGCTGACCGTTCCGAGCCACGGCTCGTGTCAGGCGTCGCAGACGCGCGAGGCATCTCCGCTGGCTCGGACTTTGTCTGTGCCCAGATTCGAGATGGAGGCGTTCGTTGCTGGGGAAACAACGACAGGGGACAACTCGGCGTGGATGGCGATGGCGAGAGCGCTACGCCTCTCTCCGTGACGGACATCGCGACGGCCGTCGACATTGGTTGCGGGGATGCGCACGCCTGCGCCGTTCTCGCGAGCGGCGAGGTGATGTGCTGGGGAGGAGGAGCGTCGGGGGGGCTGGGAAACGGCGAGGGGGACGACTCCGACGAGCCCGTTCGAGTCCTTCGACTGACGGATGTGAGCACCGTGTCCGCCGGCCGCCGCTTCTCCTGTGCCACGCGGGTAGGCGCGACGAGTACGGTGTGCTGGGGCGAGGGCTCTCAAGGGCAGCTTGGCAACGGGCTTGTCTTGGACAGCCCAAGTCCCGTCAGCGTCGCTTCCGTCTCAGGCGCCGCGGAGGTCAGCTTGGGTCTCGACTTTGCCTGCTATCTGCTTCCTTCTGGTGATGTTCACTGCTGGGGAAGACAAACGCACGGCCAGCTGGGCACAGGGTTTGACGCAAACCTCTCGGCGCCGCCGAGCCTCCCTGTGATTGGCGATGTCGTCGCCATCGCGGCGGGAGAGGCTCATGCTTGTGCGCTGCGAAGTGATGGTGCGCTCTTCTGTTGGGGGCGAAACAACGAGGGGGAGCTTGGTGATGGCACCACCGAGGAAGCGCCGCGTCCCGTGCAGGTTGCCGACTTCTGAACGTTTGCCCGAAAACGAAGACGCTTCGCTAGGGGCGCGGATAGAGGTGTGATGACAGAGAAGGTCGATTTCCGCTTTGCATGGCGCTCAGCGGCACTACCATCGCGGCCATGCACCAGCCGCTTCTCGATCATCTCGCCTCCGAAACGGAAGCGCTCAAGGAACAAGGGCTCTTTAAAGAAGAGCGCATCATCGTGACACCGCAGAACGCGTCCATCGGCGTGGAGAGCGGCGAAGTCTTGAACTTTTGCGCCAACAACTACCTCGGTCTCGCCAACCACCCGAAGCTCGTCGCTGCCGCGAAGGCCGGCGTTGAGCAATACGGCTTTGGCATGGCTTCGGTGCGCTTCATCTGCGGCACCCAAGACGTGCACAAAGAACTCGAGAGCCGCGTGTCTTCTTTTCTTCAGACCAGCGACACCATCCTCTACTCAAGCTGCTTCGACGCGAACGGCGGCTTCTTCGAGACTTGTTTCGGCCCCGAAGACGCCATCATCAGCGACAGTCTAAATCACGCGTCCATCATCGACGGCATCCGTTTGTGTAAGGCCAAACGCTTTCGCTACGAGAACAACAACATGGAGGCGCTGGAAGCGAAGCTGAAGGAAGCCAAAGACTCACGCTTCAAAGTTATCGTCACCGACGCTGTCTTTTCGATGGACGGTTACCTCGCCAACCTCCCGCGTATCTGTGACCTCGCCGACGAACATGGCGCCATCGTCTTTATGGATGACTGTCATGGCGTTGGGTTTATGGGCAAGGGCGGACGCGGAACGCACGAAGAGCTGGGCTGCCTTGGGCGCGTGGACGTCATCACCGGCACGCTCGGCAAAGCTCTCGGCGGGGCTTCAGGCGGTTACACCTCTGGGCACAAAGAGATCATCGGCTGGCTTCGACAGCGCAGCCGTCCGTATCTCTTCAGCAACACCCTCGCACCGGTCATCGCGAAGACGAGCCTGGCGATGTTTGACCTTCTCGATGAGGAGGGGGAGGCGCTCCGAGGCCGGCTTTGGGACAACGCCGCCCGTTTTCGGACCGGAATGGAAGCGGCGGGCTTCGAATTGCTCCCTGGGAAACACGCCATCATTCCCGTGATGCTCGGCGACGCGAAGCTCGCCAGCGATATGGCGGACGCGCTCCTTGAGGAGGGCATCTACGTGATCGGCTTCAGCTTCCCCGTCGTGCCCCGCGGTGTGGCTCGCATTCGAACGCAGATGTCTGCCGCGCACACGCCGGAACAGATCGACCGCGCCATCGCGGCCTTCACGAAGGTTGGCAAAGCTATGGGTGTGGTGTCTTGAGCGAATTCCCTCAGACCATGCGCGCCCTCGTGAAGCAGGAGGCGAAAGAGGGCCTGTGGATGCAGGAGGTCCCGGTCCCGGAGATCGGGCCCAACGACCTGCTGATTCGAATCGCCAAGACGGCGATCTGCGGCACGGACATCCACATCTACAACTGGGATGAGTGGGCGCAGAACACCATCCCCGTCCCGATGACCGTGGGACATGAGTTTAGCGGGGTCGTCGTCGCCATCGGTTCGCACGTGCTTGGATTCGAAGTCGGCGACCGTGTCAGCGGCGAAGGCCACATCACCTGCGGTCACTGCCGCAACTGCCGCGCAGGAAAGCGGCACCTCTGTCGAAATACCGTCGGCGTGGGCGTAAACCGGAACGGTGCCTTCGCGGACTACCTCTCCTTGCCGGCGGTGAACGCTTTCAAGTTGCCGGCGAACGTGCCGGACAAGATCGCCGCCTACCTCGACCCCCTTGGCAACGCGGCGCACACGGCGCTCTCCTTCGACCTCGTCGGCGAAGATGTTCTCATCACCGGCGCGGGTCCCATCGGTATTATGGCGGCGGCGATCTGTCGTCACGTCGGGGCGCGGCACGTCGTCGTCACGGACGTAAACCCTTATCGCTTGGAGCTCGCCGCAAAGATGGGCGCGAGCCGGACCGTGGATGTTCGCAACGAATCACCCCGTGAAGCGATGGAGGCCCTCGGGATGACCGAAGGCTACGATGTGGGGCTTGAGATGAGCGGGAACGGCAGCGCCTTCTCTGGCATGCTCGATGTCATGAACCACGGGGGCCGCGTCGCGCTCCTCGGGATTCCGCCCGGCGATGTCACCATCGACTGGAACCACGTCATCTTTAAGGGCCTTGTTCTCAAGGGCATCTACGGCCGGGAGATGTTCGAGACTTGGTACAAGATGGTTTCGATGTTGCAGTCAGGGCTCGATATCTCGCCTCTGCTCACCCACGAGTATCCGGCGGAGAGCTTTCAGGAGGGCTTCGATGTGATGCGCTCCGGTCAGTCTGGCAAGGTCGTCCTCGACTGGCTCGCGTGAGCGAGTCTCCCTCCCTCTCTCACTCACGTACGCAGGTTCGAAGCGACGAACTCGGCAGCGTCTCGCAGCGAAAACCCGTCGGGCACAGGGAGTCGTTGCACAGGCGCGAGCAGTACCCACCGGCATCACAGATCGCGCTCTCGCAGTCCGTGCTCTGGGTGCAGCTTGCCCCGACCGCGCCGCTACCAGCCCGCGCGCAGAGCGCTTCGAAGACGCCGGCGTCGACCTCTTCGGGTTTGCAGCCGAAGCCAGGAGGGCAGCCGCCGTCCGGCGTGCAGCTTTGTGTACACATTGGGCCCCCCGGCGCTCCTGGGTTGCAAAGTCCTGACCGGCAATCGTTGGTGCCGCTCGACGGACACGTGCTTCCGATGGGCGCAGACCCCAATATGTCTGCGGGCGGAACACATACCGGTGTCGCGGAGCCGGCAATGATCTCGCACGTATAGGCAGTCACGCCGAGGGCCGTGGCTCGAAGCGGACAGTCTGCCGCCGTTCGGCACGTGGCGGTGCAACCCTGGGCGCTGAGGCAAAGGCCCGACCTGCACTCGGTACCGCCACCCGTGCAGGGCGTTTCGATGAGCATACACACCTGCTGGCCGCTAATTTCGCTGCACGCGAACCCGGATGGACAGTCGCCGGCGTTGTCGCACGGGCGCGTGCACTCGCCGGAGCTCATATCACCGAGGCAGAGTCCCAGGACACACGTCGTCGCCGTGGCCACAGAGCACATCTCACCGGTGTCGTCGCGCCGACAGACGCCGCCGGCGCATAGCTCGTCGTGAGCGCACTCGCTGTTGCTGGTGCAGATTTCGGTGCAGCGTGAATCGTCGCAGCGCGTCGAGGCGCACTCGTCGCCGCTCATGCACGAGTCGAGGCGTCCGCCCAGCGGCCCGCCGTCTAGGCCTGGGCCGCTGTCTTGACCTGCATCGACGTCGGGAGTCACAGGAACGTCACGCTCCGATGCGTCCGGCGCGGCCCCATCTCGTCCACCGGCGTCGACTGACGTGGGTACGTCCGCTGCGGCGTCCGCGCCACCGTCAGGAGCAACGCATTGACCGACGGTGTTGCATGTCTGGCCGGGGCCGCAGTCCGTGTCCAAGATGCAGTTCTGTAGACACTCGCCGCGGCTGCAGAACATGCCCGTTCCGCACTGAGAGTTGAACCTGCACTCGTCCTCCTCCGCGCACGAGGTGAAGAGCAGGGAGAGCGTCAAACCAAAGAGTGCGACGTACGGAGTTCGAGTCATCTACTCGATCTCCCCCATCACGCTTCCACGAAGCCGACGGTATCGTGGGAGGAAGCCAGAACGTCGCTCTTCGCGTTGCTCTTCGGGGGGCAGCTCGAAGGCCTTCGGCTCGATGGCGAGAATCGCTTCTTCGTCGACCTCGTCGATGAGCGAAGGCGGCAGGTACCGCCGGCCATACTCCTTGTACACCCCGCTCGTCACGAATAGGTCGAGGAGCTCCGGGTCCAGGTGGTTGTCACGCTTCATGAAACCCATGATGCGCATCGACTCGGAGAGGGTCTTCCCCTTCTTATAAGGACGGTCTTGGGCCGTGAGCGCCTCGAAGACGTCGGCGATGGCCATGATGCGCGCGGGGATCGACATATCGCCGGCATAGAGGCCACGCGGGTAGCCCTTGCCATCGAAGCGTTCGTGGTGGCCGCCGGCATACTCGGGCACGTTCCGTAGGTTTGCCGGAAAGGGCAACGACTCGAGCATCTGAACCGTTTGCACCATGTGCCCGTTGATGATGAGTCGCTCGTCGTCCGTGAGCGTTCCACGGGAGATACAAAGGTTGTCCACTTCGTCTTCACTGAGGAGTGCGCGCTCAAGGCCCTCCTGGATGAAGAGGCGCTTGCCGATCTCGCGAATCTCGCCGGCAGACTTGTCCGCGAGAAACTCGGCGCCGACGTTCGCCTCTCGCAGGAACCCGAGCTCCTCGCTGAGACGCGCAACGGTCTCGGCATACTGCGCTTCGGCGTCCTCCGCGTTTTCACCGCTGAGCTTTGCCTCAAGCATGACGATCTTGGCGTCGCGCTTGAGCACTTCGAATCGCGCCGCCACCGTTTCGATGCGGTCGTTGATGGTCTCGAGCTTGGTGCCTTTGTCCATGATGTGGACCGGCGTCGTCACCTTGCCGCAGTCATGGAGCCACGCCGCGATCTTGAGTTCATACCACTCGTCTTCGCTGAGATTGAACGAGCCGAAGGGACCCTCGCCTTGCTCGCACGCAGCTTGGGCGAGCATGAGCGTTAGAATCGGCACTCGCTCACAGTGCGCACCCGTGTAGGGTGACTTGCTGTCGATGGCGGCGGCGATCATCTGAATGAACGACTCCAGGAGCTTTCGTTGCCCGTCGATGAGCTGCTGGTTCTCAAGGGCCACCGCTGCCTGCGAGGCTAGCGCTTCGACGATTCGCTGGCGGCTGCGACTAAACGCGATGGTCTTTCCATCTTCGTCTTGGGCGTTGATCAGCTGAAGCACCGCGATGACCCGTCGCTTGTGGTTGACGAGGGGAATGGTCAGGAAAGAAGTCGAGCGGTAGCCGTTCGCGTCGTCGAAGGCCTTGGTGCCACTGAAGTCAAAGGTCGTCGTGTCATACGCATCCGGGATGTTGACGGACTTCTTGATGAGCGCTGCGTAGGTCGCCACGTTGTTGTGGTTGGGGCGCTGCGTCTCGTCGTCGTGGAGCTCGATGGGTGCGAAGGGTACTTTGCTGCCCGTCGTGCCGCCAAGCGCGATGCCAAGCGAGTCATTGCGAACGATGGCGAAGCGAAGGTGGTCGTCTTCGGTACGCATGTACAAGGTTCCCCCATCCGCGCGGCATAGCTTCTTCGCCTCCATCAGGATGCGTTCCATCAGCCTGTCGGTGTCGTGCTCGGCGGAGAGGGCGATGCCCACTTCGTAGAGAAGTTCAAGCTTGTGGAGGTTGTCTTCGAGTGTGGCCCGCTCGTCCATGGGCACACCATGCCATGAACCTGTCCCGTTGCGGGCGAAGCAACATTGACGGAAACAAAAAAGCCCACCCGATATCGGGTGGGCTTTTCGGTGCGTGAGCAGTCTAGCTGTCGATGGAGTCGGCGCCTGGGCCGCTATTCTGCTGCTGGATGTCGCTTCCACCCTCGCCGAGGTTGAACTCCACGCGGCGGTTGGCAGCGCGACCCTCACGGGTGTCGTTCGTCTCGATGGCGCGAGTCTCACCGAAGCCTGCGGCTCGGAGGCGACCGGCTTCGACGTCCTTACGGATGAGGTAAGCAACGACGGCCTCCGCACGACGGCGGGAGAGGTCCATGTTGTAGTCGTCGTCACCGCGGTCATCGGTGTGACCTTCGACTCGGATGATGGTGATCTCCGGGTGGTTGTTGATGACCTGGGCGACGTTGTTCAAGAGACGGTTGGAGCGGCTCAGGATGCGGTCACTGTTGGTGCGGAAGAAGACCTTGTCGAGAATCTCGAGCTGGCCGTCACGAATGACAACCTGCTGGCGAGCTCGGCAGCCCTGGTTGGCCACGGTGCCAGCTTCGTCGGGACAGTTGTCGAGTCGGTCGACGACGGTGTCGCCATCGCGGTCTGCGTCGGGGCAGCCATTGTTTGCAACGACGCCTGCTTCAAGTGGGCAGTTGTCAGCGCCGTCCATGACGCCGTCTCCATCGTTGTCCGGGTCGGGGCAACCGTTCTCGTCTTCGAACTGGTCGAAGTCTTCGGGCTGCATGGGGCACTCATCGGCGGTGTCGAGGATGCCGTCTTCGTCGTTGTCCGGGTCTGGGCAGCCGTTCTCGTCCTCAAAGGCGTCCATGTCCTCTGGGTCCATTGGGCACTGGTCATCGGCGTCGAGGATTCCGTCGTTGTCGTTGTCGGTGTCCGGGCAGCCGTTCTCGTCCTCGAAGGAGTCGACGTCTTCAGGCTCGGTCGGACATTCGTCGACGTTGTCCATGAGGCCGTCACCGTCGGTGTCGACGTCTGGGTCCGAAGGAGGTGCAGCGGCGGCTTCGCCTGCTGGGGTCCAGCCGATGGTGCCGATGGCGCGGAAGTCAGGGCTTCCAAAGCCGCGGTTGAGGCCGGTGCCGCCGGAGAGACCCGCCACGATGCCGGAGCTGTGGTGGAACTTGAGGCCGGCGAGAGCCTCGAAAGGCGTCTCTTCGCGGTCGAAGAAGTTGTTGAAGGCCGTGGAGCCCCAAGCCTGGACGTGAAGATCGAGGCGCGTGGTGCCGGGCTGAAGGTGCGTGCCGTAGAGAGGGACGCTGATGCCGAGAGCGAAGGTGAACTGGTCTCCAACGGTGACCTCGGCTGCGCCTGCTGCGGACTGGAAGGTCTGGTTCTCGCGGAAACGAGCGCCGGCGTTCAACGTGATGCGGAGGATGTCGGCACGGACTTCAGCCAGAAGCTCTGGGTGAATCGTGAGGAAGTTGTCGCCGCGGTACGCGCCGCCGCCGGTGGGGAAGGTTCCCGTGACCTGAAGACCGAGTCCGAAGCTGTCGTCGCGCTCACCGAGGAGGCGAACACGAGCGCCGAGGAAGACGTCGCCGAGGCCGGAGCCGTCTGCGGCTGGAACGTTTAGGCCGGTGGTGTCTTCGCCATTCATCCAGAGGACGACAGGGAGGCCGGCGTAGATGACCAGTCGGTCGAAGAGACCGAAGGCGAGACCGACCTGTGCGGTGAGCTCGTCGGACACGACGCGTGTGGACTCGGAGTCCGAGTCGCCGAGGGAGGTCTCGTAGACGAGAGGGTCGTTCGCGTAGTCGACGTGGAGTTGCGCTCCGAGGTCCATGTGCCCGAGGTCGTCGGGCCGGCTCATCGCAAAGCCGTCGTTGGGCGTCTCAGAAGCCCTAAATTGGTTCAACGTCGCAGATTCTTGAGCTGCGGCGCCGGCCGAGAAGCCGAGCATTCCCGCAATCACAGCAGCGAGTATTCCCTGCGTTCTGATGGTCTTATTCATTCCAACTATCCTCTGAATTAGGCACTTATAAAGTTCTGGTTTGTCAGCTCCGCGAGGAGGCCCCCTGACACATCCAATGACTACCCTAGGTAAGCCGCGCTAGCTTACCTAGGTTTCAACGAAAAGCTCCTTTTTTGCGAGGAGCGAGGGGGCGAAAACTCACCCAAATGCGTGGATCGTTTTTCAGCACTTCTTGTCGGCACAAAACGGCACATGACTACGTCAACGGCCTTCCGCCAAGGAGCTTTAGATGCAGCCGAAAAAAGCGTTTTTCGCTCGCGTCGCGCCAGATCCGTCGGCTCCGGCCCACGCAGGTGGCCAGCGAACAACGTACTGTGAGCGAACTCTCTTAGCGCAAGCCGAGCCAGCGCATCAAATACCAAACGGCGATCATGACCGGGACGCCCACGAGAATCACCCGCCAGAGTTCGCGCGCGGGCGGGGCGCCGTCTTTCTGACGGCCCTTCACTCGCTCTTCGCCATCTCCAGCGATTTCTTTCCGTTCGTCGCTCACGAGTCCAAGAACCCGTAGCGCCAGTCGACGGCAGGAACCTGGGTCTCTTTGATGGACCTCGGTGAGGTCCAGCGCAGGAGGTTCCACATCGCGCCCGCCTTATCGTTGGTGCCGCTCTTGCGTCCGCCGCCGAAGGGCTGCTGACCGACGACGGCGCCGGTGGGCTTGTCGTTGATATAGAAGTTGCCGGCGGCGTTCCGAAGGGCGCGACTCGCTTGCTGCACCGCGTAGCGGTCTTGAGAGAATACAGCGCCGGTGAGCGCGTAAGGAGAGGTCGTGTCGATGGTCTGGAGAACCTCGTCCCACTTGTCGTCGTCGTAGACGAAGGCGGTGACGACGGGGCCGAAGATCTCCTCCTCCATAAGGCGGTGACGCGGGTCGTCGACGCGAACGAAAGTCGGGTCGATGAAGAACCCCTTGGAGTCGTCGGACGTCCCGCCGAAGCGAACGTTGGCGGTGTCTTTGGCCAACGCCTGGTAGCCTGTGATCTTGTCGAAAGAGCGGCGGTCGATGACGGCGCTCATGAAGTTCGAATAGTCCCGGGGGTCGCCAACTTTGACGCCTTGAAGCATGTCGAGAACTCGTTCTTCAAGCTGCGGGTAGAGCGACTTTGGCACGTAGAGGCGCGATGCGGCGCTGCATTTTTGGCCCTGGTATTCAAACGCACCACGCACGATGGCCGTCGCCGCCGAGTCGAGCTCAGCGCTGGAGTGGTAGAGGATGAAGTCTTTGCCGCCCGTCTCGCCCACAAGTCGTGGAAAGCTCCGGTACTGGTCCAGGCGCTCCGCAACACCCCGCCAGAGCGCTTTGAACGTGCCGGTGCTGCCTGTGAAGTGGATCGCCGCGAGGTGAGGGCTCGCCAACGCGGCATCGCCCTGGGTCTTCCCGTCACCGGGGACCAGCTGGATGACGCCGTCCGGGAGTCCGGCTGCCTTGAGAAGCTGAAGACAGTGCCATGCGCCGACCATCGAAGTGGTCGACGGCTTCCAGAGGACCACGTTCCCCATCAAGGCCGGCGCAGCGGGGAGATTCACCGCAATGCTCAAGAAGTTGAAGGGAGAGACCGCGAAGACAAAGCCCTCGAGGGGGCGGTACTCGCTACGGTTCCAAACGCCGACGGAGGAACGCGGCTGGTGCTCGTGAATCTGCTGGGCAAACGACGCGTTGAAGCGAAAGAAGTCGATGAGCTCACAGGCCGCATCGATCTCTGCCTGGTAACAAGTCTTCGACTGCCCGTGCATACAGGCCGCGTTGATTCGCATCCGCCACGGCCCTTCGAGGAGCGTCGCGGCGCGAAGAAAGATGGCGGCGCGTTCTTCAAAAGTGAGGGCCTGCCACGCGGGAGCGGCGGCGAGGGCTCCTTGGATCGCGGCGTCCACGTCCTCGGCGCTCGTGTTGTGGACTTGGCCGAGCACATGCTGGTGGTCGTGGGGCATGACGACGTCTTCCGTCGTGCCGCCGCGCACCTCCTTACCGTTGATAACGGCACCGATGTCTAAGCGTTCCCCCGCGATGTTCTTGAGCGCTTCGTCGAGGCGAGCGCGATCTTCAGACCCGGCGAGGTAAGCGCGTACGGGTTCGTTGGCTGGTGCGGGAACTCTAAAGACGCCTTCATCCATGAACTTGGCTTTCCATCGTTGAGCGCTCCACTTAGCGCTGTGGAGAACATAGTGCGCGATTCAAAAATCGAGAAGCTTTCCCGCCGCGTTCCTGACGAGAGAGACTCAGAGCGGGAGAGGTTCCGTCGGCGCTTGCGCGCCAGAAGGCTCAAATTCCCTGATTCTCGGGACCGGAAGCGCTCGCTCCACCTCGTCTCGGACATGCTCGGCGGAGCTAAGGGCGACGTTGGGCACTGAAAAGACGCCTCCGCCTCCCACCACGACGCGGAGCGTTGCGACACCGTGCCACCGGTCGAGGGGAGAGCGGTCGATTCGAACGGCTTCGATGCGACGTAGCGGGATGTCGGTCCAAGTTCGACCAAAGATCCCATCGCGGAGCGCGAAGTAGTCCGCGGAGAAATCGTACGCGAGGACATGGTAGCGGCGCCATCCAGCGAGGCCGCCGAGGACCGCGCCAACGATGGGCAAGAACGCCATGGCGGCGGAGTCGTTGAAGTAGGCGAGGACGAAGAATGGTGTGGTCAGGAGGGCCCCCGCTGTGGCGCTTCGGCGCACAAGCCGCGTCGATACGCGTCGCCAGTTCGGCGTCGGAGCGTCCGGGAAGACGTGGCGTCGTACCCCGAGGAGCGCGCTCAGTTTGCCGGCTGGGACGAAGGTGTCGGAGCCAACGCGTTTCGCCTCTTGCTGATCTTGGCCGCCACCCATGTCGCGCACTTGAACCGATGCGACGCCGAGAAGGCGTCGCATCAGCGTTTGGTGGATGGTTAGCGCTTGGATTCGCCCTCGTGGGAGTGAGTGGGACTTGAGCGTGATCAGCCCAAAGCGTCGGTGGAACGTTCCGTCGCGCTCGCGAAGCTCGAAGCCGTAGAAGACGAGCAGGTTGAACACCGAGGACGCGATGTACCCAAGGAGCCACACGATGATCAGAGCGACGGCGATGAGCGTAGTCCCGCCGAGCGCGCCGGCATCATCAAAACGAGCCGCGGCGCCCATGATGAGGACTTTGACGAGGTCCGCTTGCGCTTCGAGGGCTTCATGAAATACGCCGAGTGCCCCCGCGATGAGCAGTCCAGCGCGGTTGTCGGTGAGGCCACGAAGGATGAGGTCGCGCACTCCAAGCCGAATGATGGGAGCGGCGGGGGCCGAAGGCGCATCCTTCGTGACACCATCCGTGACTCCCGTGCCGGGACCGACGAGGAGCCGCTTGAGCTCTTCGGCGTCGTCCTCGCTCACGGCGCTCAGCGCGGCCTCGGCCCCAGCGGTTCCCGAAGTCTGCAATGAAACGGAGACGAGCCCGAGGATACGATGGAGTGCGTTTCGTTCGAAGGCGAGATCTTGGATCTTGGCCAGCGGTATCTCCCGCCGCTTCAACGACACGACGCCGCTGGTGATCACGAAGTGGGAGCCTTCAAGGGAGAAACGAAAGCGCCACCAGTCCACGAAGGCGGCGCCGAGGATAATGAACAATACGCCAACAAAGACGCCCAAGAGCGTCGACGTCGATTGGTCGCGACCGACTTGGAACAGCACCAAGCCCACGAAGACAAGGAGCCGCCGCAGGTAGGACGCTGCCGCCAAAAAGATGTGAGCCGGATGCAGCCGTTTTGGTCTCACGCGGAGCCCCGCACCAGGGACTCCGTGGCGCCGAGGAGGGCGAGACGCAGTGCGTCGGCGCGCTCCGGAGTAAGCCCAGGGATTTGCGCCGTCGCCAGTCGTCCGCCGGCGGTGAAGACAGTCACCCTTGCGAGGCCAAACATGCGCTCGAGGGGCCCTCGCGACACATCTACATGTTGAATTCGTGCCAGTGGGATCGACTTTTCTCGGTGAAAGAACACGCCGGAACGAATCCACAGACGGCTTTCCAGAAGCGAATATCGAAAGCGGCGATATCGCAGCGCCGGCGCGAGGAGGGCCCAGGTGGCCGACGCGGTGAAGACGATCCCTGCGCACAGAAGCGCGACCCACCAGTGATCCGAGTAGAACATCGTGGCGCCGGCGGCGCCGAGCGCGGTCAGCGTGGAGACCCCAGCGTTGACCAACTGCGCCAGTCTCCAGTACGCCACGCTCGCGGGCGCAAGGGCTTGTCCCTCTCTTGAAGCCCCGTCCCTGCCCCCTTCGTTGCTACCCACACAACGCACATAGCTCGCTTGAGACCTCGCCGCGCCGAAAAATCTGGATTCGACACTGTCTTATCGCCGCCGCCGCCGTAGTATTCCCGGGCGTGGGCGAGGCGAACTACCTAGAAGGACTTGTGCAGCTGCATCGCATCTCTGACCCAGAGGAGCGTGGCAGCGTTTGGCGGCAGAGCATGGCGACGCTCGCGGCGGCAGTTTCGGACCACCGCCGTTACGTGCCGCTCGAGGGATTAGACCCCGCTGCGCTCCGTGATTCGTGCAAGGTCGCCATCGACACAGGTCTCCTCGATCATCTCTCGTTCCTCAGCGCCGCGGCGAGGGGGGCTGCGCTCTACGAGCTTGCGTCGGCGTTGCCCGCATGCGGCGAGAAGCGGACCATCGGCCGTCATGTGTTGGCGAGCCTACGCACGGCTGACGGACGCACGTTTGTTGGGATGGCGACGCAGATTGCACTCGGCGGGTCGAAGGCTCTCGGCGGCGCGGGAAACAGAGCGCGCGTCGCGCTTTCGCTGGACCTGCCGCTCGGTTCTTCTTCTCGCGCGGATGCGCTGGCGCTCGCGCTTATCTCGCGTCGCGGATCCAGTATCGAATGGCTCCGTTCCCCTTCGATGGGCTCGCTGCCTTCGCGACGTTTGGCGGCGCGGCTGCTCGAGCGGGCCGCGCGTGAGGCAGCGCAGCGCGCAAGCGAAGGCGACGACAGCGGCGTACGGATCTTTGACACTGCGGACATCCGCGACGCGTGGGCGCGGCTTCTCGCGGATCGAGAGTCCCTTGTCTGGCGTCACGTAGCGTCCGCGCGTGGGCTTCTCTCCGTCGCGCGCCCGGATCTCGCCGAGGAGATCGAGCGCCACCTTGGGGAAGGGCTGGGCGTGACGGAGTGGCGTCGCGCCGCGGCGAGCACCGTCGCGAGCATCGCTGTGCGCCCGGAGGCCATCGAACGCTCCCGGGAGCTGCTCGGCAGCACGATCATGAAGAAGGATCCCGGTGTTGCAGCCGCGATGCTGATGGCGCTTCCTCGCGTAGCCGAAGTAGAACCCGAGCTGGCCACGGAGTTCGCGGATTTGCTTGTCCGTGCTGGAGACCTTTCCGCCGCCGAGGCGCTTGTGGAGCTTCGACGTGAGCGTGTCGCGCCGGAGTTCGGCGAGTGGGCCGCGAAGTCCGCTGTGGCGCACCTAAAGCAGCGACTCAACAACGAAGCGATCTTCGACGACGGCGCCTTTTCACTGCTTCGAAGCGTCGTCGCTGAGCTCGAAGGGGAGCCTCCAGGCGCCTTGATCCCGCTCATCGATCGCGGCGTGGAGCTCTTTCATACGGAGGGGCCCGTCGCGGCACGCGGTGCGGCGATGCATGCGCTAGACGTCGCACATCGTCTCGTCGACGAACTTGAGGAGCACACGTCGGATGAAGACAGCGGCGGTCGGCGCTGGGCGTTTCGGGCGATTCGAACCATCGACCGCGCTCTGTTGGCGTCGGACTCTTTGGCCAACCTTTTGAGCCTCTCGTCTCAGGCGGAGACCGCCGACGAGAGCGTACGCCCCCTCGGTGACCTCTTTCAGCGACTCACGAACTGGCTCGTCATCCATGAGGGTTATGCGAACCAGCACGAAGACGCGCCGCATTTTGTGCATCGCCTTCGACGCCTTCGTACGTTCCTGCGCCTCGTCGATGCCGATGGCCGGCGCGTGGATGACCGCCACGAGATGGTCCGTCAGCGCCGTTTGCTCACCGCTCAGGTATTGCTTGCCCGCGTCCGCGACGACAAAGCGAAGTCACTTCGGCGTGCTCTATGCGCGGCGGCGGCGCGAGCCTGCGACGCGCTCGTCCGCGAGGAGACCTGCGAGGTGAGCGATATCCTGCTCGTCGCTGGCCGTCTTACCCAAACGCACCACGACCAACGAACCATGGCGGAAGCGTCCATGGTGCCGGACCTGGACACGGCGTTGCGCGCGTACGCTCGTCTCGAGCGCACCATCGCGGCGCGCGAGGGCTCAACGGGGCGCGCGGCGCGGGCGAGCCTCAACGACCTCTCGCGGCTGGCACATGAGCTTCCCATCGCGACTTCACCTCGGGTGGAGGCGCTTCGAAGTGCCCTCCTCGACTTGATGTACAGCCTCGAACCGCTCGTCGCGTCGGCCTCCCTTCGTGAACTGGCGGAACGTTCCGGAGGAGAGATGCCACTGGCTGCGCTGGAGCGTGCGGTTCAGACCTTGGCGCAGCTCTCCGCAGGCGCAGCTCGGCGTCTCGCGTCGGGCACCATCCAGCGCCCCGAGTCCGGCCACGCGGTGCGCTTCGTCGACATCCATCTTGAGCGCGCCATCCGTGGAAACACCGAAGGGCTCGCGCAGTCCATCGAGGCGGCGGCGGAGACCTTCGAAGCGGAGCTCCCCTCGGCCCTCGTGCGCGCCATCATCACTTCGATGGAGGTCTTGACGACCTTGCCCGCGGATGCGCCCCGGCAAGGACGCGCGTCGTTCTTGCCGGTGGCCACCAAGAAGGAGATTTCCCTTCCCGCTTGGGTTCCGCCGAGCCGCGTCATCGGCGGGTTCTACTTGGCACGGCCCATTGGCGCCGGAGCCGTCGGCTCCGTCTTCGTCGCTCGGCGAAGCGATGCTCGCCACGACGCCAGCGCGGAGCAGTTTGCGCTGAAAGTCCCAGACTACTCAGGAGCCGCAGCGCGAACGTTGTCGGAGGAGGAGTTCCTCAACCTCTTTCGGCAAGAAGCGGGTGCGCTCTTGGCGTTGCCTTCGCACGAGAACTTGGCCGGCTTCGTCACCTTCGATGCGGGCGCGCGGCCGAAGCCGCTCCTCGTGATGGAGCTCGTTGAAGGACCCAACTTGGAGCGCGTCATCGAGTCCCGTGACTTGGATATGCCGCGGGTCATGGACTTGCTTCTGGGAATCGCGTCGGGGCTTGAGGCGATGCATTCCGTCGGCGTCGCGCACCTGGACCTCAAGCCCTCCAACGTGATCGCTCGCGATTCGGATGGACTCGCGGGCCCCGCTGCTCCGGATGCCCCAGTGCTTGTGGACTTTGGTCTGGCGGGTCGCCAACTGCGCCCAGGCTGCGGCACCGCCAGCTACGGCGCACCGGAAGTCTGGGGCCATGACCATGGCACCACCGGCTCCGCGACACCGGCCGACGTCTATGCCTTCGGGTGTCTCGCGTACGAACTCCTGACCGGTCGCACTCTCTTTGAGGAGTCCAACGACCTCGCCACCATCACGGCGCACCTGACCCATGATGGTCTACCGGCTCGCATAGGCACGATGAGCCAAGACCCCAGGACCCGCGGTGCCGCGGAGATGGTCCGTCGTGCTATTCGCCGCAACAGCGACGACCGTGTCACGATGAAGGAGCTTCGCGTCGCCATTCAGGCGCTCACGCCCGGGATGAGCGCTCTAAGCTGGCCGCTCCAAGCCTGACGTGGGCTAAGCGATCACCCACTGAAAAATGAGCGTGAGCAGGGCGCAGAAGACGCCCGCCGCGGGGACGCTGACGATCCAGCTTGCGGCGATGCCCTGGAGCACCCGCATGTTGAGTGCGCCGAGGCTGCGGTTGAGTCCCGCTCCGACGACGGCGCCGACGACCACGTGCGTGGTGCTCACAGGCAGCGCCAAGCGCGAGGCGGCGACGAGAACGATGGCCGCGGAAAGCTCCGCCGCAAACCCAAGTGAGGGGGTCAGCTCAGTGATCTTCTTGCCGATGGTTGCCATGACACGAAAACCGTAGGTGGAGAGCCCGAGGACGATACCGCACGCGCCGATCATCAGGACGTTCGTCGGGATCGCTCCCCCTTCGCTCCCGAAACCTTGTACCGCGCGAAACGCCGCCGCGACTGGGCCCACGGCGTTGGCGACGTCGTTGCTTCCATGCGCAAAGGCGATGAAACACGCGGTGACGATTTGAAGCAGCCCGAAGAGCCGCTCCGGCGTTGAGGTCTTGTCCTTCACCACTCGGCGTGCTGCTACGGCGATGGCGCCGGAGAGCATCAGCGCGACAGTCCCCGATACGAGAAGGGCCTCAGTCAGAGGCATCGCCGCGCGTAAAATTGACTGCTCGTCCGTGAGGAGCGCGGTGCCAAGGAGCGTGACGATGAAGAAGGTGATCGCCGGAACGGCGCGCCGCGCGTTTCGTATTGAATCGGCGCCTTCGAAGACCCAGCGCTGCAGCCCACGCAGAATAAGGAACGCGCCGACGCCTCCAAGGATGGGGGACACCAACCAGCTTACGCCCACCGCGCCGAGGACCCCCCACTGAACCGCTCCCGAGCCGCCGACGACAAACCCAAAACCGAGGACAGCGCCGACGATGCTGTGCGTCGTCGACACCGGAAAACCCATGGCTGATGCCGCGTGTATCCAGCCCGCCGCCGCGATGAGTGAACACGCCATGCCGCCGGCCATTAGGAGCGGGTCGAGCTGAAGGGCGCTGAAGTCGACGATATTGTCGGCGATGGTCTCGGAGACTCGGCCGCCGGCGAAGAGCGCACCGCTCAGCTCGAAGATCGCAGCCAGAACAAGCACCGTGCGAAGGGAGAGCGCTCCTGAACCAACGGAGGTGCCCATGGCGTTGGCGACATCGTTCGCGCCGATACTCCAGGCCATGTACAGGCCGGCGACAGCGGTGAGGGCCAAGACGAGGGTAAAAGAATCCACGGCGGCTTAGTGGGCTAGTGCGCGATTCAGAAAGGCAGAGGGGACCTGACTGGTCCTGCAGCCCAATGGCTGCGTTGCTCTTCCTCGAAATGTCGGGGACATTCCTTCGTCATCGCGCCTAGCCCTCGGACTGCAGTCCTGCGTCATCTCCCGTCTACCTTTCTGAATCGCACACACTAGCGAGCGACGAAGAGTCGAAACTGATCGCCGATGTTCTCCGAGTGGTTCGCCATATCTCCGATCTTGTTTAGGACTTTCGTCCACATGAAGATAGCGACGGGCGGCATCATCTCTTCCGCGGAGAAGAGCGCCTTCGCGCATTGGTCCTGCATTTTGTCGGCTTCGTGCTCGCGCTCCGCGACAGCGTCGATGAGCGTGAGTGCCCGCTTGCCGGCTTCTCCACGGAAACCAGATTTCACAAGCGCGCTCAGCGTGCCGACGAGCGTCTCTGCGGCGCGGACCGCCTCCATCACGCTCTCCACGTATTGGGGAAGCACGCTTCGCATCTGAACGGGTACGTCGAGTGGGCGGAGCGTGAGCAACACGCCCACGTCCTCCGCGCAGTCGGCGATGGCGTCGACTTCGCTGAGGAGACGCAGGACATCTCGGCGGTCGACGGGGAGAAGCAGGCGCGTGGGCATCTCACTTCGAACGACGTTCTTGAGATCGTCGGCTTCTCCTTCGAGAATCGAGGTCTCTTTGGCCAAGCGGTCGACGCCGGCCTGGTCGCCTTCAAGGAGTGCCGCGGTGAGCTCTGGGACCTTGTCGGCGCACGCGATCACCTGCGTCATCAGCTCGCTGATGCGAGGCAGCGGGCTTTTTACGAGCAAGTGAGCGAGCGGGATCCGCATGGGCCACCATAGCGCAGCGTTGCAGTGTGGCGAGGCTTCGTCACAATGCCGCCCATGGGTACTGCGAGTGTTGAAGAATGGGCCCGTGCCTACATCCTCAGCGATTCCCTCGCGTGGAAGCTGGCGCCCCCCACTCCGCCGGACGAATGGTCCGGTCACCAGGAGGCTCCTCCTCCCAAGCCGGGGCGTCCCGCAGACTGGGTTCAGGGAAAGAAATCGCCGAAACGTCCTCGGAGCTTCGACACGCCGCTCAAGCGCGCGAAGTTGCTCCATAGTTTCTTTCACCACGAGCTTCAGGCCGCTGAGCTCATGTGCTGGGCACTTCTACGCTTTCCGGGCGCCCCTGCGGAGTTTCGCCGAGGGCTCCTCCGCATCGCCCTCGACGAGATTCGCCACTGCCGGCTCTACGCGGAGCACATCGAGTCGCTGGGTCACAAGCTTGGGGAGTTCCCGATTCGCGATTGGTTCTGGGACCGGGTCCCTGCCTGCAAGACGCCGCTCCAATTTGTCGCGTGCATGGGGATGGGCTTTGAAGCCGGGAACCTGGAGCACTCGGCGAAGTTCGCCGCCGCATTTCGCCTCGCCGGGGACGAACGTGGCGCGGACATTCAAGACCAGGTCGGCCTCGAAGAAATCGCCCACGTGCGCTTTGCCGTACGATGGTTTCGTGAGCTCAAAGGCGGGCTCTCCTTCGACGCGTGGCTCGAAGAGCTTCCGCCGCCACTCTCCCCGATGGTGATGCGTGGTGTCCCGCTCCATCGCGAGCGTCGGAGCGCAGCGGGCCTCGATGACCCTTTCTTGGATGCCCTGAGCGCATGGATGCCAACGTGAAGCGGCTGTGGTTGCTCAATCTGGGCGCCGAGTTGGAGTTGGAAGGGCGGGTGCTTAGTTCGGCGGCACGCAAAAAGTCACAAGCCGCCGCGACGATGCTCGCCGCTGCCCTCGTGCCCGAGGGAGATGATTGGTTTGTTGGCTCCTGCGCGACGAAGAGCGAAGCGAGGGAAGGGCGCGCGTTCCTTCCGACGTCCGCGGCAATCGGTGCGCTTCGCGACGCGGGTGCGTTTGTGGAAGCACCGGACGAGCGCATCTTGCGGGAGGCGAACTCCCGTCATTTCTCCGTCAGCCATTTTCCTCGCTCGGGCGTTTATCTGCTCGCCGACGAAGTCGACCTTCAACCCGGCGGCGCGCGATTGCTCAAACGTGATCTGAGTTTCGCGGGCGGCGGGCAGCGGCGTATTTCAAGTGACGTGACAGAGGCAGATCGCGCTTGGCTTCGCGCCTCCCTCGACCGCGGGCCTGTCTGCGTCGAGCCTTGGCTTTGCATCGAAGAAGAGCTCGGGATGCCGGGGTTCGTGCACGGTGATGGGCGCATCGACGTTGGGGACCCTGTCGAACAGCACGTTGTCCGCGGCCAGTGGCGCGCGTCGAAAGCGACGACGCGGGCGGTGCCGGAGCTCCGACAAGCGTGCCGGCGAGCGGGGCAGCATTTGGCGGATATTGGCTACTTCGGACCCTTTAACATCGACGCCCACCGCAGCGAGCTCGGCTGGACTCATGTCTCCGAGATCAACGCGCGCTACACGATGGGCTGGGCCCTCGGGTGGACGTCGAGGCCACGCCCCGACCTCGTCTAGGACGACCCTAGCAGGACTGTGAAAAACTCCGCAGGCCGCTTCGCGGCATGAACACGCAGTCAAACGCCATCCGATTCGTGCCACCTATGTCCATAGGCAGACGTGAATTGGACGCACTTGCCAACGCATTCAGTCCACGAATCGACGAACGGCCTTTTTCACAGTCCTGCTAGACAACCAGTCCTAGGAGAAGACGTAGACGAACTGAAGCACGCCGGCTGCAAAGCCGAGCGCTGCGCCGGCGAGGATGAGCTTCCACTCGTCCTGCTGAAACGCCGGTCGAAGGACGCCTTCAAATTCCTCTGGGGGAAGCTCTTGCATGCGCGATTCGAGCTCGTCTTGGATGTTTACGGACTTGCCCGCAAAGGTATGAAGCAGTCCACCAGGCTTGGGCAGCTCGTCGCGAATGCGCTGGACAATCTCCGTCCGAATCTCCGTGCGCTCCGCTTCTGGGACGGCCATGGCAAGCATGGGGTGACCTTCGTACTCATCGATGAGCTCGTTGATGCGGCCTGTGACGATGCCGAAGATCTTCTCGGAGGTCTCGCCGGTGGTGATGGTCTCGGTGATGTTGTCGGCGTTGAGGACTTTGCCCGCCGTCAGCTTCGAGAACGCACCGGCGACCTCTTTTTGCCGCTTGTGGAAGAGGCCGTGAATGGTGAAGGGCCCAAACTTCTTGGGGTATCGCGGCTGGAAGATGAGCTTGAGCGCCACCCAGTTTGTCGCGTAGCCGACAAAGAACCCAGCCAGCGGCAAGACCCAGTCGGCTGGGAAGTAGGCCCACACGACCATCTGAATGATGCCGAAGAGAAGCCCGAACCAGATGCCGGAGCGCTCGATAAACTTGAACTCTGCTTCTCCAACCTGGAGGAACATCATGCTCATGAGCTTCTTGTCTTTGACGACGGCGTCGATGACGACGCGCTCAAGGTCGAGGACATCTTCGATGTTGTCACCAAAGTCATCGACGATCTTAATGGTGACTTCGCGAACCTTCACGCGAACCCCGTCTTCGATCGTCTTCTGCATGAACTCGCCGGCGTTGTCCCAAAGAACGGGAACGCGGGCTTTGATCTCGTCGAGGATCTGCTGCGAGGTGTCGTTGACCACGGCGTCGAGCTCTTCGGCGAACTCCTCACCCTTGAAGCTTCCGAAGAGCTCCTTGAGGGAAAGTAGCTTCGTAAGGATCAGCTCCGTGGACATCCGCGCCAGGCGACGCGCGTTGGCGGGCACGAGTCCCTGCCAACCAAGCCACGGCTTGGCGACCCCGACGAACTCCGTCGGGTAGAACATCATGCGGACGGCAAGGACGTTTGTGAACCAGCCGACGAACGCGCTGAAAAACGGGATGAGCGCGATGTACGGATCATCTTGAAAGATTTGGAAGAATCCCACTGAGGGCGAAAATGGACGAGGTGAGCCCTGGAGTCAAACCACTTACGGTTCGCCGGGAAAATCGGGGTGCCGCAACATCCGAAGGGTGGCCGCGATCGTCTTCGCGTCATCGATCTCTCCCTCGTCGATGGCGGCCACCAGCTGCGCGAGGGGCCACTCCACGACCTCCATACGTTCAGTGGCGTCGAGGTGGCGTTCTCCTGGTGTCAGCTCCTGCGCCACAAAGACGTCCATTCGCTCATCAAGAAGGCCGGGACTTGGGTAAAACGCCATGAGCCAGGTCAGTTTCCCTGCGCGGTAGCCCGTTTCCTCCGCCAGCTCGCGGTGGGCGGCGGTGAGCACTTCTTCCCCTTTTTCAAGGCAACCGGCGGGCAACTCCACTAGATGTCGATTGAGAGGTAGGCGGTAGTTCCGCACGAGGACAATCTTTCCATCGTCTTTCATGGGCAGCAGGACGACGGCGCCGGGATGGCGAACCACCGTGCGCATGTGCATTTCGCCGTCGCTCCCTGGCACGTCGTACTCCTCGAGGCGAATCCGGCCGTCTTCGTAAGGGGTTCCAGGGCGCCTTGAAGGAGGAGGAAGAGTCATGAGCGCATCATAGGGCTTTCTTCATTCCTTGAAAGCTCGGCTCTTCCGCGCGATGCTCGCTTCGTGGCCCAAATCGGACCTTATGAGCTGCTCGAGCGCATCGGGATCGGAGGCATGGCGGAGGTCTTCAAGGCCCGCCATTCGGGGGCGCAGGGTTTCGAGCGCATGGTGGCCGTGAAGCGGATTCTGCCAAACATCGCCGCCGATCCCGACTTCGTTCGCATGTTCATCGATGAAGCGAAAATCGCGGTTCAGCTTCAGCATCCAAACATCGCACAGATCTACGACCTCGGCCGAGACGGCGGGGAGCTCTTCATCGCCCTCGAGTACATCGAGGGGCGTGACATGAAGTCCGTGGCGGCGCGTCAGAAGAAGATGGGGCGCCACCTCCCACTCTCCTTCGTCGTCTACACATGCGTGAAGATCTGTGAGGCGCTTCAGCACGCCCACTTCGCACGCGGCGCGACCGGCGAGCCCCTACGTTTCATTCATCGCGACATTTCGCCACAGAACATTTTGGTGTCCCACGAAGGCGCCGTGAAGGTTATCGACTTTGGTCTCGCCAAAGCACAAGGCCGGCTCGTCACCACACAAGCCGGCGTCGTCAAAGGCAAGCTCGCGTACTTATCGGCGGAGCAAGCGCGCGGCGAGAGTATCGATTACCGAAGCGATATCTTTAGTCTGGGCACTTGCTTCTACGAGTGGCTGACAGGGGAGCGTCTTTTCTTGCGAAACAACGACGCGGACACCGTCGTCGCCGTTCAGCGAGCGATGGTGCCGCCTCTTCGAGCGGTCCGTCCTGAACTGCCTATGCAGCTTCAAATGATCGTGCGGAAGGCTCTTGAGTCCGACCCCGCCCGCCGGTATCAGTCCGCCGCGGAGATGCAGGAAGCGCTCATGTCCTTCGCCGTCGACGCGGGGATGCCGGTGCGGAGGCGCTCGGCGAGCAAGCACATGTTGCTCCTCTTTCCCGAGGACCAGAAGGGAAACAACGCTGGGGTTCCATCTCGCCGCGAGACCATCCGCTCCGTCGAAACGAAGCTCCCTCGGAACGCCGAAGCGCGTGACCTCGTGAGCGCGGTGCCGCAGAGCGTGGTCCCGGCGACGGTCTCTCAGCGTGGGAGCACTGGCCGACCGGCACCGAGTGCGCAGGACCCCAGCCGTTCGTTCTCGGACGTGTCTGGCGTCGAAGAGCTGTCCATCGTGGACCTCATCGATTCCGACGTCTCGTCGATCCCCTTCGACGACGAAGTGAGCGCGGTTCCTATCGTTGAGCATGACTCGACGGCGCTTCCCCTTGGAAGTGATGCGCCTTCCTGGGATGACGTGACTCGCTCTTTCGGCGGCGGGTCAATGCCGTCCGACTTGGAACCCTTGGATCCGGGGCCGCCGACGTCGCGTGGAGCAAAACTCCGCGCGCCTGCGTCGAGCTCTGAGTTCAAACACGCCACCTTTGATGAAAGGGTCGACGAGCGAACTGAGCAGGGCGCCATCGACGAAGTCGCTGCGCCGATGGCCGACGCGCCGATGTCCGATGCGACGACGGGGAACCTACAGGTTCGAGCGGAGACCTTGGCCCAGGAAGCGGGTCTCGGCGCAGGCGGTGGAGGCGGCGAGTTCGACTTCGACGATTCGACGAAGATGTACTCCGCCGGCGCCGTCGGGGAGTATCTGCGCAAGATGGAATCTCTGCCAGACGCTGAGCCGCTCAGTGCCGAGGTGACCCGTTCGGGTTCCGAGAGCGCGGATCTCGGGTCTCTGGACTCCGCTCCGCCGGCCAGCGACGCGTCGACTGCGGCCCCTTCCGCTGTTCCCGAGTTCACGGACGAGACCGCCGAAGAGAGCGCTGCCCTCGATGACTTCGATGACCTCACCTTCATTCAGTCGCTGCCGGATCTCGACGCCCTCGAGTCCGACGAGCCCGAAGAAAACACGCAGCCGTCCATCGACGCCCCGACCTTCCTTCGTGAAGACGAGCTCTAGCCCGTCATGAGTGAGTCCGGCGATGCGGCGTACTTTGAACTCCTGAAGCGGTTGTTTCTTCAAGCGCCTATCATCCAGCACATTCCGCAGACGATCCGTTCCATCGGTGCGGGAGAGGTCTCCATCGCGATGCCCTTCGATGCACGCTTGTGCCACGGCGGAGGCGCGCTCCACGGCGGGGTCCTCATGGGTCTCCTCGACAACGCGGGCTACTTTGCCTGCGCGACGCGCTCCGGCGGGCGATGGGTCGCCACCAACGAGCTCAAGATCAATCTCCTCGAGACCGTCCGAGACACGGAACTCATCGCGGAAGGAAAGGTGCTCCGCGAAGGAAGGCACATTCTTCACGCCGAGGCTCGCGCTTACCAAGGAGAAGGCGAGAACAGACGCCTCGTCGCTCTGGCGCTGGGAACCTGGAGCCTGCTGCCGCGAAGCTTTCGTGAGCCTGACCCCGTCAACGGGTGACTCGCGCCAGTATTGATCTGCGGAAGCTGCGTCAAATTTGACGCCGTGGATCCAATCGGCGAGACCGAAGTATGTTCCCCCGCCGCGTAGCCCAATCTCCGACCGCCGTGATGGCCGTTGCCGGCGTTGCTGCTGGTCTCTGGGCCGCGGTCTACGGCGCCGCGGCGCCGGCGAGCGCCGACGATGATCCCATCGAGCTGGCGCTTCCGGTGGATGGCCCCGTGCGCCGAGCTGCGCCGGTGGTCCCTCCGAACGAGCCAGAAGGGCCACCGCCCGTCGTCGAACGAACAGGTCCCCGACTTATCAGGCCGCCCAGCGATGGTGTGCCCGGCTACGATATCGCCATTGAGGATGGCGATGGACGCTCGATGGCGGCGCTCCACGCCGCGCTGCGCCGTGCTCAGCGCGGCGAAGGCCAAGCACGTCTCGTCTTTTACGGCGCCTCTCATGTGGCGAGCGACTTTATCTCCGGCCACGTCCGAGAGGTGTTGCAGACACGCTTTGGCGACGCGGGCCACGGCGTCATCGTCCCCGCCCATCCGTGGCGAAGCTATCGTCACCGGGGCATCGATCTTCAGTCTAGTCGCGGGCGCTGGTCTGCCACCAAGGTTCGCGCGGGTGTGCGCGACGTCGACCACTTCGGCATCGCCGGTACCTTCGTCGAGTCGAGCTCGCCGGGCGCCTTCGGCCGCGTAAGTACCGCGACGCGGGGTGAGATTGGCCGCACGGCGGGTCTCTTCGATCTCTACTACCTCAAGCAGCCCGGCGGTGGCGCATTCGACGTGTTCATCGACGGACGTCGCGTCGAGACGGTGCAGAGCGCCGCCGACGAGCGTGGCAGCGGCTATGCGACGTATCGCGTCGAGGACGCACCGCACACATTTGAAGTACGTGTCCAAGGAGACGGTCCCGTTCGCCTCTTTGGTGTGGCCGCGGAACGCGAGGAGCCCGGCGTTATTGTCGACACCCTCGGCATCAACGGAGCCCGCGCGCGTTACCATTTGGTCTGGGAAGACACGATGTACCGCGAGCACCTTCGGCGACGACAAGCGGACCTTGTGGTCATCGCGTACGGAACGAACGAGAGCGGCGACGAGCTGCCGATTCACCGATACGAGAATCAGCTACGGCAGGTGGTGGGCCGTGTGCGCGAAGTCGCGCCGAATGCCTCCTGCCTCCTCATCGGTCCTTCGGACCGGCCCATCCGCCAGGGAGACACCTTCGTGGATCGTCCGCGAACCGCCGCTCTCATCGAGAGTCAGCACCGCGTCGCCGTCGAAAACGGCTGTGGGTTCTTTGACCTAGTGGCGCTGAGCGGAGGGCCACTGAGCATGGTCGAGTGGGTGTCCATGACACCGAGTTTCGGCGCCGGTGACTACGTTCACTACACGAGGCGCGGCTACCAACGCGTCGCTGAAGTCCTGCTCCAGGCGATGATGGAGGGTTTTGACTCTCCGAGCGCGGACTGACGCACAGTCTTCGAGAGTTCGAGAGAACTCGTGCCGCGTGCGCTAGTCCTCGAAGCGATAGGTTCGGACCTCGTACTCGGAACTACCCGGCTCGAGTCGCTCGACGACGCTAAGAACGGGCCAGTCGCAGCCGTCGATGACGAGGCTGGCGGTTCCATTCGTTCCGGGGATGGCGTCGATGGCGGGGCCCAGCGGCGCGCCGGTCAAGTCCTCCATACGAACGACGTGAACGTGGCGCGCTGGGAGACCCGGGGCGGCGGGCTCTTCCATCGCCAGGACCGCGCGACCCATCGAATCCACTTCCATATCAGCGACGAAGGCCGGTCCCGTCGCTGGCTCTCTGTCGAAGGGGCCAGTCGCCGGAACAAGGGTATCTTCTTCCACACGGAAGAGACGGACGACGTTGGTACTGGCGTCGATGAAGTCCGTGCCCGCGACCCAAAGTGCCGCGTCACTGGACGCCGCGCGAGGGTTGGAGGGGAGGCCCATGAAGAGCCCGGCGGTCGTCCAGCTCGTCCAAGCGCTATCGTAGCGCGCAAGCCGTAGGTCGCTCCCTTCGCTCCAAGCCAACACCAGCGAAGCTCCGCGGTGAGCCAAGCTTGGCGTGAATGCTCCCATGTTCTCGCTGGGCGGATTTGGCAGCGCCATGCTCGTGCCGCGGTGCTCTGCCACAACGACCTGCCGGGTCTCAAAGCCGCCGAGCTGCTGTAGGCCCGCCACACGCACCACTCCGCCAGATGCCCAGAGTGAGGCGGAGCCGGCGACAGACGTACTCGCAGGAGCGCCGCCGCCGAGGACGATTTGTTCGGTCCACATTCCTGCGACTAGGCGGTAGACAACGGGGCGGTCTGTGCCGGCGTTGGTTCGCGCCCACATCGCGACGAAGGACACGCCGTCGTGTGAGAGTCCGACCACGTTCGCGTTCGCGTTGGTTTCAGGAAACACCCCCAGCGCACGCCAGGTCCCTGCATCGAAGACTTCGACGAGGGGGGAGGGAGGCGTGCCCGCGAGGGAAATCCGAGCGAGCGTTCCGTCGGGTGCCACCACGGTGTCTGCGTGCGGAGCCGAAGCGACGCTCGGCCGACCGAGCTCTCGCCAGGTTCCCGCATTCAATGGGACGCAGGACGCAGGCCCCGCGTCGGGCAGATTTATCGAGTCCGCGACGGGAACGTCGCCAGGGATAGCGCCGTCACGTCGCCCTCCGCCGTCGATGTTCGTCGGCACTCCTTGGGCGCAGCCGAGGCAGAGGAGCAGCAAACATTTTGTGTACGTCGTCGTCATGATCTTAGTTGGCAAAGACAATGCTTAGAATGGTCCCCAAACAGCTGAGCATGACGAAGAAGAGCACGACGATGGCGACGAGGGCGCCGCTCGCTTGGGCCGAGCCCCGGCGAGCCACGCCCATGGGAGCGATGGGGTTGTCCAGCGTGCTGACGCTTGCGCCCGTCGCGCGCGAGCCGGAGTCAAGAATGAGTGCTTGTGGGATGAGCTGAGGCGATTGCGGCGTCATACCCGGAGGCGCCTTTCGAACGGCCGTGCCCACGGCAACGAGCTCGACGAGACCTGAGCCGATCTCTCGAATCGTGAGCCTTGTACTCATCACCCGGTCCGCGCCGATGGCTTCGGCTTCACGGCGAATCAGCTCCAGGCAGTTTTCGCGCGCCTCATAGATTAGGCGGGTCACCTCCGGCAGCTCACCGCGCTGCATCGACTTGAAGAGCGCTCCAACCCCCGCGGCGACGCCCAACGAGTACACGCTTGTTGCCATCACAAGTTGCTGCGGCACGTAGCCGATGCTGGCGAGATTCCAGAGCTCCTCGCCGCTGAGTTCGCTGGTGACGACCTGGTTTGCGACGACGCGGCCGCTGCTGATAGCTGGGTGGAAAGACGACGTTCCCGTGAGCAAGAGCTCGATGGTTCCTGGCCCATAGGGCAGCATGCGGACCTGAATGTCGACGACCGCGTTCGCGCCCTGGGACGCGGCTTCCTCGCGAAGGCGGCGCAGCGCCGTGTGCCGGATGCCGTTGTACATCTCGGAGAACTCTCGAACCTCGCCGCGCGCGAGGGTTCGCACGCTGCCCAAGATACCGCGACCGAGGCCCAGGGCGTACGCGACGTTTCCCATCGCAAAGCGGACGGGTATGTAGCCAGCATCCAGCTGGCAGTAGAGACCGATGCCGGATGCTGCGGTGCTGAAGAAGTTCTGCCCTTGGCGTGGCGCTGCGTGAACGCCTGTGCCCTGAGCGAGGAACTCCGTGAAGCCAGCGAGGCGCCCGAGCCTGCTTTCCACGCCGGTGACGCCGATGGCTCCGTCGCGTTGGGCTTCTTGTTCCATTCGCATGATGGCCTGGTGACGGCCCTCGCTGATGAGATCGGTAATCTGCGTGATCTCACCGCCCGCGAAGGAGCGACCCATCGCACCGAGCGCGCCGCTGATCCCCAAAGAATAGACGCTGTTGCCAACCACGATTTCGCCGGGCTCGAGGCCTTTCTGCGCGAGGCAGAAGATCTCGTTGCCGGACATGCCAGAGATGAACATCCACCCACCTTACCAGGGCTGTCGCCACCTTGTCCCCCACTTGGGTCAGCAGCTCAGCCAGGGCCGTTGTTTTGCGTGAATGCTTCTGGCACGCTCAGCGCCAAGGAGGTGTCTATATGTCAGAAGAAGAAGGTGGTGGCCGCGCAAATCCCCTCGCCGGCATCGGTGGTTTGATTCTCGTCGTCGTGATTCTCAACGGACTCAGCTATGCGTTCGATTGGGGCTGGATGTTCTACTAAGGCTCGCTCTTCGCGAACCGACATCGACTCGAACAGACGAGCTGAGGAAACCTGGCGAACGCTGAACACCCACGCGCTTGGCGCGTCGTTGATGCAGCGTTCGCCATTTCTGCATTTGGCTGGGCGGCGCGTGATGTCATGCGCGTGGTCGGCGGTGAGTCGATCTTCCTTCATGGGCTGCTCGCCGCGCTGAACATCGTCATCGGTGTTCTTTTTCTCCTGCGGCGGCCGCCAGTGCGAATCGCGAAGTGGGGTGACACGGCGTGGGCCTTGGTGAGCGTCGTTTCCAGCGGACTGCTGATGGCGGTTGCGCGTGATCACCTCGTCGACATTCAAGAATGGCTCTTCGCTGGGTTTGGAGTGCTGGCCCTCTTCGCCCTGGGCAACCTGGGCGGTGCATTTTCGATCCTGCCGGCCGACCGCGGCGTGGTTCGACGTGGGCCCTACCGGGTGGTGCGACATCCGGCCTATGCGGCGGAGCTCGCGATGGTCTTTATCCTCGCGGCGCGAGCCCCTGTTCTTCAGGCTGCTCCATTGGCGCTGCTGGCGTTTGTGAGCACATGGGTGCGGATTCTCGGTGAAGAGAAGCTGCTCCTCCACCACGAGGACTACCGGGAGTACACGACGAAAGTGCGTTTTCGTTTGATCCCTGGGCTTCTCTGAGCTCCCGGCTAAGCGCTACTTAAATTCAATAAGCGACACGCCGAAGCCACTTGGGGGCATTGACTTCGACGTGTCACTCACCCCTAACTAGAGCAAGACGTGGGCCACACCGAAACTCGGAGGTTTCGCTCAACTTCCGGACAAATGCGTGGTGGGAAGCCCACGTATGTCGTGGGTTCCCCTCATCGGGGCACTAACGAGCGCTGGCGTCCGCTCGGGTCCACCAGCCGTCCTTCTCGGGGAGAAGCCGTCGCCCGTCGCCATCCACGACCACGGTGTTGGTGGGCGTTTCCTCGAGGAGAAGCCGCTCGACGCGGAGTTTCAGCCCTTCGTCATCCAAAATGGCCTGGCATTTGGACGCCAAGAGCGCCGCGAGGAGCTCCGTGGTTGGGTCACCGGGGGTGATCACAAGGCGCCACTGCGGAAATTGAGCCGCGGCGATCGCCACGAGAGGGTCATCCGAGGAGAGCTGGAGCGCATGATCGAGGACTTCGTCGACGAAACGGTGCCAGCGAGCCTTCGCCGAGGCGAACTCCACCACCATGTTCGTCGAGCCGTCCAGCTTGTCTGCTTGAAGGGGCGCGAGCTCCACGGTGACGAACTCATTGTGGCCATGGGGCGTCGCGCAGAGCTCGCTGCGGCCACTAATGAGGCGGTGAGCCATGCTAAAACGGCGCGTAAATCGGAGGTGAAAGCTCATCGAAGGGCGCTTTTGGTAGCAGGTTCAGGCGGTTTGGCGACCAGAGGGCTCAAATGCGCTCCTGCCTCGCTGAAAAACAGTGTGGGATGGAAGGGGACAATCGTGGTACTCAATCTTCTCAGGCCAGTACAAGCTGTGCCCTCAGACTACGATGGATTTCTGGATACGCTTTTGGGGAGTTCGCGGTTCGATCGCTTGTCCCTCGCCGAGCCATATCGAGTTCGGTGGCAACACCAGCTGCATTGAGGTTCGTGCAGGAGATACCTCCATCGTCCTCGATGCAGGCACGGGCATCCGTAACCTCGGGCAGAGTTTCATCGAGCGAAACATCCGTGAGGCGACGGTCTGTCTGACCCATACGCACTGGGACCACATCAACGGCTTCCCGTTCTTCACGCCGGCTTACTCCGCCGACCACAGCTTTCGCATTCGCGCGGGTCACCTCGCAGACGCCGGCGGGGTGGAGCGTGTGCTCGCTGGGCAGATGGCGCGACCGACATTTCCAGTGCCCCTCTCGGCGCTTCAGGCGGCCCTCACCTTCGAGGACTTTCGCGCCGGCGAAGAGTTCGACATCGGGCCGGTTCGCGTAAAGACGGCACCGCTCCGCCATCCTGACGGGGCGACGGGCTATCGCTTCGAATTCAACGGGCGTTCCCTTTGCTACGTCACGGACACGGAGCACGTGCCGGGGCAGCGAGACGAGCGGATCGTCTCGCTGATCAAAGACGCGAACGTCGTCATCTACGACAGCACATACACAGACGAAGAGTTCCCGGCGCACGTCGGTTGGGGTCACTCCACTTGGCAAGAAGGTGTTCGCCTCGCCAAAGCGGCGAACGTTGAACGACTCGCCATCTTCCACCACGACCCCTACCACGACGATGCGTTCATGCGCAGCGTGGAAGGCCAGGCCGCCGAAGCCTTCGAAGGAAGCTTCGTCGCCAAAGAAGGCATGAAAGTCGACATCTAGCAGGCCTCGACGGCGCTGCGTCATGGAGTGACGTGAAGTGACCCGTCGTATTCTCATGCTCCTGCCGGACCGTGACTTCGACCCGAGCGAGTCGGGCGTACCTTGGCGACTTGCGCGTGACGCAGGCCATGACGTTGTCTTCGCGACGGAAACCGGCGTCGCTGGACGGGCCGATCCCATCGTTCTCGACGGAGTCATCTTCGGAATGCTTGGCCCCACGAGTGAGGCGCGCCGTGACTATGAGGCGATGACCCGCGACGAGGCATTCGCGACGCCCCTCCGCTGGGAAGAGGTCGACGCCGACGACTTCGACGCGCTCTTTTTACCGGGTGGTCACGCGAAGGCGATGCGCCCCTACTTCGAAAGCGCCATGCTTCATGACGTCGTTCGTGCGTTCTTCGACGCGAACAAACCCGTCGCCGCGGTCTGTCACGGCACGCTCCTCGCCGCGCGCAGTCGTGATCCTGCGACGGGCCACTCTGTGCTTTACGGGCGACGGACGACGTGTCTCCCGAAGTACATGGAGCGAAGCGCGTGGCTGTCGACGGCGTGGAAGCTCGGTCGTTACTACCGCACCTACGAAGCCTATGTGGAGGATGAGGTTCTCGAGGCGCTGGGGCCGCACGGGGTCTACGAGCGAGGTCCTATCCATCTCTTTGCCAAAGGGGGCGCAAAAGACCACAGCGCCACGCACGTCGTGCGCGACGCTAACTACGTCTCGGCGCGTTGGCCTGGTGACGTCTTCGCTATTGGTGAGCTCTTCGCGTCCATGGTGAGCGAACTCTAGAGCGGCGTCGCTTCGATGGAGTGGAGGGCCACGGCGTCGCTCGAGAACTGAAGAAGCACGTTGGTTCCCACGACGCCGCTTTGGTAGTCGAAGCGGGTCGCGTTTAGTTCGAAGGTGGTGCGCATCCATCGCACGTCGCCATCACGAGCGGTGCTCGCGGGGAGGCTGGCGAGGGTTCTATATCCGCTTCCGTCCCACTGCTGAACGGCGCCGGCTTCGCCGCTTCGGTAGACCAGGCTCACGATGACGCGGCCGGACGGCTCCGCGAGGTCCACGAGGAAGTTCGCGCTGGCGCTGGTTGCTCTTCGGGCGGGGAGCGTGAGCCCCGCGCTCAGCTCACTCGGAGCGGACCAGTCGACGGTGTAGAAACGAACTCCGCCGCCTTCGGGGAGCTCACTCGGTACCGCGTCGTCTCCCGTCGCGCCTGCGACCATGCGCCAGCGCGTTCCGTTCGCGAAGGCGTCTGGGCGGCGGGAGGCGAGCATCGCGAGAAGATACGAGCGCCCCGCATCGGTGCGCCCACCCACGAGCGGACGCTCAAATGGGCTCAAGTACGTCGAGAAAAGCAGCGAACAAGCCGCGTCGAAAACCTCGGGGTCTCCGCCAGACGCGTTCCCGTGCGCTGCGTATCCGATGCCGGCGGATGCGCTCCACCTATACTCGTGCGACGCGCTCACGGTGGATCCGTCGACACGCCCGGTCAGGCGCGCGGGGTGCCCCGTCCACATCGTCTCCAGGAGGGTGACGGCGACTCCGGCGGCTTGAGTGGCGCTCCACCACCCGCGTTCTCGTGCGAAGGCCATGAGCTGCAGCGTCACCAGTGCATGAGAAACATCTTCCGCGTCTCGGAGCGGCAGCGGGTACCCGTCGTCGGCGTAGTTCCATTCATATCCGATGCTGGGGTTTCCTCTCATGCGCGCCCACAGCAGGTCGACGGCGTCGCGGGGACCATCCAGGAGGCTGGGAGGGCCGCCGATTTCTCCAAGAATCTGACTCGCCATGGCGATCAGCGCACTGGTGTTGTGAACCGCGATGGCGTCGTTGCTCGTCGTCGAATACCACCAGTAGGCACCGTCGCTGACGCGCGTAAAGTGCGCATCCCAGCGCTCCACAAGGGCGGTGCCGAAAGCGCGTACACGCGTGGCTTCTGGATGACCGGAGTCGACGAGCACGCGAGCGACCTTCGCTACGCCGAGGGCGACCATTCCGGACTGCCAGGTGTAGGCGGTGTAGGCGGGGTTTGTACTACCGTCTCCGAAAGCGTCCCAAGCGTCGACGAGTCCAAAGGCCGGGGCAGCGCCGGTCGTTCGGTCGGCGGAACGCTCGAGCTCGTCGATCTCGCCGAGGGCCGCCGTGATGAGTGCGTCGCGCCCGTCGAGAGATGCGTCCCGCGCCGCCCAGAGGAGTTCGCCAATGCCTTGGAGCACGTATCCCTGTGCCGCGCTGTCGCCGTAGCGCGTCGAGGTATCGTACGAGGTGGCGTTGCTGAGGAGGCTGTCGACGAGCATCGTCAGGGCGCTCGCGTAGGGGCCGATGGGGAAGTCGGGGAAGTCCGGAGGCGGGATCGTTGCGTCTATGCCGGCGTCGGTGCCGCCGTCGACGCTGCTGTCCGCGCCGGAGTCGGGGCTGCCGGTATCCGACGTGCCGGCATCCGCGCCACTCCCTGCGTCACCGGCGTCACCCGCGCCCCCATCCGACCCTGCGTCGATTCCGGCGTCGTGGCTGACGTCGGCCCCGCCGTCCGATGCACCGACATCCGAGGTGCCTACGTCCGAAGACCCGTCGTCATCTCCGCAGGCGCAAAGAAGAGTGAGGAAACAAAACAGGGAAAGGCCGCGCATGCGTCACCCTACCACGCGCCCCTTAGCTCGAGCGCTCTCCTACTCGAGGAGACGTGGGATCAGCTCCGCGAAGTTGCAGGGCCGGTGGCGGATATCGAGCTGTTGCAAGAGGATGCCGTCCCAGCCGTCTTTGCATGCGCTCGGGGAGCCGGGCAGGGCGAAGATGTATGTGTTTCCGGACAAGACGGCGCACGCTCTCGACTGAATCGTCGATGTGCCGATTTTCTCGTAGCTCAACATTCGGAAAAGCTCGCCAAAGCCCGGGATGTGTTTCGTGGCGACGGCGTCGAGAGCCTCGGGGGTGATGTCGCGTCCAGTGACGCCGGTGCCGCCGGTAGTGATGACGACATCTACGCCGGCGTCCTCCGCGAGTGTTCTGAGGAGCGCAGAGAGTTCAGCGATGTCGTCTGGGATGATGATTCGCTGCGCCAGATGGTGCCCGGCGCCTTGCAGTCTCTCCGCGAGGACGTCGCCGGAGCGATCGGTCTCAAGGGTTCGTGAGTCGCTCACGGTGACGACGGCGATACGCAATGCGCTGAACGGAATAGACACACGCCAGCGTCCCATACCCCCGCAACGCACGCATCTTGATTTCACATCTGAGTTTTGCCCGGGAGGTCTCCGAACACGACATCGAGCATCGCGTCGACGTCTGCGGAGCTCCGCTTGGAAAACTCGCTCGCCCAGGTGACGAGGGCGGCACGGTCGCCACACACCTTTGCTTTTAGCCACGGCGCACCGAATGCAAAGATGGCGGTGGTGACGCTGCGGATCGCCGACGCGAACATGCCCTCCGCGGGGCTCCAAAGCGCGGCGCCCTGGAGCGTGCCTTGGTTGCTCTTCATCATCGCGATGGCGCGTTTTCGGGCTGCTGCCGACGGGGGGCGCACTTGGAGTCCAGGCAACACAAGCAAGCCGGCCCGTGAACGCTTTGCGAGGAAACGCTCCACGTTGGCGATAAAGCCATCGATGCGGTCGTCGTCGGCGTGGCCGGTGTGCTGAACCACGTAGAGACAGTCCCATTCGGCCTCGCGCCACCCGGAATCGCGCACGTGCCACACCAATTCCTGGTCATCTTCGTGGTCGAGGGCGTCCTTTGTTGCCATTCTGACTCCGATTATGCCGGCTCGCCGAACTTATTGAAACCCAAAGGTGCCGTTTTAGACGCCTAATGAAATAATAATTGCCCATTTTGGCACAGGTCTGGGGGTCTACCCGTTCTTGCCATTGCATCCGCGGCCGATGCATGGCATTTCATCCCGCCCCAGAATCAAGATCTGCGGGGGGAGCACACATGGCGACGAAGAAAAAAAGCACAGAAACGCCCAAGTTTGAGCCAGAGGCTCATCCTGACGCGAAGCTGACCAAAAAGCAGGTGAAGGGTCTCTACGACGCTCTCCTCGCGAAGCGTGACACGGTCATGCAGGGACTCGGTGAGCACCTCTCCGACGCGATTTCCAACGTGGACCCGCTCAGCGATGAGATGGATGTCGCGCAGCGACACACGGAACAGGCGTACCTTATGCGTTTCGCTGACAAGGAGCGAAAGCTCCTCGTTCAGATCGCCACAGCCCTCGAGAAGTTCGAGGAAGGTGAGTACGGCGTTTGCGAAGGAACCGGCGAGCCCATCAACCTGAAGCGCTTGGAGCTTCGGCCTTGGACCCGCTACTCCGTGGAGTACAAAGAGCAGGTCGAGCGCGAGCGCAAACAGCACCAGAGCTGAGAGTCCCCGGCTCATTCGACGACGCCGCGTCCCACCTGGGAGCGCGGCGTTTTCAATTGTGCGCTACTTGCCGGCGGCGTCGAAGAACACGGGGCTCGACCACGCCATCTCACCGTCGGACTGGACGACACGCAGGTAGACGTAGGGCAGGCCTTCGACGTCGAAGGCGAAGTCTGCTTCGCGACTATCGCGATCTAGCGGCGCGCTGGCGACGACGCCGCTTTGGGCGACGAGCTCCACGCGAGCGAGTTCGCTGGTGCCACGGACGCTCCCTTCGGCGCGTCCACGCCGCGCGCCCAACTCGCTTCCCATGGGGTGTCCGTCGACGGTGAAATCGAGAAGGATCTTTGCACCACTCGTCGCGTAGCAGCGCCTTGCCTTAAGCGCCTCGAAGACTGCGTCGCGATTCAGGCTGGAAACCTGCACCGCCGTGAGTCCTGTTCGGTAAGGATCGCGCTTCCGGCTCTCGCCGTGATGCCATAGAAGCCCATGGCTGTCGCTCGACGCCGTGAAGCCGAAGCGGTGTCCCTTCGCAAGCATCGCATCAACGAGCTGGTGGGTGTGCTCTCCGCGCTGCCCCAGCGGGTGGTCGGCGTGTTCATAGCAGCCATGGCACGAGCAGATTTCCCATGTCGGCTGACCCACGGGATCGTGGCCGTCTTCGTCGCACCCGGTCCAGCCGATGTGATGTGGTGAGGCCAGCATCCCGTGCTCGACAGCGAGCTGGACGAACTCTCTTCCGTTGGGCACTTCGTCGCGGGAGATAAGCGGGCTGTCTCTCTTGGGGACGTACACACACTTGTGCCCAGGGCCGGGGTACATCTTGCCCGTCCACTCGTACGCGAGGAGCGTCGCGAAGCTGCCAGGCGAATCGAAGCGGTCCGCGACGGACTTGAGGTACTCCCACTCGCCAGGACCGGTCCGTTTTCCAAGAAACGACTCATGGTCCGTGAGCGCTACGAAGTCGTCTCCGTAGTGATCGCGAGCTCGCAGGTAGGCTTCATCGGCGCTGCCGATTCCGTCGCTATGCGCGCTGTGCTGTTGGATGTCCCCAAAACAAGTTTGAAGCCCATGTCGCGCCGCCGGGTCTTCGCGTGCTTCCATCGCGGTCGCTGGCTGTGCGGCGCAGTCGACTTTCGCGCGAGTCCACGAAGGAGCGCCGCCGCTCGGCGCGTCCATGGTTGTGACGATGATGGCGCGACGGTCACGTCGCGCACATACAAGAGTCTTGGCGTCGACAAGCGCTGCGACGCAACGTCGGCCACGGCTTCCCCACTGTCCGTCACTCAGCGAAGCGCGTTCCGAATAGCCGCTGGCGTTTAGGTCTTGGCGCCAATGGTTGTGAGAGCCGCGCCCAAAGAGCGCGAGGGCCCCGTCCGTACCGACGACGAGTTCGGGAAACTCAAAGGACTGCTCTTCGCCGTCGAGGTCCCGGTCGCGACCCGTCATCGGCGCAGAAGGCTCGAGGACTTCTTCGCCGCGAATGCAGCGAAGGGTGATCCACTTGGCGACGTCGGCGACTCCGGTGTCCTCGCGCACGTTGTGATGCCAAGCCACGTAAAGAGAGTCGTCGCTCGCGACGAGGGAAGGGGACGAGGCGATGCCGCGAGCGCGCCAAATCAAGAGCTGCGTGGGTGCGCGAAGCCACACCTCGGCGATACCGCCGTTGTGCGTGATCTCGACTTCGCCTTCGTCGCTGACGAAACGCGCTTCACGGAGCGCGTCGCCTTCGTGGGTCATCAGGGCGGCGGCGCGGCGAAGAGTGCGTGACTCCTGAGGTTCACCGCTCGCGTTGAGAGACCACCGAACTATCGCTTCAGGCGCATCCTTGTCTCCGGGATGCCAAGCTAGGCAGTCGAGGAAGAGCTCGCCGTCGACGTTTCGAAAACGCGGCGCGCGCAGGTAACGCTTAGGCGTTTGGACGAGGTCCATACGCCGCTGTAGCATGTACACAGCAGCGCTTGCCGCATCGCGCGCACTTAAAATCGGGTGTGCGTCGAATGAATTTGGTCTTTGGACGTTTCAACACACGAGACCCGCCCATGAATCCATCCTCTTCCCCTTCGCCGGCTCCCACGAGTCGACTTCGTTTCCGCCTCCCCGCCGAGCCTCCTCGTAGGGTGGCTTCGTCGTTTGTGTGCCTCGTGCTGCTCCTTCTGATGGGCGTGGCGCCGGCCGCTGCGCAGCCTGCCCAAGATGCGCGAGCCATCGCCTTTGCCACGCAGCTGGGCGATGCCTTCGCCAGCGTCGCGGAACGTTCGGCGGATAGCGTCGTGTCGATACAAGTAGAAGCGCAGAGAAGAAGCCGCCATTTCGGACGCTCCGAGACGGTTCGTGGAGGTGGTTCCGGCGTTGTGTTCCGCGCCGACGGCCACATCCTGACCAACAACCACGTGGTGGGGACGGCGTCGGCCATTGAAGTTCGTCTTCACGACGGGCGAACGTTCCCCGCGGAGGTTGTAGGAACGGATCCCGCGACGGATCTCGCTGTGATCAAAATCGACGCTCGGGGGTTACCGGCGGCGAGTTTTGCGCGTCGGGATGCCATTCGCGTCGGTGAATGGGCCATCGCCGTCGGCTCTCCCTTCGGCCTCGACTACACCGTGACGGCGGGTATCGTGAGCGCTCTGGGGCGTGGGGGCGTCGGGATGAACGAGATCGAAGACTACGTTCAGACCGACGCGAGCATCAACCCGGGCAACAGCGGTGGGCCCTTGCTGAACCTTCGCGGTGAGGTGATCGGCATCAACACGATGATCGTCGGCCGAGGGAGCGGGATCGGTTTCGCCGTGGTGAGCGAGTTGGCGGACCAGGTCGCGTCGCAGATTATCGATGGGGGTGAGGTGCGCCGCGCCTACGTGGGGGTCTCTTTTCAGGAGCTGACTCCAGCCCTTGCGCGTCACGTGCGCGCACCACCGAATACGCGTGGCGCATTGGTGGCCGGCGTTGATCCGGATGGTCCGGCGGCGGGGTCTGGGCTCCAGGCCGGAGATGTGATCACCCGGGTGAACGGCAGCCCCTTGCAAGCGACGAACGACTTGATCCGGCGTGTCTTGGCATCTCCGATAGGCGCCACGCTGCGGCTCTCGGTGATCCGTGATGGTCGTACGCGCTCGATTCAGGTTCAGACGGGCCAGCGTCCAGGCGCGAGCGAGGACGCGCGGCCCTCCCGCACTCCGCAGCCCGACCGCTTCGGAATGGTGCTGGAGCCAGGGCGACGCGGAGTCCGCGTCGTGGGTGTTCAGGCCGGAAGCGCGGCGGGCCGTGCGGGGCTGATGCAGAACGACGTCATCGTGGCCGTCGACCGGAGACGCGTTCGTGACCCGAGAGCGATTCACGCGGCGCTGCGTGATGGAAGCGCGCTGCTTCGCGTGCAGCGAGGACGCGGCGCGCTCTTCATTTCGATTCGCACGCGCTAGTGCGTGATTCAGAGTTGTCCGGGCGCTTCCGATAGGTGATGAGCGCCAGGGCGAGCGTGAGACCTCCGCCGGCGGCTGCTTTGGGGGTCTCCAAACACGCGAAGACGATCATCCAGACGGAGAAAACGCAGAACACGAGGGGCGTTAGAGGGTAGCCGAGACAGCGATAGGGGCGCACGAGCTCCGGCTGGCGGCGCCTCAATACGAAGACGCCCGCGACGGTGAGTAGGGCGCTGAGGGAGAGCGTGACACCGACGTACACGATGAGGTCCCGAAGCTCCCCACTGAGCGTCAGTAGAAGAGAGAGGCCGGCAACGAAGAGCACAGCGGCCTTGGGCTGTTCACTTGGGCCGCGCCTGACCAAGGACGCGAGGCGAGGGTCACGTCGGCCCATCGCCTCGAGCACGCGGGCCCCCGTCATGATCATCGCACCCATGGTAGAGAGCAGTCCGAACGCGATGAGAGCGCTGAGGCCACGAGCGGCGGGTTCACCCAAAGACTCTCGCGCCGCCACGTACGCCACATCGGCTTCGCCGCCCAAAACCGAGAGCGGCGCGGAGGCGAGGAATCCAACGTTGAAGAGCAGGTAGAGGGTGGTGACGAGGAGGGTCCCGGCGAAGAGCGCCCGCGGCACGTTGCGTTGAGCCTCCACGGTCTCTCCGGCTACATACGCGGCTGCGTTCCAACCGGTGTAGGCAAAGGCGATGTACACGAGGCCGCCGGCAAAGCTTGGCCGGAGGAGCGCGTCGTTCAAAGGGATCGACGCGTCGTCGATGCGACCAACGTCACCATTCGCGATGAGCGCGGACGCCATGCCGAGGCTCAGGAAGACTTTTACGGCGGTGAACAAATTCTGTCCCGCCATTCCCCGCCGCATTGGCAGGAGGTGAACTACGCTCATGACGATGAGGGCAAGGACGGCGACAAGGAGAGCGTTGTCGTCGTTCATTCCGGCGGCGCGCAGCCCGTACTCACCAAGCGCGTGGGCGCCGGCGGCGATGGAGCCGGCGAAGCCCGCGACGATTGAGATGACGCCGGCTGCGTGCCCGATGCGAGGGCCATAGATGCGCGAGAGGAGGGCATATTCGCCGCCGTTTTGGGGGAGGGCTGCGCAGAGTTCGCCGTAGGCGAGGGCGCCGGCGAGGGAGAGAAGGCCCCCGAGGAGCCAGCCGATGAGGAGCGCCGGCGCAGACGGGAGATCCCCCAAGAAGTAGCCGGACCCCGTGAAGATGCCAGTCCCAACCATGCTCGCGACGACGAGCTGCGCAGCGCTCATCCACCCGAGCGAGCGCGACGGCTGAGTCATCGCAGCAAACCCGACGGACAACTCTCGCTTCGCAGCCCGGTGGCTTCCACCATGTGTTCGCGTCGCGCGCTGAGCCAGTCCGCGTACTCTGTGCGGTAAGGTTCTGGCCAGCTCGCAGGGAGGTCTACGGCGGGGTCGCACGCCGTCAGCGGACGGAGCCAGAACGTGGATTCACCGGGCGGCATGGACCCATGCCAGCGGATGAACCGATCATCGGTTTCGAACACCGGGAGGAACGCCACGTCCAAGCCGTCGGCGCTGGACGTGATGCGCGCGAGGAGCCCTTCGCGGGTTTCGGGATCGTTGATCTTTGCAGTCACGCGCCGCCTTGGGCTCGCCATGCGACCCATGTCCGTGAGCAGGTTTCCAAGGCCCCATGCGACGACCACCTCTTTTCCGTTTCGCTGCATGCGCTCGACGGCCATGGGGACGTGGGTGCCGTGGACGATGATGGTCGACGCGCCGGCATCGATAAAGCGCTCTGCCCACACGCGCCACTCGTCTTCGACTTCACGGACGAGCTCCCCAAGGACGTGCACGACGACCACGACGTGCGCAGAGGCGCACGCCTCAACGCTCTCGAAGGCGCGCTCGTTGACCAGCGCCAAGGACAGCTCACCGGAATCCGGAAGTGCCCGCCTTGGCGCATCGTAGAAGTTGAAGACGCTGAGCTCCGTGTCGTCTTGCCCCAGCGTGATCGGCCAGTGGTTCGCGGGGCCGTCGTCGTGGTAGCGGCCTGCTCCGCTGACCACCAACCCAGCGCCCCTGGCGTGCTCGATGGTCTCCCGAAGCCCCTCGTGGCCTTGGTCGAGGGCATGGTTGTTCGCCAAGGAGACCGCATCGACGCCCGCGAGGCGCAGGCCTTCGACGAGGTAGGGGGGCGCGTTGAGTCGCACCGCTGCGTAACGCCCTTGAGGAACGGCGCCGTCCTCTTGATAGGCAACGCGTCGTCTGGCCGTCGCGGGCGTCTCCAGGTTCACCATGACGAAGTGGCCTGGTGGCTGCCAGAGCGGGGACAACGACTCAAACATCGCGGCAATGCCCTCGGCGGGCGTGGTTGCATCGGCAGCGGCGTCACGAATCTGCGCGGAGCTCATGACGTCTCCGCCGATCCAGAGGGTGAACGGCTCCGCGCCGAGGCCATCGTTCGTTTCCGTGTGTACGGATGGAGGGAGAGGTGCGGGCGGCGTGGAAGGCGCTTCGTCCGCAGGTTCGATGGCCTCCGGTGATTCCGCTGTTTCACGGCTGCAGGCGCAGGCCCAGCAGGACAAGAGCACGAGTCCGAAGGAGATGCAGGCGGAGTTCATTCCACGTCGTCGACGATGTGGACCCGTAGCTCTCCGCTTGTCTCGCGACCTTCGGCCTCCGCGATGGTCGCTGTGAGGCGCACGTCTCGGCCGGTCACCTCTGCCGGGTCGCCGACGTCGAAGACCATTTGGTCACCGAGACGTAGCCAATGATCGTCGACACGCCGAACCCGGGAACGGGTGAGGCGACGTGCGATGGGGACCGTCAACGCATCGCCACTGCCGGCGTCGAATCCCTGGAGGGTTAGAAGCGCGCCGTCAGGCTCGACATTGAATAGACGAAGCGCGATGTCGACGTGCCATCCGCCCTGAGGACCCGCGACGAGCTCGGCGTCATCCCCGTCATTCGCAGCCGTGAAGTCGACGACGCCCAGTCCGATCACGACGCTTGAGTCACCGGCGTCGCCCGGTTCGACGAGGACGTCGGCGGAAGAGGCGTCGACTTGGGCGTCGCCGCCGGAAGCGTCCACTTCAGCATCGAGGCCAGCATCGGCGGCGTTGTCGTCACCGCAGGCGATGAGAAGACTGATGACGATGACAATTCCCCGATTCACCCCCGCAAGATGGCCGGCCGCTCGGCGGGAAGCAATGAAAAGTGTCGGATGTGGGGTGACTGAATGTCATGCCCGCATGAGCAGTGGATCGCTCGGCTGCTCTCGGCCATGATGCCGGAATGGCGCGCGATAAGCCCAATACGCAAGCGACGTTGATGCTCGCGGCCAAGGCCGCGGCGGAGGTCTCCCCCACGGCAGGCACCATGCTCGACGTGCTCCAGAGCCGCGCGTTTTCATACTACGCGGAAGGTCTTCGCCAGTACCTGACGATTCGCCTAGGCGACGCTGCGGAGGGGCTCCTCGCCTTCGCCCGGGTGCGAGATCGCGCCGCGGGACTCAGCGACGAAGAGCTGACCGAAGAGCCGGGAATTCGCGCGCGTCTCTACCGCTTCGCTCGCGACGAATCGAAGGCAGCGTCGAAGAAGAGCGGCCGCGGGCTGGCGTGGTACCGGCCTCGAAACCCAGAGGCGAAGCACCAGACCGCGGTGGCGCGAATTCGAAGTGATGCCAAGGAGAAGGAGCTCCTTGAGCTTCGCTACGCGCGGGACCTCACCGAGAGGGAGATCGCATTCGTCGTCGAGATGGACGAAGCCGTCGTCGCCGAGCGCCTCGCCGCGGCCTACGAGAACGCACAGGTTCTTCATGGGTCTGGTGGCAACTCGTTGCCGAAGGCGTTGCTTGAGGCATTTGCCCTCGAGGAGTTGGACGCGGACTTTGCCGCGGCGAAGGACGGCGAAGCCGACGTAGGGAGCCAGGAGCGCTCGAGGCGCGCTGCGACGCGAGCGTCCGGTTCCGCTCGCGATGGCGCCGAGGGCGACGATGCTGACCGCACCAAGCTCGGCACTGTTCTCGGCGAACGTTACCAGCTCAAGAAGCACATCGGCGCAGGCGGGTTCGCGGATGTTTATCGCGCCGAGGACGTAGAGGTCCCGGGTCATGTCCTTGCGCTCAAGGTTCTCAAGCGACCATCGACGTCCGCGGACAACCGGCAAGCGGCGCTCAAAGAGCTACGCATCATTGCCGCCGTCTATCACCCGTCCATCGTGCAGTTTAAGGACTACGGCTGGTTCGAGGAGCGCCTCTGGTTTGCGATGCCTTGGTATGAAGGTGACGTGCTGGAGAACCGTCTCGAAGAGGGCGGCTTAGAGCGCGGCGAGGCGAAGGGTATCTTCGTGCCCTTGGCACGGGCACTCGCGACGCTCCACGCGGCGAGCATCCGACATCAGGACATCAAACCGGACAACATCTTCCTGGCGACGCTCCGCGGATTCGAAGGCGGCGACCACGGAGTACTTCCTGTCCTCTTGGACCTTGGCGTCGCGGCGAAAGACGCGGAGCTCGTCCTCGCGGGGACGCCGACCTACTTTGCGCCCGAGGTCGCCGCACAGTTCGCCTACCGCGAAGGCGACCCCTTTCCGTCTCGTCCCATCGGTCCGGCGTCCGACGTTTTCGCGCTGGCGCTGAGTCTGCGAAACGCCCTCGAGCCGGAGACGCAGCCCGATGTAGCGGCAGGCGCGGTGGACGCGTTCATCCGCGAGCGTGCCGGGGATGAGATCCCACTCTTCACACGCCCAGACCTCCGCTACCTCAACAAGCCGCTTCAGCGATGGCTAGCGCCGGACCCGGGAGACCGACCGAGCGCCGATGAGCTCGCGGATGAGCTCGCGGTGCTGTCCAGACCCGAGGAGACACGGGCACGCCGCTTGGGCTACCTCAAGCTCTTTGGGCCGATCTTGGCGGCACTCGCGCTCCTCTTTGGCGTCGCGTTCTACGAACTGCGGCAACACAACTTGGAGGACCGCGCAAAGGCGGAGCTAGCCCAGCAGGAGGCGGACGCCGCTCGGCGAGACCTGGAAGACGAAGAGACCCGCAGCGAGGAACTCGAAGAGCAGGTGGGGGAAGCCGAAGCGGAGATCGCGGAGCAGCATCTTTCGAAGACCGAGCTCGAGCAAGAGCTGGCGAGCGCGCGTGGTCGCCTTCGGGTGGAAACCCGGCGACTCGCCGCGGCCCGGCGGCAGACCGAAGAACAAGAGAAGGCCGTGGAGGCGGCGGAACGCCTCACGGCGACGACGGCGGAGCGACTGCGAGTCGCCGAGCAGCGATCCGCGGAAATTCAGGGTGACCTTCAGACGCGTGAGCAAGAGGTCGCGAACGTTCGTCGAGAACTCGCCACAGCGCGCAGCGCGCAGAGCGCGGCGGAAGGAAACCTCCAGTCCGCGCGGCGAGATTTGACCGCCGCTCAAGAGAGCCTTGCGGAAGAGACGCGCCGTGCTCAGGCGGCGGCTACGCGGGCCACGGAAGCTCAGCAGAACCTGACCCGGGCCAACGAAGAGCTTCGCCAAGCACGCGCTCGAATCACGCAGCTCGAGCGAGACCTCGCCGCGGCGCGTCAAGGCGCGCCCACGCAAACGAACATGCAGACGGTTCCGACGGTGACGATTCCAAACGACTCGACGATGCGCGTTCGTCGTCCGCGATAAACAAAGGGCGCGTTAGGCGGCGCTCTCGAGCTCCGCGATCATCCCGTCGCCGCTTAGCTGATGTGCGGCGAGTCCGTTCATGTACTGACCGAGTCCCGCCCGTTCGTAGTGGGGCAAGATGCGTGGCGTGAGCAGCCCGATCTCTCGGAGGTTTGGCACGAGACGTGAGAACATGACCTCTCGGAACTCGCGCAGGCCGCGTGATTCTGTGACGAGAGCTCTCCATTGGGCGCGCGAGATGCGCCCCTCGAACCACTCTTCGTAGACCTCGTAGGCGAGGAAACGGTTACGCATGAGGAGCGCGACCTCGAACGCCCAGTCCTCGCGTTCGCGGCGTTCGCGTTCGCTGAGATGACACGTGATGTGCTCACGGAGGGCCAAGACGCCGTAGTGAACGTGCCGAGCTTCGTCGCGAATGACATTCTTGAGGAGCTCTTTTAGAAGCGGCTCCTTGGTGATCTTGTAGAGCGTTCCGAAGGCGCCGAGAGCGAGCCCTTCGACCATGATCTGCATTCCCAAGAACTTCATGTCCCATCGACCATCGCTCATGAGCGCATCGATGATGACGAAAAGGTTGTCGTTGATCTGGTAGATCTTGTCGACCTTCGTGTCGAGGTAGCGGTGGAAGACTTCCACGTGGCGTGCCTCGTCCATGACCTGCGTTGCGCCGTAGAACTTTCCGTCAAAGAACTGAACGGCCTCGGTGACCTGCGCCGCCGCGAAGAGTGCGCCTTGTTCCCCGTGGAGGAACTGACTGAGCTGCCACGAAAGGATGTCGGCGCGAAAACGTGCTCGCTCCTTCTTGTCGAGACGCACGCCCATGTCGTGGAGCCCGTCGAGGTTGATGAAATCATCGGGAATGACGGGCACCTCAGGGTTGAGTTTGTCGACGCTGATGCTCCAGTCGAGGCGCGTGTCGGAATCCCACTGTTGCTGTTTGGCGCGCGTGTAAAGGTCGAGCATCTCCGGGTGCTCGCCCTTGGGGTAGGACCAGTCGAAGTACGCGTCATGGTTCGCCGCGACACGCGTAGGCTGACCCTGCTTTCCGCGCTGAAGCACTAGACCGCGCACGCTCGACGGGCCGAGGGAACGCAGCACTCGAGGGTCGCGTACGGACGTCATGACCTCCGCGGCTTCGGCAAAAGGTTCGAGGCGATGTCGCGCTTGCTGTGGCAGGAGCTGAAGTACTCGTTGGATGTCGATCATGGCTCGTCCTTGGATTGCGCGGAGGTTGCGATGGAGGTGAGGGCGGAAGAGGAAGAGGTCGCCGGCGCGTCGCCGGGAAGGGTGGAGAAGAAGTCTCGAACGCGTTCGGTATGAGAACGAACCAGGTAGGCGTGGATGACGGGCAGGCTGCGCTCGATCATCCCTGCCACCTGGTCCGGCGGAATATCGGACAGGCGCGCGGTCAGCATGCTCATCTCGGCCCGAAAGAGTTGGCTCATGGCGGTCTCGTAGATGGCGACATCGGCGACGCGAAAACCGCGCTCCTTGGTGAAGCCCAAGTTGCGCATCTCGGCGAAGAGCTCGAGCATCCAGACGTCCCGGCTGGAGATGGTGCTTCGGTCATCGCTGGCGGCAAGGGTTCCAAGGGAGATGGCCTCCTCGATATCCTCGCGCTCCACTCCCGTCGCTTCGACGGCGGCGTCGATGGAGATGAAGTTCGGCGCGGCGTCGCTCGCCTGAAGGGGGTCACCAAGTCGCGCTTTGACTTGGGACAAAAAGCCGCGCTGCTCCGGCGAGAACGCTCCGTCGTGACCATCGAGGATGGCCTTGATGGCTTTCAGTGGAAGAAAGCGCTCCTCCTTGAGCTTTCGAATCATTCGAAGGCGTTCGAGATGTTCGTCCCCGTAGCGGGCGGTGTTGCGTCCCGTCTTTTGGCCGGGCGGAAGGAGACCCCGTTGGATATAGAAGTGGATCGCCTGCCGTTCGAGTCCGCTCGCTTCGCAGAGGTCACGCATCTTGTAGGGCAACGCGGGGGCTTCGCTCGCTTCGCTCTTCATGACGCGTCCTTCGCAGGGAGCTCAATGGTGCACGAAGAGGCTGCCTCTGCGCAGCACGCGAGAACGTAGCCTTGACGCTTTTCTTCGTCGCTGAGGCAGGAGAGTTCGTCGTGTCGAACTTCGCCCTCGACAAGCTTCACTTTGCAGGCGGCGCATCCACCCACGCTGCAGCTAAACGGCATATCCACGCCCGCGGCGAGGCCGCTTTCAAGGAGTGTTCCTGCGCTGGACGCCTCTACGCGGCCGCCTCTCCGTAGAATGGTGATGGTGTGCTCTTCGGCGACGCGCAGGACGGGCTTGGGTCGCGCTGACACGAATCGCTCTTCTCGAACGTCGGCGAAGTCCATCGCCGCGAAGACCGAACGCGCGGACTCCATCATCGCCGAGGGGCCGCAGAGAAAGACCGCGGCGTCCACGGGGGCATCGACGTGGTCAATCCGCGCACGGAGGGTCTTCGCGTCGAGGCGTCCGCAGGTGGTTTTGGCGTGCGGCGCCTCGGTGACGTGGTCGACGATGAGTCGAGGGTGAACTCGGCACAGAGCCTCAAGACGCTGCCGGAAGATGATGTCTTCCCAGGAACGGCTTCCGTACACGAGGGAGACGCTGCTCCCTGCGCGAAGCAAGGTCTCGGCGATGGCGATGCATGGGGTGATCCCGCTGCCTCCGGCGACGATGAGCGCGTGGGCGGGGAGTGAGGTGTAACCAAACGTGCCGCTCGGGCCGAGAACGGCGAGCGTGTCCCCCGCCTTGGCTCGGGTCGTCAGGTATGTCGAGACGACCCCTCCCTCGATGCGTTTGATGCTGACCTGCATCGCGTCGCCTTCCGCCGAGGAGATCGAGTAAGCGCGCCGATACACCTTGCCGTCGACCTGCACTTCGAGCGTGAGGAATTGGCCGGCGCGGTGCTCCTTCAAAGGAGAGTCGAGGCCTTCCAGTTTCAGAGTGACAGCGTCGGCGGTTTCTTCGACGCGCTCCAGGATACGAGCTTGGCGAAACCCAAGTTCAGGCTGCGTGAATGTCCCGGCGCTTTCGCGCTCCTCTCGGCGCGTTTGCTCTCGACGTACGAGAGGAGACAAGCGCCCGCCTTGAAGCCGCATCCGCAGCACTCCGAGATCTCGACGCCACTGACGAACTACGCTCCACGGCTCCATAAGCACAGAAAAGCATCGACCCGGACAAGCGTCAAGTGCTGATATACACTTTACGCTGTGGCGCCCTGCCAGAAAGAATGCCGTGATAGGGTCGCGATATGCGTACAGCTTTCTGTTTCTCGTTGTTTTGCCTTGTTGCGGCGACCACCACACACGCCGAGGCGCAGGGCCAACACATTCAGGGGCTTCGCCCCGAGGTTCACGCTGGCGTAGGGTTCCACGGCTTCCTGAGCGCTGGCTTCGACCTCGAGTTCGCCATCGTGCCCGATGGTTTCCTCCGCCGAATGGACGATGAACTCGCTCTCGCCGTCGGCTTTGACCTGCTCTTCGGTGACTTTGGGCGGGACCGCGACCGCGACGACCCGCGTGGCCTTGGCTTCGCGCCTAACGTCACCGCGCAGTGGAACTTCTATCTGTCAGAGAAGTGGAGCGTGTTTCCCGAGGTCGGCGTAACCGTCTTGTTCCTCACGGAAGGGGACCATCGCTACTACCGCGGTCACGGCCGAGGTGGTCGCCGTGGCTACGTCGATGCTGTCGCCGGGATCGGCGCGCGGCTGCACTTCGGTCGTCGCATGGCCCTCGTGTTTCGCGTGGGCTTTCCGTTCGGTGGGCAGATTGGGCTCAACTTTTAGGCCCAAACGGGCGGCTCAACTTTCGGACGTGACCACACGGTCTCGGCCCAGGCGCTTCGCCTTGTACATCGCGGCATCCGCGCGGGCTTCGAGCGTCGCCGCGTCTTCCTCTCGGTTCCACTCGGCGACGCCAATGCTCACCTTCTGGCGGATGGTGACGCCGCCT
>JBGCFM010000038.1:0-40465 GCA_045106895.1 Polyangiales bacterium | reverse complement strand
GGCAACTACCTCGTCGCGCTTCACGCCGCCGAGGACTCCTTCGGTCTTGCGGCCCTCGCGCCGACCCCGGCCCACCTCCCAGCCCGTTCACCCCCCGCCCACGCGGCGACCATCGCCGAGCCCGCGCGTCTCTCTCCTCGTGAAGTGCTTTTTCCCCTCGAGGGACTTGAGGTCCTCTACGAGGCCTTGGAAGCGGGCGGCGGCCGTGCGGTTCTGCGGCGCGAGAGCCACGATATGGAGGGAGTCCTGGAGGAAGCCCTCGGGGATGAGGAGACCGTGCTCGAAGGACCTGCTCGTCAGGCCGCAGCCCTCGCCCTCGCGTATGCACGCAAGAACCTCGCGGGCGGAGCGCTTCAAGTACAGCGGGTGGGACACTACGACCCGCGCTCCCACCTCGTCCTCGACGATGTGGCGGTTCGTAACCTTGAGCTCGTTCGAACCCTCGCCGGCGAGAAGTCAGGTTCGCTGCTCCACACCATCGACCGAACGAAGACTTCGATGGGCGCGCGTTTGCTTCGCCGGAGGATCCTGACGCCGCTCCTCGACATCGCTGCCATACGGAGGCGTCACGACCGCGTGGAAGCGTTTGTCGTCGATGGCGGACTCCGAGACGAGATGCGAGACACGCTCGCCGGCATGCCGGACCTTGAGCGCCTTGCGACCCGCGCCACCGCGGGCGTCGCCTCTCCGCGGGACCTCGGCTCCATTCGCGAGGCCCTTCGTCGGATCACGCTGGTTCGAGAACTACTCTCGCGAAGCGTCGGCCTCGATGACGCGCTCTCGCATGCGCTCCCGGAAGAGTGGGGCGAAGAGGTGCTGGCGCTGCTGGAGACGCAGCTCGTCGACGAGCCACCGGCGACGATTCGAGACGGTGGAATCATTCGGCCGGGCGTGGATGAGAAGCTCGACCAGAATCGGGAGCTCAGCCAGAACGCGAAGGACGTCATTCTGAAGATCGAGCTGCGCGAGCGAGAGCGCACGGGCATCTCGTCACTGAAGATTCGATTCAACCGGGTGTTTGGCTACTATATCGAAGTCACGCGGACTCACTTGGGGTCGGTGCCGGATGACTACACACGAAAGCAGACCATCGCGAACGGCGAACGCTTCGTCACAGAAGAGCTCTCTGGGCTCCAGGACCGCATCGCTCTCGCGGACGAGACCTCGAAGAAGATCGAAGGGCGCATCTTTCAGGAAGTCCTTCAGGCCGTCGCAGGCGCAGCATTTACGCTTCGAAGCGCTGCCGCCCAGGTCGCCGCCCTCGATGTGGACGCGGCGCTGGCGGACGTCGCGACGCGCTATGGGTACTGCCGCCCCGAAGTAAGCGAAGGGAGCGCGCTGGAGCTCCGCGAGTCGCGGCACCCCGTTGTCGAGCGGCTCGTCGCGTCCGGTTCCTTCGTGCCCAACGACCTGAACCTAGACACCAGCGGCGAGCGCTTCATGGTGCTGACGGGCCCGAATATGTCCGGCAAGTCGACGACGATGCGGCAGGTCGCGCTCATCGTCATTATGGCGCAGGCGGGGTCCTTCGTTCCGGCAGACGCGGCGCGTATCGGACTCGTCGACCGTGTGTTCACACGCGTGGGTGCGAGCGACAATCTGGCGGCGGGTCAATCGACGTTCATGGTTGAGATGCAGGAAGCCGCGGAGATTCTTCGGAACGCCACGTCGCGAAGCTTGGTGATCTTGGATGAAGTTGGTCGCGGAACGAGCACCTACGATGGCCTCGCCATCGCTTGGGCCATTGCCGAACACCTCCACGACGCTGTCCGTTGTCGCGGGATTTTCGCCACTCACTACCACGAGCTTTGCGAGCTCAGCGCCGTGTGCGAAGGCGCCGTCAACTACAACGTGTCGGCGAAGGAGTACGGAGGCGAAGTCGTGTTCCTCCATAAGCTGACGCCGGGCGGCGCCAACCGCTCTTACGGCGTGGCCGTTGCTCGTCTGGCGGGAGTGCCCGCGATTGTGCTCGCTCGCGCGCGAGCGCTCCTGGGCGATCTTGAAGACGGGAGCGCGCTGCCCTCTGGCGCACCTGCGCGTGTTCGAGGCCTCGATTCGCAAGGAAGAGCGCAGCTTGAGCTCTTCGCGCCCCCGGCTCCCGCTAAGAAGTCGAGGGTCCTGGATACGCTGGCGGAGCTCGACGTGGACCATATGACGCCTGTGGATGCGCTGGTTGCGCTCGCCCGTCTTCGCCAGCTCCTCGCCACGGAAAGTGACGAGTCGGCGGAATAGGGCGCTCCGCTCAGGTGCTGCTAGAGTGAAGCATGGGGCGGAACTACGACGAAGCGATGGCCCAGCTGGAGCAGGCCGACACGGAGCTCGCCGCAGCGCTCTCCAAAAGAGCGGCTGCGGTGAAGGCGGCTGCCAAGATTCGCCAAGACTCGCCGGGCGAGTACTTTCCAAGACTTGGCGACGAAGACTGCATCCGTCGCGTGACGGAACATGTGAGCGGGCTCCCGGATAAGGGCGTTCGTGCCATCGTCCGCGAGGTACTCAGTGCCTCTCACGCGCTGCTGGAAGAACGGCGCGTGGTGGTGGTCGGCGGGCGGGGGAGCTTCGCGCACGTCGCCGCCCGCTCTCACTTCGGAGCGTCCACATCCTACGAGAGCGCCCCGAGCGTTGGTTCGGCCCTCGACGAGCTTGGCCGAGACTCCGCCTCGTACGTGGTGCTTCCTCTTGAGACTTCCACCGACGGCGCCGTCACCGCCACGCTGACAGGCCTCGTTCGAAGCGAAGCACACATTTGCGCGGAGGTGACCGTCGACGTCGTGCACCACCTTTGGTCAAGCTCGGGGGAGCGTGGCCGCGTCGAGCGCATTTATGGAACCCGAGGAAGTCTCGCGGCGGCGGAGGGCTTCGTGCGAAGAGAGTTCCCGCGGGCGACACTCCACGACACGGCGCTCGGTTCCGTGGCAGCCGATTTTGCCCGCGAGGACGATAAAGCCGCGGTGATCGGACCCGATGTGCTCGCCGGTGATGGCTTGCGTGTTGTCGTCGAGGGAGTCGATGACGAACGAGGGCTCTCGACACGATTCGCGATCGTCGGGAAGACCCTGCCATCTCGTACGGGACGCGATCGAACGGTCATCGCGATGGCCGTCGGGGACACGCCCGGCGCCCTCTACGAGACCCTGCGGCCCCTTGCCGAGCGCGGCATTAATCTAACGCGTTTGGAGTCACGCCCGGCTAGCGGTACAGCCTGGCGCTACCTCTTCTTCGTGGAGATGGACGGACATGTGACGGACCGTCCGATTCTCACGGGCCTCGAAGAGCTCCGGGGCGTCTCCCGTCACGTCCGGATCTTGGGGAGCTATCCGCGACCCACGCCTCGCGGCGAGTAGCGCGACCCACCCGCCAGGGCTAGCGTTGTCGCCCCCCGTAGATAGGACGATGAATGAGTTGGTTTGAGGAGTTCCCGGCGCCTGAGCGCCGTATCTTTTGTAATCGCACGCTGAACCTGCGCGGGATTCAGGCCGTGGGCTTCGATATGGACTACACGCTGGTCCACTACCACACCAAGAAGTGGGAGGAGCGCGCCTACGAGCACGCCCGAAAGCGCCTTCTCGAGCGTGGCTGGCCGGTGGAGGACCTGCGTTTCGACCCCGACTTTGCCTCCCTGGGGCTGATTTTGGATCTCGAGCTTGGAAACGTCGTTAAGGCGAACCGTTTTGGCTTCGTGAAGCGCGCCTGCCACGGAACGCAGATGCTCTCGCACACAGAGCAGAAAGCGATCTACGCCAGGGAACTCATCGATCTGGCGGACTCGCGGTGGGTGTTCATGAACACGCTCTTCGCCCTCAGCGAAGCGTGCCTCTTTGCGCAGGTCGTCGACCTCCTCGACGAAGGCCGGCTTCGCGAGAGCATGACTGGGGTACCCATCGGCGAGAACGGCGCAAGGCCTCCGATGAGCTACATCGACGCGTATCGACTGACCCGGTCCGCCATCGACGCCGCCCACATGATGGGGGAGCTAAAGGCGGAGATTATCGCCGACCCCGAAGCGTTCGTCGTCATGGATCCCGATGTGCCGATGGCCCTCATGGATTTGCGCGCGAGCGGTAAGAAGGTGCTGCTCATCACGAACAGCGAGTGGTCTTATACGCAGGCGATGATGAAGTTCGCCATCGACCCGCACGTACCGAATGGGACGTGGCGCGACCTCTTTGACCTCGTCATCGTTTCTGCGCGGAAGCCCGACTTCTTCGCGGCGAACGCGCCGATCTTCGAGGTCGTGGACGAAGAGAAGGGCCACCTTGCGCCAGTCGTCGGGTCCCTTGAGGCGGGAAAAGCCTATCTGGGTGGAAATGCCGCTGCCGTCGAGAAGCACCTCGGAGTCCGCGGCGAAGATATCCTCTACGTGGGCGACCACATCTTCAGCGATGTGAACGTGAGCAAGAAGATTCATCGATGGCGCACGGCGCTCGTCGTCCGTGAACTGGAGACTGATCTTGAGTCGCTCTACGCATTCCGTGAGAAGCAGGCCCTGCTGAGCTCGTTGATGGAGCGCAAAGAGATCATCGAACATCAGTACTCCATCGTACGCCTCGCCATTCAGAGGAAGAGCGCGGGGTACGGCCCCCAGGTCGACGAGAGCATCGAAGAGCTAAAAGCGCACATCGCGGGCTTCCGTGATGAGCTGAAAGAAATCGACGCGAAGATTGCTCCTCTGGCAATCGAGTCCGGGCAGCTCTCGAACAAGCGCTGGGGCCTCCTCATGCGTGCAGGAAACGACAAGAGTCATCTTGCGCGTCAGGTGGAGAAGAGCGCGGACGTGTACATGGCGCGCGTCGGAAACCTCATGGACCAGACGCCCTTCGTCTACCTACGCTCGCCGCGTGGGAGCTTGCCTCACGACTTTGGGCCCGAGGGTGGAAGCGTTCGCGAGGAGACCCCATGAGCGAAGCGGATATGGAGCGCTGGTCCCAGGTTGAAGAGAGCGTCGAGCTTCTACAGACCGGGGATCTTCCCGAAGCCAAGAAGGAGCTCTTGGGCCTTGTGGAGGCGCACCCGGAGAACGAGTACGCCCACTTCTTTTTGGGAAACCTCTTCTACGAGGAGGAAGACTACGCCAAGGCGCTGAAGTGCTACGTCGCAGCCATGGGCGCCAAGAAGGGCTACCTAGGCGCGATGATCGGTGCGGGTCAGTCGCTGCGCATGTTGGGCGACCACGAGAAAGCGCTCCGCATGGGACGTCAGGTTCTTCGAGTCGAAGAGAACGACCCAGACGCGCTCTTCCTCGTCGGTGCGACTTTCTTTCAGCGAGGTGAGCACGCTGGCGCCTTCGGGCCCCTCAACCGCTTCCTCGAAACGAACCCCGAGATTGAAATCGCCATCGAGGTGCGCGGGATGCTTCAGATTTGCCGGCAAGAGCTCGGCATGCCCGCGGAGTAGGCCGCCTAGAACTCGTACGGATAGACGACGACGAGCCGTTCTTGGGAGAAACGCGGGAAGCGTGCTTGGCGTACCGCGCGCGCGATGCAGCCACCCGTGGGCTGACGTGCGAAATATGCGTCCTGCACCGTCGCTGTCATGACCCGGCCTGTGCGGCCGGAGACGGTGACGCGAACCGGGACGCGTCCACCGCGGCCCATACACGCCTGCACGCCGTTGCGCACAGCGAGCAGCGCAGACTGCACTTCTTGGCGGGAGGGGGTCTCTGGCATGTCCGAGCTAGCGCTCATCACCGGCATAGGCGTTGGAGGAGTCTCCATCGCGGCGACAGCGACCATCGAGGGGGCCGCTGTCTCCTGGGTCATCCGAACTCTAGGCGCTGAAACCATCGGGGTCCTGGAGTTCATGCGTGGCGCGTCGACTTGCGGCTCCGCAGTCTGCTGTGGCTCCTCTGTCTCCTGCGGTTCTTCGGGAGCGGCGACTTCTTGCGGATCTGTCTCCGGCTCATCGATGTCTTCCACCGCTGGTTCTTCCGGCGTCTCTTCGGGCGGGCTTTGCGTGGAGGCGACGACAACGGGCGCCAGCGCATGAGGGCTCGTCTGTGCGGGTCGACGGAGGAGGAAGAACGTCGCGACGCCGGCGACGGCTGCGAGGGCAATCCACGCGGCCCAGGGCGTGGACGAAGACTGCTTTTGCGCTTTGGGCGCACCGAGCGGATCCAGCGTCGGCGGAGGCAGGGCGGAGGTGGCGGCGGGAAGGGCGACGGGAAGAGTGGGCTCGTCGCCTCTTCCACCGGAGGGCGAACGGGGCCTCTTGGACGGTCGAGGGACCGGCGCACGAGGAGGCAAGGACGGCTTGGGCGTCGGCGCCTTTGGTGGTCCCGATCGCGGCGCGGGTGGGCTAGGCCGCCCCTTGCTCATGGCCTGTGGTGGAGGAGGCGGGGGCCGGCGACGTGCGGGAAGCGGCGCCGCAGGGGGGCGTGGGCGCTTGGGGATCGGTGGGAGTGCCGGCGGAACATTCGAGACTCGCGACTCCGCCTTGCCACCGCGACCTGGCGCTCTTTGCTTCCCCATAGCGTCTATGGTGGCAAAAGTTGGCCGAAGGCTCCACATTCCTGTGATGAAGCCTTTTGAAAGCGTACCCGGAGACGGTCCTATCGTACTCACTTGTGAGCATGCGTCGGAGTCTATGCCTAGCGGGTATGCCTGGCCGGACGCGGACGCACGACTGGTGGGGACGCATTGGGCCTTCGACCCAGGGGCGAGGGAACTCACGTTGGAGCTCGCTGAGGTCCTCGGAGCTCCTGCTCTGCTCAGCTGCTTTTCACGCTTGCTTGTGGATCCCAACCGGCCCGAGGACTCGCCGACGCTCTTTCGCTCCGTCGCGGAAGGGGAGCCGGTGCTGCTCAACGCGGACCTCGATGACACGGAAAAGCGGCGTCGGATCGAGCAGCTCTACCGCCCATACCACGGCGCCGTCGACGCCTTGATGGGCCAAAGTGGAGCTTTGATCGCCTTCTCGGTACACACGTTCACGCCTCTGTACGAGGGACAGAAACGAGACATCGAAGTGGGTGTGCTCTTCGATGAAGCAGAGAGCGAGTCGGTGACGCTCTGTGGTGCCATCGCCAAGGCAGGGTGGGACGCTCGCTTGAATGAACCTTATTCCGGCAAAGAAGGGCTCATGTACTGCGTCGATCATCACGCGCGGGTTCACGGACTACGCCCCATCGAGATCGAAGTGCGACAGGACATCGCGGTGGACGTGGCCAAACGAGGGCAGCTGGTGCCGCTCCTCGCTGCGACACTCAAGGAGCTGGCTGGATCCTAAAGGGAAATCAGGGAACCAGGAACCCAGCGCGCCGGAGTGCGGCGCAGACCGCCATCAAGGGCAACCCTTCGATGGCCGAGGGGTCGTCTCCGCGGATGCTCTCAAAGATGCTGATGCCGAGCGCCTCGATGCGATAGGCGCCGCAGCAATCGAGGGGAGAGTCTACGTCGACGTAGCGCGAGACCTCCTGGGCGGAGAGCGCGCGAACGGTCATCTCGTGAACGTGCACGCCTGCGTCCATGCTGCCGTCTGGGGCACGGAGGGCAAAAGCGCTGATGAGCCGGTGCGTGCGGCCTGCGAGGCGAGCCAGCTGCGCTTTGGCGGCGCCGGCGCTTCCTGGCTTTCCCAGAATGTCGTCGCCAAGGGCGACGAGCTGATCGCCACCAAGGACGAAGGCCTCATCGCTGGCGAGGGCTTCGGCTTTGGCGCGCGCGAGAGAGAGCGCGATGGTTTCGGGGTCTTGGCCCGAGCGCATGAGGGCGTCTTCGTCGACGTTCGGCGCGCCTTGCGCGAAGGTGAGTCCCAGCCGCTCCAGCTGTGCTTTCCGATAGGGCGACGTGGATGCGAGCAGGAGTTGCACCGGCATTAGATGCCTACGAGCGGGAGCTTGCGACGCTGTTCTTTGTCCTCGAAGGCGACGGGGTACTCGCCAGAGAAGCACGCGTCACAGAAACCGTCTCCGGTGATAGCGCCCCGGAGGCCCTCAATGCTGATGTAGCCCAGGGAGTCCGCCGTAATGTATTGGGCGATTTCTTCGGGCGAATGCTGGCTCGCGATGAGCTCGTCCCGCGAGGGCGTGTCGATCCCGTAGAAGCACGGCCAGCGGGTGGGTGGTGACGAGATGCGCAAGTGAACTTCCGCCGCGCCCGCGTCACGGAGCATTTTGACGATCTTTCGAGACGTCGTGCCACGAACGATGGAATCGTCGATGACGGCGATGCGCTTGCCTTCGAGGAGGTGCCGGACGGGGTGCAGCTTGAGGCGAACGCCGAAGTGACGGATCGACTGCGACGGTTCGATGAACGTGCGGCCGACGTAGTGGCTGCGGATGAGTCCAAACTCGAACGGGATGTTCAGCTTCTGGGCGTAACCGAGGGCCGCCGTGACGCCGCTGTCGGGGACGGGGACGACGAGGTCTGCGTCGATGGGGGATTCCTCGGCGAGCACCTCACCAAGGCGCTTGCGTGCTTCGTACACGCTCGTTCCACCGAAGGCGGCGTCTGGGCGCGCGAAGTAGATGTGCTCGAAGATACAAAAGCGCGACGGCTGATCCTCGAAGGGCCGGGAGGAACGAAGCCCAAAGCGGTCGACGACGATCATCTCGCCGGGCTCTACGTCTCGGACGAACTCCGCGCCGATGAGCTGAAACGCCGGGCTTTCGCTAGCGACGACCCAACCCTCGCCGAGCTTGCCCAAGCAGAGTGGTCGAAAGCCATGTGGGTCTCGGACGGCGATCATTTCGCCGACGCTGAGGAAGACCAGAGAATATGCGCCTTCGACACGACGAAGCGCTTCGGCGACGCGTGCGTCCATCGTTTCGGCGGATGAGCGCGCGATGAGATGGACGATGGCTTCCGTGTCGCTTGAGCTGCTGAAGATGGAGCCCTTCGCCTCGAGCTCGTCGTGAAGCGCACCGTAGTTGGTCAGGTTGCCGTTGTGGGCGACGCCAAACGAGCCATGGGCCGAGTCCACCGCGATGGGCTGCGCGTTTTTGATGTGGCTTCCCCCAGCGGTGGAGTAGCGCACGTGGCCGATGGCGGATTCTCCCGGCATCTGGTCGATGACTTTGGCAGTGAAGACATCCTGGACCAGTCCTGCGGCGCGGTGGACGTAGAGCTGGGAGCCGTCGCTCGTGGCGATGCCGGCTGCCTCCTGACCGCGGTGCTGAAGCGCGTGAAGGCCGAGGTAGGCGAGGTTCGCGGCTTCTTTTGCGCCGAAAACACCAAAAACACCGCACTCGTCGTGAAAGTGATCATCTTCGAAGTGGCCGATTCGGGAAGTCACGGGGGGACCATGCTCCCTTTTTTCGTGTCCGGCAATGGCCGCGGCCTTGAGTCGTGAGTCCATTTTGCTTGGGCAGAGTCCGATGCGCCGATACTCTCCACCCGTGCTGCGCATCGACTTCTACGTTCAACATCTGGTTCGACACAACGCTCTGGGCATCGAGCTCGTGTCCGGCAAAACCGTCCGCTTTGAGATGCAGGGAGGCGAGCGCAACTCGTCGAAGCCCATCGAGCACGCGCAGATCGCGCAGCTGGTTCAGGAGGCCGCTCCCGGCGGAACCCTCGAAGAGCTTCGTGCCACGGGCTTCGCCCGCTTCGACCACAAGTCCGAAGCTGGCATGGTCGTCGACATTCAGGTCACTGCGCTCTCGCCTGGGACGTGGACTGTTCGAATCGAACCCGCAAAAGCGGCGCCGAAAATCAAACCCATCGTCGACCGGCACGGTGCCTTCGACTCAACGCCGTCGATGGGGCAGCGAGCGGGGGGAAGAGCGGAGCCTGTTCTCGCCGCGCCCGCTCAAGCTGCGCCGGCTCGCCCGAAGCCTGCGGCCCCCAAAGCCGTAGTGAGTGTCCCCGGGGAACCGGCCATCAATCGCTATCTTCGTCTGATGAAAGCGATGGACGCATCTGACCTGCATCTGTCCACCGGAGTCGCACCCATGGCGCGCGTTCACGGATCGATGCAGTTCCTCGAGGAGGGCGCTCCCGAGCTTGAAGCGGAGGCGCTGCGGGAGATGCTTCTTGAGATTGCACCGGATGCGAACCGTGAGGAGTTCGCCGAGACGAGTGATTCGGACTTTGCGCACTCCATTGAGGGGCTCTGCCGTTTCCGCGCGAACATCTTCGAAGACCGGAAGGGCCCCGGCGGCGTCTTTCGCCAGATTCCCTTCGAGATTCTGAGCGTCGAGCAAATCGGACTCCCGGAGAAAGTTCTCGACCTCTGCTATCTCAGCAAGGGGCTTGTGCTCGTGACGGGCCCGACGGGTTCCGGCAAGTCGACGACGCTCGCGACGCTCATCGACTACATCAACCAAAACCGGACGGACCACATCATCACGATTGAGGACCCCGTTGAGTTCGTGCACCCGAACAAAAAGTGCCTGATCAATCAGCGCGAAGTGGGGACTCACACGAAGTCGTTCAAAGCGGCGCTTCGTGCGGCGCTTCGTGAAGACCCGGATATCGTTCTCGTCGGCGAGATGCGTGACCTCGAGACCATCGCCATCGCCATCGAAACGGCAGAGACCGGTCATTTGGTATTCGGGACGCTTCACACCACGTCGGCGCCGAGCACCGTCGACCGCATCATCGACCAGTTCCCCGCAGACCAGCAGGAGCAGATTCGCGTCATGCTGTCTGAGTCGCTCCGAGGCGTTATCGCTCAGGTGTTGTGCAAGAAGCAGGGCGGAGGCCGTGCTGCGGCCTACGAGATCATGCTCGCGAACAGCGCCGTCGCGAACCTGATTCGCGAAGGCAAGACGTACCAGCTTCAGAGCATCATGCAGACCGGCAAAAAGTTGGGCATGCAGACGATGAACGACCACCTTCTGCAGCACGTGAAAGAAGGCCGGGTGGACGCGAAGGAGGCGTATATGAAGTCCAACGACAAGACGACCTTCATGAGCGCACTCAAGGCGGCGAATATCCCACTGACGCTTGGGAAGGAAATGGCGTAGGCGCCCGACTACCTCTCGAAGCAGTCGGACTGAATCTTGAGGCGGCGACGGAGCTTCGCCGTCTTCTCAACAAACTCTTTGGTCACCGGGTCGTGGTAGCCGCTCACGTCGCGGAGCTTCCCGTTGTGACCCTGATAGAACAAGACGATGCGACGCATCGCGAGTTCACGAACTACTTTTCCAACCATGGACGCCAGCCCAACCGGAAGGTGACGGTCGTCGGCTTTTACTTCGAAGCGGACCTCGCCAAGCTTCGGCACCTTGTAGGCCGTCTGCCCTGTACCTTTTCCGCTGGGCGTCAGGCGCCGAAAGTAGTTCTCGTACTTGCGGATGCCTCCAACCATGCCGCAGAGCGCGAGCAGGTTGCGTCGCTCGGCGCTTCGTGCATCGAGGAGCAAGTCCTCAAAGAGCGAGAGGTCTACCTGTAGCTTCGAGTCGCCGCGTGCGAGAGCGGTGTTGATCCGGCTTGCGCACGCCAAGGTTGTACGGATTCGGCGCACCTTCACACCACCGGACTTGAGGGTATCGAGCATGGCTCGACCTACCTCCGGGTCTCCTCCGAACGCAGGAAGTGCGAGGGGGGCGGACCAGCACTGTTGTTCGGTTTGGCCACCAGGGCACGGGGCACGTAGACCGAGGCGGCCTTCCAAGGTGAGTGCCTCGAAGAGGTCGTCGGCGTCCTTTGCTGGGCGGCCTAGGGCATTCTCTGTTAGCGCCAGCGTGAGACTCTCGGCTTTCGCCATACGGCCGAACGCGCTGTGTTGTTTGCTGTCGCCGACGCCTGCACTCGCGCCCAATCGCTGTAATTGGGGCGCATCGTAGGCTTTTACCTCGATTGTGGCGGCGGTGGCCACCAGCGGACCCAGTCGTGGACCCAGTCCGTTTTCGTCGACGCCACAGACAAGCATCCGTTGATTTGACACAGATGTGGCGCGATCGCGATGCGTCGCGCTACCCTTCGTCCGTGGGGACGCCGGCGAGAGGTTTAAATCGCGCGCACTACTTTTCGCCGGCGGCGAGAATGGTGCGAGAGAGCGTGCGTACCCTTGCATCGCGATTGGTCACCGAGGACGTCATCGCAGACGCCGTTCGTCAGTCTGGTCTGGGCGCGGTTCCGACAGGGGGCGCTCACTTGCGCGAGTTCATCGCGCTGCACCTGCACCGCTCGGTGACACGTAAGCTGGGCCAAGATGCAGCGGATGCGCTCTTGCAAACGCTTGGACCTATCGCTCACAACATACCGTCCGAGTTTCCGGCGCGACTGTCGCCTGTCCCGTCGAACGTTCACCAGCGCCAGACGCAATCTCGCGACCTGATGCCGTCCGTGCTCCTCGCGACGTCGGACCACGGTCGAGCCGAACTCCTGGATGTGGCACTGGCGCATGTTCGCGTGACCGTCGTTCAGGATGTCGTGGCGCTCTTGGACATCGTGCACGCGAGCCCATCGATGCGTGCCGTCGTCGTTCTCGACTGTGTTTCGCCTTCAGTGCATCCCGCAACGCTCGTCACCGTCGCGCCAGAGATGGACGAAGCGACGGAGTTTGTACTCTGGGAAGCCGGCGACGCGACGGGGGAGCAGTGGATGCTCGCTGACCGAACCGAGACGTGGGTTCGATGTCCGGATGGAGCGCCCATCGACCAGGTGGCGAAGGCGATACGCGCGCTGATGTCTTTCTAGTTCGCGGCTTCGTCAGCGGCGGCTTCTGGGTTCATGTCTTCCATGATCGCCCGCACTAAGAATGCGTCGTCGAGTGCCTCGCCGGGTGCATCGAGCTTTTGCGTGGCGTCCCCGAACCAGGGCCAAATCGGCCCGCGATCCCGGCACCCTAGGGAGACCTGTTCGGCGCCACACGCGATGCGAACGTGGAAGTGGTCGGCGTGGGGGTTTCCGCGGCTGGGTTGGTGGAGTATCCAAGTGGCCCGCAGGATTGCTTCGGCGTTCGGCTCGTGCGCCAGCGCGTAGCGGAGCAGGCGCGCTTTGATCCCGCGACTGCAGAAGATCCACTGAACGTGGGCGTCCTCGTTCATGACCAGATGCCGCACTAAGGCCCAGTTTCGCGCTTCATCGAAGAGAAAGACCTCGCCGCCACGCTCTCGGCTTTCCGCGCCGGTACCGAAGCGGTCATACGCGACCCATCCGCGGCCTCGCGCCGGTGCCCCGTAGACGTCTGTCGCGTAAAAGATGAGGTCCACGTCACGGCCGCTTCGGTGGCTGCCGTGTCGCGAGTGTCGCCCGCCGCTCGGGGCGCTCAGGTCTCCGACGCGCAGCGGGTAGCCACCTGGAACTTGTTCTTGCACGAAGCGAGCTGAACCTTGAATCGACTCGACGAGGCGAGGGATCCCAAAGCGAGTCGATTCGCCGCGCCGCGCTCGGACGAAGCCGGGCCCTTCATCTGGCAGAGAGACACCGTTGCGAAGCCAGCCTGCGTTGCTGGCACTCGCTGAAACCGGCGTTCCGGATCGAACGGGAACAGCACAAGAGACCAAAAGAAGCGCTGCGAGGGGCATCCGCACGTCAAGACGATAGCTTGCTTTGTCACCGGTCCCTAGTTCTTCGACGGGCGCCGCGTGGGGGCTTGACCCCAGCTTTGACCGTCGTAGCCTGGCCGGCCCCATGAGAAACGACTCGGACCATTTTGCAGGGCTTGAACAGGCCTGGGAGCTCTATCTCGAAGGAAAGCTCGTCGCGGCTCTCGCGTCCGCGGAGGCCGCGCTTGAGGTGGACGCCGGTTCCATGGAAGCAAACCACCTCCTCGGGAACATAAAGGCGGCGATGGGGCTTCCCGTTGAGGCCTTGGCGCACTTTGAGGCCGCCCTGGAGGTCGACGGCCTCTTTTTCGATGCGCTTCTCAGCTCCGGGGATGTGCTCATCCAAGTCGGACGCGCGGAGCTCGCGCTTGAACGCCTTGAAGTCGCCTTGGAGCAGGCCGCCGAGAAGGAAGGCGTGGCGGACTCGCTGCTGTTGATGATGGACGCGCTCTTCTCCCTCAACCGTCGTGAAGACGCGGCGCGCCTGCTGGAACAGATGCCCTCGGGGCCCTTTGCGCCACATATCGAGTTCTTGATCGGCCGCGCTGCCCATCACGCGGGGGACTACAAGCGCGCGTCGGTGCTCCTGGAGGGTGCGCTGGCGAGTGGCGTGGACGACGCGGAGATCCACTACTACGTCGCGCTCTCACGAGAGTCGCTCGGCGATTTTCGAGGCGCCGCCTTCGCGTTTCTCGAGTGTCGGGAACGGGACATCAAAGCGCCGACGGTGCCTTGGGGGGAGACCACGCCACAGTTTGAGCGCCGCCTCCAAGACCGAATACCGCAGCTGCCGGGAGCGCTCCTCGCGGAGCTTGAGGACACCCTCATTATCGTCGAGCCGTTCCCAGGTGTGGAGATGGTCGCCGAAGGGTTGGACCCGCGCGCTCCGGCGATGATGGACGAGGTGCCGCTACGCGACGGCAAAGACACATTGCGCAGGCTCTTCGTCTACCACCGAAATATCGACCGTTTCTGCTCTGGCCCGGAAAACCTAGACACGGATCTCGACCGCATCCTGGCTGCTGAGATCGAAGCGTTTCTCAAAGCACCCCGGGTTCCGTAGGGGTCAGTCGAAGGGCGCCAAGGCGTCCGTGAGCGCGGCGGCTGGGCCACCCAGCGCGCTAAAGAGGGATGAGAAGTCGTCCGCGGGAGGAAGCCGAAGAGCGAGGTCGCCTCCGCTCGCGACGTCCGGAATGCGGAGCTGCGCACAGTGGAGCATCACCCGTCGGGCGCTGAGAACACGACCGTTCGAGAGCGTGACGCGTTTGCCACCGCCGTAGGAGGTGTCCCCGAGGAGGGGACATCCCGCCGCCATCGCGTGGACACGTAGCTGGTGTGTTCGTCCGGTTTGGGGCTCGAGCACGAGGAGACTCACGCCTTCATAAGTCGCGCTACGGTAGTGCGTCGCCGCTTCTTGGATGCGTTCTGTTCGTCCCGGCACGGCGACCTGCCGCAAGCGGACGTCCTTCAGATTGATGCCGATGGGCCAGTTCCATGAGCCCGAAGTGGGGCCGGGCGCCGAGAGGCTCAAGGCGAGGTAGCGTCGCCGGTAACGCGCCGCTTCGCGGGCTTCTTTGAGTGCGCCGATGGCTTCGTTGGTCTGGGCAAAAGTCACCAGACCGCTCACGGGCGAGTCGAGGCGAGAGCTGGCGTGGATGGCCCGCTGTCCCGCTCGGATCGTTCTGCCTTCCCGGAGCCTTCGCGTTAGGCAATCCCCGTCTCCTGGAGCCGTTGTGGCGAGGCCCGGAGGTTTGCTGACCACCAGGAGGTGGTGATCTTGGTGGACGATGTGAATCTTTGAGCTGGGCTTCATGGGAGAATTCGAACGTGGCCGAGCTCGCCGTCGATCTCGATGAGGTCACCACTCTTGATGCGCGCTGTGGCACCCGCGGCGTTGACGACGGCTGGGACTCCATACTCCCGAAGAACGATGGACGCGTGGGAGAGCGGTCCGCCCAGGTCCGTGACGACCCCCGCCGCTGTCAAGAAGAGCGGCGCGAGGCCAACATCCGCGCAGGGGGTCACGAGGATCTCTCCTACAGCGACGTCGCGGAGCTCCGCGTTGTCCGTGATCACGCGGGCGCGCCCACGGATACGGCCAGGACTCGCGGGCAGCCCAATGAGGGTGTCGGTGGTCTTGCTCTGTGGGGCCGCGGAGGTAGGTGGCGGGTAGCCAACAAAGGTGTGGGGGGGGTCTGGCAGTGCCCGGTCGCGCTCGTACTGTCGGCGCCTCTGCCGAACACGCGTCGCGACGCTCATGTCGGAACTGAGCACGTCTTGCAGCTCCGATTCCGTCAAGAAGAACGCGGCATCCTCACCAGCGTCGGGTTCGCGAACGTGGATGCGCCGAGATGCATCGAGGGCGATCCGCCTGTACTCGCCGAGGACTTCGGTGACGTAGCCACGAAGGCGCTCGCGCAAACGCATGAAACGCCGCGCAAGGGAGAGGAGTTTGCGGAGCATGGGCACCACCGGAACCGGCGTCCGCCCACGCAACTCTTCTTCCGCAGCTTCTCGGCGCGCGCGCATCTTGCGTTCGCGTTCAACGGGGGTGGGACCGCTCTGAGAGAGGTGAAGCCGGAGCGTCGCGAAGAGCACCGCGGGGTCCTCGCGCCAACGCGGCTCGCGGAGTTCGGCTTCTCGCGGGCCTCGGTGACCGTAGGCTTCGAGGAATGTGCTTAGCGCCCGGCGCGTCGCTCCGTGCGGCAAGGACGAGACCGTGAGGCCTGCTTCGCCGGAGCGAATCACCTCAGCCGCTGCGGGTTCGTCCGCTGCGAGGGCCGCGATGTGCCACAAAGCGATTCCTGGAGCTGCGCTGTCCAAGTCCGAGAGCCCGGTGAGGAGCTCCTGCGCGAGTCGCGGCGCGTCGTCACGGGTAAAGAGCCGAAGGGCGGCGTTGAGGAGAACGACGGAGCCCAAGAGGTTCCCGTAGGCGGTGAGCATGATGGCGCCGCTCTCATCGAGAAGTCGCGCCACATCGTTGATGGTGCGCGAGAGACTTGTGCCGGTCAGCACTCGCGGGTCCACCCGTCGCATCCTCTTGCGTTCGATTCGGAGCGTCGCCTCGAAAGCTTCGACTCGCTCTGAGAGCGATCGGTTTTCGCGGGCGAAGCGAGTCAGCGTCCACGGTATGCGCGCGAGAAAGCGCGCCGGACTTCGCGGCCGAATGCTGGCTTCGAGCTCCTGGACGCCGCCGCCACCACCGAGGGCGAGGAGCCTCTTTGGACGAAGTCCTGGGACCTGCGTCAGGATCGACATGAACTCTGTGAGGTTTAGAAAGATGCGTCCACGGAAGTTGCCGACGAGCTCCGCGTCCGGGGGAACTGCGCAGCCGAGGGCGCCAAACGCGCGGCGAAAACCAAGCTCGCTAAACCCGCTCAGAATCGACCAAGTGAGCGGCGTGGCGACGCCGGGGAGGGCTTCGCCCACGTTGACGTTCGACCAAACGATGGAGTCTCGCGGAGTTCGACTGACATCTCGTTTGCGCCATCGCTGAGTGCCAGGCTGCAAGGCGGTCGTGATAGGTCGAGCCTGAAGGACGAAGAACTCGCCGTCGCAAAGGGCCCACTCCACGTCCTGCGGCTTTCCGACGAGGTCTTCGATACGCATTCCCAGGCGGGTCAACGCATCGACCTGCGGGCTTGTCAGCGCGAGCTCAGACGCGAGCTCTGGTGCGACGGACGACTCTTCGGTCACGCCGTTCACGAAGTCGAGGCGGATGTGTTTCGTTCCGACAATTCGGTCTCGGGGCCCACGACTCGCCTTGTCCATTCGGATCGAGTCCGGCGAAACGCGGCCGTCGACGACCAGGCGGCCGAGTCCGAAGGAGGCGTCGATGACGAGCTCCCCAGCGTCTCCGGTGAGCGGGTTTGCGGTGAAGAGAACGCCAGACACGTCCGCCGGGATCAAGCGCTGGAGCACGACGCCGATGCGTGGTGTCTCAGCGCCGGCGGGTCGGTGGTATCCGAAGACACGGTCGCGGAAGAGGGATGCCCACACGTGGCGAAGCGCGTCGTGCAGCTCCTCTTCTGTGCGCACGCCAAGGAATGTGCTGTGCAATCCCGCACCACTGACGGCGTCTCGGTCTTCGACGGTGGATGACGAGCGCACCGCGATGGCTTGTGTTCCGTCTTCGAGGAGTAGGGTGAGGACATCGCGAAGCTGGTCCCGGAGCATGGCCGGGATAGGGAACGACGTGAGCTTCTGCCGGATCGCGCTGAGCTGGTCTTCGTTCAGTGGTCCGCCCGCCCGGAGGGCGCTCGGGAGCTCAGGCGGGGCCAAGGCCAGGTGGTAGAAGTCCGTTGCGGCTCGGCTGCTCAGGGCAAACCCCTGCGGAACCGGGAGACCTTCTCGGATCAACGTGGCCAAACCGACGGCTTTGCTGCCGAATTCTCCCGCGCGTCGTGGAGAGAGAGTGCGTAGTGGATGTAGCGAACGGGGCATGGGGGCGTCGGAGCATAGCGTGGAACGGCCCAAGAAGGCGGCCAGAGCGGCAGTTTGCCGGCGAGCCCTCTGGAACCTATGGTGTAGGACTTATGCGTGTTCAGTTTTCGTGTCTCTTCTTAGGTTGTCTTCTTGTTGTCGGCGCATGCGCGGACGGTGGAGGAGGCATGCGCCCCGGCGACGCCAGCGCAACGGATTCAGGGCAGGCAGACATTCCCGCTTCTGACTCGACGGTCATGGCCGACATGGGACCGGACTTTGACGCGGGCCCAACTCCCGATGTCCCCGGAGTGGACGCCGGACCAGGAACAGACGTGGGGCCAGGCGCGGACGGCGGTCCTCCGCCGATGGACGCAGCCGCCGATGTCTTCGACGCCGGCAACGACGCCGGTCCTCCTCCGGATGTTCCGCCGGACGTGTTCGATTCCGGCTGCACCGGTGATGCCGAGTGCGACAACGGCAACCCTTGTGACGGCGAAGAAACCTGCGTCGCGGGAATGTGCGAAGCGGGAACGGCGGTCGTTTGTGATGACGGTGTGTCGTGCACCGTGGATTCGTGTGTTCCGGCCACGGGCATGTGCCAGTCGACACCCAACAACAGCATGTGCGCGAGCCCGCAGATCTGCACCGCGACCGGCTGCATCTCCCCAGGCTGTGGCGAAACCCCTTGTCGGCTCGTGTCGCCTCAGTGCGGATGTCCGGATGGCAACAGCTGCTACATCACGGGCATGGACGAACGTGTCTGCGCGCCGTCGGGCACGGCGTCGACCGGTGAGTCGTGCAACGGCAGCGAGATCTGCGAAGGCGGAAACGTCTGCATCGACCTGGACGGTGCTGGCACGATCACGATGTGTCGCGGCTTCTGCGACACCGACGCAGACTGCTCCGGCGGCGTCGGTGCGCTCTGCTTGGTGACCGTCACGGGCACCACACAGAACATCTGCACGACCCATTGCGATCCTGCGACGAACGCTGGATGTCCTGCGGATACTGGCTGCTCACTCTTCACCGACCCCATGGGTCGACGTCTCAGCGATTGCGATGTCACGGGCAGCGCCACGCAAGGACAGACCTGCACGGAGCGGGCTGATTGTGCGACGGGCTTCGATTGCTTCACGACGTCTGCAGGACCGCCCGCGGTCATGCAGTGCCTGCGGACTTGCCGGCGCGCGAGCCCTGTTGGGAATGAGTGCAACGCCCATGCGGGAACGACCTGCATCCCCCTCAGTGATCCGCTCATCTTCAACGGGACTGAATACGGCGCCTGTCTCTGAGCTTCGCGGGACGTACCCTCATGCGAGGACTACTTCTTAGCCTCATCGCCCTCGTGTGCCTCGGTGCGTTCCCAAGCGGGGCGAACGCTCACCTCGGTAGCGTCACCTTCGTCGACATCACGCCACGCGAAGATGGCGCGGATTTCGTCATCGATGTCGAAGTGGTCGACGCGGCCATGGAACTCCAACTCGCGGAGGATGCAAGCGAGGAGGCGGTTCGTGTGCGGCGACGTGCGCTTGAAGCATGGATCCTCGAGGGGGTGGTGCTTCGAACACAAGAGCCGTGCGAACAAAGGCTGAGTTCCTTCGAGTTCGTGGACCGAGAACTCGGCCGCTACCTTCGGTTTGAAGGCAACGCTACCTGCATTCCGGGCGCTCTCCGGCTGCGCGACGATACGGTCTTTGACGACGACCCGCAGCACGAGACCCTCGTGCGGGTGATCCAGGGCGGACAAGTCTCACCCCAGGTGCTGCGCGGTGGCAGTCGCGAGATGAGCATCGAGCTCCTCGGAAGCGGCGCCCTCTTCGTCGAATTTCTCAAACAGGGCGCTCTGCATTTTGCCCTCGGTTTCGATCACGTACTCTTCCTTTTGACACTGATCTTTGGCGTCGCTCTTGGGTGGCGCTCAAAGAAAGCATCCACGGCGTTACGCTCCCTCGCTTGGCTCGTGACGGCGTTCACGCTCGGTCACAGCATCACGCTCGTGTGCGCGGCGTTGGACCTTGTGTCGCTTCCGATCCGGCCGGTCGAAGTCGCCATCGCGGCGTCTATCGTCGTTGTGGCGGTGTGGAATATGATCCCCGAAGGGCGCTGGAACACGGGACGCCGGCACGAACGTCCATGGGCTGCGTTCGTCTTTGGTCTCATCCATGGTTTCGGTTTCTCCAGCGTACTCGCCGACGTGGGGCTTCCTGGAGGCCGACGGGCGCTCGCGCTGACGGGCTTCAACCTGGGCATCGAGGCGGCGCAGCTGGCGTTTGTCGTTCTCTGCTTTGGTCCTTTGCTCTGGCTGTCCGGGCAGAAGAGCTATCGGCGCATCACACAAGCGGTGTCGCTGCTGGTGATGCTCTGCGCCGTGTATTGGTTCATCGACCGCCTCTAGTACCACTCCATCTCAGAAGTTCTAGCGTGCGATTCAAAAATCATGGCCCAGCGTCGAGCCCCTCGACCTAGACGGGCGACCTCTTGCGTGGTTGACGTGGTTTTCCCTGCGTTGGACTCTCTGGCCCATGGATTCGACGACGCGAAGCGTACGTATCGTGGCCTGGACCGCGGCGGCGGTACTTTTCTTGATGCTCTTTTGGGCTCTTCGGGCCGTCGTGACGCCGATCTTCTTCGCGTTCCTCATCGCGTACATGCTCGACCCCCTCGTCGACTGGTTCGAAGAACGAAAGATGCCGCGCGCTGCCGGAATCGTCGTCCTGCTGGTGTTCGGCATCACCGTCATCGGTGGCTTTCTACTGATGGTTCTACCGGGCGTGGTGCGCGACATCGCGGACTTTGCCGGCGAGGTCCCTGGCGCCACGCGGCGACTCTTTGCGGAGTGGGAACCGGTCCTTAGCAGTTACGGAATCAGCGTTCCTCATTCCCTCGGCGACCTCTTCGAGCGCTTCGGGGACGACGCCCAAGGCGTAGCCCGGCAGGCCGTCGCGCCCGCAACAGCGGTACTCGGTTGGGTCGTCGGCGGGACCGCGAGCGCCGCTGCCGCCGTTATCCATTTCTTTTTGATTCCGGTGTTCTCCTTCTACTTGCTCTACGATTTCGATCGGATCACCGCCGCGATGCGCGACTTGGTGCCGCATAGGCGCCGGCCCCTCGTGCTAAAGCTCGCTGGAGAGATCGATGATGTCCTAGGGCAGTTCATTCGCGGCCAGTTGCTCGTGATGCTGGCCCTGGCTGTGCTTTACGCCATTGGCTACTCCATCGTCGGCGTTCGGCTCGCCATTCCTATCGCCATCGCAGCGGGACTCGTGTCGTTCATCCCGTACGTCGGCGGTAGCCTCGCGCTCATTCTCGCTCTTGGAATGTGCTTCTTCGACTGGCAGGGGTGGGACCCCATCATCGGCGTGCTCATTGTTTACGGCATCGTTCAGGTGCTCGAAGGTTTTGTCATCACACCCGCCATCGTCGGCGACAAGGTTGGGCTGTCGGCGGTCTGGGTGCTTATCGCTCTCCTCGCCTTCGGAGAGCTCTTCGGGTTCCTCGGCGTGCTCCTGGCGGTACCAGCGGCGGCCATCGCGAAGATCTTCGTGGTTCACGGTGTCGCCCATTACCGAAAGTCCGCGCTCTTCTTGGAAGGGAAGCCAGCGGATGAGCCGGAACTACCAGATGCGCCGGAGCCAGATGCGCCGGAGCCAGATGCGCCGGCGTTCGAAGCCGATGAGGAGGTTGGCGAGGCGGAGGACGCCGAGGATGAATCGAGTCCAGAGGATGCGGATGAGCCACCAGCCGCTGAGCCAGCGGAGGACACCGAACAGGACGACGCTTCTGAGACGCCGAGCGAACCACCTCCTTCTGATGCGGATTCGCCCGAATCGCCCGAATCGCCCGATTCGCGTGCGGGCGAGGAAGAGTAGGGGAATGCCCGACCCGGGAGCCGGCGTTTAAGGGTCCATGCGCCTCCTCGCTGCTCTGCCTTCTTCTGCTATACGGCCACGTAATGTCCCGAGAACTTAGAGACGCCGCTTCCTTGGCCCAACAGGCGGACCCAAAGCTCGCCGCGCTCGTCCTGGACGTGGTTTCGCGCCAGGCCGAAGGGCAGACGCTCTTCGCCGGCGAAGAGTTTGTGGACACCAAGCGCGACGCCCACGGAGTCGAGGACGGCACGCTCGGCGATCACGACGTGCTCGCTTGGCTTCGTCGAGGACCTGGAAACTCCGAGGAATACGCGCTTGTGATGGCCCTCGCCATCGAAGGCCTTCGTCCTCACCTGGAGGACGACGAGCGCGTCATCCGGTTTTGTGAACACGCGGACTGGCTTAGCTTTGCGACGGACTATCCCGCCTACGAGTTGGTGGAGCCGGTTCTTAAAAAAGACGCGAGCCACGTGTGGACCGTCGTTCGTCGCGGCCTCGGGGACACGCCCTCGACGATGCGCGAGACCGCGGTCCAGGCGCTCCGTCGCGCGGCCCTGGATGCGTCGTCTCACGGGTCGTCGCCAAGCCAGCCGCCACCGGGACCAAGCACGCCAGGGGAGTCCCTCGGCGGCAAACTTGAGCGGGTGCCGCGAGAAGGCTTCGCCGCATTTGTGAGGCTCGTCAGCGGCTGGGCACTCCTCGAGTGGCTGGGCCGCGGAGTTCTCGCGCTGGTGGGCTACCGGCGAACCGGGACGATTCAACAGACCCGCACAGGACTTCGCCTTGAGCATTCGACCCAGATCCTCGGACGCGCGATGGGCACGAAGTGCGAGGAGCTGCCCTTCGCCAGCATTCACGGGCTCGCGGCCTCGACGCGTTTCCCACGGGCGGCGCTCCTTTTGGGGACAACCTGCTTTGCGCTGGGCGTGCTCGTCGGGGGCTTCTGGCTCTTTGAAGGCGTTCGGAGCGGGGAGACCTACCTGCTCCTCGCCGGCGCAGTGATCCTTGCCCTCGGCGCCGGTCTAGACCTGGCCCTGTCGAGCCTTTGGCCCGGTCGCAAAGGCGAGGTTTCGTTGGAGCTACATCTCGCGAAGCGGCGCGGCTGGCGTCTCTTTGGCCTCGACGAAGAGGCTACGCAGCGATTTGCCACAGCCGCCGCCAAGGCTGGCGAGAGCGCACGTTAGCTCCACGCTCTTGCTTGCTACGGGCTTTGCTCGTCCAGCAGCTCAATGAGCTCGTCAATGCGTCGAGCGTCCAGGTCGAAGGCCAGCTGAAGCTTCGTGCCTTCGGTTTCCATGACGATGGAGCGGAGCGCTGGGCCGAGGGGAGAGAGCGCGACGGCGAGCTGACCCGCCCATTCGTCACGCATTTGCCGAAGCCGGTCTTCAAGGGAGCGTGCGTCTGATCCCGAAGCAAAGTTCGCGATGGCCCCAACGGTTAGACCCCGGGACACGCGCGCTCCCGCGACGATAAACTCGGGCGCGTCCTCGTCCCCTCCTTGTTCCTCGACGATATCCTCAAAGGCTCCTTGCCAGCGTTCATCGAGCTGTAGCGCTGCGCTCAGGTGACGTTCGTTTGAGACGAGACCAAACGCTGAGCGGAGCGCTGGGACATCCGCCATGCTCTGCTCCTCGCTTCGGAGCGTACGGATGACGGCTCGGAGCGCATCGACATGACCGACGAGGAGCGCGCCATCGTCGAGGAGCGCCGCGTTGTATTCACCGGCGGCGAAGGCGCGCACACCATCGATGTCACGTGGCTCAAGCTCTCCGGCGGACGGCGGAGCGCAGGCCATCATCCTCTCTAGTTGGAGAGGGCCCGTCAGGATGAACGCCACATGCTCCGGCAGCATTTCGCCACCTTGCGCGGAGCGGTGAGCGAAGGCGGTGACGGTCAAAAGGTCGGCGGACCAGTCGAATCCGCATTCTTCTTCCAGCGCGCGGAGGGCGCCGTCGCCGCCTCGTGCGACGACGACATCTTGCCAGAGCCTGGAGGCTCGAAGCTCCGGCCAACGAACGTGGACGAGGCCCATGGCGGAGGCGGGAACGTTGGCGAGGGGGCTGTCGTGAAGCGTGACGCGGCTCTTCCACCACCACGACCCGGCGACGGCTGCGCACACACAAAGTGCCAGCACGGCGACGCGTACCCGTCGCGTTCCCGCGCGGGTCATTCCGGCCTCGAGAACGTTCCTTTGAGCCAAGGAGTCGTCGCGCGAGACTCGACGGCCTGCACCGCGAGGGTGTCGGCGAGTTCGTTGAGCTCGTGGCCGGCGTGGCCTTTGACGTGGTGAAGCGTCGCGTTTTCAAGCGTAGCCATGGCCGCGCGAACGTCCGCCACGAGCTCCTTGTTCGCTTTCGCTTTCCATCCCTTTTGCAGGAGCCCAATGGCATAGCTGCTGTCGGTGTAGATATGTACGGGGACGCTCTTGTCTTCCACGGCTTCCGCAATGCGCTGTATGGCCGTGAGCTCAGCGATGTTGTTGGTGCCGTGGCCTAAAAACTCGCTGAGGCGGAGCTCCGTGTCGCCGAAACGGATCAGAGCGCCGAGGCCGGCGGGTCCAGGGTTGCCGCTGCATGCGCCGTCACAGTACGCGAGGACTTCGCCCTCGGCGGGAATGGTTGGGACCGGCGCTGAGGACTTTGCCTTCGGCTTCTTCTTCTTTTTGGCAGTGGCCTTTGCCTTCGGAGCAGGCTCCGCCAAGGTGAAGTCGCCGTCTGGTAGCACCCCGCCATCGGTGACTTCCAAGTTCCGCGGAGCCGCGGCGTAGGCTTTCCCGCTTTTGCGATAACGAATCTCGACGCGGCCGGAGTCGACGACGAGCTCGCCGCCCTCGTCGCAGCGCGCGAAGACCTTGGAACCGCGGAGTAACATAGGACGAAAGGGCATTCAGGCTACCTGTGCCGCCGAGTCGAGGGTGACAAAACGGTAGCCCGCGGCCTCAAGTCGCCGGATGACGACGCGAAGGTTCTGCAGCTTGTGTTCGGCGCTTCGTTTCAGTTCAGGCAGGCGCTCGGAAAGTGGACCGATCCCGTCGAGGGTGCCGTCGCTGGCGTCAATGCCGTGAAGTTCCAAGTTCACAAAGGGCCGGCCGATCATCGCGCGCGCCAGCCCGTCGGCGACGCTGGGGTGGGGGAGCACGACGCTCGTGCCAATGAAAGGCAGTCGTCCCAAGCGTGTGACGCCAATCGGCATCTCCAGGAGTCCCGCGCCTTGGCTCCAGAAGGGAGTTCCGACCCGGTAGGGGTCAGCCGGCGCGCTCAGCATCTTCGGCGTGTCGATGATGGAATGGCTTGGGTTTCCGCGGCCCAGTCGCGCGCGCAGGCCGATAGACGTGATGGCGGCGGCCTTCGCCCCAAAGTACGCCGGGCAAGGAAAGACGCTGGAGTCGTAGCTGACTCCGAGCTCCGTCAGAACCTCAAAGGCCACGTCGTTGATGGTGTAGCCCGGCGCTCGAAAGCCTGTTGGGGCGTGGCCCGTGGCGCGTTCGATGGCGGCGGAGCCCGCGCGAACTTCGTGGCTCATCTGTGCGCGGCTTAGACGTGAGAAGTCGTAGCGATGGCCAAATGTGTGATTGGCGATTTCGTGTCCACGCTCGTGGAGGCGGCGAATGATCGCTGCGTTTCCTTCGACGGCGAGGTCGCGGCCAATGGCGAAAAACGTGGCGGAGATGTTCAACTCTTCGAAGAGCGCCTCGTAGCGAGGGATCGCGTGAAGATAGACCGCTCGAGCGGCGTCACCAGTGGGCTCGTCGAGTCCGTAGATCGACGAGTAGCAACCGATCTCGTCCAGGTCGACGGAGATGGCGGCGAGCCGCTGCACGCTAGCCCTTTACGCGAATGGCGACGAAGAGCTTCACCATGTTCTTGAGTACGTTGGGGACGCGGCTGAAGAGGTGAATCGAAGGCGGTCGCTTCTCGAGGACACGCACAGGGATTTCCTGGACGCGGACGCTTCCACGTTCTGCGCGGATGACGAACTCACTCGCGAAGAGGTCCTTGTCGACGAGGCACTGCTGAGCGATGGGAATCAATGGGAGGCGTCGGAACGCCTTGAGTCCATGTGTATCCGTGCCCTTGAAGCCGGTCGCGACGCGTAGCATGCCGTTGACCACGAGAGTGGCGGCGTGTCGCGTGAGAGGTCGTTCGTCGCTTGCGCCGGCCATGACCTTGCTTCCGACGACGAGCTCCGCCTCGTTCGTCTCGAGGAGCGTGAGCGCACGCCGGTAGAAGTCGGTGTCGCAGAGATCGATCTCGTCGCAGATGACGAACTCGCCCTCGGCGGCGAAGATGGCTTGCTTGAGCGCCAGGCCATAGTTGGGCGCCCCCAAGCTTCGAATCGAGACCTGAGGGAATCGTTCCGCCAGTTCTTCGCCGATTTCGACGGTGCGGTCGGTGGATCCGTTCTCGGTGAGGATCAGCTCGTAGGGCCAATCGAACTCGGCGAGGCGGTCAATGAGGTCAACTACCGCTGTCTGGAGGATGGCTTCCTCGTTGTAGACAGGGATAAGAATCGATACCCGAGGTGGGGTGCGCGCGTCACTCATGGCAGGCCTGCGGAATGGCAGAGGGGAGGGGTTCGGTCAAGCACGCGAGGGGCACGCGTGGCGAAAAACACGGGAAAACGTGGTCGGTGTCAGCCTAGGGAAGTCTGGCCATGAGGGCGTGGGCGCCGCGAAGAGAGGCGGCAAGCGGGCCGCTCCTGACGGGAATCAACGCCGAGCGTCCGGCAGACACCACGAGCCCTCCAAGTTCCACTTCGCCTTCCACGACGGTGAGGGACTGACACGTCTCCGCGGCGCCGAGTTCAAGCTCTCCTGTCCCCACAAGGCGTTCCGCGGAGAGGTACGCGAAGGGGAGCGTGGCGTCCGGGCCGCAGAGGGTCTCGACCCTTGCGCCGGCGCTCAGGTTGGGGGTGCCCGTGCGAACACGCAGCGAGTCCACCAAAGCCTCGCCTCGAGGAGCCTGCCAGTCCGTGACCGCGAGGGCGCGTTCGATGTGCAAGGCTCGAGGCGAACCGCTGGGATCGCGTCGGCCGCTGGCGTCGTAGCGGCGACCGTGATCCCAGTATCGATAGGTTAGGCCTCGGCGGCCGGGCAGCACTCGCTGAGGCTCGACGAGCGTGAGACCTGGACCCACGGCGTGCGGCGTCCCGGGCGGAAGCACGAAGAAGTCACCCGGCGCGCAAGGGACGAAGTTCAGTAGCTTGGAGACGTCGTCGCCCTCGTCGAGGGCTCTGCGCATGCCGGCGAGTTCCACGCCTGGGGCGAGGCCCAGGAAAATCCCAGCTCCTTCGTCGGCGTCGAGGATGTACCAGCACTCAGGCTTGCCACTCTCGTCCGCTCCCAGCGCGGGATCATCGTCGTGAGGGTGAATCTGAACCGAGAGCGCGTCGGCCGCGTCGAGGAGTTTGACCAGCAAACCAAGCCCGCCGTGCGCTTCGGCGTGTTTCCCCAGCCAGCCTCTGGGGTCCAAAGCGATGTGTTCGTCCAGGCGCTGCCCGTCGTCCACGATGCTGGGGAAGTCCGGTTCCACCGAGACCTCCCAAGACTCGCCGATGCGTTCGGGCACGTTCAAAGCGGCCTTGTAGTGGGTAGCGATACGCCGGCCAGCCCAAGGGGTGCGAGAGAGTGGAGTGACGTTGTCGCCGCGCAGGAGGCACGGGCCGAGAAAACCCTGCGTCTTATTTTGTAGGTTTCTATCCGACATGTATGTTCTCCACTCTAAAGGAGCCACCATGCGTTATCTCGGAACCGAACGTCGCGTTCATAAGGTCTTTGTTACTCGAAACACGGAATATCACGTGCGCCGAGACCGCTGTGTAGCGGTTCGTGATCGCCGTTCCGGCGGCTGGGTCGAGGGTCACCTCGCCATCCAAGGAAAGGTCGCGGGCGGTCTGCGTTTTCACGACCATGGTGGCGTGACGCCCAACGATGGGCTCCCGAGCGTCGGCGAGAGCCTCTTCTTTTGTTCCGAAGGTCGAGACCTGGTGACGAGCCCCGTCGTCGAGGTCCAACGACCCCGTCGCAACATCGTCAACACGTACCCCGAGCATTAGCCCTCGAGGAAGTGACCGATGGCGCGAAACTTCGCGTAGCGGTCCTCAATACGCTCTTCCGGACTAAGGTCGCCCAACTCCCCCAAGTGTCGGAGGAGGGCGGCCTTTAGCGTTTGAGCGGCCCCGTCGATGTTCCGGTGTGCGCCGCCCACGGGCTCCGAGAGGAGTTCGTCCACGATGCCCAAGCGCCGTGCGGCGCCCGCCAGCAGCTTGAGCTGTTCCGCGGCGTCTGGACCACGAGCGCCGTCACGCCAGAGGATTGAAGCGCAGCCCTCCGGGGTGATCACGCTGTACGTCGAGTACTGCATCATCAAGACACGGTTGGCGACACCGAGGGCGAGTGCGCCGCCGGAGCCTCCTTCGCCGATCACCGTCGCGATGACGGGAACGCCCAGTCGGCTCATCACGAGGAGCGAGCGACCGATGGCTTCAGACTGTCCGCGTTCTTCAGCGCCGAGACCCGGGTAGGCGCCGGGGGTGTCGATGAAGGTGAGCACCGGCCGCTTGAAGCGGTCCGCCAGCTCCATGATGCGCATGGCTTTTCGGTACCCCTCGGGGTGCGCCATACCGAAGTTGCGATGGACCTTTTGTTTCGTGGTGCGGCCTTTTTGATGGCCGATGACGGCGACGCTCTGTCCATCGAGTCGCGCGAAGCCTGTCACAAGCGCGGGGTCGTCACGAAAACTGCGGTCGCCATGAAGCTCGACGAAGTCTTCGAAGACCGCGCCGAGGTAGTCGAGGAAGTAGGGGCGGTCCGGGTGCCTCGACAGCTGGACCTTCTGCCAAATCGTGAGGTCGTCGGTGATCTCTTGGCGGAGCTTTTCCGCGCGGTTCTCAAGTTCGTCGATCTGCGGATCATTATCGCCGAGAACGCCACGAAGGTCGCGGATGCGCTCTTCGAGCTCTACGAGGGGTTTTTCGAACTCAAGGTGTGCCACGGCGCTTTATCTATCGCTCGCGAGGCCCTCTGACAATGGAAAGGCCAAAAATGACACCCCAAAAACTTGGGGCGACGGGCACGCGCTCTCTACCATGGGCCATCACCATGCGTTCTATCCTATTCGTCAGCGCTATTTCTCTTGGCAGCGGTTGTGCAGCCCACGCTGCACAGGCTCCAACGACGCCGCCTGCGCAGGTTGCGAGCGAAACGAGCGCCTCCCCACAGCAGGAGGAAGCCCGGGAAACGGCACGTGTTCGGGAGCTCCGGGCACAGCTCGCGCTGGCAAACGCACGAAACGCAGAGCGCGAGATTCAAGGTGTCGCCGCTCGTACGCTGGGCAGCGACTCGGCAAACGCGAGTGAAGAGGGCTTCTTCTCCGAAGACGGTGAATGGGATCAGCCGGCTGAACAGCTTCCGCCGCCGGAGGCTGAGCGTGAGGAGCCCGTGCGCGAGGATCGAAATCGCCCTGTGCTTCGTCTCTACGGCGTTCCCCAGGCCCCACCTGTCTCCGCCGCCGCCGAAGGACTTCCGTCGTTGCCTCCGTACGCGACCGCCCCATACCGGAGCGTGTCCACGGTTCCGCCTGTGCCGCCGACGAGCGTTACACCGAGCAACGACCGTCTTCCGTGGGAAGCTGCACCAGGCGCGTCGCCGGTAGCTCGGCCCGCCGTGGCTGCGCCTGAACGAGTTGAGCTTGGGCTCGAGTCGTATCGCAACGCGCTGGGGATGCTTCGCGCCCGTCGCTTTGCCGAGTCCCTCGTCGCCTTTGAGCGCTTCGAGCAGACTCACCCGAATCATCCGCAGGTGGCGAATGCGCGCTACTGGCGAGCGGAGCTTTATTACATTCAGCGTCAGTACGGGCAGGCACGTACGGCGTTCGAGTCCTACGTCGGGCGTTACCCGCGCGGTCGACGTGTGGCGGACGCGCTGCTCAAACTCTCGCTCTGCTCGCGCCGTCTTGGGAACGAGCGCGAAGCGACGGCGCATATGGATAGACTACGAAGGGACTTCCCTTCCAGTGAGGCGGCTCGCTTGGCGAGTCGAGAGGTGAATCGATGAAACGAGTACTGAAAATCGCACTTCTCTTGGCACTCGCGAGCCCCGTTGCTCCGCTGCTTACGGAAGCTCAAGAGCAAGATGACTATCGGCCGGCGGATGGCGCCTCCGATCTTCGCGATGCACGCGAGTCACGACGGGGTGTTGTTCTGGGGTCTAGGGGAGTGGCGGTTCCGCCCGTTTACACGGTTCGACGCGGCGACACTCTCTGGGACATCACGGGGCGCTACTACGCGAACCCGTGGGGGTGGCCTCAGGTCTGGTCGTACAATCCCGAGATCACGAACCCTCATTGGATCTATCCGATGGACCATATTCGTCTCCTGCCGGACGGCGAGGCGCCGCGGGTTCTCGACACGGGCGCGGGCGTTACTCCTCCGGCGCGTGCGGAGCCCGGGAGCGTGTGGCTCCGCGATCAAGGGTTCCTCGACCAGGAAGCGCTGGAGACGGCGGGCGTGATCATCGGGTCGCCGGAAGAGCAGATGCTTCTTTCGAACTTCGACGAGATCTACGTTCGCTTCGAAGAAGGCACGGACGCTCAGGTTGGCACCGAGTACACGATCTTTCGACAGATGGAAGAGAACGAGCGGCGCGAAGAAGAGGAGGGCGAGCTGGTCCGAATCTTCGGCACGGTGCGTCTTCGAACGTACGACCGTGATCGCGGCATGGGCCGCGCGGTCATCACCGAGACGTTGGATCCAATCGAGCGCGGGTTCCGCGTTGCCGCCATTCCGCGTCACTTTGACCACGTCCCGCCGCGGGAGAACGCGCAGGACCTGGAAGCCAGAGTTGTCGCGAGCCTCATCCCGACGCGCTTCGCGGCGGACCAGCAGGTGATCTTCATCGATGTTGGCGAAGAGCAGAACGTGCAGCTCGGTAACCGCTTTTTCGTGGTTCGAGTTGGCGACGAATGGCGTAGTGCGCAGCAGGCAGGCGAAGACTCCTACGGCGCCATCGTCGAGGATGCTCCGGAACCGGACGACGACGACTATCTTCCAGAGGTCGTCGCCGAAGGGCGCGTTGTCAACGTGAGACCGCAGACGAGCGCCTTGCTCATCACTCGCTCGGTGCATGAGGTCGTCGTGGGCGACAACGTGGAGATGCGCCGAGGCTTCTAGTGCTCCATCTCAGAAGTTCTGACCGGTTGAGGGCGGCCCTTGGCCGCGGTCTTCGTCCCACGTCGCCTTGAATGTACGCTTGGCACGTCCTTCGTTGGATTGAGCCAAGATCACGAACCAATCATTCACCCTGAACCGGTCAAAACTTCTGAGATGAAGTACTGGCCGCGAGTTCGTTGCCGTGACGTGATCTTGTCTTTGCTCGTCTCTCCTTAGGAAGGGGGACGCCCGAGGACTAGTACGTATCAAAGTCGGCCCGTAGGTCCGGCTTTTCCGGGGCACTAGGCGCAACGTGTCGTTGCCTTTTGAGGCGCGGCGGTGCGACAATGCCGCATGAGTGGCGCGAGCGAGCTGGAGCGCGATATCGCTGAGCTACGGCTCACGATGGTACGTGAGCGCCGTAAGCTCGCTGCGCTTCAAGAGATTGGCTCGCTCCTCGGTTCCACGTTGGACCTCAACGAGCTCCTGGCGCAGATCATCGACCGCATCACCGAGGTCGTGGATGCGGACCGCTCGACGCTCTACCTTCTCGATGACGAGACCGGTGAACTCTGGGCGAAGGTCGCCCAGGGCGAAGAGATGGTGGAGATCCGCCTGCGTGTGGGTGACGGAATCGCGGGTGCCGTGGCGAAGTCAGGCAAGAGCCTGAACATCAAGGACGCGTATCAGGACACGCGTTTCGATGGCGAGTGGGATCGGCGAACGGGTTACCGCACGCGCTCGATCCTCTGCGTGCCCATGAAGAATCAGCACGGCCGCACCATCGGAGCAGTTCAGGTGCTCAACAAGGCCGGCGGTCATTTTACCCCCGCGGACGAGGCCATCCTCAGCTCGCTGGCAGCCCAAGCGGCCGTCAGCATTGAAAACTCGAAGCTCTTTCTTTCCGTGGTGGGGAAGAACATCGAGCTCCTCGAGACCCAGGAGCAGCTGCAGAAGAAGATCCGTGAGCTGAACTTGCTCTTCGAGATCTCCCAGGTGTCCGCCGGCGCGGAGGCGCCCGCCGAGCTCTTGAGTGGTGTGCTCGCTCGCTCCATGCGCGCGCTCGATGCGGAGGCAGCGACGGTTCTCATCGGCGACGCCGACACCGGCGACCTCCGAGTTCGCGCCGCTGTTGGCGGCGAGGCCGAAGCCATGCGTGGCATGAAGCTCTCATTGGGACAAGGCATCGCGGGCTGGGTTGCGAAGAACAACAAGGGCCAAGTCGTCAACGACGTCGACGAAGACCAGCGGCACATCGCCGAGCTGGCCGAGCAGACGGGTTACTACCCGACCTCCGTGCTTTGCGTTCCGATCCGATGGGATGATGGGAACGAGCCAGGCATTGGAGCGCTCGAATTTCTGAACAAGTCCGCGGGGCGCGCGGACTTTACGAGCGACGACCTAAAAATGGCGACGGTCATCGCGGCCCACGTGTCTACCGCCATCGAGCAGTCCAGGCGCAAAGAGCGTCGCCTTCGAGAGCAGCGGCTCAGCGCGCTTGGCACGGTTCTCTCGAGCGTGCTTCACGATCTGAAGACCCCGATGACCATCATTAAGGGCTACTCGAAGATGATGAAGGGCGAGGTCGACGCCGAGGTTCGCTCGACCTACGCCGAGACCATCACGCGGCAGGTCGAGGTTCTCGATGCGATGACGAAAGAGACCTTGGCCTTCGCCCGAGGTGAGACCCGCCTCTTGGTTCGACGCGTCTATCTCTACAAGTTCTTCGAGGAGCTCGTGCAGCAGCTGGAGCACGCGCTGGGTGATCGTATCGAACTTGATCTGGTTCTCAACGACCGCGGCATCGCTCACTTCGACGAAGGCAAGCTTCAGCGTGCCGTGCACAACCTCGCGCGAAACGCGGCGGAAGCCACCGCTGGTCGTGACGAGAAGGGCGTCTTTCGTATCATCGTGGATCGCGACGAGGACGACGGCCTAGTGCTCACGTTTGAAGACAACGGGCCTGGAATCCCGGAAGAAATCCGCTCCAAGCTCTTCGATTCGTTTATCACTCACGGCAAGAAGGGCGGCACGGGCCTCGGTCTCGCCATTGTCCAGAGTATCGTCCACGATCATTTTGGAACGATTCGCGTGGAGTCCAAGCCCGGACGAACAGCTTTCATCGTGCACATTCCGCAGCTCGCGGACTACGGGTCCTCCGCTGGTTCGTACGCCGCTCAGAGCGCCTAACACTCGACCGGCGGGGCTAGACCGTCTCCGAGAAGTCTCGGTCGAAGAGCCGGACGCGCCGCAGCAAGAGGTCGAGGATGAAGAGCGCTAGCGCCAGGTAAAGCAACCAGGGCCAGAGCTCTTGATGGGCTTCAATGGTCTCGTCGCCCGCGTCGAAGAGCCGAGCAGGCGCTGGCGATGCTTCGCCGCCGGTGAGCTCCGCGACGCGTTCAAAGAGGGCGATGTCCGGCTCAAGCGCGCGGTATTCGCTGGGGTAAGGGTTGGCGAGCTGCGTCGCGGATTCCGCCACGGAGCGTCCTTCGAGGCGGTGGTCGGCGCTCAGCACAAAGCTTCCATAGGCGTCGAGTGGCAGCCTTGCTTCGTAGCGACCAGGCGCCGTTTGCAGCATTGGGACTTCGCGTGTGCGTCTCAGCTGCGGGTCGTCTTCGCCGTCACGGGCACGTCTCGCGCCCATGGGCCCTTCGATCTTCAGCGTTGAGGTGAGCCCATTGAGGAACTCGTCGTTGCCGCCGATGGCGTCGACGGAAACGCGAACTTCGTCGCCGAAGGTCTCCGCCACCATGTCGAGGCGCTGTCGCCGCTTGTTGCGCATGTGCTCGCGAATGAGCTGCGCCCAAAACTGGCTGTATCCACGCCAACGTAGCCAGTCCACGGCCCAGCGATTCTTGACGTCGCTTGTCCACGCCATGGACCAGCCAAGGCCGACGCGCCATCGCGCAAGAATCGGCTCCCCGAGGTCAGACTGCAGGATGACCTGCGCTGGATGAGGCTTGGCCCGCGTCGCTACGTATCCGCGCAGGAAGGGCGCACTCTCGATGTTGACGCCCCGGAGGAAATCCGCCCGGCTCACGACGCTGGGCTGGAAGTACTCTTCCACAGCGGAGCTGCGGGCGACGGTGGTGGTCTCCCGCATGAAGATGCGAGGAACGTTGTGAGGGTCGCTGGTCAGGTAGCTGCGGCCACCGCCGAGATTCGCGATGCTCTGGAGCAAGACGCGGTTGACGTCGGCGCCGAGGCCGACGGTGCTTACGGTGATCCCCTCGGCGCGCATGACCTGCGTAAGCTCCGTGATACCCGCGTCCGGCGCCTGACCGTCTGTGAGGAGGATGACGTGCTTGATACGCGCGCGCGTCACGGACAGGTCCTGATAGGCCATGTCCAGAGCCGGGAAAATCGCCGTGCCGCCTCGTGCCGTCATACGCCCGATATCACGCAAGATCCGCGTTCGGTTTCGCGCGCTCTGCATACGGACGATGCGCTCGGGCTGTGAATCAAACCCGATCACGGAGATGTAGTCGTCGCTGGAGAGGAGCTCGGCGGTGGCGCGGGCGGCTTCCTTGGCCAGCTCCATTTTCGCGCCGTTCATCGAGCCGCTGCGGTCGATGACGAGGCCCAGGGCGAGGCTCGGTTGGTCGCGCCGGCGCTGGGCGTCCATGCGCACCGGAAGCAGACGCTCCATCCGCGTACCTTGCCAACCGCCAAGGCCAAAAGCGCGCTCGCCGCCGGCCATGATGAACCCGCCGCCGAGGTCGCGGACGTAGCGCTCGATGGCGTCCATTTGGGAGAGCGAGACCTGGTCAGCGGACACATCGGAGAGGACGAAGAAGTCGAAGCGTTCGAGCTCGCGAACGCTGGTAGGAATCGCACGCGGAGAGCGAACCTCGACCTCGTAATCCGCGGCGGTGAGCGCTTGAGCCAAGTAGCTTGCGCGTCCCTGGGCGCCTTCCACGTAGAGCACGGTGGGCTTACCGGGCACGACGACGGTGGTCTCGAAGCGGTTGTTCGCCGCGAAGCGGTCTTCGACGCCGTCCGCCGGGCTCATCTCCATGCGGTAGGTCACGGGGCCTGCCACGCGGGTGATGGAGCGGAACTCGATCTCGTTGTCTCCGGGAGAAAGCTCCACGTCGCGAATGGAGTCGAGTCCGTTGAGGGTCTCTCCCTGAAAAAGCCGGATGCGGACATTGGCTTCGGTGGTGGAAAAGATGCGCGCGCGAACGGGGAAGGGCTCACCGACCTCGAGGCGGTCCGGGATCGTGACGCCGCGAAGAGCGACCTCCGGCGGCGCTCCTCTCTCGTCAACGCGGAAGTGAACCTGGACGCCGAAGCGCGCTGCGCGGCTCGCCTCGGCCAGGAGGTCACCACGCGTTTGCGCGCCGTCGCCGGCGATAACAACGCGTCTCAGGTGCCCGGCTGGAAATAGACCATAGGCGAGCTGAAGCGCCCCCTGCATGTCGGTGGCGCGGCCTGCAGCGTGTTCTGCGGCGCTCGCGCGCTCCGATTCTTCGTCATCCGGTCTCGCGGCACCCTCGGAGACGTGGCGCAGGTCTTCGGGGACAACGTCCTCGTCTTCGCCGAGCGGGACCGCCGTGGATTCCGACGCGAAGGTGATGAGCTGGACGTCGTTGTCGCCGCGCTCCGCGTAGACCTGGATGAGGTCTTCCCGCGCGTCGGCGATGGACTCGTCCGTGACGGAGTCGCTCACGTCGATGAGATAGATCGTGCTGACGCGCGTGACTTCCGTTGTCCGCGCAAGCCGCGCCACGGCGAGGGTGAGCACCGCTGCGAGGGCTGTTCGGAAGAGCACGCCGAGCCAGCGCTGAACGCGCGGCAGGTCCGACAGGGAACGGCTCGCGGCCAGGAAGAAGAGCGGCGCCACCGCGAAAACCACGAGCCATCGCGGCTGGAGGACTTCGTACTCGGCGCCCCGAAAGGTGAAGTCGAGGTTCTGAAACGAGAGGTTCCAGAGATACGCCGCGAGAGCCGCGCAGGCGGCGATGGTCAGCCCGATGAGGAGTGGACTCTGTCGTTTCATGAGCGCCGCCGCTTCATACGGTCATCCGCCGGTGATAGGTGAACCACTCGATGATGAGAACCGCGAGGACGAGGAGGACGAGGTAGAGCCAGATTTCTCGGCGCAGACCAACTTTGCCCCGGCTGGGATTCTCGGCAAGGGTGCCGCCTACGCTGAGCTCTTCGGCAGGTTCGATCTCTGATTCACGGCCCGCGCCCATATTCGCCGCGAAGGTCTCGTCGCCTTGGGGAGTACGCAACGTGTAGAAACCGGTTCGAAGGCCGGCGAAGACCGCGCGTCCGTCAACGATGGGCACTTCCCGCTCGCTGCCGTCGGGCTGAACGATGGTGGCCCGGTTCAAGTCGGATGGCGCCGGGATATGCCAGGAGTCGCCCGTGGCGTAGCTAGACACGAACCCGTTTTGCTCGGCGACAAAGAAGTCGACGGTATTGAGGAGCAGCAGAGGCCAAGCGACGCGCAAAGGCAGGTCGCTCTCTCGGACGTCGAAGTTGAAGGCGACGAAGGGATGGCCGTCGCGCCTGCCCGTGACGATGAGCGGCGCGCTCCCGCTGCGGGCGATGGCGCGGTCCCCTTCTTGAAGCTCCACGTTCAAGCTGCGCGCCAGGTTCACATCGCCAAGAGCGGTCCACTTGATGAGCGGGTGTCGACGCTCCAGGCCGTCGAAGTAGGGCGCTTCGACGAAGCCATCGACGACGAAGGGGCCGCGGGTTGGGTCTTCGCTGATCGGATTCAAGTAGAACGCCGCCGCCGGGGGATGGTAGGGCGGCACCCAGCTGTCGAAGATGATGACGTCGAAGTCAAAGCCTTCGGACTCGAAGTTCGCCGGCGTCACCTCCGTGACATCGAGATACTCATCGAGGAGTAGCGCCGCCTGCAAGTAGAGGTTTCCTTCGCTGACGATGAGAAGGCGGGCCCGGCGACGTTCGGGAAGGCGTGCGTACGCGTGGTTGTCGGCATCGAGAAGGTCTTCTCCATCGACGGCTCGAATGCGGGCTTCGAGCGTAGTGTCGACGCCCGAGATGTTTGCAAAGAATCGCCGGAGTCGCTCTCCCGGACGCAAAGAGAGTTCCTGAATCTCGACGGTGGCCCCGTCCCCAAGAAGCTCGAGCTCTACGTTTCGCTCTTCCTCCGTTGGGTTGTAGAGCTCGACGAGAACCTCGCTCTGGCTCTTGTCCAATGGATAGCGGCGAACGCTGAAGGCGCCGAGCCCCACGTTGTCGCCGCGTCGCCCAATCTTCACCCAGCTGAGACGAACGTCGCTCTCGCTGAGGCGCTCTGCGAACTGCTGCGTGCTAAAACGGGACTCATCCAAGATTCCGTCGGTGAGCACGACGACCTCGCCGTTGGGTTCATTGCGGAGAACATCCAGGGCCACACGAAGCCCGGCACGAAGGTTGGCGCCCACCTCCGTCGGTGTCACTTGTTCGATGGCGTCCTCAAGGATACGCGTCTCGCCGGTGAGGGGGCTCAGAGGCGTGGCGCTGGCGTCGAGCTGCGCGATGAGAAGTCGGTCTGCGGGCCCGAGCTCATCGACCATCTCAAGGGCCACGCGCCGCGCATCGTCGAGGCGAGTTGGCTGCACGTCGGAGGCCTGCATGGAGGCGCTTGCATCGATGAGCACGACGACGGTGCGTCCGGCGGCCGTGGCGCCCGCGTAGCGTGGGTCGCCGAGGGCAAACGCGAGACCCGCGACGATACCGAGCGCGATGAGAAGCGACACCCACCGTTTTAGCTGCGAGAAGAGCCGGGTGGTCTGCTTCTCCGCCAGGATCTCGTTCCAGAGTTTGACGAAAGGGACTTCGATACGGCGTCGCCGCAGCTTCAGCAGGTAGAGAACCGTAACGAGGCCCCCCGCAATACCGAGGACGCCGAAGACTTGAGCGAGAGTAAGGCCCGTGAGGTTCACTTCAGCAGGCCTCCGGAGCGAAGGACGCGGAGGATGGCCTCATCGAAAGGAACGTCCGTGCTGATGGCGTGATGGGCCACTTGTTTCTTCGCGCAGAAATCCGCGATCTCTTGCTGGTAGCGTTCGTGCGCCTGGCGGTACTTCGACAGAATCCGCGGCGTGATGGTGACCTCACGAAAGTCGCCGGTCTCGTGATCGATGAGACGCACGTCGCCGTTGAGGGGCGGGTTGAGCTCCGCGGGATCGAAGACCTGCAGCACGTAGGGTTCAAACTTCGCAAAACGAAGCTGGTTGATACCGGCTTCAAACCCGGCGGGGTCGTAGAGATCAGAGATCAGAATCGCGACGCCGCGGCGCTTGTTCTGCGCGGCGAATGTGCGAAGCGCATCCTCCAGACTCGTCGAGCCGTCCGCCGTCATTGGGCGGAGAAAGTCGAACACCTTGAAGATACGGTTCTTGCCGCGCGTGGGCGGGAGTCGCCCATCCATCTTCTCGTTGAAGCTCAGCACAGAGACTCGGTCGAGGTTTGCCAACGCCACATAGGCGAGGGCGGCGGCGATTTTCTTCGCGTAGCGGAGCTTGGCGGGTTTACCGAGACCCATGGAGCGTGACGCGTCCACCAAGATGTAGACGCTGAGGTCTTCCTCTTCTTCGAAGAGACGCACGAGAAGACGACCCGTGCGCTGGTAGACGTTTACATCCAAATAGCGAAAGTCGTCGCCGGGAACGTACTGGCGATGGTCAGCAAACTCGATGCCAGAGCCGGTCTTCTTGCTGCGTCGGTCGGCCCGCATACGCCCGGAGTAAGCACGTCTTGTCGCGATCGCGAGGTACTCAAGTCGGCGCTGAAACTCCTCGTCGAAGAGTTCCTCGTCCTCCTTCATCGCACCCCCGTCGGGCTGCTTTGCACGGAGCCAATCGAACATGCGAGCTAGTGCCTCACCACAGCGAGCTTGACCGTTCGAACACGGCCCTCACCATCGATCTTGGCGCGTGCCGAGCTTGAATATACGTCGCATGTCCTGCGTTCGGTCCCGCGACAACCTCGTTGGCGATCTTCCGCGCTGAAACAACCAAGCTCGCTGCGGTGAGTCACTAGCTAGCGCTTTCGGGAACGCTCGTCAGAACGTCGGAGAGCACCTCGTCGGTGCGAATGCCTTCGGCTTCGCCTTCGAAGTTCAAGAGCACGCGGTGCCGGAGCGCAGGCTTCGCGGCCCACCGCACGTCATCGATGCCGGCGCTGAATCGTCCGTCGAAGAGTGCACGAATCTTTGCCGCGAGGAGCATCGACTGAGCGCCACGTGGGCTGCCGCCGAAGCGCACGTAGCGCTTCACCTTGTCCGGTGCAGACTCGCGGTCAGGATGCGTCGCTTCAAGGACGCGGATGGCGTAGTCCTTCACGTGGTGGGAGACCTCGACGTCGCGAACGACCTTCCGCATTTTGAGGATGGTCTCTTTGTCGAGAACCGGCACGACTTCAGGCGTGACGGCGCCGGTGGTGCGGTCCAGGATTCCATGAAGGTCTTCGCGGGAAGGGAAGCCGACCTCCAGCTTGAAGAGGAAACGGTCGAGCTGCGCTTCCGGAAGTGGGTAGGTGCCCTCCATCTCCAGCGGGTTTTGCGTGGCGAGGACGAAGTAGGGCTCGTCGAGCTTGTAGGTCGTCCCCTGAATCGTGACGGTGTGCTCCTGCATCACCTCGAGCATCGCGCTCTGCGTCTTCGGCGTGGCGCGGTTCACCTCGTCGGCGAGGACGATATTTGCGAATACGGGCCCCTTGCGGAACTCCAGCTTCGTCTGCCCGCCTTCGCCTTCGGTTAGCACCGTCGTTCCGAGGATGTCCGCGGGCATCAGGTCTGGGGTGAACTGAATGCGTGCGAAGTCGAGGCGGAGCACGCCGGCCAAGGTCCGAACAAGCATCGTCTTTCCGAGGCCCGGGACGCCTTCAAGAAGCGCTTGGCCTCCCGCTAGCAAGCAGGTGAGGACGCCATCCACGACCTCTTCCTGACCAACGATCATCTTGGCGATTTCGGTGCGGACGCGTTGGATGTCTTCGCCGAAACGTTCGACGACCTCTTGGGGGCTCTCACTCATTGCTGGTTCCTTATTGGGGGGCGGCCTGGGTTTCGTTGGGTTCCGCCGCTGGGGCCCGAGGGCGAATCAGTTGGAAGTAGCGCCGTACATAGAAGCGGTAGCCCGACGGAATCTCGTCGCGCTCGAGTACTTCTTCGGCGTGTCCTTCGTAGTCTGTGAATACTTGTTCGTAGGGTTGCCCGGCGAAGCCACGGCCTGCGGCTCCCTGAATAACTTCGGAGCGTGAAGGGCCGTTCCCGTGCTCGCCTTCGACGCGACTGTTTTGGTGGGATCCGCCGAGGCGCGTGGGGTCGTCAAGCATTTGCGGCGCGTGCTCGGATCCGGCGCCGTTGCCGCCTTGGCCGCCCCCTTCGCCGCTCTGCTCAGACATCCCTTGGCCTTCGCCGCCCATCCCTGGAATCTCCAGAATGGCGTCGCCGCCTTGGCCAAGCGTGAGGGCGCCTTGGCCTTGTCCCTGACCTTGTCCCTGGCCTTGTCCCTGACCCTGGCCTTGTCCCTGACCCTGGCCTTGTCCCTGACCTTGTCCCTGGCCCTGGCCTGGTCCCTGACCCTGGCCTTGTCCCTGCTGACCCTGGCCTTGTCCCTGCTGACCGTGG
>JBGCFM010000037.1:0-38535 GCA_045106895.1 Polyangiales bacterium | reverse complement strand
ATCGCGCCGTCATACGCGCTCCCGACCTCATGTCGGCAATAGCCGCCGAAACCGTGAACCATGATCTCCAGCGATCGGAGCCGTCGAAGACGCACCAAGAACGCGTGGCCCATCTCGTGGAGAACGATCAGCGCGAAGAAGCCGAGCCAGAACCCCGGCCGAAACGTGAAGCCGCCAAGAAAAAGGGCGCCGAGGGGAAAGCTCCAGTGAACCTTCACCGGTACGCCGCGGTAGTGAAAGAGCGTCAGGTAGCCGGTGGAGAACATGGAGTGACCACTTTGGTGCTGCGAGGGGCGACGCGCAACGCCTGCCCGACTCCAATGGTGACTCCTGGGCTCTTAGTCGATGCAAAAACACCCGTTTCCTCACGTGGAGGAAACAGGTGTTGCGCGAGCGCTAAGCCCGAAGACCGTGAAGGGGCTAGATGCCGGCTTCAGGGGCGTCCGTGATGATGAGGAACTCCACGCGGCGGTTTCGGGCGTGGCATTCGTCCGTGTCTTCTTCGCAGAGGTTCTGAGTCTCGCCGGCGCCGCTGGCCTCAAGCTGGATGTTGACGCCGCGGGTGCGAAGGGCTTCGACGACGGCCTCGGCGCGGGAAGTGCTGAGGGTCATGTTGGCCGCAGCGGAGCCCTGGTCGTCGGTGTGGCCGATGATGCTGATGTGCTGAATCTCGGAGTGCATGTTCACGAGCTGCGCGACGTGGTCGAGGAGGTCGTTGGATTCCGCGAGGATCTCGTTGCTCGCGGACGCAAAGCTGATGTGACGGTCGATGGTGAGGTGGTCGCCAACGATGTGAACGTCCTGAGGTTCCGGAGCTGGCTCCGGCGGGGCGATGGGCTCAGGAGCAGGCTCGGGAGCGACGACGGGCTCCGGCATTGGCTCCGGCATTGGCTCCGGCATTGGCTCGGGCTCGGGCTCAACGTCGCCGCGGTATGCGATGCCGTGACCGGTCTCGTACGTCTCGCCACGACCGAAGTGGTAGCTAAAGTCGAGGTAGATGCCGTGAAGGCCGATGGAGTATTCGCCTTCGTTGCCGCAAGCGAGGCAGGTGTCACGACCCGCGACGTCGTCAGCGGTGATGACCGTCGAACCCGTTCGGTAGGCGTAGGCGATGTTTGCTTGCCAAGGGCCCGCGTTGTAGCCAGCGCCAGCCGTGAAGATGTGCGTGGCGTCAGGAGGTGTACCGAAGGCCGTGGGGTATGCGCGGTTGGAGGTCTGCTGGTCCCAAACGTAGCCGAGACGAATCGGGAGCTTGCCGTCCATGAGGCGGTACTCAGCGCCAATACGTACGGTCCACGCGTTCTCCCAGTCGTTGATGGTGTCGATGTCGAGGCCAGCCATTTCCGTGCTGATCTGGCCGCGGCCGTTCTGGGACTGAAGCGCGTACTCGGCGTCGAGGGCAATACCTACCGGTCCAAAGTCGGAGCGAGCACCGAAGCTGAAGCGCGAAGGGAGAATGAACTCCGTGGTGTACGTGGCGTCACCGGGCGCGACAACGAAACCGGGACCGTCCACCTCCGTGACGGTCTTGTGTCGGTAGCTGAGACCAAACTTCACGTAGTCCATCAGGTTGTACTGGGCGCCAAGGCGGAAGCCAGCGAAGCTCAGACCCGAGAGCTCGAGCTCCGTCGCGAGGCCTGTGTCACGGGAACGGTCGAGGCTCGCGTAGGTCATGCGGTAGCCAGCGCCGATGCTGAGGCCGGTGTTCGGAATCTCGAAGGCGAGGCCCGGAGAGATCTCGAAGAAGACGAGCGTCGTGCTGTCTGTCCCCACCTGACCGTCGGCGTTCATGCCGTAGGTGTATTCCGCGCCCGCCGAAGCGACGGGGTAGATGGCGAGGCCCGCGGTGAGCCAGCTCGTGATTCGACCGGAGGCGCCGATGAGAAAGAAGGGCGCGACGGTCGTGCCACTCGTGATGCTCTCGTCACTGGGGCCCTGTGGATTCGCCGTGATGTCACCGACCAAGAGCGAGAAGTCACCCATGAGCGTGAGCTTCTCGGTACCCGCGAGACCGGCGGGGTTGTGGAACATCGCCGAGGGGTCGTCGACGGCGGCGACGGCGGTACCGCCCATGCCCAGGTGGCGAGCCGAGTACAACATCGGCGTGTCGTAGCCACCGGCAGCCGCGCTGTTCGGTAGAGAGGCGCCAAGACCCACGAGGGCGGCGAGAAAGATCCAAGGTGCGCGCTTCATCATCATTCGACTCCGGTTGTGGGCGCGAGCCTACACGACCTCCCTTTCGGACGCATCTATCTGTCCGCTATGATGTGGTCGATGTCACTTCGCAGCTGCCTCTCCTTCGTGCTCCTCCTTGGCCTCTTCACCGGATGTGGTGATGATGACGCACCGGGGGACTCGGGCCCTGGGGCGGATTCGGGACCCCGAAGCGATTCCGGTCCTCGCATGGACTCGGGCCCTCAGATGGACGCCGGTCCCGGCTTTGATGCTGGCATCGAGATGCCCGCTCACTGCGCCGATGGCCCCTTGGAAGCGCCCCTGCCGCCGGCGGATTGTCAGCTCGATGCACTGCCCTCAACCGGGGACGTCGCCGAAGACTGCGTTCAGCGCATCAATCAGTTTCGGCGTGAGTGCCAGTGTCTGCCCCCCCTCGAGCGATGGCGCGAAGGCGAGAGCTGCGCGGCGATGCACGCGGAGTACGACGCCGATGGACGCGGCGCCCACGCCGGTTTCCGTGACCGAATCTGTGAGAACGGCGGCCGTGGCCAGAACGAGTGTCCCGGCTACCCAAGCGAAGGCAGCATCATCAATGGGTGTCTTCAGCAGATGTGGGACGAAGGCCCAGGTGAGCCCTTCAGCGAACACGGCCACTACATCAACATGTCGAACCCCGCCCACAGCCGCGTTGCCTGCGGCCAGTTCGTGACCGCTGAAGGTCGCGTCTGGGCGATTCAGAACTTCCGCTAGGCGCTTGGCTGTCTGAGCCGCTCTGGCGCAGTCGGCACGTGCCAAAGCGCGCCAGAGCCCTGGCCTCTTCACGCTTCTAGCTACGTTCTTCGTTGGCATGCTCTCTGCTTTGTGCATGCAGCATGAAGCGTGCAGCCATGAAGAACCTCTACCTTACCTTGCTCTCCCTGAGTCTCCTCCCCGCCTGTTTCTCGTCGACGGGGTTGGAGGATGGCTGCACCGAACCGAACCCCTGCGAGTGGGAGGAAGTCTCGTACTGCGAAGAGTCGCGCGAATGCGCTGTGCTCGATTGGTGCGGTTCGACGATCTACTGCAGTCTCGGACTCACGGATCCACCCGTGACCTGCTCGGAACCTCGTCCCGCGTGCGCGGACAGCGTTGAGGTTTCGGAGTGCCCTCCGGGTGCTACCTGCACGCCCTTCGAGTGGTGTGGTGAAACGTTCTACTGCGCGTCAGAAGTCTGCAATGCGATGCCGCCGCAGTGTCCGGCTGGCGAGGAGCTAAGCTATGACGCCTGCGCGCCGGGCGAAGTGGAATGCACCGAGGTCACCGGCTGCGGCGAGAGTTATTACTGCCGACGCCCTTTCGACTGCTTTGACCCCATCTTCGAGCCCTGCGAAGGGTTGAGTTCCACCGTCTGGGACATCGGCGAGGGCTCATGTCCAGACTTCGACAACGACGCCTACTGCAACGAAACGAACTACTGCGGAGGAGAGTACTACTGCGTTACGGCCTGCGCCCCCGGCGACACGGAAGTCTTCCACCCGTCCGAGTGTCTGAACGCCTACGACTGCTACCCGTCGGACCCATGGCGCGACGACCTCCCAGCTTCTTGGTGCCAGGGCGGCGGCGGTCCTGCATGTCGGGCCATCCCTACCTGCGAAGGCGGCGAAGAGATCCCCCTCGACGCGCTCTGCGACCTCGACGGCTACTGTGAGTTTCGCTCCGAGTGCAGCACAACGATTCAGTGTTACTTCGGCATCGTTCTCGGCTGAGGCTTCAGCCCTGAAAGAGGACGAGCTGAGGCCCCGCGATGGCAGCGAAGTCTGTTCCCAAGAAGGGCAAGATGGCGTTCGTCGCCGGCGCGAGCTGCTTGTCTAGATAGTGGGCGTAGTCCGGCGCCGCGTGAGGTAGATCGACGGGCTCAGGGCCAGCCGCCGTCATGAGGTAACGAATCTCTCGCGCCGGCCGTCCGAGCTTGCGCGCAGCCTGAACGTGCGGCGGGACATTTCGCTCGTAGTCATCGAGGGGACGCCGCAAACGCTTTCGGTAGACAAGCTCGTCGTCGAACTCGCCTGCCCGCACCTGGCGGGCGACGTCGAGGAGCCATGCTTTGTACTCATCTCCTTCGAAGACGCGGCGAAAGAGCTCGCGCTGAACGCGCCGCGCGAGGGGCGTCCAGTCCGTTCGCGCGGCCTCGAGTCCTTTGACGACCACACGCGTGCTCCCATCCTTTTCGCGCACGAGCCCCGCGTAACGCTTCTTGCTTCCTTTCTTGGAGCCGCGGATCGTCGGCATCAAAAAGCGCAGGTAGTGCGTCTCGAACTCCACCTCGAGGCCGGACTCAAGGTTGAGCTCTTCGCGAAGACGATCGCGCCAATAGTCGTTGAGGTCTCGTGCGGTCTCTTCGCCCACCCGCAGGCACGCGTCTTCGGGTTTGTCGCCGACAAGGACAAAGAGCGAGTCCGTGTCGCCATAGATGACGCTCAGCCCGCGGGACTCGATGAAGGCGCGGCTCTCCGTGATGATCTCGTGACCACGCAAGGTGATGGAACTCGCGAGCTTGGGGCTGAAGAAGCGACAGCCGGGTGTTCCGAGGACTCCATAGAAGGAGTTCATCAAAATCTTGATGGCGCGCGAGCGTGCGGCGTCGCCCCGCCCTTTGGCTTCGTCCCGCGCTGCCCAGAGACCGGAGATGATCTCCGGCAGCAAGTGCCGCTCACGGGCGAAGCTGCCGCCTTCGAAGCCAGGGACCGGCTCCACGCCTGGAAACGCTAGACCCATCGGGTCGATGGCGAAGGTGCGGATGATGCTCGGGTATAGGCTCTTGAAGTCCAGGACGAGGACGTTGTCGTAGAGCCCGGGCTTCGAATCGAGGACGTAGCCGCCGGGGCTGGTGATCACTTCACGTGAGTCACCGATGTCCGGCGCGACGTGGGAGTGCCGGTGAAGGCGCGGGAGGTAGAGGTTGTCGAAGGCCGCCACGGAACCTCCCTGACGACCCATGGGAAGCCCTGTTAGCGACTGTCGTTCTTGGGCGAAGCCAAGGAGGTCCGCGCTCTCGAAGATATCGAGGACGAGCTTCGAGTCTTCGAGGTTGTACGCAGCGAGGGCTGCTTTGTCCTGCGCGAAGAGCCGTCGAATCTCTTCCACCGGGTTCGCCGAATGGTCGATCTTTTTGCCACGCGAGAGCAACGCTTCGGCGACGTCTTGAAGGCGAAAGCTCTCGAATGAAAATGTAGCGGCGCGTAGCGTCGCGATGCCGTCGAGGACCACGCGACCGGACACACGCGCAATGGCGGGCTGCTGCGCGTTTCGGGGCTGAAGCACCTTCGCGCGCTCGGAGTCACGCCCCAGGGCAAATGCGATGTTCTTCTCTTCGCACATGCGCGCAAGCGTCGTGAGGTCGAAGTCCACGACGTTCCAGCCGGTGAGCACGTCAGGGTCGACGGCTCGTACATGGGCGATGAATGCCTCGAGGAGCGCGCGCTCATCCGGCAAGTATTCCACGTAGTCGACGGGAGGCCCTTCGCCGCGCATCCACACACGATCTCCGCCGGCGCCCGCCGAAGAGATCGACAGGAGGTCGCCTTCGAAACCATCGGTCTCAATGTCGAAAGCGAGCGTCGTGAGCGTGGGCTCATAGTCCGCCGCCTTGAGCTTTGGATTCGTGAACTCGAGATAGCCGTTTCGCTGCTGCACCTCGCCGCGGACGCGCAGGCCGCCGGTGACGAAACGCTCCATGAGGAAACGATCGTGCGCTTTGACATCGCCCTCGAAGGTGCGGTGCATCGCCGCGCGGATGTCGTCACGCTCGCGGTAGAGGTCTCGCTGACGCGCGAAGTAGAGTGCGTCGACGGGCTTCCCCCGGAGACTGGTCATCTCGAGCTCTTTGCGGCGGCCGCTAGAGCTCGGTACGTGGCGCTCCACGAACATGACGGCCTCTTGTCTGGTGAAGACAAGACGAAGCGGACCTGCGTCCGACGCGCACCAAAAGATGAAGCGCAGGCCATCATGGCGGTCGTACCAGCTGCGAGTCAGCAGGAACGCGTCGAGAGTTCGCTCCACGCGCCGAGCCTAGCGCGTTCACTCCCTTCTTTCGAAGCCTCGATTGGTGCCCACGAAGACCCGTTGTGGCTGCGCTTGGGGAGCAGCTTGCAAGCGAGCACGGAGGATGAGATGTCGTATCTATGAAGTGGAAGCTGGGCATCGGTGTCGTCATCCTGCTCAGCGCAGCGGCGGCATGGCTAGGGTGGGCTGCCTACCTCAGGCTTCCCGCAGAAGACTGTCGCTTTGCGGCGCGCCTCCATGCTGTCGTCGCGCCACGCCGAAGCGGCCCCGGGGAGTTGTCGCAGGGCGCCAACGAGTGTTTGCTCGCCGTGGTCGCCGAAGTAGACACTGACGAGCGCCTGCGAGCGGCGGCGTTGGCACGCGCCTATGGCTACGGGTACGAAGCTGGAGTGTGGGAGCCGCGAGCCCACGCACCCCGGGACCGCGAACTCTGGGACGTGGCGGATGCTGAGAGCATCCGAGCTCGCCTCGCCGAGTGCGATGGTGCGGCTCGTGTGGGTTGGCGCGAAGCACCGGCCGAAGACGTGGAGGCACTCGCGGGACTCATCGAGCTACGCCACGCCCGCGCCGCTCTCATGGGCCAGGACGGACTCCCTGAACGAATGGCGGCGATCCGCCAATCGGCGGACCTCACAATGCTCAACCCCACGGGCGCCTCCATACAACTCGCTCGCTGGGTTCGAGGCTTCGTTCGTGCGTTGCCCCTTGAGAACGGGGAGGCGGCGAACGAGTGGGCTGAACACTTCGAGGAGATTGCCTCGAGGCTCCCCAATGGTGCTTACCTCGGAGACGTGACCGGCCAGGAACTCTGGTCCGAGGCGCGCGACGGGACCATCGCTGGCGAAGTGATGACTCACTTCTACGAGTGTGACGCGTCTCCCAACATGGGCGTGGCGGGCGTCTGGGGGCAGTGCGACGCCGCGTGTTTTCGCGAGCAGGCGGAAGCGATTACAAGGGTGATGCCGCACGGCGGCGCGCGAAACACGTTCGTCGCACCACCGCTTATCGTTCGGCTGGCGGCGGCCTCGCTTCGTGGGACGTCCAGCTCGTTTGCCGGGTTCGATCTTGTTCCCGTAGAGCAGGACGACGCACGTCGGTGCTGGGGAGTCCAGCTGCCTTGGCTCGATCACGATACGAGAGTGTGCGCGACGAGTCCAACATGGGTGGCGGCAGAGCTAGAGTCTCGTCGCCTCTGGATGGCGATTCAAGAGCACCGTCAGGTGACCGGTGATTGGCCGGAGCCGCGCGAAGACACCCTGGCTGCTTGCGGAGGGAGTGACGGCGGAGCGACGCTTCGCGCCGACTGGGGGCCACTTGGGTTCCACCCCGAATCACAGAGCGTCGCCATGGCGATTCGCCCGGCGCCGCCGGGGCTCGTCGATACGGAGGGTCTTCTCCAGGCGAGCTTTCGCGAGAGTTGTGACGCCCCCGTCGTGACCCTTGAGCTTGCGTACGCGTTTCGTGACGGTCGCTCGGCGGTAGCGCCCAACTACTACTACGATCCAGAGCCGGCGCTCTCATCACAGGAAGCTCAATAGAAAGCCACGATCGTGAGTGGGCGTAGCCGAGCCTAGCGCGCCGCCAGTTTGCGAAACGTCTCGCGCAAGAAGGACTTTACGGCGTCGAGGTTCGCTTCGTCTTGGAACTCGTCCACCTGCGTCGAGGCGAAACCGAGGACGACAAATTCAACACACTGCAGTTTCATGCGCCACTCGAAAGGCGTTCCTCCAACGTGCTGAGCGGCGAGCTGACTTCCTTTGTCCAACCACAGCTCGAGGGAGCCGGCGCGCCGAGGTGCGACGTGACCTCGCTCGTTGGTATCCGTGCGTCGCGCCACAAGAAGTGGACGATGCAGCCGTGCCAGCTCGTACACCTCAACGCCCAATTCGATGAGCCGCTCGACGGCGTCGGCTCCTCCAGTGATGTCCATCATGGAGGCGCTGAAGGCTTCGCGGACGCCGCGGTGCCAAGGCTCCGTCACCGCGTCTAGTAGCTCCGCGGATGTCGCGAAGTAGTACTGGACCGTGCCCACGCTCACTCCGGCGTCACGCGCGACACGCCGAATGGAGAGGGCCGGCCACCCATCCTGGCGAACAATCTCATCGGCGACGCCCAGAATGCGGTCGTGCGTGTCTTGCTCGGGCATATCCTATCGTAATGCGAAACGACGGACGAACGAAGAGAGTTTGAACTTAGGAGTGTTGAGACCCGCGGCGCCCTTGTCCACCGCTGCCGAAATACGCCGTATGATGGAACTGAGAGCAAGCCACGACGATCCAATAGGTCTTCTAGTGTCTCGGCTAGGAGAAGAACGAGCGGAGTCGCTGGAAGAAGCGCCCGAGGCCCTTCGCTTCCTTCTTTTTCGTTTCCTTCTTCGGTCCCGCGTAGGAGTCCAGCGCCGCGATAGCCTTCTCGGCGCCCTCTTCGCGGTTGACGTAGACCGCGAGGCCGTTGCCTGACGCGACGTGAGCCGCGCGAACCTCTAAGAAGCACTGCTCGTCGAGAACGAGGAGGAGTTCAAGTTCGCTCCCCGCGGGGCCAGGCGGGATCTCTTCGATCATCAAGGTCCCGAGGTATTCGTTGTCCGCGGCGTCCGGGTGCTCTCCTTGAAAAAGCGGCAGCCGGTAGACCGCCTGGTCGGCCTCTTCTGTGCGCACGGAGAAGGAGCGCTCGACCGGCACCTGTGTGTTTCGCGTGACGAGGCGCTGGAATGCACGACCGCGGCTGGCCACTCCGATGCTCAGCGGGAGCACGTCGAGGAGCTTCACCTTTCCACCGGACTCAGCGAGTCGAGCGGCCCCGAGGGCGACGGCTTCATCCGGGTTGATTCGGCGACTCGGGCGACGGCCGAAGAGCTCTTCTACGCGTTGCGGCACCAAAGCCATGCGCGTCATGCCGCCGACGAGAAGAACATCGTCGATGTCATGTGGCGCAAGCCCACAGTCGCTGAGCGTCGCCGCGGTGATCACGATCAGGCGGTCGACGAAGCTGGCCGCGAGTTCATCAAAGGTCTCGCGTGAGAGCGTCGCGCGCAGCGCCTTGGGTTCGCCACCAACGACGGCGAAGTGAGGAAGGCTAATGGCGACGCGCTTCTGTACCGAGAGGTCGCGCTTGGCGATCTCGGCGGCGTCGCGAAGTCGCGCGAGTTGTTGCGCGCTCGGCTCGAGCGTCGTGCGTTCGGCCCGCTGAAATTCTTCGATGAGGTAGCTCGCGATGAGGTCGTCGATGTCGATGCCGCCGAGGAAAGCGTCACCGCCTGTCGCCAGGACCTCGAAGCGGTCTTTGCCGACTTTGAGAACCGACACATCGAAGGTTCCGCCGCCTAGATCGAAGACCACCAAGGTGTGCTCGAGTTCGGCGTCATAGCCATACGCGACGGCGGCGGCGGTTGGCTCCGGGACGATGCGGTCGACGCTGAGCTGAGCACCTCGGGCGGCGCGGCGAATCGCTTCGCGTTGCGCCTCACCAAAATACGCGGGCACGGTGATGACGGCGCTGTGTACCTTTTGCTCGAGGTGGCGTTCGGCGACATCACGAACCTCCGCGAGGAGGTACTCGGCGACCTGCTCGAAGCTGATGACGCGGCCCTTGAGTGAAGCGCCAAAGCGGTGGTCTTCGGTCTCGACGAGGGGGTACGCGAAGGACGTCTGGTACTCGTCTGCTACCTCGGCAGTGAACGCGCGGCCCACAAGACGCTTGCTCCCGTAGATCGTCTCGTGCGGGTTCATGATCATGCGCTTCGCCGCGGCGTGTCCGACGACGACGCGTGAGTCGATGACCGTGAGGACCGAAGGAACCGTGTTGTTGCCGAAGCGCGTCGGAATAATCTGCGGCACGCCGTCGATCATGGCGGAAGCACAGGTGTTGCTCGTACCCAGGTCGATGCCGATGGCGAGACCACGAGCGCCAGTCCCCGCAGCCCGCGTCGCGACGCGCGCTTTGCGTTTGGACTGGGACGCGGCGGAAGGGGCCGGGTCGGATGGCGGACGACTCGCGGGAGCCTTGAAGGACTGGGTCGTTGCGTTGCTCAGCTCGGACGCATCGCTCTGAGGCGGAGGCGAGTCTTGAGTCAGCGCCTCTTTCGGATACGGCGTGAGCGCAGGGTTGGAACCCATGTCCAGCGCGCCCGGCTCATACACCGGCGCTTTCCACGAACCTGGATCGTAGCGCGGAGGCGGTTCGGACGGTGGCGGCGGGTCCCACTTCGGCAGCTCGGGCAGCTCGAAGAGCGGCGGCGGCGGCTCCGTCTCGGCGGAGGAATGCGGCGTCTCCTCGGCGGGGTCGTCAGGACGACTCTTCCCGATGGGTGGAAACGACACGTGCACGTTTGGCGGCCGTTCACCCTTCTCAATATCAAAGGGCGCGGGGTCCGTCGGGGCGAGAGCGGCTGGGATGCCGGAGACGTCAGGCGAAAGCGCCGACTGTACAATGTCGTCTTTGACGTCGCTGAGCTCCGCGTCTTCCACGGAGGGCCAGTCCGAACGTATTTCTGGCGATTCGGGAACCTGCGGCTTGGCGACGCGGTTTTGGGGTGGCGGCGGGACCGAACCGAGGATCATCTCAGGCGCGTCGTCATCTTCATCGTGCAGCGCCTGCGGGGCGTCGCTCGGGGTGGATGCACGCTTGAACTGCTGGGTGACGTTGGTGTCTTCTTCAAGAGACTTGCCAGGAAGAGTTCGCTTCGTGGCGGTGTCCTCCGTCGGGCCAGGAGGGTCGAGCTTTGGAAGACCATCGAGCTTCGGGACGGTCAGCGGATCGAGCTTCGGGACCGCCACGGGACCGGATCGCGCATTCGCAGGCTTTGAAGAGCGACGAAGTGGCGGTTTGGCCAAGAGGGACAGCCCAATGCCGGCGCCCTGACGCTGAAAAATGATGCGACATGACCCGTCACGAAGCACGTGGCCTTTGTCGTCGACGAGCTCGTAAATGCCCCGCGTTCCCGGTCCATGGGAGGTCGCCAAGATCGCGAAGGCGGAGCTCTCACTCACGCGACGAACGGGTACCTCCACAGGCTCCGTCGTTCCCTGAGAGGTCAACCATCTCAGTCGTATGTGTGTTGGCTGCGCTGCCATGCAAATGTCTATGCCACGTGGAGGGCTTGGTCTCCCAAGAAAAGGGGAAGAAAACCTCAAATTTTGCGATTCAGAGGCTTAGTGAACGGAGCTTTTCACCCACGCTGTAGTGCTCGCCGAATCCGGCGGTGTTTAGACGAGCTCATATCCAAATGGGCGCTCCGCGTGGCGAAGCTCGTCGTCCCACGCGAGCACCTCGGACCACGTCGGCCGGTCAAAGACGATGCCCGACGCTCCCGCACGAAGAAACGCATAGACGAGGCCGCCGAACTTTGCCTCGTACGACGCCTCATCGCTGAGACCGAGCATTCGAACCACACCGAGCGTGTAGAGGCGCGCCTGGAGTCCATAGTTGATCGCGACATGCTCCGACAGACCAGAACCATCGAGGGCGACGCGGTCGCTCTTCCAGTCGAGGAAGTAGGTCTTCCCCGCGTGCTCAAACACGAGGTCGACGATGCCGCGGATCACGCCACGGCGGATAGGATGTGGCGCGAGCTGACCGAGGGGCGGATGGTCCGCTTCGGGAATCGGGTAGAAGATCTCCATCTCCGCGCTCTTGGTCTCGATGCTCGCGAGACCTTCGGGAAACGTCTCTTCGCCGAGCTCAATGGGCGCACGCAATGCTCGCCAAAGAAGACTCGCCGCGGGCTGAACATGCGCGTCGTCGATCCCCTGCCGCCGCGCGCTTTGCTCGAGCCAAGGCGTGCTCTCCGCGATCCATTCTTCTTCGGGGAGTTCGCCGAGGCGCGCGAAGTCCAAGTGCTCAAGCACCTCGTGAAGGAAGATTCCCATGCCAGCGCCGCCGGGGAGCGTCGTCGCGGAGTCAGACTCGACCTCACTCTCCATCGGACGCTCTTCGCCGGCGAACTCCTCGGGCTTTGCGTCATCCATCGCCGTAGGTGGCGGAACGTAGCCCGCGTCGGCGGACGCTTTGATGCGGGTGTAGGAGGTAATGGTGAAGCCCGCGTGCGCCAAACGTAGGGCGTCGAAATCCGGGACAGGACCCGTCGCAGGCTGCGGAGGCGCAACCGGAGCCGCCGGCGTGGGCTCGGCGCGCAACTCGATGGGTAGCACTTCGTACTCGACCTTGGTGCCGTCGATGAAGCCAGCCAGTGCGAGCTGCTCCAGACGTGCATCGAGCCAGCGGTAAGGCCCTTGGAGCGGCCCATAGCGACGCCGAGCGCCGAGGAGTGCGGCGTGACTCGCCGGCGGCGCTCCGAAGTAGGGAGCGTAGAGACGTCCCTTGGCGCGGGTGATGGCCACGTAGAGGAGACGCTCGTCTTCTTCGCGCGCTTCTTCTTCCGCCCGCGCCGCCGCCTCGGCGGGGAGCGGGGGAAGCCACGCTTCGCGAATGCGGGCGTCGTCCTCGGTGGCGTAGGCGACGACGGGCTCGTAGGGGCTTCGCGACCCCGAACGCGTGAAGCCGCCCGCGAGGAACACCACCGGCGCCTCGAGGCCTTTCGCTTTGTGCATCGTGAGGAGCTGCACCGCGTCTGCCTCTCCGGCGGCGCGCTGTACGGTGCCGCCGCGAACAGGTTCGGCGCGGCCTTCGATGAACGCTTCGAGGAGCGCGATGCTCTCGTGAATGTCCGCGCTCGCGCCGCGCTCCTCGATGAGGATCTCCACGAGGTGCTCGTAGTTGGTGAGCGCTCGCGCACCATGGGGGCGATAGAGCAGGCGACGCACAAGTCCCGACTCGACGAGGATCGCACGCAGGAGCCCGGTCTCGCGCCGTTCGGCGCGGCGGTGCCAGGAATGAAGTCGCGCGACGAGAGGGTTTTGCGCATCCGCGCTTCGGCAAGCCTCGACATCTTCCAGGGGCACCTCGAAGAAGTCGCTCAGCCACGCACGGAGGCGCGCCGCACCGTCGCTCGGATCGGCGACGGCTTGGAGTACCTCGAGGAGCGCATGTGCTTCATCGGTTTCGAAGAGGCCGTCTTGTTTGAAGAACGCGAAGGGTACGCCCGCGTTCGTGAACTCTGCGGCGAGAGCGGTCGCTTCATGTGCGTTTCGAACCAGCACATGCATGTCCGAGTAACGAATGGGGCGGGTTTCGCCGCCCGTGTGCATACGGAGCGAGCCACCCGCGATGTTTCGTGCTTCGAGAGCGATGCGTGCTCCAAGGGCACGGCGCATGTCGGCAGCGGCGGGCTGCTCTTCGCCAGCGGGCTGCCACAACATCAGCGAGGGCGCGTCGTGGCCGTCCTCGTCCAAGAGGCGCCGGGAAGGGTCACCGGCGCGAACGGGGTGGTCGTAGCGGACGGTACCTTGGAAGAAGCCCTCTCCTTCATCGGCACCCGTGAAGATATGGTTGTAGGTCTCGATGAGACGCGGCGTGGAGCGATAACACTCCTCGAGATGCACGACGCCGTTTCCGCGCGTGAGCACATCGCGGGCCTCGTAGTACGTGTGGACGTCGGCGTTTCGAAAGCCGTAGATGGCCTGTTTGGGGTCGCCGATGATGGTCAGCGTTCCCGTCGCGCCTTCCTCGATGAAGAGCTTTCGAAAGATGGACCACTGGATATCGTCCGTGTCTTGAAACTCGTCGACGAGGGCATGTTTGTATTGGGCGCGGAGCGCTTCGACGAAGGGACCGGCGTTGGGGTCATGGAGCGCTTTGGCAACGAGGCTGAGCATGTCGTCAAAGTCGAGCTGGAAGCGCTCCGCTTTCTGGTCGCGGAGGCGCTCCGCGATACGTGGCACGAGGCGATGAACGAGGACCCCAAAGAGCGGCGGCGCCACGCTGAGGAGGTCGAGGACCAGCCCCTGTGCCTCCAGCGCGTCGTGAAGACGCGCAGGTACCCACAGACGCGCTCGCTCGTTCTGCACGACCTGGCGGCGGCCCCATCGGTCGATGGCGAGGAGTCCTTCCAAGACGTCGCCTCCAGCGTGCTTGCGCGCGAGACTTTGGAGCGCTTCCAGCTCTTTGGTGACGCGCTGAAGCACGTCACTTCGACGTATGCCGCCCTTCGCAAGGTCCACCAGCTGCGACTCGCTTACTTTGCGCAGCGAGTGCGCAAAACGTTCTTCGTCCCACGCCGGGTGCACGCGGCCACGCTCGTGATGCCAACGGTAGAGCAAGCTCTCGAGCCGGTCGACGTCGAGGTCCTCAAGGACGCCAAAGAGAACACGGCGCTCCGTGGACTCTTCCGCCAGGAGTGAGCGCAGCTCATCGCGAAAAGCGGCGCCGAAAGCGCGCCGTGGCTCTACAAGCTCGTGCCCGAACGGCCGCTTCGAGCGAAAAGCGTGGTCGCTGAGGATGCGCTGGCAGAAGCCGTGAATCGTGGAGATGGGCGCACGCTCAAAGCCGATGAGGGCCTCCGTCAGTCGGGCGCGCGCGACGTCGTCGATCACCCAAGCTGGTTCGCCCGCGTCGGCTTCTTTTTCCATGCGCACAATGCGTGCGAGCGTCTCCCGAACGCGGCGGGTCATCTCCCGCGTGGCCTTCTCCGTAAAGGTGACGACGAGGACCTCGTCTACGCGAGCTCCGGCGAGGATCTTATCGACGAAGAGATGCTCGAGGGTGAACGTCTTCCCCGTACCAGCGGATGCCTCGATGGCGGCGAAGCGCCCCTCGGGCAAGCGGTTGAAGATGGCCGGTCTTGGATAGCGACGCGTCAAGTCGGCCCCGCTTCATTCATCTGGGTCGCGGCGAAGAAGGGATTGAAACGCTCGACGGCGAGGAGGAACGCGTCCTCTGGCTCAAGAAGCGGCAGGTGCTGGGCGCCACGCAGGGGGCCGTACTGCGCGAGGGCGCTTCGCCGGCAGGCCATGCTCGCTTGGTGCAGCTTCTCGGGGGTCGCCGTCGCCCAGCCGCGCGCGAGCCGAAACACCGCCTGACATGGCAAATAGTAGGCGTGCTCACGCCGCAGGAGCGACGCGACGAGGCGACTCAAGATTCGTTTCGCTTCCTCTTGGGTGATGCCAGCGAAGCGCGTCGAAGCTTCACGGGCTGCGTCACCACTGAAGAGGACGAGGGCTCGATGGGAACGTGCCCCAAGACCGCTCGCGTCTCTCGGCGTCGCGTCGTTCGAGGTCGTCGCTTCGGGGTCCGCCGCTAGCGCAAGAGCGTCGAGGTAGCCGCGCAGCGCGTAGAGCAAACGCTCCGTCAGCAGCTTGCCGCCCGCCGGCGCCGAGCGCGCGAGGAGCAGAAGCGATGAGTGTCCTCCTTCGACGAGGGCTTCGGTTCGGCCTACGAGGCGTATCGGGACCATGCGGCCTTCGAGCTCCACCTCGATTTCGATGGCGGGTCGAACAATGGCGCTCTCGCCGTGGGCCCGGCCGCTTCCAAAGCGCACGCGCGTCGGCTCCGTGTGAGCGTGGACCGCGCTTAGGTAGGCCCGCTGCCAAGCCTCGAGATTTCCGGCATCCACCTCGCGTGCGCGCTCCGCCAGAATCCCCAGCGGCCAGCGACCCATCGCCGCCAGACGTGGCACCTTTTCGTCGTACACGCTCAGAGGCTTGCGTCGTTCGCGCAGACCCGTCTCGAACGCGTTTCGCAACACCTCGCTGCGGTCGAGGGCCTCGGCGCGGAGGGGCTCATCGCTCTTCCCCGAGCGCGCTTCTTCCCGCTGCCGGTCGAGCCTCAGGACGGCGCGGGCCCACCCTTGAGCGGGCGCGACGAGGAAGTGACGCAAGGCGCCAAGGCTGACCTCACGGACCGTCTCGGTGCTGCGCTTAGGAAGCGCCGAGAGCGCCAAGAGATCGCGCAGCGCCACATCTTGCCGAAGGTCATCTCGCTGGGGTGCCGCCGCGGCTTTCGCTTCGGCGACGCTTTCTCGGAGAGCCGCATCGGCGCGGGCACCTTCGTGGCGCCGAAGCGTCGACCGGCGGCGCACCTGCGGCAGCTCATCGGGCAGAACATAGTGTCGTTCGACCATGTCGAGGAGGCGAGCGACGACCGGGGATGGCGGAATCGCGTCGCCCGTCAGAGGATCGCGCGCCACCCAGCTGACGTGAAACGAGTCTCGGGCGGAAAGGAGCGATTCGAGGAAAACGTACTTGTCGCGTTCGCTCGGAGAGACGTCGCCGAGGGCGCGTTTGACGCCGCGCAGGTCCAGAGGGTCGCGGCGTTCCGTCGATGGAAAACGTCCTTCGCCGAGCCCGAGGACAAAGACGCGGCGAAACGGGATCGCGCGCATCGGGGAGAGCGCCGAGACGACGACGCCATCGGCGAGGTACTCGCCACGTGCGCCACCAAGCCGGTCGATGGACGCTCGGAGAAGCTCCGCGGCGAGACGAAAGCCGACGGGTTCGACGAGACCGCCCTCCCCCAACGCATCCGCAGCTTGAAGGCAGCGGCGAAGCTCGGATTCCTCGCGCGAATCGCTGGGGCGCAGGTACGCGCGGAACATGCCGGCGAAGAAAACGCTCCAATCGGCGATGGGGAGGCGCGCATCCCGAGCAAACTTCACGTCGGCGCAGAGCGAACGGATGAGCGCCGCGAGCCATGCTCCCTCATCGTCGCTGTGCGTGGTCGCGGAGTAGTAGTGCTCCGTGCCGACCTGTATGGATGCGTCCTCGTCCATAAAAGCGCCGAGAGACAAGCGGCGAACGCCTTGGTCCCAGCTCACGAGGTCGCCCAAGATGTAGGTGCCTTCGTGGTCGCTCGCATCGAGGCCGTGAAAAATGCCGAGGGCGTCGATGAGCGAGGCCCAAGATGCGCTGCCGGCTTTGGGCGTGTGCGTGGCCGGATGCATCAAGACTTCAAGGAGGTCCGGACGACGCATGGCGCTCGTGGGCAAGTCCACCAGGAGCGCCGCCGCCTCGACGATTCGGCTTTCGCTCAAGAGCGGCAGATCGACGACGTGGTGCGGCAAGTCTTGCGCTTCCCGAAAGACGGCGCTGAGATGCGGCAGGTACGCGCTGCGGTCGGAAGGCGGAACGAAGACCGCGATGTCGTTGAAGCGCAGCGTTGAGTCCTCTCGCACCGCCGACCAGATCGCCTCGGCCACGGTCTCAAGCTCGCGGCGCACGTTGGGGCACTCCGTCGCGACGAGGGATCCGTCGGCGGGCCCTTGTGCCGTGCGGAGCGTCCTCTCGAGGATGTCTTTTTGGATTCGCGCGAGGACCGTGCCATGTCCCGGGTCGACAAAGCGCGGTTCGAAATCCGCGCCGCTCATCTCGTTGAGGAGAAGAACATGCTCACGACCCGGACGCCCCCAGAACGTGAGCGCCGGCGGGTCGTCGCCAAGAAGATGAGGATGCTCTTCAAGGAGCGTGCCGCCGCGGGCGCTCTGGCGCGTCGGTAGTTCGCGCGAGCGCTCGTGCTCACTGGGTAGGTCTTCCCAGAACTCCATGCACGGGTTCAGCGTGTAGAGGTCCAGCTCCGTCCGTTGACCGAGCGCACTGAAGAGCCACGAGTAGACCGGCGCAACATAGCTGAGACCGAACACATGAAGCGCAGTGGGCAACTTGTTGCCCTTGCCCGCAGCGCCCTGTTGAAGCTCGCGCAAGTGCGCCGCGAGGGGCCGGCGCTCGCTTCGGCGGCGGACCTCCCGGTAAAGGGCGCGTTGCCACATGGCGTCATCACGCTGCGCAGGGGTGGCATTTGCGGGGAGGCCGAGGTTTCCGGAATCGCTTTCCCAAGTCGCGAGGAGCGCAGGCCTCGAGAGCGCGTAACCCTCGAAGAGCGTCGCCATACGCATCGCGAGCTGCGCGCGACTCGCATCGCGGGCGCCTTCGCTGAGGGACGCATCGAGGTACTGCAGCAACGGAAAGAGCGCCGGCTGCGAGAGCGCCGCGTCGTCGAGGAGCACCGCCAAGGTGACGGCCTCGAAGCTCCGGCGACCGAGGGGATAGTCGCCGCGCGTCGACACCCATCGCGCTGCGAAGGACTCAAGGCGATGAAAGCGGAGGTTCGCCGCGACGCCCATCGCTTCGGCGCAGCGGACTTCCAAATAGCGCTCCACGTGACGACCCGGGACGATGAGCTCGATGGGGACGAGGGGCGAAGATTGGCTGCGTTGCTCGCGTACGCGGTCGACGAACGCTTCGAGGAGCGCTTCGGTTTGGTTGGCGTAGACGAGGCGGAGCATGGACGACGCCAGCCTCGCATAGAGGAGTGACGAATGGGGCGCTTTCCGTGGGTCATCGCGGGCGAAACGGCGACACGAGCGCCTACCTCGGCCGCGAGGATTCTTCGCTGGAATCGTGCGCCTGGGGGAAGTCCTAGTGTAAGCTGCGCTTCGCATGCACAGAGTCCTCCTACTCCTAATCAGCGCCCTCGTGTTCGGATCCGGCGGAAGCGTGTCGGCTCAGGAAGCGGCCGAGTCGAGCGGACCCAGCGAAGAAGACCTCGCGGAGCTCGACGAAGCTGCGCGCTTGCTCTTTGAGAATGGAACGAGAGCGTTCGACGCCGGGCGTTTCGCCGAGGCCCTGGACCGCTTTACGACAGCACATCGACTGAGCGGACGGGGCATTCTGCTCTACAATATTGCCATCTCCCATGATCGCCTCGACCAGCGCGCGGAGGCCGCGGAGTTCTACGAGCGTTTCGTGGAGGAAGTGCCGGACGCGGCTGCTGTGGGCGTTTCGCGCTCCCGGGCCGCCATTCTTCGCGCGTCGCTGGCCGACGACGGCGACCCGGAAGAAGAGCTGTCCGGAGACGCGCCTGAAGACACGGAGCATGCCGGCGAGTCGAGCCGATCCCTTGGCGCCCCCATCGCTAGCTTCGCCGTCGCCGGCGCTGGCTTGGTGACATTCGCCGTCGCCGGCGTCATCGCAGGCAGCAACTTTCGAGACGCCGAAGACGCGTGTGCGGCGGGGCCCTGCGACCCGGGTTTCAACACCGCAGCCCTCGTCGCCGATATTGGGCTCGGCGTCGCCATCGCCGGTGCAGCCATCGGCGTCATTCTATTGCTCACCGGACGCGACGACGACAACGCCGAAGGTCGCGCAGAACTGCGGCCCCTCGTTGGCGCGCGCAGCGGTGGCCTTCACCTTCGCGGGAGCTTCTGATGAATACGATTCGAACCCTCGCCGTCGCATGCCTCTTTGGTGGCTGCTCGCTGGTTTACGGGACAGGGGACCTGGCACATGATGCCGGCTCGAACGACGCCGCCGGCGACGCGGGTCCGAACGACGCTGAAGGCCTCTCTGATGTGCAGATGGAAGCCGGACCTCGCGAAGACGCAGGACCTCGCGAAGACGTAGGACCTCGTGAAGACGCAGGACCACCCACCGTCGACGCGGGACCCTGCACAGTAGTCGTCGAATTGGAAAGCGCCGGGTGGCCGACGAGCGTACGCATCACCGCTGCGGGCTCGTGCCCTGCGAGCGTTGACATTCAGGAACCCAGCGGCGCGGAGGGTTTCGCACCATCGGGCGTCTACGTCCTTCAGACCCGCGTGCCGCTTCTCGGCGACCGAACTCTTCGTGTCTTCTCCGGCGGAGAAGAAGTAGCTTCCTTGGCGCTACCGCCGAGCGTGGAGTTGATGACTCAAATCCAGCGCGAGGATCAGTCCTTTGTGGGACCGTTCGAGATGGCTCCGTTTCCGCAGATGGACGTGGACAACGAAGGCAACGCTGTCTTCATCACCTCGGACATGACAATCGTTAACGGAGGAGCCTTGGCATACTGGCCCAATCCGATGGACTCTGCCGTGGTGCCTGCTCGAACCATCGCCGTCGAAGACGATCACCAGTTCGCGGCGCCCAGCATCAGCGATAGTTCGGGCTTTGTTCTCTTCGCTGACCTCACCTCCTCATTACCGAGCCATGAGCGAGTAAACGTGGATGGTTCGAACCGACAAACGGTTGCAGGGGCCATACCAGGGGGCGTCGGCCACACGGACATCCGAGAGACCAGTGGGGAAAATCTGTTCATTCTCGTTCACGACGGCAATCGAAACTACTTTGGCACAAGCAGTCTGCTGGCAAACGTGGCGGGAGCGCCCGGGCTACTGGGACCCGATGGCAGCGTCAGCTTCCGCAACGCTGAGGGGCAAGCGACGCTGGAGGGCGGTATGAGCTCTGGGGTGGTCAATGAAAATTCCCTGGTTGCAAATGACGGAGCCACACTTGCGTACGTCGGCACCGTTGATGGCGGCGACCTTGGTCTAGTGATTGGCAAAAACACTCGGACTATTGCAGGGGACCTCGGCCTGGCGAGCGCCAGCGACGACCTAACAACGGTGTTGTTGCGCAACGACGAGCACGTCTTTTTCGTGATGGACACCAACGAAGGGACCAGGCGCCTTACCATCGACGTGGAAGGTGAGCCCGTCGACCCAGGCGACGATTCGGGTTTTAACTCCGCCGCTCTGTCTCCAAACGGCATCTGGGCAGTTTTCGCTGGTCCTGACGACATCCTCGCTCGTGTTCGCGTTCAGTAGTCTTCGCGATTGCCGTGAGCCTCGGCGATGCGCTCGTACACCTCAGCGTCGATGTTCCCCTCAATAACCTGACGACGTGATTTGAAGCCACGCGGACGACTCGCTAGGAGTTCAGGTCGCGCAAAATCAGCCACGCCTTGCAGATGCGCGATGGTCCCCTTCGCCCCGTCGAGCTCTTCCTGGAGGCTCTGCACCTTCGCTTGAAGCGCCTCGTTGTCGTCGCGAAAAGCCACGAGGAAGCGTAGCGCGCTCTGGCTAGGCCTCCATGGTTTTCCCGCGCCTCTCCCTACCTATGCCGTACCAGCTTCAACGCCCGGATTGACGAGGCTCACCTTCCGCCCGATAACGTTCGTCATGTGTCGTCTCTACGCGCGCGTTGGAACTCCTCGCACACTTCTGGAGCAGGTGGTGGGCACGCCGCACAGCCTGGAGGTGCAGAGTTACAAGCCCAAGATGATGGACGAGGCGTTGATGAACGCCGACGGCTTTGGGCTGGCTTGGTACAACGGCCAGGACCCGGAGCCCGCGCGATACCGCAGCGTATTGCCGATGTGGTCCGACGAGAACTTTCGTGGCTTTGGGGGCCAGGTCCGCTCCTCGCATCTCCTCGCGTACGTTCGAAGCGCCACGCCAGGCATCGGCGCGGGGCTCAGCAATACGCAGCCCTTTGTGCACAGCAATATCGCCTTCATGCACAACGGCTACCTCAATGGCTTTCGCGGCGGCGTGATGCGGCGCGTTCAACAGCAGCTCGGCGATGAAGCCTTCGCGCTGATTCGTGGTTCGTCGGACTCCGAACATATGTTCGCGCTCTTCATGGACGCGCACCTCGCCGGCGCGAGCATCAAGGACGCGCTTCACGCGTCCGTCGCCGGAGCGGAGCGGGCCCTTGAAGGCGAGCGCGCTCTCTTGGTGCTGATGGTGAGCGACGGCGAACGCGTTCATGCGCTTCGCACCGGACTGAACGGCGCGAAGACGCCAACGCTCTTCTCCCGCGAGGAGCCCGGCGGTGGCTGCTTTGCGTCGGAGCCACTGGACGACGATGACTGGCTTCCCGTGGGCGATGGAGGCTACGCGACCATCGACGCCCAAGGCGTCACGCGGTCCCCATGAGCCGGACGCCTCTCATGGATGACGCGCGACGTAAGACCCTCGCGTTTGCGCGGGCGCTCCCGGACGAGGTGATGTGCGCTTGGCCCGACCCGGCGTTTTCGCCGATCTCTTGGCACCTCGGTCACGTCGCATTCACCGAAGCCCATTGGACGCTGAAGCGTTGCGCCGGCGAGAGTCAGTACTCGGCCCCTTACGCACATCGCTTCGCCCAGGACGGACGCGCCAAGTCCCTTCGTGCCGAGGGGTACGAGCGCGAGACGCTCTTCGCGTATCTGGAAACCGTACGCCACGAAGTTCAGAGCGCGTGGAGCGCCGTCGAAGAGAGCGAGCTTGGCGCCGCCTACCTCGACTGGTTTTTGGCGTGCCATGAGCATCAACATCGCGAGACGATGAACCTGGTCTTGGCCCTGGGACTCACCGCACAAAGCGACGACGACCACGCCGACATGGAAGCCGAAGCACTTCACGCCAAGTCGAGGAGCCGAACGCGCTATCGCGGACAAGGCACTCTCGGCAGCGAGGGGCCTCAGGCCTACGACAACGAGCAGCCGCCGATGCAGGTGCATATCGACGACTTCGTCCTCGCGGACCGACCGGTGAGCGCCGGCGAGTGGGCCGCGTTCATGGAAGACGAAGGCTACAACACAGAGTCACTCTGGTGCGACGCCGGCTGGGCCTTCGCCCGCACCCTCGAAGAGAAGATGCCGCGACCGTGGAAACGCGCCGGCGCTGGCTACCTGCTGCTAGCCCCGGAAGGCGCGCGCCCTCTTAGGTCGGACGAAGCGGTCTGGGGAGTCTCTTGGTACGAAGCGAGCGCCTACGCGCGGTGGGCCGGCGCAACACTTCCGAGCGAGGTCGAGTGGGAGCTCGCCGCGCGCCAAGGGCTCGAAGGCACGAGCGAGGCCTGGGAGTGGTGCGCGTGCACCTTCGAAGAGCGCCCAGGGTTTGTGGCGCATCCTTACGCCGGTTACTCGAAGCCGTACTTTGACGGAAAACACCGGGTGATGCGCGGCGGCAGCTTCGTCACGGACCCGCTCATCGCGCGGCCAGGTTTTCGCAACTGGTTTGTGCCCGAGACACGCCAAGTGTTCGCGGGACTGCGCTTGCGCTTCGAAGTCTAGGGTTCGTCGAGTTCCTGATTCTGGACAGCCATCCCAGACGACCGCGTTCACTTGAAGAGCCCTGTCGCGAGGGCAGCGTTGTAAGGCGCTGGGAGCCACGCGCCGAGGCGCGGTTTGGGCCACGCCAAGTCGCCGGGCCAAGTAAGGTCCCGTTCATGAGCCCTTCGCATCGTGATCTCACGCTTGGGATCGAGAGCGTCGTGGAAGTTCCGTACGTCGCTCAGCCCTGTGTAGTCCAAAGCGTCGCGCTCACCGATGCCGGAGATATTGCGGGAAACAATGCCCACGCTCGCGTGCGCAGGAATACAAAGCCTGGAGCGACCTGGCTCGACTTCGTACAGCGCCTTGGTAGCGTCGACTTCAACCTTAAGTCCGAGACGTGCCGCGGCGACTTCAGCTGCCTGTTGAGGGGAGCATGCCGCAACGAAGACCCAGAAGACACACTCTTCGTTGATCGCGCGAACAAGGAACAGTGTACGAGAGGAACGCGCGTTGGTACGGCGAGGTACTTCTTGAATGAGCGTCGAGTTCAACGACGAATGACGACCGCCCCAAAGGCTGAGGGGTAGTTCGTGGTCGCAGAGGGCGCGGCAAGTCTCAAAGGTGATGGATTCGCCGATATTCGATTGGTCTCCGACGGCGGCCTCCATTGCATCGAGAGCGCGTCGCTGCTCGTCGCCTGTAGTGGTGGCAACTAAAAGAGCCTGAACTTCGAGGGGGTCACGCAGCCATCGTGTGCCCACTTCGACGGCTTCATCACGTCGCCCACTGCGCAGCAACATTTGGACGATGGCGAAAGGAACCTCGGTTCGGCTTACGCCGCCGAACCACTGAGCTTGATCAATGGCGAGGTTTGGATCGAGGTCGCCGTGCTCAATGAGCTCCGTGAGGACAGGAATCCACAAATGGAACGATCGAGTGAAGACTTGACCCTTCACCCAAAGCGCATGAGCAAAAGCGGGCGCCTCCCGAATGAACCACTCAATGAGCATTCGCTCTCGAAGTGTCATAGCGTTTGCCCATGGCAGGCTGTCTAGGCCCGCAATGACGGTGTCGAAGTCACCCTCTGCAAGGGCTTCGCGCATCTCTTGGACGATGGCCGCGCGCTTCGCGATTCGCCGACGGTTGAAGAAGCCCACCCCGCACAGGTGCGAACGGCAGCAACGGATGTCAATCGCCTATCTAGGGCTCGTCGCGAGCCAGGTCCGCGAGGTCCACGCTCGTGCCGAGGTCTCTACGCCGACGCTGACTCACTCTAGAGTGCAGGCGATGGCGCAGCTTCATGCGTCGTGCTAAACAGCAGCGTGCCGCTGCTGCTGCCGCTCATTGTCTTGGTCCTCGTGGGGCTCTTGTTTCTGGTGATCTCCCGCGGCAATGAGCTCTTCGTGTTGAGCGTCCGGGGCGGGAGCGTGCTGCTTATTCGCGGCCGCATCCCCGGCGCTCTGCAGCACGATATCGAGGATGTCCTCAAGCGCGCCCGCGTTCAGAACGCAACGATTCGCGCGCTGCGTTCAAGCGGACACGCCCGACTAGCCATGAGCGGCATCGACGAGGGGACACAGCAGCGGCTTCGAAACACGTTTGGTATTCACCCGATTCAAAAACTGCGAAGCGCTCCCATCGCCACGGACCGAAACTTAGGTCAGCTGCTTGGTTTCACTTGGCTCGCATGGATGATGACGCGGCGCTGAGTCGACGGGCAACACACCCGTTACCAGGAGCAACACATCAGCGGCACACGCGTGCGCGACGAACCACACACATCGGCACGTGTCGCTGAAGAACACCTGAAGACCGCTAGGGCGCACTAGGGCACGTGCTTTGCATCCGCCCTCGCCAAAGGAGGGTGTGATGTTGAAACGAATCGCTGCACTCGCAGGAGCCACGTGTATGTTTGGCCTAGGAAGCGCGAACGCGCAGACGTCTGTCTGTGTGGAGGTGGAGCTCCGGTCTTGGGCGGATCTAAACTCAGAGGCTCGCGCGCATGAGGAAGAAGCCGCGGCGCGAAACCAGGAGGAGGACCTCGACGGGGAGGACCTTCAAGAGGACGAACTCGACGAAGAACGCGAGGACTTCGACGAGGACGAGGATGAGGATGAGGACTTCGACGAGGATGAGGACTTCGACGAGGACGACGACTTCGACGAGGACGACGACTTCGAGCCTCCCGTCGTCCATGCGCAACCACCACGGCGCGCCGCTCGCGTAGCGCCACAACCACAAGCGCAGCGCCCGCCGCCGCCACGCCGAAACATCTTCGTTCCGCCGCACTACCTGCGTCGCCTTATCGAGTACCGGGTGACGCATATGCCTGGGTTCGAAGCTGTCCAGGAAGGCTGCGCCCAGCACCTCGTCGTACAGCTCTACCCGCTGCCGGAGGGGTGGACTGCCTTCGCGCGTTACGACGGAACCGCGCGTGAGGAGAAGGTCGACCGCGTTCAAGTGGATGAGTTTCCGGCCCTCGCAGCGCGACTCACAGCGGCGCTGCTCAACGACGAGCCCCTCGAAGAAACACTCAGCCGGCGGACGGTGCTTCGTGCGGATTCCGAAGAGGCGATGCGCCGCGTACGGGGACGAACACAGGTGCGCTTCTCCATTGGAACGCAGATCATCATGGGCCTGCTCCCCACGGCGCGCTCCGCCGATGAAGCTGCCGAACACACGTTTCGCATCAGCGCGCCCCTCGCCCTCGAAGCCGGCGCTCGAACGACGTATCGCGCCTGGGCGCTCGACGCATACCTAGGCATGCTCGTCGGCACCTCGCGTCAGTCTGTATCGGGGTCCGGAAGAGGACACGCAGACTACACCTTCGGGATGACGGCGGCGCTCCACTTTCTCCGCTACACATCACCGGAGGCAGCGGCATCACTCTATGGAGGCGGCGGCGCGAGCTTTCAGATTCACCGCTACAGAATCCTTCCTGGAAACTCCGGCGGCTCCGACGAGGGCCTCGTGGGCGGCGGTCTCAACCTCGACCTCGTCGTCGGCTACGAGGTCATGCGCGCCAGTGCGCTCTCCTTCTTTGTGGAACTCCAAGCGCTGCTGCCGGCCTACGGCTTCGACTCCGAGAACCGCAACGGCGCTATCAACGCGTGGTTACCCGCCGGCGTCGTGCAAATCGGATTGCTGAGGTGACGTGCGGGTCCTTCTCACAGCTGCGCTCTGCGCCTTCGCCGTGCCCGCCCTCGCTCAGTCGGGTGGTGAGCCCAGCGCCGGAGTTCTCGGGCGAATTCCGACCTGCGTGAGCGTCAGCAGCGCCTCCGAAGCAGACGCCCTCGCTCGATTGGTCCGCTTGGAAGTGGATCGCCACGCAAGCCACCAAGTCGCGCAACCCGACTGCACGTCGCGCATGCACGTCGAGCTCTTCACTCTCGAAGGTCGGCGCTGGCTCACAGGCCGAATCGACGACGCGGTGCCCCACCGACTTGAAGTAGAAGACTCCCTCGAGCTCGCGATCGAAGAGCTCGTCACCATTCTGCTGCACAACGACCCGCAGCGTTTGAGGCGACCGAGCGAAGACCAAGGTCTGAGCGGCGCCCTCGGCCGGCTGCAACGAGAAGGCAACTCGCTCTGGTCCCTGGAAGTCTTCGAGCTCCTCGGTCTCATCGAAGGAGAGCTCTACAGCGCCACGGGCTTTGGCTTCGCCTACCGACGGGAGCATGCCCAGTGGAGCCTCGCGCTTCATGTCGCCGTCGCCACGCGCACCTCGGCGGTCCCGCAGTCCCTCGCGCTCATGGTCGTCGGCGACGTCGCCTTCGATGTTCGATATGCATTCAGTTCCGACGCGGCAGCCAGTGGATTCCTCGGACTGCAGCTCGGCCTGGAGCACCAGTGGATGCGAGGACCCCTCGCGAGCGACCCAAGTCGGCGCGACTCGGCGAACCGAACAGGGCTCTTCGTTGGCATGCGCGGTGGCGTTGAGCTCTTCCGCACCACGCGCAGTCGCTTGGAGCTTTTTGTTCAAGCCAATCTGCCCCTCTTTCGTGCCCGGGACGAAGAAGGCGAAGTCGTGAAGAACTGGTTTCCCACGGCGCGCGTAGGCATCGCTCTTGGGCTCTGATCCAGACGGAGTGTTCACTGGCTGGTGAACGTTTTGAATTCTCCGACGTTGGAGGCGGCGCTTCGTTGACCTAGGTTCGCAGCATGAAGAACCTCGCCTTTGCTCTCATCCTGTGCGTCGCTTGCGTGGATAGCGGAAACGAAGAGCCGGACGCAGCCCCCGAGAGCGACTCCTCTTTTGTCGATGTTCCCGTTCTCGACACAACTGAAACGGACGGTGGTACTTCGGCCCAGGATTCAGGCCCCGGCCAAGACGCCGCAGACTACGACGCTGGTCCACCATTTGACGGCGGTCCTCCATTCGACGGAGGCCCGCCATTCGACGGAGGCCCGCCCGTCGACGCAGGTTCATTCGACGGAGGCCCACTCGTCGACGCAGGTTTCGTCGACGGTGGTCCTGACTACGACGGCGGCTTCTTTGATGGCAGCGTCGACGACGCAGGCACCCCCGATGCCGGCCCCGATGGCGGCTGCATCGCGCCTGTCCCGGCAACTTGCAACGATTCGCCGATGGCGGGCTGCGAGTGCCTCGCTGGCACTCCTGAAGTGATCTCGTACGGCATGTATCCACTCCGCCAGCCCGTCGCCTTCCTCGCAGACGGCGCTGACTCCCACGTGCTCGTTCATGAGCTCTGCCGCGAGTGCGTTGGACCGCGTCGGCTCACTCGCATCACCATCGACGCGACGGACACACCGACGAGCGAGACCCCGCTTGTGGAAGGCGTCGGCGAGTTCCTCGCGCGCGATGGCAACGCCCTCGTATGGCTAAATGCTTCGGGTTCGATTTCATACGCAACCCTCGACGCCGATGCGAACTTCGCGGCGCCGCCGCGGGTCGTAAACATCCCTGAGGACGAAGTTCTCTCCTTGGACATCGCCGTGAACGGGACCGAGACATTGATCTCCTATATTGACTGGGACGGCGCTGGCCGACCCTCTCTGCGTATGTTCCTGGTGCCGCCGATGGGTACTGTCTACGCGTCTCGATACATCTCCATCAGCCACATGCAACCCACCGTCGCGGCGGCACGAACAGCGAACGGATGGGTCCTCGCATGGACCGAGGGCTCAAACATCGGGACTCTCCACTTCGACGACGCCGGGACTCCCGCGAGCGGATTCTTCGCGACCGTGGCCGCCGCTCCGATGGCCAAAAATGTCGCCCTCGACTACTCCAGCAACGGTCTCTTCCTCGCCTACGATGGCAGCGCGCCGATGGTCCACACGCTAAACGCGCTCGGAAACGCGTCCACCGCGTCGGCTCCCATCGCGGAGGGAACTCTCCACCAACTGGCCACAGACGACTCCGGCGGCTTCGTGCTCACGACGCTTCCGTGCAGCTCGAACACGGTCATCTACCAACCTTTCGACGCGGCACTCGCCCCGACGACTCTCCCCGTAGAGTTCGATGACGCCACCTTCGCTCACGCAGAGCTCGTGGGTGGCGAGATCCGCGCCGCCTTTAGCGAGGGCAGTAGCGGAGGCGGAACAACAGAGGTCGAGGTGATCGACCTGTGCGAATAGGTCACACGCGAAAGGTGAGGGGCGGCGACATACCACGCCCGAAACGTGGCCGACCTCTACCCAGAGATTGATCGATACTCGCTACGAAGAGCAATGCCGTGCTTGGCCTCGAACGACGCGACCTCATCCTCCAAGAGCGCAGGATGAGGTTTGGCCGAGCGCGGCTGAGCAGATGTCGAAGCTCTTGGTTCGTCATGGGTGTAACGAACGCTATCACCTTCCACCAACGCCACGTCGGCGGCAGATGGCCCCACTGTGCACCGCCATGAGGACGAGGAGGAGGAGCTGCAGACCGCAGCCCATGGCAAAACCCTCCTGCCCGAAGAACGCTCCGCCCAGAGCGGGGGCCAGGAGCGCGACGGCGACGAGGGCGACACCCATGAACATGCGGCGACGCCCTCGGACTCCGCCGAGGCCAGTCGCGACTCAAGTGTCGGGCGTACCACCCGCTCAACGCTCGCCGCGTCCCCTGTCCTCGGCATTGTCTCTCGGCTTCCGTCCGCTACGTTGTCGGCATGCGTCCACCGTCATGTCTCTCCCCATGGATCCTCCTGGTCGTACTGGGCGCTGGCTGCGCAGAGTCCCGCGACCCAGTAGGCGACGCGTCGAGCGACGCCGTGGATCACGATGCCGGCGACGACGCACCTGCCAACCGCGACGCGCTCGTCGACGGATTAGGCAGCAGCGATGACGCGGCTGGCGGAGACGCCGGTGTTGGCGGAGACGCGGATCTTGACGCTGCCGGACTCGACGCTGCCGGACTCGACGCGGGCACCCCCGGGCGTATTCTAAGCGCCTCCGAAATCGGGGAGGCGATCTGCGCCTTCCGCTCGGCGTGCGAGCCTCCGGACCGCCGCCCACCCCTTAGCAACTGCATGTCTACTTATACGCAGGACGATTGGATCTCGGAGATCTCCGAAGCGACGCGTGCCCGCGCAGCGAGCGTGGTCCCGTGTCTCTTGGAAGCCACCACCTGCGACGCCTACGAAGCCTGCATCCGCGGCGACGAGGAATGCACCGAGTCACGCTGCGACGGAGACGTGCTCGTCGGGTGCGAAAGCAATGGTTTCGCGCAGCGCCGCGACTGTGCCGCCGAAGGCTTGAACTGTGTAGAGTCGGAGGATCCGCCAACTTGCTCCTTGGCCGGCGCCGCCCCCTGCGGCCGCGATGAGTTTGCATGCGAAGGAGACGTCTTTCTCTGGTGTCCGATCCGCGCGCAAGTGGTGCCTTTTGCAACCAACTGCGCGGAGAGCGGAAAGACCTGCGACACCGTCTGCGTCGACTCACCAATCACATCATGCAGCGAGACGACGTGCAGCGATGACGGCACGGAGATCATCTACTGCGTGGGTGGCAGCGAAAGCTCGTTCCAATGCGACTGGGCCGACCCGGACTATCGGTGTTTCGTACCGCCAGGAGGTGAAGCCACCTGCGGGATCCCTGAGCCCGCTTGTTCCGAAGACGATCGCGGGCGCTGCGAAGACGGCGTCGCGGTCATTTGCGACGGCGGGAAAGAGTACGAGTTCGACTGCGAACGCATCGGAGCCGTGTGCACCCTCGAAAGCGGACCGCGCTGCATCCCCGAAAGCGAGGGCCCCTAGCCAGGCTTGTCGAAGAGAGGTGGCTCGAGCCCCAGCGTCGTCAGCAACTGGGCAAAGTCTCCAAGGAGCGGCGCGCGAATGGACAGCAAGACGCCGGTGCGTGGATGAGTGAAGGCGAGGCGGCCACAGTGGAGCGCGAGGCGATGAAAGCCATGCTCGTCGCGAAAGAGCCGGTTGTGCTCTCCCTTCCCGTAGCGCGTGTCTCCGATGATGGGGTGAGAGACATGTTTGAGATGACGGCGCAGCTGGTGCACGCGTCCGGTTTCTGGTTTCGCTTCGTAGAGGCCGTACCGACCTGAGGCGCCGAGGAGTCGAAATGTGCTACGCGCCGGCCGCTTCTCCGCGCCCTTTTCTTTCGCGAGGGGGTAGTCCACGACGCCTACTTCTTGAGTTCCGCGGCACAGCGCGACATAGGTCTTGTCGACGCTGCGTTCCCGGAAAAGCACCTGCATGTCACGGGCAACTTCCGACGAGAGCGCGAAGAGCAAGACCCCGCTCGTCGCTCGGTCAAGTCGGTGAACCGGATAGACGAATCGTCCGAGCTGATCGCGCAGGCGTTGCACGGCGGGCTGTTCGTCGTTGCCCCAGCCGCGGTGCACCAGAAGACCGGCGGGTTTGTGAATCGCGACGAGATGATCGTCGGCGTAGAGCACCTCAAGCGGCGCCGAAGCTTCCTGAGGATCTGCGTCCACCGAGGGCTCTCCGCGTGTCGCCAGCGTCGTAGCCACCATGCGATCGAAGAGCGACTCGAGCTCGTTCTGCACCGACGACGATTCCAAAACGCCAAAGGCGCGGGCGATGGCCTCAAACGTCGCAAGTCCGAGGGCATGCGTTTCCCGCCGCACGCCCCACCTTGTCGGCGGCCCCGAAGGCAGCGTGACGGCCTCCGCGCGCTCGAGTCCGGGGATGCGTTTTCCCGCTCGGCTCGCCTGACGCCAGTTGCCATCGGGCACCACCAAGGTGATGGGGCGAGGGTCTTCCTCCATGAGGCCACGGTCGAGCACGCGCGCGCCCTCTCGCGGGAAGAGCAGCAGCACACGCCGCCCTTCGTCGTGGAGGTGAGCGAGGTCGAGGGGCGCATCGCGCAGACCATGCACATAGAGCTCGCTGTTGGTCAGAGCGGCCAGCGCGAGGGGACCCGTCGCGCTCGACTTGCGCACCTCTCGGTGGTGCATGACCAAGGCAAGACGGGTCGACAGCGCCTGCGGCACGATGTGCTCACAAAGACAGTCGCCCACGTGCATTCGACAGCGCTCACACCGCTGCGCTCGTTTGTGTCTCTGTCCCAATCGGGCGGGAGCTTAGCAGTTGGCACGCAGCACGTCTTGTTGAGCGAGAACATCGCCGACACGGCTTTCAGTCAGCGAGTGCTAGGTTGCGCGAATGCCGAAACCGTTTCAGCAGTCGCGCTTCGATGAACTGCCGGAGCTCCCTCGAAAGCCCCATGTCTTCTTCGAAACAGAGGGCAGGGACCTCGCACTTGAATCGAAGGTCTTCGCTAGGATGAACGCGCACGTGCGCGTCTTTGGTAGCGGCCCCCCGCTCTACTTGGTGCATGGACTGATGACGAGCAGCTACTCGTGGCGCTACGTCTTCGGGGAGCTCGGCAAGAGCTACACTTGCTACGCGGTGGATCTTCCAGCCAACGGCCGCAGCGACGCGCCTCAGGACGCCCCCTACTCAGCGCACAACCTCGGCACGTTCCTCGCGGAGGTTCAGGCAGCCCTCGCTATTCGTGGCTGTCCCGTCGTCGCGAACTCCATGGGCGGGTACCTCGCCATGCGCTGGGCGATGCGTGATGCCTCGGCGATGAGCGCTCTCGTCAACTTGCACTCGCCGGGCATTCCGTTGAAACGCCTGTGGGCGTTGCGCGCTGCGTTGGCCGCGCCCGGAGTCACTCAGCTCTTGTCCCGCTACATTCGCCACGACCCCATGCGCTGGGTGCACAAGAACGTCCACTACTACGACGAGACGCTCAAGTCTTTGGAAGAGGCGCGGCACTACGCAGAGCCGCTGCGTGGCGCGAACGGGGCAGCCGGACTTATCAAATACTTGGGCGAGACCATGTCTCCTCTCGCCATGCAGGACTTTCTGTTGGCGTTGCCACAGCACTCGCCCTTCCCCGTGCCTCTCCTGCTTCTCTACGCCCGCAAAGATCCGATGGTTCCTGCGAGGGTCGGTGAGCAGCTTCGCGCCGCCATCCCAAGCGCAGAATTTCACTGGCTTGAGAACGCTTCCCACTTCGCCCACGTCGATGCGCCGGAGACGTTCCTCGCGCCCACTCTCGATTTCTTGGCGCGACATGCCTAGCTCGAATCGCCGCTACGCTCCCGAAACGATCGATGCCATGCTCCGGCTATGACGCTATCGACCGGAACTGTAGCCGCGTCGGTACGTGCAGTTGCAGCCTGTATTGTTGCCGCCTCACTCGCGGCGTGCGGCGGCGGAGACCAAGGGTTCAGCGTCGAGGATCGAGCGCGGCTGCAGTCTCTTGAAAGTGAGATCGCCGCTGGGATCGAGGAGTCCACGTCGAAACGCATCGCAGCGCTTCGGGCCGCCGAAGCGCTTCAGCCTGGCGCGGGCGCTTGTCCTCGCGCGCTGCCGGCGATGGACGATGTCGACTTCGACGTGCACAGCATCCTCATGGAGCGAGACCAGCTCGCGCCGGGCTACGACCTTCGGCGAGACACCCGGCCAGGCGCCGACAACGGGACCGACCGACTCGGGATGATCGCACGCAGCGTCGGCTACCGCGGCCAACGCGCGCAGATCCTTTCCCGCCTTCACTCCGGCGTTGAACGACGCCTTGAAGCCGGGCATTGGGAGAGCGGCGGCGAGGCGGACCCGTTCGCGTTCTTTGCGTCTTGGCGAGGGCGTCTCGACTGGGAGCTTGTGATCGTCACGGACGCCTATCGCGCGCCGGTGCACGACGGCACTTCATTCATCCCTGGCATCGTCCGCGGTCATGCCTACCTCTACGACTTCGACGCAGATTCCGTCGTTTGCACAGGGACCGTCGACGCGGGGAGCTCGGAGGAGGTCGGTGTCACCTTCGACCCAACGCGCGATGGGCTGCGCCAAAACCAAGCGCTCATCGATGACCTCCACGACAACGCATTTTCTCAGGTCCTCGAAACGTTAAAGGTCGCCGAAGCGAGAGGCGAGGTCGAGGCCGTTGAAACCGGCGCGGCGCCTTGATGGGCGGCGAATCCTTTCTTCGTAGACGAGGGCGACGCGGAGATCTGGTACCGTCTCGCCATGCGATCTGGACTCTCGTTTCTCCTTCTGCTCTTCGCGTGCGGCGAGACCGCCCCCGCTCCTGAACCGACGGCTTCTGAACCCATCGCCGCGGAAGCGCCCGCTGCCGCTGAGACGCAAGAAACGGCACCGCCGGAGGCAGAACCGGAGAGGCCAGAGACGACGGAACTGGGAGAGGTCGCCGATCCAAGCGGCCAAGCAACCGAAGTCCAAACGGCGGCGGACAGCGAAGAAACTGGCGCCGCTCCCCAAGGAGCGCCGCTCCTCACAGCTCCGAACCCCGAAGCGCGCGTCGACATCGAAGGGCGAATCAACCACGCAGGCATCATCCGCTTGTCTCGAGCCCTGGGGCTGCCCGCGCCGCTTCATTTGCATGGGCGCCCATTCGCCGTCCCAGACGCTGACCAGGTCATCTCGTTGGTGTCATTCCTGGCTCCTGGAGAATCAGGGGAGGAAGACCAGATGCACACGGAGGTCTGGCTTCTTGAGCACGCCGACGGCTCACTTTTTCGCGTGGGCGCCGCAAGAGTGCCTTATCAGCCGGTGCCGACGTACAACGACATCGCCGTGGGCGGTGAAGATCTGGCGACGGCCATCGTGATCAAAGCCCAGAGTATCGAGGACTTCGATGCCGATGGGGCGATGGAGTACCAAGTCGTCATCGAGCTCGTCGACGCGGTAGTCTGCGGCGTCGGGCCGCTCACGCGCCGCTACCAAATGATCTTCAACCTACCGACGATGAGCACGGCTCTCGATGTTCGAACACTCGAGAGCGGAGGCGGCGCGGTGTACTTTCGGAGTACGGTTCTGTGGGGCGACGAGAACAACGATGAGCACCCCGACATCGATCTACGTATTCGAACCTGCAGCGACTGGTCCGATGAGACTCGGGAGTGCACAAGCGAAAGCGACGCCCACGTGATGTACATGTGGAGCGCCGAAAACGACCAGTGGGTGCACCAGAGCGCGCTGCCCAGCCGAGCGCCGTGCGGCGAAGAAGAATAGGCTCAGGCGCCGAGGTCGAGGCGCATGTCGATGTGCTCGATTCCGTCTTCGTCGTAGGGCCCCGAGACACACTCGAAGCCGACGCCTTCATAGAGCGACACGGCGACAACCTGAGCGCTGAGCATCACGACGGCGCCGGGCCGACGGTTTCGGATCTCGTCGAGGCAACGCAAGAGAATCGCGCGCGCCAATCCTCGACGACGGTAGTCGGGGTGGACAACGACGCGTCCAATGCGGACCGGATCGTCCGCGCTTCCTTGAGAGGCTAGGCCGAGCACCCGTGCAGCGGCCACGATTCGTTCATCGTCGTAGCCGATGACGTGGAGCGTATCCGCGAGGGCGTCCGCGCCGTCAATGTCGGCGTAGATGCACTTTTGCTCCACAACGAAAATATCCGAGCGCAGGCGAAGCAGGTCGTGCAGCGTGACCACGCTGAGTTCCGAAAATGGAGAGCACGCTACCTGCACGGCCGCTATTGGGGACTCACTCATACTCGCGCAGTATAGTCGCAGTGCGAGCGATTGAAGCCCAATAGTAGGTGTGCGCGAAATCGCGATGATTCTTCGCGACTCGAATCGGCTTTTGTGTAGAGTTTCGTGGTGCGTACGCAAGACGAGTTGTTTGTAGAGCTAGGTCGATTCTCGAAAGAGTGGGTCGCCCACGGCTGGAGCTGGGATGGGCGCTTCGAGTGCGTCGCTTCGACCTTCTCCTTTGCACACGTCGACGAGGCACGTGGTCTCGTGGAAGCGCTCTTCCCCGAACACTGGACTAACCTCACGGTGAAGACCGCTCCCGCCGTCGTGGGCGCTGTGGCGGAGGCTACAGGCGGCGTGCGCTCGGACCAGATGCTCTACTCCGCGCCGCCCATCGACGAGCTTGTTGTCTACGGCATGTGGTGGCCATGGGGCGCCGGCGGCACGAACATCTCCATGCGAGTCGGGCTCACCGGGCACCCTTCACCAGGGCAAATGATGCAGCTTCGCACCGCCTTTGGCGCGCACGACTAGCACTGGCGCAAGTGGACACCTACGACGGACAAGACGCCGACGAGTTCGCCTTCAACAACTTCGGCGACCCCATGCTGCGGCTCTCCTTCGGAGTGGACTTGTTCTTTCCGCGGCCCATGCCGCCGAGGTTGGATCCGGCGTGATGGTTCAAGCGGGGCCACGCCCTCGCATCGGAGACAAGACGAAGTCATCTCCGGGTCTTGAGCCCTACCGCGACGTATACGCACTCCTGCGCACCGTCTTGTATTTCCAAGGCGACTCGGTTTCCATCATGAACACTTCGATGCGGCTCAAACTCTCGCATGGCAGAAGCGCTTCGAGCGGACATGAACGCTCTCGCGCGGCCCGTCTATCCGTTCGGCAATAGCGCAACAACGACGGGGCGAACCAACGCCGCCTGTTGATACGTGTAGTTGTGCAGCACAGACATGGGCGAGCCTGGAGACACGTCCTCGTAAAGACCCTCAAGGGCGTCTTCATCACCCGCGCACGCGCGCACTGCCTCAAGTGCCTCATCGCGCATCGCCGGCGCCACCTCGTACTCCACCTCCACAACGTCGACGCCCTCCAGCCACTCACGCCAGAACGGCTCGAGAGCCCTGAGAAGCTCCGCTCGAGCCTGACAGATCGGCAGAAGGAAACGCGCGACGGGTTCGGCGACGGGAAAGAGCGTGCTCTGGTGCACGACGGCGGAGAGCAGATGCTGAGCCAGCGCGGCGCTGACTTCGCCGGTCGTTCGGACTCCGTTCAAGAGCTCACGCGTCGCCGTGCCGTCTCCATACGCTGACATCATCAGCGACCAGTCCTCGTCGTCGAGAACGTCCGCGCCCCAGGTCGCTTCGTAGGGCGGCTTTTGCGTCATCGTCGCAGTCACTCGAAGTTGATGGAGCTGTCGATACGCGAAGCCGGCTCACCGTTGGCTGCGGGTCGCTCCCCCGGCTGAAGTTCGATTCCCCAGCGGACGGAACACTCTGGCCCAAGTCGCTCCAAGACCGTGCTCGCCGACGGGCTATCGCCGACCTGTTGACCGTGGGAGTCGAGCTCGACGAGGGGGGCCCAGTCGCCGTCGCAGTTGTGCTCTACGCGGTATTCTCGCTCACGGAAAACCACTGGGCGGTCCAGAAAACGCTCCCCGCCGGCATTGATTCGAAACGGATCTTCCTGAATCTCGAGCCAGACTGTGGACGTGAACCCTTCGACGGAGAAGAAACGAATCGTTCCTTCCTCGGCGCTGTTGCGCGCCACGAGCGTTCGCGCTTCGCCTCGCGTTTGAAGCATCATCTCCGCCCAGGTCCAACGTGTTTCCGCGGCTTCCTCGGGCTCGACGGCTGGCTCCGGCATGGCTTCTGCTTCTTGCTCCGACGCCGCCCCCGGTTCTGGCGGCGCCGCCGCGACCCCCGGCTCCGAAGCCGGAGCTTCCCCCTCGACTGCGGGCGAAGCGTCCGCGCACGCGGCGAACATTAGGGCGAGCGCGAGGGGCGCGTTCTTCGAGAACATCGGCCACACCCTACTCGAACACCAACGGCCAAGTCACGTGACTCGACCCTGGTCTGCACCCGTGACACCCTTGCAATATGTCCGAGCCCTACTGCGTCCTGACTCGCTGCCAAATCACCCGCCAGCGCGTCGAAGAGTTTTTGAAAGCGCCAAGGAAGCCTGCCTCTGACTACGAGGACTGGGCGCAGTGCACCGGCTTTATCGACGTGGACTCACTGCAGCCGCGCATGAACGAGTGGCTCGCAAAGGTCGATGCGCATGCCGGCGCGAGCTATGGAGAAGCGCTTGTCCGGCTGCGTGGTTTCGGCCTTCAGCCGTCCTTTTTTCGTTTCTACTACGAGGACGGGGTGCTCCACCAAGCAAGCTTGCTCTTTAGCCAAAACGCCAGAGATCTCGTCGAACACTTGGCGACCTCCCGCGGCATCTGCGACTTCCTCCGCGACGACGAGGAAGGCATCGTCGCCGTCCACGACCCCTTCATGCACAACGGAACCGTCGGTGTCGTCGCGCTCGGCGCCGGGCGCTCTCGCGTCGTCGAGAGTGACGCCGAGACCGAGAAGAGCGTGAGCGCCATGGTCGCGGAGCTGCCGACGCTGATGGAACTCGAGGAGAACGTTCAGCGAGACGAGCTCGATTCGTTTCTTCCCGGCTGACCGCCTGTCTCGTAGACTCCTCCGCGCATGATTATGGCCGAGGTCTTTGTGGGGAGCCTCGTCGACCCTGCGATCAATGCGCACGCTGTGCTCAACGCGTCGAAACCACACGTGGCCATGGGCAGCGGCATGAGCGGCGCCATCGCGGAGGCGTGCGGGGGTTCTCCTTGTGGACGGCGCCTCCTAACGCCTTTACCGTTCCCAAATCACACATTAGTGTCCTTGCATGTACCGAGTGGACTCCGGCGCGCTCAGCTCTGCCATGGATCGTATCGAGCGGTGGTTCGCGGAGAACGTTGAACCAGACTACTTCGCGGATGGACGCACGGATGGCACGGGGCCTCTCGCCGCCCTGCATGCACGCTGGGATGGACAGCGTGGTGACGTGAACTTCTACGACGGGTTTGAATTGCTCGGGGTTGAAGAGTCCGCCGCAGAGCAAGCGATGATGGACAAGCTGGCCCTCGAAGAGGACTGGCCGTCGACCTGGTGGTCCGCTGACTGGCAGCCTTTCGGAACAGACCGGTGCGGCCAGCTCCTAGTCGTCGACGTCAAAACAGGCGAGGTCTTGGAGTTCCTCCACGACGACGACGCGCGCCCTTCCCACGCGGAGAGCCTCGAGGCCTTCCTCACGACCTACGCCGCGCAGCTCGAGAGCGGCGAGCGCGTGCTCAAAGACGGCTACATCGTCGACCCCATCGCGCAGGCAGAAATTGAAGCAAAGCTCGAGGCCATGCAGCAACGTCGCAAGGACGCCCAGGCCGAACGAGAGCGCAAGAGCCGCCCGGTCCTCTTCGCCCTCTTCGCGGTCATCATCATCGTCCTACTCATCGCGCTCTTGCAGCGATAGCGAGTACGCCCTCCGTTTGGGGTAAGGCGCTGTCTCTGGTGAGGCCGTACGACGTGGCCCATACCGTCTGTGCGTCTACGTACACGCTTTCTGGTACCCTCCCCGCGTGACAACAGTGGCTATTTTGGGAGGTGGCGTAGCTGGTATGACGGCTGCCCACGAACTCGTCGAACGCGGCTTCACCGTTCGCGTCTTCGAAGCAAAGCCCGTCGCCGGCGGGA
>JBGCFM010000036.1:0-41532 GCA_045106895.1 Polyangiales bacterium | reverse complement strand
CGCAGAACATGGAGCTCACCATCGACAAGCCCGTGCTCTACGTGCACGCGGGCGCACCCACCTCGCTTCACGTCGAGGTCGTGCCCGGCGAAGGCATGAGCGTCGCCGAGCACTACCCGCCCGTTGAGGGAGCACTCACTTGGGACGTCGAAGTCACGCCCGGCGAATGCACGACGCCTCGTGTGTACAGCGGCCCCTGCAACAGCACCGATGGCTATTGCGAAACACAAGAGCTTGGCCTCTACGAGACCCACGACGCCGCGTGCCTCACCCACGGCGAGCTCAGCTTGCCGCTGCTCTTCTACCGGCTCCGCGCAGACACACCACCGGCGTTGCCTTTGACCGTGGAACGCAACGACGCCAGCGGCGCGGTCCTTCGAAACGTTGGCCTGCGGCCAGGCGCCTCCGTCTGGCGAGTGAGTTGGGATGGCGGGGCCACGCACGCTACGCGAATGACGGTTCCCGCCGCCGGCGAAGAGTTCACGCTCTCACGCGCCGTTGAGGGCGGCGTGGGCGAAGCACGCGCTGCCACGCGCCAGGAACTCTTCCGCTTGGGCCTTACGCAGGACGAAGCCGACGCCTTCATGCGCGCCTGGGACTCGGCGCTCTTCGGCGCCGCGCCCTCGAACGAAAACGTCGACGGTATCCCCGCGGACCTTCCTCCCGCCACCGATCATCCCGTCGACATCGACTCGCTGACAGCGGACGAAACCGTGATCGGTGACCCACGTTCGAGAAACGCACCGCGCGTCAGCGACGCCCTTCTCTACTGGCTCCCCGAGTCGAACATCGAGTCCATGGCCGCGCTGAGCTTTCGCCCGCAACCCCAGAAAATCAGCCGGGCGATCCTCGTTCGCGTGGACCTTAACTAGAAAAACGTTTCACGTATCGCACGACATGTTCGTGTCTTCGTGGCAGCCAACATCGCTATGAGGGTCAGAAACGTCGGCTTACGCTCGTCGAGTGGGATCATTCTCGTCCTCTGCGTTGACCCCGAAGCCATAGGGCCCTAACCCCTCTAGCCTTGGACGATCCGCACCCACCGAGGAAACTCGAGCCCTCAAAGCTCTGGCAGATCGACGACAAGTATTACGACATGGAGCCGTACCTCACGGTCCATCCAGGAGGCCGGCGCTTCTTAGAGCAGACGCGCGGAACGGACTGCACAGCGCTCTTCAACAGCACGCATCTTCACGACAAGATCCCACGGGCGACGCTGAAGAAGTTCTACGTCGGCGATGTCGAGGGCTACGTTCCGGACTACGACTGGGACGGCGACGGTTTCTACCCAACGCTCAAAAAGCGTGTCGCCGAACACTTCGCCGCGGAAGCCGCCAAGGACGGCGAGAGAGGTCGCGCCGCTCGCACTTCGCATCACGCCAAGAGCGCGTTCATCGGACGCTTCTTCGCCATCTACGCCGTCTTCATCGCCGTCTCCATCGGCGCCCTCGGCTTCGGCCAGTGGTGGTGCGCGCTCTTGTGGGGCCCCCTCGCTTTCGCCCTCGGCGGCTACGGCCATGAGGCGATGCACGCGGGCATCTTCCGCGGCGTACGCGCCAACCGTCTCCTCGCGCTCTTCACCTTGGACCTCGCCGGCGTCTCGTCCTTTGTGTTCACGGCGATGCACGTGCCTCTGCACCACATCTACACCAACGAACCTGAACTCGACCCGGACATCGAAGTGCACTTCCCCCTCGTCCGCGAGTTCGAAGTCCAGCCGCGCCGGTTTTGGCACGGACTCCAGCACTTCTACGCGTGGATCCTCTACATCATCACGCTTCCCGTTCTTTGGGGCGCTGACATCGTCGCTGCGCTCTCCGGTTGGTGGTTTGGTCCTTACGGAAAGATGCAGCGTCCCAGGTGGCGCGAGATGGTCTCCTTCTTTGTGATGAAGGCCATCTCCGGCAGCCTCTGGTACGTCCTGCCCTACTTCTTGTTCCCGTGGACGACGGCGCTGATGCTCCAGGTGCTGATGATCGGCGGCGCTGGCCTGCTCGTTCAGGGCACCTTCGCGCTCAGCCATCAAAACGCCCTCGCGATGAACCTTGAGCACATCCCGAACCCAGACCCGCGGGACTGGGGCGTGCAGCAGATGATGACCACCGCCGACTTTCAGCACGGGCATTGGTTCCCCGTGACCTTCTTCGGCGGACTCGGATACCAAACCGAGCACCATCTCTTTCCGCTCATCAGCTACAGCCGTCTCCACGAGATCGTTCCCCTCGTGAAAGAAGCGTGCGAAGAGTTTGGCGTGCCCTACCACTACTACCCGACGGCGTGGTCCGCCCTCAAAGCGCACTACAAGTTCTTGCGCCAGATGGGCCGCCCGGTTCCGCGCACCGGGGCCGAGAGCGCTCCCGGACACGCCTGATATGCACCTCACGACCGAAGCCCACGTGACCATTCCGCGCTCGCGCGCCGAGGTCTTCGCTCACGTCACCCGCGACGATGCGCTGATGCGCTACTGCCGAAAGAAGGGACCCTTCGCCGGCATTCAAGAAGCCAAGAGCGCGGGGCCGCTCGAGGTGGACGTCCTGCGCCAGGTGCGAATGTCCAACGGCATGGCGCTCGAAGAGACCATCACCGAGTGGAGCGTTCCTGAGTGCCACGGCTACCAGTGGAGCGACCCGCCGAAGCCCCTAGGGCTCGTCGTCAAGAAAGCCCACGGCCTGTGGCTCTTTGATGCCGTCGGTGAAAACGCCACGCGCGTCACCTGGCGCTACACGCTCAGCTTTCGCTCGCCACTGATCTACCCCGTGGCCAAGGTGCTGCTCATCGGATTCCGCGGCTGGATGCAAGCCAGCCTCGACAACGCCCAAGCTGGTATCTAGCGGCCAGGCGCTTAGCGCGCGAGCTGTTTGAGTCGGATCAAAACCGCGCTCTGAATCTCCGCGACGATCTCGACCGTAGGCTCGTAGAAGCGCGGCCATTCGCGAGAAAGTCCTCGGCCGTCTGCTCTTGAGCGTTCTTGGCATCATGGTCCGCCCAAGTGATCGAGGCATCCTCGTTGAGTATCGCCTCGCGGCTGTAGTACCAGTACCACTTCTTCTGTGTCATCGGACACAGGCTATCATCGCAAAACTGAACCCCACCGAGCTTAGCGCTCGGCGGACCAGGTGCCGCCGAAGTCGCCGCCGATGAGAGAGCCTTCCCAGACGCCTGGGCGAAGGTTGTTGCCGTCGATGATGGGCGAGAAGCCCTTGAGTCGAACAAGGTCGAGGTTCAGCATCGCATCGTTGATCGCCATGATCATGCGGTCGACCAAGGTGCCGATGGTGGAGTTGCACCACGACTCGGCGAGACCGCCGGCGCCGGAGTAGATGCCTTCGGCGAGGGTTCGCGCTTCGCGGCAGAGGTCTCGGCTGACGTCGTCGGCCAACATCTCAAGGTCGTCGTAACGGCCATCGGAGGACTCGTAGACCACGACATCGAGGACCCAAGCGATGATAGCGCCGATGCCGATCTCAACGTCATGCTGCTCAATGTTGAACGTGCCGCAGACCGCGCGAGCGTCGAAGTAGTCAGGTTCCGTGCTCCACCCGATAATGTCCTCGGGCGTGCCAACCATCATCATGTCGCGGTACTCAAAGGCGACCTGAACCCACTCGCTACGACCTCGGTATTCGTCGCGCTCGTCGCCACGGTCGAGATGCATGCGCTCCTCGACGAGCCAAGTGGAGAGGATGTCGTTGAGGTCCGCGATGCCGCCAAAGGCACTCAGGACGTAAGGCGGAAGGTTCTCCTCCGCCCAACCGCGGATCGCGTCGCCGATGAGGCCTTCGATGAAGCCAGGAAGCCCAAGGTCTGGGTCTTCGCTATCGCCGGCCAAGAATCGGAAAGGTCCGGAGACGGCATCGAGGAAGCCGTCGAGCCAGCCTGGAAGGGCCTCGCGGAAGTTGTACATGCTGGAGACGTTCCAGACCGGGTCCGTGGACAGGTCCGGGTGAACGACGTCGCAGGTTCCTTCGGGCACGCAGATACCGGAGTCGCAAAGCATCTCGCCGGGGCACTCGTCATCGGCGATACAGCCTTCTGGGGGAAGGCACTCGCCCTCGATGCAGAGAGTTCCGATGGGACAGTCCGCGGTGAACTCGCACTCACAGATGCCTTCGGGGTTCGGAATGAAGGCTTCCGGGGAGAGCTCGTCGGTGCAAGCACGCGCGATGCGTGGGTCGGGACGGCAGACGCCCGCGATGCAGAGGAAGTCTTCTTCGCACTCGGAGTCGAGGGAACAAAACGGGCTGGGCTCTTCGCCTTCGACGCACACGTCGTCCACGCACATGTCGGGGAAGAAGCACTCGTCGCAGCCCACCACCGGTGGCTCTTCCGGCGGCACGCAGATGCTCTCGCTGCCGGTGCCTTCGCAGGTGTAGTCCATGGGGCAGTCCTCGGCGGTCTCGCAGGCCGTCGGTGGCTCCGCGAAACACATCCCGAGCTCACACGTGGAACCCGGAGCGCAATCGCCGTCGTCTTCGCACTCCGTGATCGGCTCGCGCCCGCCGGGCCCACTTTCTCCGCCGAGGACGACGGGTGCGCAGGCACTGAGGAGAACGAGGATACAAAGAGGAAGCCGCATAGCCACAGTCTATACAAAAATCGAGCCAGTGTGATCATGATCCTGCGAAGAAAGATCTAGGTATTACGGGCCGGCCAAAGTGTGCGCTGAGGTATGCGGACCCCAGCGATCGCTAAAAGACCGGGGTCTGCTGTCGCCGATCTTGTGACGGTTAGGCCCACAAGCTCTCCCTCCCCTTCGTCGAAAGCTCTATCGCGACCGTGGTTTTCGCTGGCAGAGTGCCCTCATGAGTATCGAAGAATCTCTGCGCAAATTGAGCGATTCACGTCCTGCGGGCCAAGAAGGCGGCTTCGTCGTGTTTAGCTGGGGAGATCGCTTCATTCAGTTTGCCCTGCTCAAGAGCGGCGTCGCGTTCAACTGGCCCAACCCCCCCGCCACATCACCAACGTTCGACTTCTTCACTTCTCGCGTCGACGCCGTAAAAGCTGTCCTGACGACGCTCGGTTTCGCGAAGGTGGATCGAATCTCACAAGCCAGAGAGTTCGAAGAGGTCGATGGTATCGACGCGCAGTGCGGACACGACGTCGCTCTCATGGTGACGCTCACGCATGCCGTGTTGCGCGAAGTGTTGCAGCTTGAAGACGTCGCTCCTTCGGAGACACTCTTGGAACTCTACTAACCCAACCCATCGGATCCGCGAGTCCTCCTATTTCTGCACTCCGTTCAGCGCCTCACGCAAGAGTGCGCTCAGGTCTATGCCCTCGCGACCCCGCTCCACATCGCCGAGGTCGAAGAGGTGTTGGGCGCCGATGAGCGCGGCGTACTCCAGCGTCGCCAGCGCCGTCTGCCGCTCCGGCGCGGCGCGCGGATAGAACTGAGTCAGATAGCCAATGCGGCGCGCGTCTACTTTGGCGACACGTGCGCGCACTCGTTTGTCGGCCCACCCCCACCGACGAATGGCGCGCTCATGACCCCAGTTCGCGGCGCCCGCCATCTTGTCCAAGATGGCCTTCTTTTGTTCGGAAGGGGCACATTCCGCCGCGGCGATTAGCTCGCTTGTGTGCGCCGCTTCCCAATGGTCCAGGATGGCTTCTCGCAGGCCCTCCGCATCCCCGAAGTGATGATAGAAGCCGCCTTTCGTCTTTCTCATCTTACGGCAGAGGCGCGCGATGGTGAGCGCCGCTTCTCCCTTTTCTTCGAGGAGATCGAGGGCCGCCTCGAGCCACATGGCACGGCTAGCTTTCTTGTAGGTCACGCGAGGAAGGAAAGGTAGAGCATCGCGCTCCCGATAAGAAGGCAGAGGGGTGAATAGAGCACTCGATTGAGACGGAAGAAGGGAGTCTTCCGAATGGCGGGTCGCACGCGGTGGTCCACGTAGCCAAAGAGTCCGCGGAGCAAGAGCACGCCACCGCAAACGTAGCCAGCCATCAAGACCAAAGGAACACCCGCGATGAGAAGACTCAGGAAAGGAAGCTGTACCCAGCCCACAAGGGCGAGGGGAAGGCACGCCGCGATGCTCAGCAGGAAGGCCACCGCCAAGCATGCCGCGGGACTTGGTGTGGCGCCAGATGGCGACGACCCGACGACGTGCTCCAAAAACGACTGAGCGTCCGTGCCCGGCCAAAAGCCGCCGCGGGCCCAGTAGACATGAAGCCCTGCCAGAAAGAGGAAGACGCCGGAGAGAAGGAGTGCGAGGACAACCATACCTCTTAGTATGGTTCATATTCGCGTCGTGAAAAGGGGTTACTTTTTTATGTCATCGTCGTCATCGCGGCGGCGGGCCCTCCCATTGCCCGGTGAGAGGGACATGGCACCCTGTAGCTATGCAATCTTATTCGCGAATGATCTTAGCCTCTTGCCTTCTCCTCGGCGCGTGCGGGGCTGAGCCCGGGGACACCGAACGCAACGACGCTGGACGCGACGTAGGCGACCCGAGCGACGCCGGCGCCCTCGGCGATGTAAGCGAGTCTGACGCCGGCGGCGATCCCGACGCTGGTCGCGACGCATCAGCGCCGGACACGGGACCCGTGATCCCTATGGACCTCGCCTCTCGCTACTGCGACGCCTACAACGACTACGGCACGATGTGCATGACCACCGGCGCCGGCGCCGATTGCGACGAAGGCGAGACCTGCGTTGTCGACGCCCTCCGGAGCGTGGTTCGAGAGCCCCTCGTGCTCTGCCTCGAGGCGCGAGAATGCGGCGACTCCGAGGCCGCCTGTTTTGACATCGACACCTTCGATATCGACCCCACTCCTGCCTACGACGCCTTCGCCACGACGTGCATGGACCGGCACACGGAGTGCGAAGGTTCGTTCCAAGAAATCCACTGCAGCTACGCGGTGCTGAGCGACGCCACCCTCGAGCGCTACAGCCGCTGCCTTCGTACCAACTGCGCTGGCATCGACTCTTGCATCGGCCGAATCGTCGGCTGCATCGACGAGGAGTAGGCCCCCTATTGGGGGGACGTTTGTAGTCAGGGTCGCGCCGTCCGGCGCAGGTGGTTGGCGTGTACCAATTGTCCTTTCACCGCTTCTACGGCAGTCTCGGCTCATGTTCGCGCGCTTCCTCCTCGTCGCCCTCATTCTCACCTCGAGCGCATGTAACGACGCTGCTCAAGAGCCACTGAGCGCAGAGGTTGTGCCCCCGGCTCCGACTGCCGAGCAGGAGTCGGTGACTCCGCCCTCCCCTTCCACGCAGGAAACGCAAGAAACGCCGGAGGCGGCCCAAGACGAACCGGAAACCGAAGCCGAAACCGAAGCCGAAGAGCCAGGTCTTCCGACGAAGATGGGGCGTCGACTCTCCAACCAGCTGCGCCAGCTCGTCGGCGCGCGCGTAGCCCTCCCCCACATCCTCCATGACGCGCTGCCAAGTGGCGGCGATCGCGTGCTCGGAGTGATGTCTTATAGCGAGCATGAAGCGTGTGTGGGCCGACACGAGACACGGGCCGAGGGGAGAGCCGAGTGCCAAGCCGATGAAGACTGTCTCCAGTACGGGACCTTTGCCGCGGAGTTCGCTGCGCCTCGCCCGCGAACTCCAGAGGGTCACGGCGGCGCCTTGACGATGGTCGCGCCTCAGGCGCTCACAGACCTCAACTTGGTGTGCGCCGAGGCCATCGAGATCAAGCAGCTTGAGCTCGTCGACATCGACGGAGACGGCGAGCTTGAGCTCATGTACGACGCGATTTTTCGCAGCGAGCATGACGCGTTCCGCGGCGGAGGAACCTTCACCACGGCGCGGCGTATTCTCCGCGTGCTTCGCTTGGATGGAACGGAGCAGATCTCGTTGCCACTCAGTTCCTGGGGCGGCGACCTGGAAGCCACGGAAGCACAGTACGCGAGACGCGTCCGCTTCGAGGGGGCGCCAAACCCGGCGCTAATTGTGGAAGAGATCGAATACGAGAGCATGGACGGGACCAGCTGCGCCGTCGATGAAGCGTTCTTCGCCACCGACTACCGAAGAACGGACTCCGCGGAGTGCACAGGAGAGCTTGTGACCCTCTCCCGTGCCTACGATGCTGAGTGCGACTGTTGGCGGACCGAGGAAGAGGCCGCCGAAGCGGCTCCGACAGCGGCGGAGACGCCGGCAGGAGAAGTGCCGGCGGAGGGCGCACCGATACCGGCGGAGGGCGCACCGATGCCAACGGAGGCGTCTACCGAGGCGCCCGCAGAGGCGCCCACAGAAGCGGCCCCCGTCGTACCAAGCGAGTGAGCGCCTCTCGTCAGGACTGGCGCTGGCTTCCCTTTCTCCTCGTCGCGTGCCCCGGTGGAGAAGAGGCCTTGAGCACGCACGCCTCTACCCATTCCGCGTGGCCGGCGGCGCCGGAAAACTTGTCGAGCGAGGCTTGCGCGGAGTGCCACCCGGCCATCGCAAGCGAGTGGCGCTCTTCGTTGCACGCCTCCGCGTTCTCGGACCCTGTCTTTCGTGCCGAGTACGACCCGGACCCCCAAGCGTTCTGCGTGGGCTGCCACAACCCGCCAGCGAGCGTGTCTGGAGGCATCGACTGCGCCACGTGTCACGCCCGAGGAGGGGCCATCATCGGACACGGCCCGACGGCCGGAGACACAGAACCAGACGAGGAAAGCTGCCGACCGTGCCACGAGTTTGGCTTTGATAATGAGCGCTACGCAACGGGCCAATCCCTGCAGCGGACCTTCAGCGAATGGGAAGAGAGTCCGGACTTCGCGCTTGGCCGCACCTGCCTTGACTGCCACATGGCGCCCACCGACGAGAGTTCCGGCGCTCACGCCAGTCACCGCTTCCGCGGATTCGCGGACACCGCGTTTATTCAGGACGCCATCCGCGTGCAGGTCTCGGCAACGCTCGCCGGAGACGAAGTCGAAGTGGGCTTCGCCATCACCTCTCAGCGCATTGGCCACGCTTTTCCGACGGGCGACGTGTATCGCTCCCTGCGATTTGTCGTGTCGAACGGCGAAGAAGACGCGGAGGCGGTCTTTGCCCGCTACTTCGCGTTTCGAGTCACCGAAGATGGACGTGGTCACAGACTCGAGGAGGTCGACGACACGCGTATCAGGCCAAGAGAGACGCGTCGCGGACGTCTCTCCTTGCCCGCAACGGAGAGCCTCGAGTGGTCCCTAGAGCTTCACCGCCTCGCGCCGGACGACGCCAGGCGCCGAGGCCTCAGCGACGAAGCGACTCGTCACGTGTTGTTTCAAGGGGTCGCGCAGCCCGCGGCCCCGTGACCTGTTTCGCGTTGCGGCGCCGACGAGCGTGCCATCTCGACTATGCTCTCGACGTGGCTGAAGCCGAGACCCTCGAAGTCGTCCGATGTTCGATGTGCCTAAAGAACATCGGCCACTGCCGATACTTGGTGCACAGCCCCCACGCGAACGTCTGCGACGAATGCGTGCAGCTCTCCTACAAGATCCTTGTGGACAACGGCACCGTCTCCAAGTGGGAGCTCCTTCGCCTCTTGTTTCGCCGAACGACGTGACGCCAAAACAGGAGCGGAGCGGGTGAGAGTCCTCGCTGCGTCCCCTTTCTCTGGACCCCGGTCCGCCCTAGGTATGTTCGCAATGGCCTCCTACTCGATCTCTGTGCAGCGCAACGATGGCTCATCGGCGCTCTTCGACTTCCACCAAGGCAAGATTACGATCGGGCAGCAACGTGGTGAGATCGCGACGCTGGATCCTCTCGTCGCCGACCCTCATGGCGAACTGCACTTCGACGGACACACGTTGACCTACGTGGACACCGGCTCACCGGCGGGATCGTTCTTGCCAAGCGGTGAACGCCTTTCGGCGCCACTCGCGCTACAGCCCGGTAAGACGGTCTGCTTCGGCGGCTGCCGCTTGATGGTCCAAGACATCCGCCCCGACGTGGCTGCGCCAGCCCCTGCACACTCTGCCCACGCGGCGCCGATGGCGGCTCCACAAGCTCCAGCGAATCCCATGCAGTCCGCACCGATGCAGCAGCCCGCACCGATGCAGCAGCCGGCGCCCGCCTACGGTCTCCCCGGCGCCGCCCCCGCTCAGGCAGCCTACGGTCTCCCCGGCGGCGCCGCCCCAGCATCGCCCACCGGCCCTTTACCCGCAGGCGCACCCAACGACCCGCCCGCCGGAGCCGGCCTCGTCGACCAGCTCATGCACCATCTTCGCGTCGCCATCGAGCGCTACAAGAAGCACTACCTCAGCGGCATCCTCACCGTTGGCCTCATCGCTATCCCCGCCGCGCTCATCAACGCGCTCCTCGGCTGGATCCCCGTCCTCGGCTTCATCGTCGCCATCATCGTTGGGCTCGCTCAGCTGGTCATCATCCCGATCTCCGTCGGCGCCCTTGGCCGCTGGGCGCTCTCCACCGCCGCAGGCAAAGAGCTCAGCTGGAAGCAAGCCTGGAAGGCAGCGCTCAAAGACCCGGTACAAGAGTGGCTGAACGTTTTCGTCGCCCAGTTCTTCACGATTCTCGGCTTCATCTGCCTCATCGTGCCAGGACTCCTCGTCGGCATGTTCGCACTCCCCGCATACCTCCTCGAGGGCAAGAAGTTCGTCGCCATCAGCAGCCGCTCCGCCGAGCTTGTCATGAAAGACTTCGGCGGCATCGTGGGCTTCGGTTTCCTGACCATGCTCTCCCTCATCCCCGCAGCCATCGTCGTCGCGATCCTCGTCGCCATCGTCGGGTTCCTTCCCATCGTCGGTGAACCCATGGCGACCTTCCTCACGGTGGCCCTCAACGTGACCGTGGTGCCCTTCCTCTACTTGCTCTGGGCGCAGTTCTACTACGCCACCGTCCGGCGATTGGAGGCCACAGACCCCGTCAGTCTCCACGCGGCCACCCTAGAGAGCTGGTCCGGGGCGACCGCCCAGGCTCCATCCCAGTTTTGAAACGAACGCCGCGGCGCCTATGGCGTCGGGAGCGACTCCACGATTCGATAGTGAAGCGTGAGTGGCTGAGCCCGTCGCGTCAGCTCGATGTGAAACTTGAAGTGCTCAGCTGCGCGTAGTCCCGTGCAGGTCGAAGATTGCGCGTTCCGCGAGACCACGGCCACTTGTTTTTGGAGAACGCGCGATAACGAGTCACGGGCGTGGGTCTAGCTCCGCCGCCGCGAGCGGCTCGGGGACTTTGATGTGGTCGCGAACAATGTCGCGAACCAACGCCGAGTCGAAGGGTTTCTCCACCACTGTGTTCGAGCACGACGACACGAACGCACGCGCTCGCGCCGTGAAGGCGCCACCGGTGACGAATACCAAAGAGCGCTCCTGCTGCTCGCCTTGTTCGCGAAGCGCAGCATGAACATCCATGCCGGTCATCTCCGGCATCATCAGATCGCAGAAGACTAGGTCGAAGGACTCTGTCGCCATGAGCTCGAGCCCCTCGGCGCCGCTGGTGACGACGGTGCAGCGGTGTCCGCGCAGAAGCCGCGCGAGGGACGCGCCAACGCGCGGCTCGTCGTCGATGATCAGAACCTTGGCCGAATGGTCAGGGGTCAGAGCGCGCTTTCGCACACGTTCGCTGGGCTTCGAAGCGAGGTCCATCTGCAAGGAAATCGTCACCACGGTGCCCTCGCCGAGCGTCGAACTGACCTCGAGCTCGCCGCCTAGGTTCTGAATGATTCGGCGACAAATGGTGAGGCCCAGGCCCGTTCCTTCGCCGATGGGCTTCGTCGTAAAGAAAGGTTCGAAGACGCGGGCGAGCACCTCCTCGGACATGCCTGGGCCATCGTCGGAGATGACGAGCCGCACGCGAGAATCATCATGCGTCGCACGCACCTCGACGCAGCCAGGGCTGCCGCGATCGTCGGAGAACGCTTGAGCCGCGTTCACGAGGAGATTGAGCACCACCTGACCGAGGCGCGCTTCGTTCCCCCGCACCGTCGGCGTCGACGCCGGTATGTCCACGGATACCTCCGCGCGGTGCGAGAGGTCCGAGTGCACGATGGCGTAGGCGGACGCCACCACAGGGCCGAGATCCACCGGCCCAAGCTCCTCATCCGATGGGTGGGAGAGGGTCCGCAGACCGCGCACGACATCACGCACGCGGGAGGCGCCCTCACGAACGTCGTCGGTGAGCTCCGTGAGCGTCTCTCGCGCCACGGGCCCGAGCTCCAGGTCATCGATCTGGCTGCGCAAGACGTTCGCGTTGGCGAGAACATAAGCGAGGGGGTTGTTGATCTCGTGGGCGATGCCCGCGGCCACCGAACCGAGGGCCGAGAGCCGGTCCGTGAGCCGAAGCTGAGACTCCATCGCGCGCTTCTCACTGATATCGCGGAGTACACACAGACGGTGAGACTCGCCCTCGAAAAGCACCTCGGGTCCCTGAACGACCTCGACGTGCGCATGACCGGAGCCCGCGTGAAAACGATGCTCACCGTCTTCCAATACGCCCGACTGGACCACTTCCGCGTCGATGACAAACTCCGTCAGGCGCCGGCCCAGCAGCGCGTCGCCGGGGCGCGCGAGCGTTCGGCCGACCACGGAGTTGGCGTAGGCGACTGTGCCATCTTTCAGCAGCACGATCCCATAAGGGCTGGCTTCGATGACCCGCTGAAAACCTCTCTCACTTTGCAGCAACTGCGCGCGTGTGGTCTCCCGCGCCAACGCGAGGCGCCGCGCGATTCGGTGAAGCCGCATCAACAGACCCAGAATGAGCGCGGCGAAGAGAATGCTGAGCCACGCCAAACGCTCTAGCCGGTGCCAGCTCACGCCGAGACGCTCCGAACCTGCGCTGTTGGCAGCACGCACCACCCCGATGGCGCGACTCACCGCCAGGTGCTCCGTCGCGGCCGCGTCTTCTTCGGCTTCCCCCGCGAGACGTGAATCCGCGAGCGCCGTGACCTCTCGAAGACTCATATCGATGGCACCCTCGAGAGCGTCCAGCTCCGCGAGGGACACCGCCCCGCGTTCTACGGCGACGCGCGCTTCGACGAGAGCCGCAGGCTCGGCGGAGCCTTCACGCAGTCCATCGAAGGCGGACTGCACGCGTTGCAGTGCGATGAGCACGGACACGCGCCGGGTCACCGCCTCTCTCTCATTGGAAACGTCCTGGACCACATCTTGGGTGTACGCGGCAAACCCGGCGAGGATGATCACGCCACAGGCGAGGGCTCCCCAGCCGCGCTTGCCCGACGTTGGTTGAGTGCGACGCAAGCGCCAATCGTATCGGCTTGCCGGTTTCGTCGCGTCCCCCAAACCGAGGAAAGCATCGGCCTAGCGTGTGAAGTATCATTCGCGTCCTCTGCCTGAGACGTGGCTCGTCCAGGTAGGCCAGCGGCGGTGTCGTCCATTGCCCTCCTGGCGAGGGTCACAAGTCCTAGCGATCCGCTATGCTCGCGACGTGCAGGCTCACCGGCAACAAAAAGGCAGTGAGGCGGCGCATCGCCACGAAGGTCGCCGCTAGCATGCGCATCCTCCTTCTATCGCCCTTTCACGGGGGCTCACACGGGGCGTGGGCGGCGGGGCTCAGCGCGCACTCCGCCCACGAGTTCCTCACGCTGACCCTCCCAGACTCGCACTGGCACTGGCGCATGCTAGGCGGAGCCGCAGACCTCGCGGAGAAAGCCCTCGCGCTCCCGGGCGAGTACAAACCCGACCTCATCCTGGCGACGAGCATGCTCGATCTCGCCACGTTCTCCGCGCTCACGCGAAGGCGCTTCGCCGGGGTGGCGCAGGTTCTCTACATGCACGAGAACCAGCTCACCTACCCGGTCACCGCGAAAGGCTCTCGCAGCCACGCCGCGGGCATGACGCAGTGGAAAGCGATGCTCTGCGCAGACCATGTCTTCTTCAACAGCGTCTACCACCGCGACTCGCTCTTCGCGGCGCTGCCAGACTTTGTGTCGGCGGCGCCAGACTTCGACCACGCACGTTTTGTGTGCGACGTCCGCGCCAAGTCTTCCGTGCTCCACGTCGGTGTCGACGTCGATATCTCGCCTGGTCTCTCCGAGAACGACGGCCCGCCGCTCATCTTGTGGAACCAACGCTGGCGTCACGACAAAAACCCCGAAGCGATGCTGCACGCGTTGGCGGAGCTTCATGAGCGGAGCTTGGGCGAGACGGACTTCGATTTTCGCGTCGCCATCTGCGGCGGTCGCCCGAATCCACGCATCCCGCTCTTCGAAGAGGTTCGCGCGCTCCTAGGGCCGAAGGTCGTGCACTTCGGGTGGGCAAGCGAGACCGAGTACGCTGCCCTTGTGCGGCGCGCCGACATCGTCCTTAGTACCGCACGCCACGAGTTCTTCGGCATCGCCGTCATGGAAGCTCTTCGTGGCGGCGCGATGGGCGTGTTGCCGAATCGCTTGGCCTACCCGGAGCTTCTCGAGCCTCAGAGCGCATCGCGCCAGCTCTATGACAGCGCGAGCGGACGCATGGAACTCCTCGCGCAGGCTGTCCGTTCGGGCGGCTTCACCGCCGCCGAACGCCAGTCTATTGCGCCCTATTATTCGCGCTACGACTGGTCCGTCCTCGCCTCTGAGTACGACGCACGCCTGAGCGAGCTGGCGTAGCCGCCGATTCGATGCATGGTGCGTCGATGTCTCTCACTCCCCGCGACCTTCAGCCCTCGGAGTCTTTGCTTCGCGCGCTTGAGCGCAGCGGGAAATCGACGGTCAAAGGGGTGCTCGGAGAACGTGCCTCGGAGCCCGTCATCGACCTCCCGCAGGTCGCGCGCCTCGAAGAGACCCTCGGCACGCGACTTCACGACGACGTCCTCACCCTCGTCGCCGTCGCAGACCCACTCATTCAGTGCCTCACCGGCATCGAGTGCACCTTGACCATCGAGACCGCCGCCGACGACTTCGAGGCGCCGCAGGGGTACGTGTGCATCGGCGCCGTCTACTCTCAGCCCATCAAGGAGCTCCAAGAAGGCGCTCATGGCGGTCCCTTCTTCGAGCTCATGGTGCCGATCTCCAAGACCGGCGATGACGCGACTCTGCGCATCCACCAGGACGGAAACTTCGAAGGCGAGATGAACCTCGGCGGCTTCATCGAGCGCATGCTCAGCGCAGCCTCCGAACGCGGCACCACCGGTATCGCGCCGGAGAGCGACGCGGTGCCGAAGCTCCTTGAGGTGCAGCCTCGAATCACCCCCGGCTTGGTCCTCGTGAAAGCTCCGCTTCGTCGCGCCTTCCACAAGAAGTTCGGAGAAGGAACCATCCTTCGCCAGATCGAAGACGGCGCCCATGAGAAGTTCGTCATCGCCTTTGCGGATCGCGAGCGAACTCTCCTCGCAAGTTTCGTTGAGATCGTCAACTAGGAGCGCAGATGCAAAGACTCATCACCATTTCTTTCTCGCATTACTGCGAAAAAGCGCGCTGGGCTCTCGACCTGGCGGGCGTTGCGTATCGCGAGGAGGGTCACCTACCCCTCTTTCACTTTCTCCCCGTCGGGCTCGCGACGCGAGGCGCCAAAGACAAGCGGGGGGACTCGGTTTCGTCCCCCCTGAGCACGCCGGTGCTCATCACTTCGTCCGGCGAGCGCATCTGCGATTCCACACGGATTCTCAGGCACGTCACGAACGAAAGCTCTGAGCTTCTCCGCGTAGATTCGGAGGCTCTCGAGCTCGAGGCGAAGTTCTCCAAGGAGCTAGGCCCGCACACCCGGCGCTACGGCTACCACTTCCTCCTCGGAGACACGAACTTGATGCGACGCTTCTTTTGGTCTCTTGGAAACAAGCCCGAAGCCGCCGGCGCTGCGCTGCTCTATCCCCTCTACACGCGGGCCATGCGCAAAGCCCTCAACATCAACGCGAAGAGCGCCGAACGTTCAAAGCACAAGGTCCTCGCCATCGCCGCGGAGGTCGAAGAGAGACTCTCAGACGGTCGCGCGTACCTGTGCGGCGACACCTTTAGCGTCGCCGACCTAAGCTACGCGGCCCTCTTCGCCCCAAGCTTGCTTCTAACAAAACGCGAAGGCTACGGGTCCGAGTTCCCGGGCATAGAACAAGTCGGCGGAGAGCCTGCCGAATTCGCGCAGGAGATGCGCGAGCGCAGAGCCGGGGAGTTCGCCCTCTCCATCTACGAAAAGCACCGCGGCCGCAGCAGCGCCGTCGCTTAGCCATCGGGCTTTGGACTCGGCGCACGCACGCGAAGGCTGAACGAAGCGCGGCGCCCATAACCCTAGCGCACGCGTAGACGGGCACCTTCGCCCCGGCGTTCGTTCCGCGTCGCGTTGCCTGTAGGCAGCGCCACAGCTACGCGATGTGAATGTCACCAACTCACCAGGCGGGCGCGGCGCTTCTCTTGTTCTGCTTCGCCTGCGGATCGTCTCAAGGGTCGACCCGCACCGCGGCGCCAAGCGCCGCGGCGGAACCCGAGGTGATCGAAGCAGAAGCAGAAGCGGAGACGGAGACGGAGACGGAGCACACGTCCGAGAGCACGTCCGAACGCACCGAGGGGAGCACCGCAAGCACAGCCGATGCGCCCACGGAGTCTGCACCGGAGCGCTTACGCCACCTCGTCGAAGGCGGCGAACTCCACATGGTCACGCGCGATGGCGACCACGCCGCCACCTGCGTCACCTGGCAAACGAGTCTCGAAGAGAACGGGTTTAGGTTGTCGCGCCGGGTCGGGGACGTCGAGCAGCTCTACACCGCGCAGTGGGCAGACGACGGCTTCACCGTCTTTCACCCAAGTATTCGCGGACCTGGGCGCCAATACTCGCGCGGCGCGTGTTTCGCTTCGTTCACCCCCGACGAGGCCAGCGCCACGGCGGTGCGTTTCTCCGACGGCACCTCCTGGCACTCAAACTTCGGCGCGTGCGTTCAGGCTGCCGTTGGAAGTGAGCCGGCGTTTCGTTTTGCTGGCTGTGAGGCCGCCCACGAGATGGTCCGTCCAGCCACTGGCTTCGACGAGGCGCTAGAGCAGCGCCTTGGAAGAGGAAGCATCCACTGGCTGAGCTCGGAGTTCGGCAGCCACGCGCTGGTCTGCACCGAATGGCAGTTCCGGCGCCGTCGCCGGCAAACGGAGCTGGTTCATCGCACGGAAGAGGGAAGCGCCTCGTATGGATTCAGCATGCAGGAAGGGAACCGTATCTCTCTCACGGGCCCAAACTGGTCCGGGCCGGGTGGCGGAGGCGGCATGGGCTCCCTCGAGGTGGGCATCGCAAGCTCGCCTCACCCGGACCTTGTCATCGCCGCCGGAAACGCGTGGTTCCTCTCCGCAGAGTCCTGTGAGTCCGCGCGAAGCCTCGGCGGTCCAGGTGCGTTCGTTTCCGCCGCACGGAACGCAGGAGCCTCAGCGTCGACACCGCTCGAACTCTAGGACAGGCTTCTTTTGGGCGGAGGCTTCAAGTCTCCCAAGTAACCTTCCACCAAGCGAATGAGCTGCCGGCGAAGCTCGTCTCGTTCGACAACGAACTGTTCGAACGCATGTGCTTCGAAGACCCCCATAATCGCGTGAATTAGAAACTCGAAACGGACTTCGAGTCCAGGCTGCGTCAGCGAATCTCCGACAGTGTCGAACTGCAAGACGCGCGAAGCCAAGACCGAAGCGACGCTCCTTCTTGCTTTGCCTACAGAGCTGATTTGTTGGAGCGAGACCGTGTGAACGAAAAGGCGTTGAAGCCATGGGGTGTCGAAGAAGTAGAAGAGGGCTCGGTCGACGACCAAGGGAATGAGCTCACCGACCGATTGAGCTGTATCGGCTTCCTCTCGAAAACGTTTTACTTGGCCCGCGAGTGCACGCTCGATCAGCGCACTGAAGAGCTCATCTTTGCCGCGAAAGTACTGGTAGAGGGACCCGGGGCTAACGCCCGCTCGCTTAGCCAGCGCACGGGCAGTCACAGAATCGAGACGGGATTGCCCGAGTAGCTGTCGCCCTGCCTCGAAGACGGCATCGACGAGAGCCTTGGCCCGTTCCTGCTGCGGGAGGCGCCGACTCAAGACCTAAACGCCGTTTCGTGGGAGGCAAAAAACCTTCATGATTCTAGCAGCATAGCACGGGCAGAAACGCGAGTCGCTCGCGGCGTATGGAGAACACAAGCTACTCCCATGTCCCAGTCACTTGCTCACGCAGTTCTTATCTCCGCTTTTCTCCACGTCTCCCTTGGAGGCGCATCCGCGCAGCTCCCACGTGAACCGGTCGCCCCTGAGTCGCACAGCGCCTTCGAGGGTCCCGGCGAGGAGCTGACGGTGATCGCGTCTGTAGGGCACGCGCTGGTGGACCTGGATCTCGGTCCGGACGAGTCCGTTTCCGGGGGGGGAGCCGGCCCACTATCCCTCACAGTCGAACTTCAGGCACTCATCGGACACCACTTTGGCGTCGGCATTATTCCGCTTCGCATCCAGCAGAGTACCCACGAGGGAGAGCGGTGGCGCCTCGCGAGCTTCGGCATCGGTCCGCGCATTCAACTGCTGCCTTCGAGTCGCAGGGCGGAGGTCACCCTCAGCTACGACATCGCATATCTTCGAACGAAGAAGCTGGGGTTGCACCGGCACCGGCACTTTGCGTCCCACGCGCACAGTGTGTCCTTACGCCTCGACAACCCACTACCCAACTCACGGTGGCGCCTGGGAGTTCGTATGGAACTGGGGATGAGTTCGACGGGCACTCGGTGGGTAAACCTCGCATTCTCCATGAGCTACGGCTCACGGCAAGCTCCCAGACGTGGGACTCGACGGCCCCGGTCGTCCCGTCGAACTACAGATCGTCTGCCTCGCCGTAGGCCCGTGCCGCCAATTATGAACGATGAACGGCGGCCCCTCCTCTAGCTCACGCTCATTTGGTTGGCTCTTGAGCTCTTCAGAAATTGCGAGCGAAGCTGCTAGCGCAACGCAAACTCGAGCCCCGCGCGCAGCGCCGCCACTTGCGCCGCGATGCAGATCTCAGGCGTTGCTTTCGGGCTGTCCGGATACACCTCCGTCGTCGTCGTGAATCGCGCGTCGGTCACGCCGGCGCAGAGCCCGAGCTTTTTGAAGGGGTAGTGAATGACGCCGCGCTGCGTGACATCGGACCCGATGAGCTGACCCGCAGAATCCGCCGGCGCGATGTGCGTCACCTTCTCGACGCCCGCGATAACGGCGGCTTGAAACTCCGGTTGGGGGTTGTCCGCATCACCGACGGTGTAGAAGCCATCGGGAATCGTCCCCTCCTCGTAGGGCTGCCCGTCTCGCGCCGCCAGGGCGGGACGAAACTCCGTCTCGTCGGTGTCCGTCGTCTCGTGAAGGTCGATGTGCATGAGAAAGTCCACGCCAAGTTCGCCGAGGAGCGTCACGAGCGCCGCCGCTTCTTCAGAAGGGCTGTCCGCGACGAAAGAACGGTTGGGGTCGACGGCGCTGGGGTTCCAACGGTTGATCACCTCGTAGCCCCACGGACTGACGCAGGGCAGGACAAGAAGGTTCACACGAGCGCGATAACACTGCGCATGCGACGCCAAGAGCGCGAGGGCTCCTTGAACTCCGCTGGTCTCGTAACCATGGACGCCGCCGGTGATGAGCGCCCAGGGCGCGCCCGGGTCCGTTGCCTCGACCTTCACCGCCATGAGCGGGTAACGCGTCGCGTCGATGGGCAGCGCGCCGTATTGGAACACCTCGAACTCGTCACCGAGTGCCTCAAGCTTCGCGAGGACTTCCTCCCGATAGCTCCGCTGCAGCTCTTGAGACTGCAGCCAGGCGCGCTTCTCCGCCGCGCCCCAAGGCTCTCCGGGCGTACCAATGGGATAAGTGCGTTCCATGAGACGGACGCTACCAGAGTCAGTGGCCCTCTTCGGTGCTACAAACCGATATGCCCTTCGTAGAACTTGAAGACGCGCGCGACGCGAGTGGCCTCCGCCTCGTCGTCGTCGCCGGTGTGCCGAGCCCGTGGTCCCAAGCGGCTCGAGGTATCTTGCACGTCAAAGGCATCGACCCACCCATCGTAAAGATGGGTCGGGACCCCGCCGTCACGGAATGGACCGGCTTGCCCAACGCTCCGGTGGCCATGTTCGATGGCGAACTGCCGCGCTCCGGCTGGGCAGAGATTCTCGCGCTCATCGAGCGAATCCAGCCCGAGCCTCGCCTCATCCCCGAGGACCCTGAGCAACGCATAAAAATGTACGGCTTGTCCCAAGAGCTGATGGGCGAGGGAGGCATCGCTTGGAACGCTCGCGTCGCCGCCATCGCGACTTCCTTGGACCCAAGCACAGAAGATGGCTGGCCCGCGCCCGTCGCTCAGTACCTCGCGCAGCGCTACGGCTACGTCGAAGACGGCGGCACGTCGGCGAGAAGAGAGCTGCACACAAGCCTTGCTACGCTGGCCGCGCAGCTCGAGCGCTCCAAAGCAGAAGGCCCCTATTACTTTGGCGCGTCGCTCAGCGCGCTGGACATCTACTCCGTGGCCGTCATCGACGCGCTGGCGATCCTTCCCGATGGCGACTGCCCCATGAAGCCGAGCCGTCGCAGCGCCTTCTTAGCGATGGGCAAAGGCGTCGATGTTCCGCCGAAGCTCATCGAGCATCGCGACATGATGCACGCGCGCCATATCCCACTTCCGCTTTTGTTCTAACGCGCACCTCGAAGGAGAAGTTCGCTCTCAAGGGACGAGTTGGGTACGCTACTCACATGCGCCGTCTGTCTCTACTCAGCATCTTCGCTCTGCTTTCACTTCAAGGCTGCACAGAGCCGGGTGACGAGAGTGTCGATGCCGCCGCGTCCGACGTCCCCGGCATCGACGCTTCAGCCACAGATTCTGGCTCCGCCGCGGACTCCAGCGCGGGCGCCGACTCCAGCGCGGGCGCCGACTCCGGCGCCGACTCCAGCATGGGCGCCGACTCCGGCAGCGACTCCGGGGCCATCGACGCCTCCCCTGGCGATTCAGGCCGCGACTCAGGCTCGGCCTGTGACGATGTCGCCGCCACCTATGTCGCCGTGGATGACCCGGCGGACCCGCCCGTCAGCGGAACGCTCTTCGTCTCGAGCACCATCATGAACGACGCCGACCCCACCTCGTTCATGGGCATCGAGTACACCGGCCAGGGCGAGCGCGTCATGTTCGACCGACGCACGGCATCCTTCGAGACCTTCAACGCTCACTTGTTCAATGCCCGCTACGGCGCGGCCACCACCGTGGAGATTCAGGTCAACCCGGAGTTCGACGCGGACGCCGCACGCGGCTTCGCCATGCTCTACGGCGAGGCCATCGGACGCCTCCCCGCTTTCTATTTCGCAGACCTTGAAACGGTGTGGATTCATGACGGGGAAGAGCTCGCCGGCGGAGGCAACAACAACATCTTGATCCACACGGTTCAAGGAGAGCGCTACATTGCCGACGGGATTCTCGAAGAACTCCTCCTCCACGAAGGGGCACATACCTCCCTCGATTCGCGTCATGCCGACAACCCCGCTTGGCTCGCTGCCCAGCGTGCGGATGGAACATTCTTGTCGACCTACGCGCAGGACAACCCGAGCCGTGAAGACATCGCCGAGTCCATCGGCCCCTGGCTCGCCGTGCGCTTCTTCCGCGATCGCATCGACCCAGACCTCGCCGCCCTCATCGAAACCACGATCCCGAATCGGCTTCGTTACCTCGACTGTGCAGGCCTGAGCCCGGACATCCTTCGATAGCGACGGCTCTCGTCAGTGTTCGTCAGTGTTCGCTTGAGTCCGTTGGGCGTCCGGGTAGGCTCCAGCCTTGGCCTCTCCACTGAACTTCGCCCGCCGCTACGGAGCGTGGGCCCTCATCGCCGGCGCGTCCGATGGCCTCGGCGCCGCCTTCGCCCATGCCCTCGCAGCGCGCGGACTCAAGCTCGTCATCATCGCACGCCGGGAGAACCTCCTCGAGGAGCTCGCGGCGGAGCTCCGAAGTGCCCACGGCGTGGAGGTGCGTACCCTCGCCCTCGATCTCGCGACACCCGACCTTCGCGAGCGTCTCGCCAACGTGTGCGCGGACATCGAAGTGGGTCTCGCCATCCACAACGCAGCCTTCGCGCCGGTGGGCGCTGTCCTCGAACGCGAGCTCGACGACCTGCTCAAAGCCGTCGACGTAAACGTCCGGGCGCCGCTCACCCTCGTTCATGCGCTCGCGCCGGCGATGGTGGCGCGAGGCCGAGGCGGTATCCTCCTGATGTCGTCCTTGGCGGGTCTCCAAGGATCGCCACGCCTCGCCACCTACGCGGGGACCAAAGCGTTCAACAACATCTTTGGCGAAGCCCTCTGGCACGAACTCCGCGACGGAGGCGTCGATGTCGAAGTCTGCTGCGCCGGCGCGATTCGCACGCCAGGCTTCGCCGCGGCCTCGACAAAAGACGCACCAGGAACCCTCGACGCAGAGGTCGTCGCGCAACGCGCCCTCGATTCGATGGCGCGGGGCCCCGTGCTGGTGCCTGGCTTCGTCAATCGAATCGCGAGCCTCTTCTTGGGACTCCTGCCGCGCCGTTGGGCGGTGGCCATCATGGCGAAGAACACCAAAGACCTATCCTGAGGCGCGTGCACCGGCCCTGAGGCTTCTGCCCTACCCGTCTCTCTTGGGAACCAAGCGTCGCAGCCGTCCGACGTGCTAAACTACGGACACGTTCATCCGAACGTAGTCGTGATTGAACATGGAGACCATCAGCACAGGGCCAAGGCATCACTTCTTTGGCGTCCAGAACGTGTTGGTCATGTACTACGTCGCCGCCCCGCCGGCGGATGCCCTTCGCGAGCGCGAAGCCTGGGTCATTCGAACGTTGGAGTCCTTCGAGAGCGTCGCGCTCCTCGTCGTCGTCGACAAACACGCCACAGGGGTGCTCCCGGACGCTGAGTTTCGGGCCGTATCGAAGGAGCAAGGGCTCAAGTACCGCGACTTCATCGCATGCAGCGCCGTCGTCCTAGAGACCGACTCCGTGTGGTCCGGTCTGCTGCGGTCGTTTCTGCGCACCCTAAGCATGCTGATTCGCCCGCCCTTTCCCATCGAGTATTTCGATGCCGTCAAAGACGCCGCGCCTTTCGCCATCGAGAGCTGCAACTCTCCGTGCGACACTCAAGAGCTCGTCGCCGCGCTCGAATCTGTACGAATGCCGCCACCCGGCGAGTCGTAAACCGAGCACGCCACTATCAACAAACGGTTGATAGTGATGCAAAGCAACATCGGTGGCGGCCGGAGACCCAAGACCTAAGGTCACACGCGAGCCTTGAAGGTTCACGCGAGCGGCGCGGCGATGCCCTTCGCAATCATCCGGCCGACAATCGCTCCGACGCTCCCAGAAAGATGACTATGACAAAGACGATTCTCCTCACCGGCGCCACCGACGGCATCGGACTTGAACTCGCCCACCGACTCGCAGCGGAAGGTCACCATCTACTGCTGCATGGTCGCAACCCCGAGAAGCTGCAGAGGGTGCAGACGAAACTCAAAGCGGCGCCCGGGGCGGCGTCCATCGAGTCCTTTCGCGCCGACCTCTCTCGCCTCGAGGAGGTGGAGCGCATGGCGAAGGAGGTCGCAGAGAAACACCCACACTTGGACGTGCTCATCAACAACGCGGGTGTCTTCGAGACCTCCACGCCCCGCAACGAGGACGGTCTCGACGTCCGATTCCTCGTCAACACGCTGGCGCCCTACATGCTGACGAAACAGCTTCTTCCAAACATACAACCCAGCGGACGGGTCATTAACCTGTCGTCTGCAGCCCAGGCGCCGGTGGACCTCGAAGCCCTTCGGGGCAACCACCCCCTCGATGCCTTCGCCGCCTACGCTCAGAGCAAGCTCGCCCTCACGATGTGGTCACGTTGGCTCGGCCTGTCTTTGACCGAAGGTCCTTCCTTCATGTCCGTCAATCCGGGCTCGATGCTCGGGACAAAAATGGTCAAGGAAGCCTTCGGGGTCGCCGGCGGCGATGTTGGCATCGGCGCGGCGATGTTGGCATCGGCGCGGACATCTTGTTTCGGGCGGCGCTCTCCGCGGAATTCTCTAATTCAACGGGGCACTACTTCGACAACGACAGTGGTCGTTTCAGCGATGCGCACCCCGACGCGCAGAACGATGAGAAGTGTCGCCGCCTCGTTGGGGCACTCGACGAACTTTTGGCGTAGGGCGCGCCGGGCCCGGCCCACCCGAACCTGCTACACATGGCGCTCGTGGAACTAGAACGCCTCATCGGATTCTTCGCGCCTTGGATCATGTGCGCCGCTATTCTCCTGTTGCACCTCGTGCTGCCGGCGCGACGCGTCGTCGGGTACGTGGAGGGCCCGGACGGCGAGAAGCTCCGCTACCGCCTCAACGGCATGTTGGTGTTCCTCGCTTGCGTCGGCGCCTGGTTCGGCCTCGGCCACCTTGAGGTGCTCCGCTTCGACTGGCTGTACGACCATCGCTACGAAGGCGCCCTCGGAGCCGTCGTCATGGGCCTCGTCTTCACCTTCGCCATCGTGCTGCCTGCGCCCTCGACGGGGAAGAGCCTCGCCGCCGACCTTTTCCTCGGTCGTCACAAAAACCCCCAGTGGTTCGGCGCGCGCGTCGACGCAAAGATGTTCCTCTACCTCTTTGGCGCGGCCGTCCTTGGGCTCAACCTGCTGAGCTTCGCCGCCCACCGCTACCTGCGTTTCGGCTTTGAGCCTGGCATCGCGCTCCACCTCGGACTCTTCTTCTGGTTTCTCCTCGACTACCTCACCTTCGAGCGCGTCCACCTCTACACCTACGACATCTTCGCCGAACGCGTGGGCTTCAAACTCGGCTGGGGCTGCCTTGCGTTCTACCCCTACTTCTACGCCGTTGGCCTCTGGAGCGTAGCGGACCTCGAAGGCTATTCCGCGCCCGTCTGGCAGCTCGTCCTCGCCGCCGTCGTGTTCTTCAGCGGCTGGTCGTTTGCGCGCGGCGCGAACATGCAGAAGTTCTACTTCAAGACCGACCCGGAGCATGTCTTCTTGGGCTTCCTTCGTCCCGAGTCAGTCACCGACGGCAACAAGTCACTCCTTTGCAGCGGCTTCTGGGGACTCTCGCGGCACGTGAACTATCTCGGCGAGATCCTCATGGCGACGGGTCTCACGCTGAGCCTTGGTTTCGCCGACGTTCCGTGGCCGTGGCTCTACCCCATCTACTACGTGCTGCTCCTGGTTCCGCGTCAGTTCGACGACGACAAACGCTGCGCCGAGAAGTACGGCCCCCTCTGGGACGAGTACGTGAAACGCGTCCCGCGCCGCATCATCCCCTGGGTGTTCTAGGAGTGCTTTTCTAGGTGTAGTCTCTAAGACTCGCGCGAAGGTTCGGGCGGCACGAAAGGCAACCAGTAGCGAGTGCCTTTGCGCTCGCCCGTTCGAAGCAAGGCTCCCAAACCGACGAGGCGTACCAGGTCCCGCCGCGCCGTCGCAGGAGGTGCTCCGGCGATGCGCGAATAATTCCCCGCCGACAAGCCGCCTTTGAAGCCCAAAGGACCCTCGCGGAGCATCCGAAGAATCACCTTTTTCTGCCGCGGATTAAACTCACTCGCGAGGCGCCGCAGGTACTTTGCCTTCTCCACGAAGAAACCCACCCACCGAAGAGACAACTCCTGAGCAGCGAGAACCGTCTCCGCGAACCAGACCAGCCAAGCACTCACTTCGTTTCGCCCGTTCGCCGCGGCCAGCGCGCCGTAGTACTCACGCCGTCGAGCTTCAATGGTCATCGAGAGCGCCGTCAACGTTGGTGCATCATAGCTTTGGGCAAGGGACTTCTCGCTAAGCGCACGCGCGATCCGTCCGTTTCCATCTTCGAACGGGTGAACGCTGACAAAGTAGAGGTGAACAAGCCCTGCCCGCGCAAGCGGACCCAGGCCATCATCACGCGTTGCGTTAAACCAACGAACAAGGCCGTCCATCTCACCCGGCACTCGCGCCGAAGGTGGGGCTTCGAAGTGCACCACCCGACGATACGTGGGACCGGACACAACCTGCATGGGTTCTTCGCCACAGCGATACGCGCCGACCTCACCGACGCCTGCTCGCCCACGCATCAGCATGGCTTGCCAGCGATACAGTGTGCTGTGCGCAAGAGGGACCCGATAGCTTCGATAGAGGTCCATCGCGAGCTCCGCGATGCCCTGCTCTGACGCAGCGTTCGTCGGACCGCCGCTCACCAAGCCGAACTGTTTGCGCAACGAAGACTGAACACTGGCGCGCTCAAGCACCTCCCCTTCGATCGCCGACGTACTCAGCGCTTCTTCGCTGAGAAGCCCGACGGTCAGCTCCGTTTGCTCGTTCTCATCGAGGTGCGTGAACGCCCCGACAACCCTGCCCGCGCGATGATGAAACTGGGCTTCGAGCGCCTCCAGACGGTCTTTGTCGAATCGAAAATTCGGCCAATCTGATTGCTGCCAGTTCCACATGAGAAATCACCTATGGGCGACGAAGTGCACCATTATCGCTCATTTTACGACAGAATGTGAGCGATAATTGCCGCTTATATCGCTCATACCTGAAAAGAGCGCCAAGGGATGCCTCAATGCTTCGCTCCATGCCCCAGAAGCCAGGCCAGCGTAAGCGGCGAGCGTGCACGCGCACGCCGTTCAGCGTTCTCACAGATCATGCGCGCACTCTGGTCTGTACCTTCGCCCAAACGACTTGTCGCGCCGGCTTCCAGAAGAAGCACCCCCATCGCGTCGCCAGACGGGCGATCGCCTCGCTGAGTGAGCGCCACGTGGAGAGCACCTCGCCCCTGGTTGTCTTGGGCGTCGATGTCGGCGCCGGCTTGTAGAAGGTAGTCAAGCGTTGCCTGGTGCACATGACCCGAAGCCGCCCACGCATGAAGAGCGCTTCGGCCTCGTTTGTCTGGAAGCGAAGGCGATGCCCCTGCCTCCACCAGAAGCCGTACAAGCCGAAGCTCTTGCTCCGCCGTCTCTTCGCTCGCGTGCATGAGAGGAACCTGAAATGCGTAGAGCAGCGGCGTCGAGCCCATTGAGTCCTGCTGGTTGATGTCGGCGCCTGCGGCGCAGAATACGCGAACAACATCGCGGGCGCGTTCGACAAGCTCCGCCGACGAGCGTTCCATGCTCATGAAGCCGGCGACGAAGACCGCGTTGTGGAACGCAGGCAGGTCGTCCTTGTGACGAACACAAAAAGCATCGGCCCCCTCCCGCAGGAGCGCTTCAACGCGTGCTGAATCGCTGTTGTCGACGGCACGAAGAAGGTCCTTCTCACGCGGCTGCAAAACCTGCCGCGGCGCTTGCAGGGCGCGGGCCCATTGTTTTCCGATGTAGGCTGCCCCGCTCCTTTTTGCGAAGTGCACCATCGACTCGTCCATCACGGCTCCGGCTTCGACCAGCGTGAACACGGCGACGGCTCGCCTCGCCCGGATAGCGCACTGGAGCAGCTCCCTAAGTGTATCGTCCGGTACGTTATCGAGCGCACGTATCTGCGCGATGGCGGCCGCCTCCGGCCCATCTTCCAGTGCCGCAAAGAGCAGAGCGAACTCTTCTATTTGGGCTTTCGTCACGCCCAAACTCTATGAGAGCGTTCGGCATGTCTCAAGAAGGACTCTTCATCATCACCCGACCCGAAGATCTCGAGAAGGCATGCGAAGGCTGGCAGCGTGGCCTTGTGCAACCAAGGGTCGAGACCGTCGTCGACCCATTCAGTAGCACAGGCGAGACATCCGTTCGCAAGTTCTACAACCCCAAAGGCCTCCAACTCAGCAACCAGAAGCGTAGCGTAGATGAAGTGGAGGACGCCCTCCAACGGCTTCAACCCCTCGTCGAAGAGATGACCGTCGTCCGCGGACGACGCTATCTCTACAACGACGCGCCCGTTCTCTTCTACGTCTTCGATGATGACGACGACGACGAGACCGAGGCGCCCTGCTTCTTTGTATTTGCTGTGAGCGACGATGATGCGGACGCGTTCATGGATGGCGTGCCGGAGTGGAACAGCTACGCGAATCGAGAGACGCGGCACGCCGCGGGACTTAAGGTCTACTTCTACTTGTTCAGCTATTGAGGCGGGAGTGCGTATGAGGGAACGTCGTACACGCGCGTCGATGTCGCCTGGTTACCGACACACCAGTCGAGTGAGGCACACAGACCCAATCGTTTTGGCTCCGAATTGTTGATACCCTTTGGGGACTGCCGCCCACCTTAGTCTTGCGGACTCGGTGTTGTGCGAGCGCCCGCGATATCTATGTACGTTTCAACAAGCTCGGAGGCAAAAATGCGTTGGCTCTTCATTCTTCTCATTTGTTTTGGATGTGGTGACGATGACGTTCCCGCCGGCGATGCAGGCCCAGGAGGCGACGCAGCCCAGGTGGTTACACCGGCTCCTGAAGGGTGCGGAAGTGAACTCGAGATCGCGGAGTTCGACCTCACGAACGCGGCCCGAGCCGACGAGGGACGCCCGGCGCTCATCTGCGACGCCGAACTTGCCGCGGTAGCGCGGGCGCACAGCGCAGACATGTGCGCACGCGACTACTTTGACCACACGAACCTGGATGGGCAGAGCCCCGGCGACCGCGTATCGAACGCAGGCATCTCGGCGCGCGGCATCGGCGAGAACATCGCCGCCGGAAACAGCACCGCGTCCGAGACACATACCCAGTGGATGAACTCCCCCGGGCACCGCCGAAACATCCTCAGCGAGAACTACACACGCATCGGCGTCGGGTACGCCATGTGTCCGAACGGCTACCGTCACTACTGGACTCAGGTCTTCGCGCGCTGAAGGTTCGCGTGGCGGCGAATTGTTGAGACGATCTCCTTCGCCGCCGCCTCCTTCTTTTGTGCCACACCTTCGTATCGTCCAAGCAGCCCACGCTTCCTACTTCTTGTCGCTCGTTGCTCTATGCGCGTGCGACGCGCCTCTCGAGCATGCGGGCATGCGGGCAGACTCCGGCGCTCCAGATGACGCCGGCGCTCGGTTCGACTCGGGCCGCGATGAGACCCCCAACGAATGTCCTCTGTGGCCGTCGGGCGTCGCTCATCTATAGCTTCGCGGAGTGGTGCCCAGGCTGCCGCGATGTCGTGCGAGAGCGACTCGTTCAGGGCCATATCGCCCTCTCCGCACAAGGCGACCTTTCGACTTGGGTCGTGCTCACAGCGACGGACGACGGGTCTCCGGTGGATGCCGACAGCTGTCGGCGCGTACGCGATGAGTTCAACGTAAGCGCACCGGGTGTGACGATGTTGCACGACCCTTCCCGGCAGCTGAACGCCGTCCTGGGCATGCGCCTCAACGAGTCTGCCCTGGTGCTGAAACGACGGAGCGAAGTCGTGCTCAACAGGCCTTCATTTTGGAGCACGATGGAGCGCGCCGTCGAACAAGCGTTCGAAGAGACGACTCCCTGATTCCAGGTCGCAAGGGTGGCGAGCTCAGCGCGGCACGGCGTCTTCAAAGTGAGCATTGCGACAACACAGCCTGCCGGGAATAGCCTCCTGGACCTCAAACGTTGCAGACGAAGCAGCACGCGCGACACTTTCCTCACGCCGCAAAGCACCCAATGACTCTTCAGACACTTCGACACACCTTAGTTTCGGTTTTGTGCGCAGCCCTCGTTGGATGCAGCGACAACGGCGCCGCGCCGGAGAGCGCTTCCGCTGCGGAGAACGTCTCGGCTGAGTCCGCCACACAGACGCACGTTCCAAGTCACGAGGAGGCGGCGCGCGCCGTCGGAAACTGGTTCGTCAGCGACGACGCGAACAGCGCCATCAACGCGCTCCTCGTTGACGGACGCCTGACCGTGTTCGAACACGCCGAAGACGAGACGGCGGCGCGAACGACCTGTGCTTCTTACGCCGAACTCGACGCGTTCCGCGCGGCGCAAAATGAACGCTCCCTGAACGGGACCGTGATCGAGTGTGCCGAAGGCTGCTGCGAGTTCTCGCCCCCCTCCGGCGAGATGCCGGACACGGGTGACTTTCATACCGTCCTGAGCGAGGTGTGCTTTGAGCCTTCCCCGGATGGCCTTCACCTCGCGGTACTTCACACCTTCGACGGAGGGGTTTGACACGCTTTGGTGAATGCCCCCCTTCTTCCGCATCGTCAGCGGCAACTATCGGAGGTCGTCGTCCGTACCGAACACCTCGTCGGGCCCGGCGCTCACCGCGAAGACATGGCGTCCTTCGCAGGACAGGCGAAACGCATTGTCCCAGCCGTCCTGGAGCGTCCACGATTCCACGTAGTGGCCATTCATTAAGCTCTTGGTGGTCGGGCACAGGGCGTCAGGGTTTTCGACAAAGAAAAGTGTCATCGCCTGACGAAGCGTCGCAGCGTCTATCTCCGTGCTGCACTGGCGTGCGTGGAGAAGGCGAGGCTGGAGGGCCCACTGGAAGCCGCACCAACACAGAGAGCCAAACGTAAGGACGAGGAAACAAAAGAACTCGAGGTTCCCAAACTCTTCGCCGGTGCTCCGTCGCTCACGGAGGCCCGACTGCTCTGGGGCCGCGACGTCACGAAGATTCTGCGTGCACGCCCTCTTTGTGGATAGAGCATCTCCATGGGTCATCGTCCGTTCCTGCCTGCATCCTGCTCCCCCCGCTCAACACTTGGCCGCGTGTGTTTCATTCCGAGTCTCACGCCGGCCACTTCTTCTTTCGGTGCGGCCTCTTGCGGGGGCGCGTCGCTTTCGCCTCCCCACCCATGCTGGTACCTTCGACTCTCACGACCCTCGCGGCGCTCAGAAGGTGACAGATCATTGGCTCGACCCCCGGATGCAGACTCCGCCGCGACCTACGACCGAATCGTCACGGTCACCCAGGCCCTTATCGCCGAACACGGCGTGAGCGCCGTCTCTCTTCGCCGCGTGGCCAAAGAGTCGGGGCAAAGCCTCGGCGCCATCACTTACTACTTTGAAAGTCGCTCTGGCCTCCTCGAGGCGAGTCTGGATGCCAGCTACGAGTGGATGCGCGCCGAAGTGCGCGATGCCATCGGCCGCATTCGAGCCGGCGAAGACCTTCAAGAAGTGGTCGAACAATTCGTGCGGCACCTCTTCACCAAGGCACGCACGCATCAGGAAGTCCTCCGCACACGAAACCTCACCACGATGTCCGCCGGCGCGTTGCCAAAGAGTCGCCTGGCGGGAGAGCTGGCGCCCCAACTGGAGAAAGTTGCGAAGGCGCTGGGAGGCGACGAGGGCAAGAGCCGCCGCGACGCCAAGCTGCGCCTCGCGGCGCACACGCTGGAGCTCATCGTGGTCCGCTACGCGCTGCATACCGACGATGAGTTGCGTTCGATCACAAACCTAGACGACTTGGGCGACGCCCTCGCGGTGGTTCAAGAGCACCTGGTCCGCTTGTCTCTCGACGGGTTTCGCGCCGCACTCGCATAGGCCCAAGCTCCACCGACGGAACGGTGTTCTATTCGCTTCGTCGACGCCCTCCGGCGTCGTCTTTAACGTGCGGGCATGAACCGAACTACTCTTCGTCGTCGCGCCCCGCATTCCTCGTGGCTCGGTGCTCTCGCCTTCCTCTGCTTCTCCGCTTGCTCGTCCAGTCACGGCTTCGAGCCAAGCGCCGACTCCGGGCCGCTCGTGGACGCAACCGTGGACGCCAGCGCAGCAACAGACGCAGGACCCACCCCGGATGCCACCCCAGAAGCATGCGAAGGCGTCGTGTGCGAGCAAGACGACAATCCGTGCCAGGCGCCCGAAGGCACATGCCTGGAAGGCGTCTGTGTTTACCCGCCCGCCGACGGCGCCTGTGACGACGGAGACAGTTGCACGCACGACGACTTCTGTGCCGAAGGCGTCTGCGTCGGGGCGACGCTCTTGTGCGACTTAGCGCCTCCGCCGACTTGTTTCGGGCCAAGCACGCTCCGCACCTTCGACGACGGCGGCCGCTGCGCCGCCGGTGCTTGTGAGCACTCCTTCACCGACGCGGAATGCACATACGGATGCGAAGCCGGCGCGTGCCTCGAATGCCCGCTTGTCTGCGAGCCAGAGACTCTCGCAGCGACGGGTCCTGGTGTCTTTCCCATCTCGCTGGCACTCGATGAGACCCACCTGTTTTGGTCCAACCTGAACGACAACAACCTGATGCGCGCCCTCAAAGACGGAACCCACTCCGAAGTCCTAAGCACGGACCGAAGCGCCTCCAGGGACATCGCGTTGGACGACACTCACGTGTACTGGACCGAGCAGTACAGCGGCCGGGTGATGCGTGCGCTCAAAGACGGTACGAGCGTGGAAACCCTCGCGGAGGGACAAGACAGTCCACGCGGAATCGTCGTGGACGACACCCACGTCTACTGGACGAGCTTCTACGACTACCGGGTCATGCGCTCGGCAAAAGATGGAACGAACGTGGAGGTCTTTGCGTCGGGTCAAGTCGGCGCCAGCGGCATCGCCCTCGACGACACACACGTGTACTGGACGAACCGGTGGGGCGACGAGGTCATGCGCGCGCTCAAAGATGGGTCGCAGATCGAGGTCCTCGCGTCCGGCCAAGACGGTGCCAGGGGCGTCACGCTGGACAGCACCCATATCTATTGGGTGAACTTCAGCGGCGGTGAGGTCATGCGCGCGCTCAAAGACGGGAGCAACCGTGAAAGCCTGGCTTCCGGACGGCGCCCCGCGAGAGTCCTGGCGGACGAGAACCATGTCTATTGGGTCTCCGCCGAGGATGGCGTCATGCGCGCGCTAAAAGACGGCACCAACCCTCAGCCCCTCACCCCTGGACGGGGCGGCCAAGGACTCGCGCTGGACGGGAATCACGTCTACTGGACGAGCGTCACCGACGCGGACGAAGGCCTTGTGATGCGGCTCCCGCTCTGCTGCCTTCCTTGAGCCCGCGCGCCCGACGATGATCCGCTACTCGATGTCGTCGTCGGTGCCAAACTCCCCATCGGGCCCCGCGCTCACGGCATAGACTTCGCGGCCCTCGCAGGAGAGACGGAAGTCATTCCCCCACGCATCTTCCGTGCGCATCGCCCCGTCCAAGTAGCCCCCCGCGAGCAGGCGCGTCATCGACGGACACCCAGCCTCCGGCTTTTCGGCACGAAAAAGTACCATCGCCTGCCGAATCGTCGCAGCGTCCATCGTGGTGCTGCTGATATGCGAGGGTCCGTAACAGGTGAAGTGCGTAAGCCATGAGCTGACGCACCAACCCGCAAGGCCAAGTGCGAAGAGCAGGAAGCACGTGAACTCGATGCGTTCGAGGGCTCCTCTTACTTCTCGAAGCTGTCCAAAGCCCCGCTTCTCCGTGAGGGTGATCTCTTCAAAGCTCCATCGATGCGGCCCCTTCGCCGCTTGTGCGTCGCCGCCCATCGTCCATTCCTGACTGCATCCCGCTCCACCGGCTCAACACTTGGCCCGAAGCTCTCCATTCCCGGCGAGGGAAGAAGCGCTCTGCGACGTCGTAGAACGCGCGAGGGTGAACGATGGGTTGGGGAATTGATTTTGGTCCGCCGAAGGCGAAAGGGTTCGACCCACACGGAGACTGGCGCGGCGAGCGGAAGCTCAGCCAGGACGAGCTAAAAGAGCTGGTCCGCCTCGTCGAGTCCTGGGGAACCTCCGTGGACTCCGACGGCGACACCCACTTCGTGGAAGTGCCGTGTGAGGAGTTCATGTTTGACGCGTGCGGCGGCTACCTGAGCAAGCCCGGCGCCGGAAGCGACAGAGACCGAGACGACGAGGTTGAAGCGCAGCTGCTGATGGCGGAACGAATCTGCGATTTCGCCGGCTGGGTCATCGTCGGCGAGGGGTACTACTACGGCTTCACCGAAGAAGCGAACGGCTACAAGATTCACACCGCGCCGCCGGAAACCCGGAAGCCAGCCGCGCCGTCCTTGCTCTCGGTCCTCGTGGACGCGTCGACATCGAGCGCCCTGGAGAAAGCCCTCGCGGAGTTTCGAGCCGCTGGCGCCGAGCTCCCTCTCGGCGACGCCGGCGTCCTCTTTGCGCTCCTCGTCAGCCACGATGAGTCCGTTGTCGCCGACGCGCTCCTCCGCCTTGAGGCTCTGGACCCTGCGCCGAAAAGCACCGAGCTCCGCCAAGGACGACTTCGCCGTGTCGCCACCCTCAGCGGCGACCCGGACATCGCCCAGCGCGCAACAGCGCTACGACAGCGACTGCGGGACTAGTACATCACTCGCCCTTGAGGGGCGACTCGCCTCGCGCGATGGCCTCGACGAGCGCGGGGAGATTCCGCCCTTCGGTGTCTTTTATCTCGTAGGTCTTGCACTCCACCGGCGCTGTCTCGAATCGGATCGGCCATTGCTCTTGGTCGTGGACGAAGTAGCCGACGCGGGCTGTCCCGCCACAGTGAAGCATCGCGCCATCGGAGCCGCCGATGCGCACAAAAGGAACGTCGATATCGCCGCTGATATTGACGTGGCTGTAGTTGCCAATGCTAAGGCCCGGCGCACGAAGGTGACCATCGACGCCCAGGCAGAAACAGAACTGCGAAACCGCCTTCGCGTCGTTTGGATCGGCAGAGGTGAACCCGCCCACGTGCAGGAATGCATCGATGCGCAGGCTCCCGCGAACAAGGAGCGCGAGCTGCGCGCCTTCGTTCGCTGAATGACCCGCGTTCAGGTGCTCGTCACCGCGAACCGATGAGGCGATGAGCGCGCGCAACTCCTCCAGGCTCGCGCAGTGCAGGTCTCCCTCGACGACGAGGGCCCCATAAAAGTACGCAGTGTCGAGGATAATCTCTCCGCCGGCGCCGAAGTCACTCTCCGCAACTTCGCGTTCTACGCTCATCTTCAGCATCGGCTTCGCCATCGCGCAAAGCTACGTGAAAGACGCTCGCTCGCAAAGCCAACACAAGTTGCCTCGAAGCCTGGACTGTGGATGATGTGGGCATGAACCCGTTCGCACGCGCTCGCTTTCACTTCGCAGGCAGCTTATTGCTCACTCTCGCGCTGAGCGCATGCTCGCCCAGCCGCCCCCCGTCCATCGGACGAGATGGCGGACTTGATGCCACGACCCGAGACGCGCGAGGCACAGATGTGACCTTCCCCGACACGGGACCCCCCGCGCCTCCACCCTGCACGCCGGGTGAGCTCATCTGCGACGGGAACACCTTCTCCGAGTGTGGCGCCGATGGAACGACGCGGCTGAACCCGGAGGTCTGCACGCAGGTCTGCAACCCCGGAGTGGGCTGCGGCATTTGCGAGATCGGCGGACGAACGTGCGACGGAAACGTCAGCCGCATTTGCAACGAGTCCGGCGACACCACCTACTACGGAAGGGACTGCTCCGAGCTGGGAGCGAGCTGCAACGCCGACGGCTACTGCGACGACGAGTGCGGCGCAGCCGAAGGCGCCAACAGCTACCTCGGATGTGAGTACTGGGTGCCCGTGCTTCCAAACGGCGCGGCCAATCTCGACGGCGTGACGGTGGAGGGCCCCGCCACATGGCGGGCACGCTTCGATGTCCGCGTCGTGGTGGCGAACACGGGCGACTCCGCCGCCACGGTCACGCTCACGCAAAACGGCGCAATGCTCTCCACGCACACCGTCGAGCCAGGCGCGGCGCAGGATATCGTCATCCCCTGGAATCCCGCCGCCGCCACGGCGAGCAGCTACAGCGACATGCCTGTGCGTGTCGTGTCCGACAGGCCCATCACCATGGCCATGTTCAACCCCTTTGAATACAGCGCTGGTGGCGGCTTTAGTTTCTCCAACGACGCGTCGTTGCTTTTCCCGGCCCACACCTACCAGCGTAGTTTTGTAGCGACCGCCTACACGCCGACGGCGAGTCTTCCTGGCTTTGTCAGCATCGTCGCGACACAGGACACGATGATCAACGTGCGACCAACGGCGAGCGTGACCGCAGGCGGCCCCGTTCCCGGAGGCATCGCCCCGGGCGCCGTCGCAACGTTCCCCATGACGAGAGGCCAACACGTCGCGCTCCAAGGCGGCGACCTGAGCGGCACACGCGTCGAAGCTACCGCGCCCGTCGCGGTCTTCTCGGGAACCCAGTGCTCCAACATCCCCGCGGGCTTCACCGCCTGCGACCACATCGAGAGCCAGATGCCGCCCATCGAGACCTGGAGCATTCAGTACGTCGGCGCAGCGATGGGCGAAGTCGGCGCACGGCGCCGCAACCCCGTCCGCATCTTCGCCGCCGTCAACGGAACCACCGTGACCATCAACCCGCCCCCTCCCACCGGCGGCATCATCACGTTGAACGACGGCGAGTTCTACGAAGTCGTCCTCGAAGACGGCTTCGTCATCGCGGGAGACAACCCCATCCTCGTCGCGCAGTACATTCCGGGGCAGGACTTCGCCGGCGGTGATCGCGGCGACCCCGCGATGATGGTGCTCCCGCCGACGGCGCAGTACCGAACGGACTATCCCTTCGTCGCGCCGACGAGCTACAACGCGGGTACGAACGGACAGAACTTCGTGCTCCTGATTCGCTCGCCGGGGCAGAACGTCAACCTCGACGGCGCGATGCTCTCCGCTCTTTGGACGCCCGTCGGCGAGTTCGAATGGGCCATCGTGCCTATCAACGGCGGGGCCCACCGGCTCAGCGCCGACGAACCCTTTGGCGCTATTTCCTACGGGCTCGGAACCTACACGTCTTACGCGTACCCGACGGGTCTGGACCTCGAGGTGGAGTACGTGCCGCCTCCGGTTCTCTTGTAGCCCGCGTCAGGCTATGCGCGTGACGCCAGGTTAGGGGTTGAACACAGCGGCGCTCTACCACAGCATTCGCTGAGTGAGCGCCCCTACGTACAAACAACTCGACGATGCCATCGCGGCCGCCGAGCATTCCGACGAGTTGCCCGCCGAAATCATCCACTTAATGCAGGACTTACGCTTGCCGCATCCGCTTCAGGTGCAGCTCAAGAAGCTCCTCGTCGCCGGAAACCCGGACCGCGCACGAAAGCTCCTCGCGGCGCATGAGCAGCACGAGGGCTGGTGGACCAAGTTGCGCCGCAAGCTGGGCTTCTAGCAGGGTCTCCGAAACATCTGACTACCGGACCCGGGCCGCAAAGTACGAAGAGCTGCGGCCGCATCTGTTACACTTGGAGATGCCGAGGTCTCGGCAACCCAGAATGAGGATTCGAATGCTGAACCGTACGTTATTGGCCGCCGCGACTTTTGCTCTCGCGCTCTCTGGCTCCATGGTGGCCCACGCTGCGCCGCTTTTGAGCACATTCGGTGGACCCAACGGTCACGGTACGGATCATCTCCCTCCAAACGATGACCGCTCGTCGGACCCCATCGACATCACCAGCGCGTTCCCCGGCGGCCTCAACTTCTTCGGCACGACACACACTCAGATGTACGTCAACACCAACGGCAACATCACCTTCAGCGGCGGCGTCAGCACCTACACGCCGGACCCTTTCCCCATCGCGGACCGTCCGATGATCGCGCCTTCCTGGGGTGACGTCGACATTCGCGGCGCCGCATACCCCGCGTCAAACGAAGTGTCCTGGGTGCTTCGACCGCAGCAGATCGTCGTGACCTGGCACAACGTCGGTTATTACAACACCAACGACGACCTCATCATGGACTTTCAGCTGGTCATCAGCAACGCCGAGAGCTGCGGCGGCGGTGACTTCGAGGTGGAGTTCCGCTTCAACGTGTGCGGCTGGGAAACAGGCGATGCGTCGGACGGGGAAAACGGGTTCGGCGGAACCGAAGCTCAATCCGGCTTTGACGCGGGCAACAACATGGACTTCGTCGAGATCGCGGGCTCCCGCGAAGCAGGCATCGCAAACCACCTCTGCACCAACTCCAACGTTGGAACACCAGGCATCTGGCAGTTCAGCGTACGCAGCGGCGCCGTGCTCTGCCCGGGTGCTGGCGAAGCGTGTGACACAGGCATGCCTGGAGTATGCGCAGCAGGTCTGACTCAGTGCACGGGAGACAGCCTCTCGTGCACCGCCGCCAACACGCCCGGTGCTGAGACCTGTGACGGTCTGGACAACGACTGCAACGGCGAAATCGACAACGGGGACCTCTGCTCCGGCCTCTCGGTCTGCGTGAACGGCGCCTGCGTCGACCCCTGCTTCGAAGGCGGCTGTTTCGACGACCAGATCTGCAACGACGACGGCTTCTGCGTCGACACGAGCTGCGCCGACGTCAGCTGTGGCCCAACGGAGCGCTGCGTCGATGGCGTCTGCCAGGCAGCATGCAGCGGCGTCGTCTGCCCCTACGGGCAGCAGTGCCTCGGAGGCAACTGCGTTGCAGCATGTGACCTCGTCGCTTGCGGCGATGACTACGTGTGCGTCGACGGCATGTGCCTCTGCCCTTGCCCCGGACTCGAATGCGGAGCCGGCGAGACCTGCGGCGCCGACGGCATCTGCATCGCTCCCGGCTGTGACCTCACGATCTGCGACGACGGCTTCTACTGTGTCGATGGCGAGTGCCTCGACGCCTGCGCCGGCGTCACCTGCCCGACGGGCCAAGCCTGCATGACCGGCATGTGCTCGCCTATCCCGATGGGCGCAGACGCCGGGATGAGCGGCGGACCCGACGCCGGCCCACTCACCGACGCGGGACCCGGTTCCGACGCGGGTTCCACCACATCCGACAGCGGAGCTGGCGCCGACGGCTCCACCTCTGACCCCGACGCCGGTCCGCGCGTTGCGGGCGACCCCTCCGGTTGTGCCTGCAGCGTTGGCTCCCAACAGGAGCCGTCTCCGTTCGGGCTCCTCCTCGGCCTCGGCATGGCGCTGATGGTCTTCCGCCGCCGTCGCTAACGTCTCCGCACCACCATGAACATGACCCCTACACTCTCTTTGCCCTTTCGTTCCCTGGTTCTGAGCCTCGTCTTGCCCCTCGCGCTTCTCGGCGCCTGCGGGGATGACGACGCGAGCACGGACGGAGGCGGCACAGAAGACTCCGGCGGGGTCACCGAAGACGGTGGCGGCGAAGATACCGGCCCCGGCGGCGGTGACACCGGACCGGGAGGGCCTGACGTTCCTGGAACGGACACCGGCGAGTGTGTTCCCACCATCGAGATCTGTGGCGACCGCATCGACCAAAACTGCGATGGCCGAGACACCTCCTGTGGCGACACGGATGGCGACCGCGTCGAGGCTTGCCGAGCCGGCGACGATTTGACCACGTGCGACTGCGATGACTCGCGACCGGAAGTCTACCCAGGCCGCGAAGAGCTCTGCGACGGACTCGACAACGACTGCAACGGCCGTGTCGATGAAGTCGCCGCGTGTTGCGCAGGCTGCGCCGACGTCGGTGATCGCGGAGACATCTGCGCGGAGAGCGGCGAGTGTGAATGCTCCACGGCTCCTGGCCGCGCCGTGTGTGCCGAAGGCCAAGTGTGCTGTGGCAACGGCTGCAGCGATATCTCGTCAGACATCAACAACTGCGGGTTCTGTGGAACGGCCTGCGACGAAGGCACCGACCGGTGCACCGCGGGCCAGTGTCGCTGCGGCGATGGCCCAGCCTGCGACAACGACCGTATGTGCGTCGCCGGCAGCTGCTGAGCGTACGTTCGAGGAAGCGACGCGGCGGAGGACTAAGGTTCGGCGCTCACGGCCGTGGGCTCGCCCTCTTCCGCGACCGGCGCCTCTTCCGCCGGCGCTTCCCCGTGACCACAGCGCCGAACGACCCCTTGGTCCTCATCGTAGTGATAGAGGCAACGTTCAAAGGACCAAGGCGCTTCGCCGAGGCAACCCGTGACATAGCCAAAGGTCCGGTGGTCTTCGCTCTCGACAAACGTCCGCACAACTTCGACGCCTTCATCGCAAGTGGCTGCGGGCAAGTCTGGTGACTCGAGGGGAGCCAGCGCGCCTGTTTCGAGGATACGGGCGAGATAGAGCGTGTGACGGTCTTCGTCGCGGCTCGATACCGGAACGATCAGGTAATGGTCTCCCATGCTCGGCGTCCACCCCGCATGGCGGAGCATGGCTTTCAGCCCGATGGCTTCGAGAGCCGCCTGGACTCCCTCCGACGGTCGATCATTGAAGAATCGAAAGCGCCGCCGCGAAGACTCCATGGTCAGAACGAAGCCCTGAAAGTCGTCCGACGGCAACACGCCGTTTTCCCACACCTTCTCACCCTCGACGAAAAAGAGTGTGTCTTGGTCCTCCGCCTCGCCAGGTTCACCTTCGGAGACACGAGTATCCTCTCCGCGGATCGCCTCGATGGCGGGCGGGATGCCCCGAATCAGTGCCGCCAAAGCAGGCGTATTGTGGAACTCACCAAAATCGCGGTCGCGCTGCGCTCGTCCCGCATACTCGACGCCTTCGGGTCCGGCCTTCTCCAGCTCTAGAAGCTGAAGGATCGCTTCATCGATCATCCCTTGTCGAGCCATGGCGCACGCCAAGTTGAAGCGCGCGCTCAGCTGACTCGGGTCGAGGACAAGCGCCTCCGAAAAGTAGTGCTGTGACTGAACGTAGTCTCGCCGGCGATGCTCACGGAGGCCGCCTTCGTTGAACTTCACGGCGAGCTCCGCCGGGTCGTGCTCGCATGTCGCGTTGACGGAGACGGCCATCGGAAAGTCCGGTTCGCCGCGGCTCAAGGCTCGGAGACTGATGGGCTCCGCCGGCGCGCTGTCGGGGTTTGCTTCGCAGGCCGGCGGGGCCGCCGCATAGCCCGGCACCACCACCGGAGCGCCTTCAGGCTCTGCCTCCGCCACCTCCTCTTCGGGCGCAGAGGGCTCTTCCTGAAGCGCAGGCTCTTCCGCCGCAGGCTCTTCCGCCACCGGCTCATCCGCTACGGGCGCTTCCGCAGGCGCGGACTCGGCGCTCGGCGTCGGCGCCTCGGCTTCTTCGCCTCCGCAGCCCGAAAGCGATGCCGATAGCAGCAGGCCCGCCAAGGCCCATTCCCGCGATACGCGCACCGTGCGATGCGCGCGCTTCTTGTCTCCATCGTTCCCCATGCGCGGCAAGCTACACGCGCGAGAGCGACGCTGTCGACAAGCGTCACGGATATCAGACTGCGCCTCACCGATGCTGGGGACGCCTCAGCGGGTCTCAGCCCCAGAGCTTGTCGAGGCCGACGATCAGCAGTCCGAGGCCGCCGGTCCAGATGGCGCAGGCCAAGACATCGTAGGCGGAGTACTTCGAGCGCGTCATTCCGCTGACGCCCGTGAGCAGCGGCACCACGCTCCGCGCCGCGGTGATGAGTCGTCCGAAGACGATAGCCCAGTTGCCGTACTTCGTGATGAGAGCTTCGGTCTTCTCGATCGCCCTCGCGCGCTTTTGCGCAAAGTGCGTCTGATGAAAGCGCGGACCCAGCCATCGTCCCAAGTAGTACCCGCTGTGGTCTCCGAGCACAGCGCCAAAGAACGCCAGCGGCAGAATCTGACTGAGCGTCGCCATCTCCTCGACGTAGAGGAGCGTGCTGATAGACAGAAGAACCACCCCCGGCACGAACAAACCAATGCCCACCGCGGCTTCCAGAAAAGCGATGAGCGGGACGACGACGAGGGCGTAGTCTTGGTGCTCGCTAAGCCATGTTCGAATGAGCTCTTCGATGGTGGCTTCGCCTACGCGCGGTTCAAGGATCCGACGGAGTCGGTGGAATCACCATGATGAAGCCGTCGAGGCCGTCGTCCCCGAGCATGACTTCTGGAAAGGTAAGGGGACCCGTTCCTTGGCCGCCGATGACGATGGAACCATCATCCATCGCTGCAATGGCGCGAAAGTCCGAGGTCCCCGCAACGTTAGCGAAATGAACACGTGCCTCGTCCGCATCCGACATCACAGTGTAGTATCCGCGGTTGCCATCGTCACCACCAGCAGTGCTGGGGTCGCCAGTGCCGCTGCTACGGCTGTGGCTGCTGCTGCTGCTGCTGC
>JBGCFM010000035.1:0-24386 GCA_045106895.1 Polyangiales bacterium | reverse complement strand
TCAGCCGGTGCGTGCTTCCGCAGGCGAACATCTTCGAGCATAGAGTCGTCGGCGTCGCCGAAGCGAAGAGACACAAGACCCTTTTCATTCCATGCCAACCAGAGCTTCCCAAGTCGTTTCAGCGTCAGTGGCGCCTGGTGGGTCGCGAGTGGTTTGTTCCGCACGCCGGCAAATTAGCACGTAACGGGCCGCGGGAATCAGGTTTATCCCCTGGGCGGCACGAGCGCAGGTGCGCTACCGTCTGGGTTCATGCGGCTTCGGAAACCTCCATTGCTCATCCTGAGCGTCGCCCTCCTCGCATGTGGAGCGAGCCCGCGCATGGTCCAGCAAAGCGCGACCTACTACGAGCGCTGTCAGGCCGCAGAGCTCAACCCTTCACGGACCTTGGACGAACGCCGTGAATGCTGGGTCGCGTGGTTGGAGCACTACACCATCGGTCAGCCCCTCGAACGAATCAGCTACGCGCAGGAACGCCGCATCGCCTTGGCGCACGGCGAAGAGGTCCCGCCGCTTCCGGACCAAGTGGATCCTGGCCACGAACTTCGCTCTTCGCAGGAAGATGTCGCCTCACCAAACGCTGTCCCCGAAGCGGGCGCCGCCGACACGGAGCCCCCTGAAACGGCCTCAGAAGGCGAAAGCAGCGAACAAGACGATCGAGCGATCGCCGATCCAAACGTGTTTCGTCAGGACGAAGGAGCGCCTCCTGGGCGGCATTTTTCTGTTCGAACGGTGGCGCCGCCGGACGAAGCGCCCGTTCCTGGGCCTCCTGGGGTGGTGGACAGCCCTTGTGGAACAGCCTGTAACCCTGCGTGGTACCGGTGTGCAGAGCGCTGCCATGGTCGCTCCGGCGGCTGCATGAACGCCTGCGTTTCGCACCACAGACAGTGCATGGGCGGCTGTAACGGCACCGCCCACTGAACACCTGAATCGGCGTTGGTTTGCGCAAAGCTAGAAGTGCGGTCCATAGTCGCCGCGCATGTTCGCCCTCTCCCTATTCCTCGGAAGCGCCTACGCCATTCTGGTGGTGGCGGCCGTGGGTCTCGTACTCGCGGGGCTCTCTGTATGGGCGACCTGGAAACACCTTCGTTCCACCCCGGCCCGTGCTGCTCACGTGGTTCCGGTGTCCCTCCTCAAGCCTCTGAAGGGCCTGGAGGATGACCTCGAGAAGAATCTCCGCTCATTCTTCGACCAGGAGTATTCGGAAGCGTTTGAGATTGTCTTCTGTGCATCCGATGAACATGACCCTGCCCTCGAGTTGGCCCGTCGGCTCGCCCGCGAGTACCCCGCCGTCCCGACGCGCTTTGTTCTGACCGACGAACACTTTGGACTGAACCCGAAGGTCGCCAACCTCGCCGGTGCACTCGCCGCGGTTCGCTACGACCTGGTTCATCAGTCGGATGCCAATACACGTGTTCCGCCTGACTACCTCCAGAAAATTGTCGCGGAGCTTTTGGCCTCGGACGCGTCCATGCTGTCCAGCGTCGTCGTCGGCGTCGGCGAAGAGCGGCTCGGAGCAGCCCTGGAGAACCTCCAGCTCAGCGCTTTTATTGGCCCCGCCACTTGCACCGCCCTCCGCGTCGCGGACATCACCTGCGTCTGTGGCAAGTCGATGCTCTTCTACAAGAGCGAGCTCGAAGAGGAATTTGGCGGGCTGGCGAGCGTGAAGGACGTGCTCTGCGAGGACTTTGTTCTTGGGGAGCGCTACAAGAACGCGGGCAAACGCGTTCTCCTCTCGCCCACCCCGGTGGCCAACATCAACCGCGACTGCGGCATGGAGCGCTTTTTGGAACGCCACGGCCGCTGGCTGAAGATGCGGGCCACGCTTCACCTTCCGGGCTTCGTCGCGGACCTCGCTACAAACCCCATCGCCCTCGCCCTTTTGGCGGTCCTCGTCTCCGGTTTCGATTCGGGGGTTTCGGTTCTGGCGCTCGCCGTGGTGCCGCTGAAGATGCTCTCCGATCAGCTCCTTCTGCGCCTCACGCGACGACCGATGGCGGGACGTTACCTGTTCCTCACACCGCTGAAGGACCTTCTCCTTCTACCGCTGTGGCTAACCGCCGTGTTCTCTCGCACCGTCGTGTGGCGTGGTCGACGTCTTCGCTTTGGCAAGAACACGCAGCTCATTCCCCTCGGCGAGCCCGCTCTCGCCCCGGCCGCCGAAGCCTACGAAGAACCTATCGCAGCGGAGTGAGCTGCGGCCCACGGCCGACGGCTCGCTCTGGCGGTCTGGTCTCTAGTGGGCTGCGCCCCAGTTGTCTCCGAAGCCGCAATCCGCGACGAGAGGCACTCGGAGCTCCATGGCTCCTTCCATTTCCTCGCGGACCAAAGCCTCCACCACGTCGGACTCCGCTTTAGGCACCTCGAACACGAGCTCATCGTGGACGCTAAGGATCATTCGCGCCTTGAGACCTTCTCTTCGGAGGCGAGCATGAATGGCGACCATCGCGAGCTTGATGATGTCCGCCGCAGTGCCCTGAATAGGCGTGTTGCGCGCGATGCGTTCGGCGCCCGCACGAAGGTGCCGGTTGCGCGAGCGAATATCGTTGAGGGCACGCCGTCTCCCAAGGAGCGTCGTCACGTAACCGGTGCCGTGGGCTTCTTCGACGATGGCGTCCATGAAGGCTTTGACGCCAGAGTAGCGCTCAAAGAACGCCTCGATGTAGCGTTTCGCCTCGGAGCGTTCGACGCGAAGGTTACGCGCGAGGGCAAACTGCGTCTGCCCATAGATCACCGCGAAGTTGACGGTCTTTCCTTGTCCTCGCTGCTCCCGAGTCACCGCGTCGAGCTCCACATCGAAGAGCGCGCTCGCCGTGCGCGCGTGAACATCCGCGCCGGTTCGGTAAGCGTCCAAGAGTTCTTCATCTTCGCTAATATGAGCCAAGACACGCAGCTCGATCTGCGAGTAGTCCGCCGCCAAGAGGCGACACCCCTCGGCGGGGATGAAGGCCTGTCGCACGCGACGTCCCAGCTCCGTGCGAATCGGAATGTTCTGGAGATTGGGGTCGCTTGAGGACAGCCGCCCCGTCGCCGCGACGGTCTGGTTGTAGCGTGTGTGAATACGCTGGGTCTCCTTGTTGACCGCCAACGGCAGCGCATCCAGGTAAGTGCTCCTCAGCTTCGACACCGAGCGATGTTCGATGATCGTAGCCGGCAACGGGTGCTTCACCGCGAGCTCTTCGAGCACTGAAGCGTCCGTCGAACGCGCCGTCTTCGTCTTCTTAATGACGGGGAGCTCAAGCTCATCGAAGAGAATGGTCTCAAGCTGGCGAGGCGAGCCCACGTTGAACTCATGCCCCGCGAGCTCATGGGCCCGGGCTTCCAATCGCGTTTCTTCTTTGACCGCCTCCTCGCTCATGCTCTTGAGCAGAGCGGAATCCACGCGAACCCCCTCCCGCTCCATGTCCGCGAGGACCGCGACCAAAGGGAGCTCCATCTCGTGGAGGAGGTAGCGGAAAGGTTCACGCTCCATACGCGGCCCGAGAGCGCCGAAGATTCGCCACACGAAGTCAGCACGCTGGGCGGCGATGGGCGCCGTTTCGTCGACGCTACATTCGTCGAGGGCGCGACGATTCTTGCCTTTGCCACGAACCGAGTCCCACTCGTTCACCTCGATGCCGAGGTCCGTGCGGGCGACGACGGCCAAACCGTGACTTCGGCGACCCGGGTCGAAGAGGTAGCTGCCGATGCCGACGTCGAAGGCGCCGCCGCGAAGGATGTCGCCGCACCGCGTGATAACCAGGTTCTCGCGCTTGAGGTCCGCGCAGTACTTCGGCAAGAGCGAGTTCCGGAAGAGCGGTCCCATGGCTTCGAAGACCTCCGCCTGGGTGAGCTGCGCGGGAGAGTCGAGGGTTCGGTGAGCGACGGGCACGTACGAGGCCACACCCGCGCTGCAGGAGACCGCGATGCCGACGAGGCCTGCGGTGTGCTCGTCGTCGCCGTCGAGAGCGGTCTCGAAGGCCATCGCTCCCGCCGTCTGAACCTCGAGCACAAGCGCGTCGAGTTCAGCGCGGCTGGTGACCACGCGTGCGACGGTTTCGCTCGGTGGTTTCGTATCCAGTTCCCCGAGCATTCGGTTGAAGTCGAGCTCCGTGAAGATGCGCCGAAGGGCCTCACCGTCGCCTCCATCCCACTCCAGGTCTTCCTTGGAGATGTCGAGGTCCAGGTCTTCGCGGAGGGTGACCAGATCCTGGGAAAGGTATGCTTGGTCTTTGTGTTCCGTGAGCTTGGTCTTCACCCGTCCCTTCACACTCTCGATGGCTTCATAGATGCCGTCGAGGCTCTGGTGAGCCTTGAGCAGCTTCGCGGCGGTCTTGATACCCACGGAAGGCACGCCGGGTACGTTATCCGAGGCATCGCCCATCAAGGCCAAGAGGTCGCGAACCTGGCTCGGTGGCACGCCGAACTTCTCGACGGTCTCCTCTTCGCCGAAGACGCGCTCACGCATCGTGTCGTACATGACCACGCCGTCGCCGACGAGCTGCAGGAGGTCCTTGTCTGCGCTCACGATGACGCAGTTCATCTTCTGCTCTCGTGCCTGACGCACAACCGTCGCGATGACGTCGTCGGCCTCGAATCCCTCCGCCTCCAGCAGCGGTAGATTCCAAGCTCGAAGCACCTCCATGACACGTGAGATCTGTGGACCGAGGTCCGGCGGAGTCTCCGCGCGGTTCGCCTTGTACTCCGGGAAGAGATCACGGCGTACGCTCTTGCCGCGTGCATCGACGGCGACGCAGATCTTGCTCGGCTTTCGCTCGCCGAAGAGCTTCATCATCATGCTCGCGACGCCACGAATGGCATGCGTCGGCTCGCCGTGGCTCGAGGAGAGCGGCGGGAGCGCATGATACGCCCGGTAAATGTAGCCGCTGATATCCACCACATACAGAGCGTTGGGGTCGTTCTCTTTCGGAAGTTCCGCTGTCGTCATCGCGCGCACCCTCCCAAGGCAAAAGAGCACAGTCAATGAGTGGTTCAGCCCACTCGGATTGAGGAAACCCGCGTTCTGGTGCAAGTTTCGTACATGCCCGCGCTCCACAAGAGTTTCTGCGTCGCCCTGGCAATGCTGTCGCTGACGGCCTGCGAAGGAGAAATCAGCGACCCACCCTTCATGTTGCCGCCGATCCTGCGACCGGGCCCCGACAACCCAATCTGCACGGGTGAGGAATGCGCGGACACCCCCGAGCAACCGACGCTCGCGACCCGGATTCCGCGACTGACCCACGCTCAATGGTCAAACACCGTTCGCGACCTTTTTCGCCAGGACGCCCCCAGCGACGCCTCGCGCAACTTCGACCCAGACACGGCGTCCAACGGCGACTTTACGACCTCCCACCGCCGCCTCTTTGTGACCGCCGGCCTGTGGCTGGACTACCTTCAGGCGGCGGAAGAGGTCGCCGAGCAGGTCACGAGCGACGACGTCATCCGTGACTGGCTCCCCGCAACGCCGACGGACGCTTCGACGCGAGACGGGTTCATCGCCGACTTCGGGCGTCGTGTGTATCGCCGCCCGCTCACCGAAGAGCAGGTGAGCCGGCTCGCGGAACTTTACGACGAAGGCGCGACGCACTTCCCCGCGATGGAGCCGAACGTGGCGGGTGTGCGCTTGGTACTCAGCGCGATGCTTCAGTCTCCCTACTTTCTGTATCGGGTGGAGCTCTCTCAGCGGCCCGCACCCGGCGACGACGATGAGCTCATCGAGCTGGATGGCTACGAACTAGCGTCGCGTTTGAGCTACTTGATTTGGGGCTCCATGCCGGATGACGCGCTTCTCGCGGCGGCAGCTGATGGGCTCGACGAAGAAGAGCTCGCGGCGCACGCCACCCGCATGTTCGACGATCCACGCGCCCTCGACATGTTCCAGGGCTTCCACGACGAACATTTCAACATGGGCTCGTGGGACGACATCGTGAAAGAAGAGGTCGTCTTCCCGAATTGGAGACCCGGCCTCGGCGTCGCCATGCTCCGAGAGACACGCGCGCTACTCACGGATGTCATCGAGAACAACGGCAACTTCCGCGACTTTCTCCTGAGCAAGAAGGCGTGGGTCAACGAAGACCTCGCGCGCATCTACGGCATCGAGGGCATCACCGGCGAGGAGTTCCAAGAGGTCGAACTCGGCGAGAGTCGAGCCGGTCTCCTCACTCGCTTGGGCTTCCTGACCTACCAATCGTCCCAACGAGACCCAGACCCCATCCACCGCGGGCTCTTCGTCAACATCAACGTGCTCTGCCGCAACGTTCCGCCTGCTCCAGACATCGAACTCGACGAGCTCATGCTTGAGGGTGACACCAACCGAGAGCGCGTTGAGAGCGTGACGCACGTCGGCGTCTGTCAGAACTGCCATCTTCAGATGATCAACCCGCCGGGCTTCGCCCTTGAAGGCTTCGACGCCATTGGCGAGGAACGCGAGTTCGACAACGGAATCCCCGTGGACACCACCACGACCTTTACCTTCGCCGACGGGATGGAAGCCACCGTCTCCAGCGGCGTAGAACTGAGCGAGGCGGTGGCGGAGAACGTCGATGCCCACGCCTGCTACACGACGCACTTCCTCGAGTATGTCTTTGGACGTTCAACGTTCGGCGGCGACTCCCCCCTCCTCTACCGAATGACCCAAGGTTCGCTAGAGGACATGTCCATTCGAGACGTGCTCTTAGAACTGGTGAGGAGCCGCACTTTCCGGCTCCGCCATGGCGAAGAACTCGAAACTGAGGAACCCGAGATGGAGGAGAGCCCATGAAGAAGCTACGACGACGGCGCTTCCTCGCCGGTATCGCCGGCGCCAGCGTCGCGCTCCCATTCCTCGAAAGTGTTGCTTTTGAGCGTCCCAGCTCCGTGGCCAAGGCGGACACGGGCTCAGGGACCTACACCATGTTCTTCAAGCAGGGGAACGGGGTCCAGCAGGCGAGCGGGAGTGAACCCGACCGTTTCTGGCCCAGTGAGACCGGCGCCCTCACGCGCGAAATCATGATGGGTCGGGACGCGGGCCGTGCCGTCAGTGAGCTCGCCGACTACGCAGACCAGCTGCTCATCGTCGCCGGGACTCGCATGCCTTTTGGCGGCGGGTCTTGTGGCCATGCGCGCGGCCTCGCTCAGCTCCTGACGGCACGCCAGTGGCTCGTCGGTGACCGTCACGCGCGCGGCGGCGGTGAGTCCGTCGATTGGCTCATCGGTCGCTACTGCAACGCTGAAGGCGTCGAGCCTCTGAACCTCGCCGCGGGCCCAGTCGAAGGTAACTACGTCTCCGGCAACCCGTCCTACAGTGGCTCCGACCAACTCCGTCCTGTGCAAAACAACCCAGCCGCGGTCTATGCCAGCCTCTTTGGAGACGGCGGCGGCGATGAGTTTGCCGAGCAAATCGCCCTTCGGCGACGGAGCGTCAACGACCTGGTGCGCGAAGAGATGAGCGAGCTGATGGGCTCACCTCAGCTCGGCGCCGCGGACCGTCAACGTCTCCAGAACCACTTCGATTTCATCCGAGACGTCGAGGTCCAAATGACGTGCGAACTCGACCCTGCGGAGGTTGCCGCGATGGAAAGCGTCCGGGGCAATCTCAACGCCAACGATGAACGGGTCAACATCATGCACATGATGATGGACCTCACGGCCCTCGCCTTCTCGTGTGACCAGAACCGCTCCGCCGTACTGCAAATGGGCGCCGGCAACGACAGCACCCGCTACTACGTCGACGGGATCCAGCAAAACACCTACCACCGTATCTCTCACCGCATCGACGATGACGGGAGCAACGGTCCGCCCATTCCGGGCGCCGATCGCCTCCACCACGAAATCGACCGCATTCATGCGCGAATGTTCAAACACTTCCTCGACCGCGTCTCGATGTATGCGGGCCCCAGCGGGGAAACGCTCCTTCACGACTGCGTCGCGGTGTGGATGAACGACCTCTCCAAAGGTCCCCCACATTCCTTGGACAATATGCCTTGGGTCGTCGCGGGAAGCGGCGGTGGATACCTAAAACAAGGGGAATACGTCGACGTGGGAGATAAGCCCCACAACATGTTCCTCAATACGCTCATCAGCGCCAACGGCATCACGGGCGCAGATGGAGGGCCGTTCACGACCTTTGGGGAAGAGTCCCTTGAGCAAGGCGTCCTAGGCCAAATGATCGCAGAATAAGCACTCTCGGCCCTCAGCCTTGGCGGCTCGGCGCCCTCATGCTACGTGGGCCTACCCCGGACCACCATGTTTGAGACCCTTTCCAAAGGCTTTAGAGCCGCCAAAAATCGCCTTGCTGGCGTTTCCGAAATCACGGCCGAGAACATCGAGCCTGCCCTTCGAGACGTTCGCCTCTCACTGCTTGAAGCGGATGTAGAGTTCTCTGTCACGAAGCGCTTCCTCCAGCGCGTCAAAGAGAAGGCCATCGGAGACACCATTCAGCACACCGCAGAGGTCGGTGGGCGGAAGATCAAGATCGGTCCGGTCGAGCAGTTCGTAAAGATCTGCCAGGACGAACTTGAGGCCATGATGGCCTTCGAAGGCGAAGCTATCGTCTTCGAGGACAAGGGCATCACCGGCATCATGATGGTGGGGCTTCAGGGCTCGGGTAAGACCACGAGCGCGGCCAAGCTGGCGCGTCTCTTGGAAGCCGAGCACGGACGCAAGGTCCTCATGGTCGCCGCCGACGTCGCACGACCCGGCGCCATCGAGCAGCTTCAGGTTCTGGGCGAACAGATCTCGGTGCCGGTCTTCGCGATTCAAGGGGGCGACCCCGTCGAGATTTGTGACCAGGCTCAAAAGCACTGCAAGCGGATCAAACGCGACACCATCATCTACGACACCGCCGGTCGTCTGGCCGTCGACGAGCCCCTCATGCAGGAGCTCGACAATATCCGCACCAAGTGCGAGCCCAAGAACACGTTCTTGGTCGTCGACGCGATGATCGGTCAGAACGCCGTCACCACGGCAAAGACGTTCCACGACCGCATCGGCGTGACAGGCATCGTCCTAACAAAGATGGACGGCGACGCCCGAGGCGGCGCGGCCCTTAGCATTCGTGAAGTCACCGGCGCGCCGGTGAAGTTCGTGGGTCTCGGCGAGACCATGGACAAGCTCGAGCAGTTCCGCCCCGACGGAATGGCCAGCCGAATCCTTGGCATGGGCGACGTCGTCGGCCTCATGAAGGACTTCCAAGGCGTCGTCGATGAGGAGAAAGCAGAGCAGGACGCCAAGCGCATGCTCCAGGGGGACTTTACCCTCGATGATTTCCTAGAGCAGATCTCGATGCTCCAGAACATGGGGCCGCTGAAGGATATCTTCGAGAAGCTCCCCATGTTCGGCGATGCGATGCCCGAAGGCATGAACATCGACGAAGGCGAACTCGACCGCACAAAGGCCATGGTTAGCTCCATGACCAAACAAGAGCGGAGAGATCCTTCGCTCTTCCAGAAGCAAGCGAGCCGCCTCAACCGCGTCGCCAAGGGCTCCGGCCGAGAAGCCAAAGAGGTCGCAGACCTCCTTCAGCGCTTTGCGTTCATGAAGAATATGATGGGCAACATCGGCCAGCAGGCTGGCATGCTGGGCAAGATCCCGGGCATGAAGCAAATCGCCCAGGCTCGGCGCATGAAGAACGTCGTCAAGACCGGTGGCCTCGAAGGCAACCCTATGATGGCGGGCCTCGCCGACCAGCTCCTTGAGGCGGCCATCGCTGAGGGCGGCGCTCCCGGCGGAATGCCAGGAATGCCCGGTGGAATGGGCGGTCTTGCGGGAATGTTCGGTCAGCCAGGACCCGCGGCCCCCATCGTGCGTAAGGTCGACCGCAACAAGAAGAAGTCCAAGCGCAAGCAACAGAAGAAGGCTCGGCGCAAAGGGCGTAAGTAACCTCGGTCATAGAGATTCGGACATGATGCTAACTCGCTCCTTCCTCGCCCTCGCCCTTCTCTTCTCCATCTCAAGCTGCGTCGAGAAGTCGCGTGACCTGACTCGGACGGAGCGTGAGCAGCTGTCTCAGTTCGTCGGCGAAGAAGCCACGAGTCCAACGCACGAAGTCAGCATCGACTTCGAAGGCAAGGTCGAGCTCATCGGCTACGACCTCTCCAGCGAGACCTGGACGCCCGGGGAACAGATGACCATCACGTGGCACTGGAAGGTCACCCGGGCCCTCGAAGAAGGCTGGCGGCTCTTCACTCACGTCTCCGATGGTCGGCAACCCACCGTCGTCAACGAAGACGGCGCCGGACTCGTTCGAGACCTTTACCAGCCTGGTGCTTGGAAGGCCGGCGAGTACGTTCGGGACCGCCAGGTGATCACCCTTCCCGCGGACTGGGCCACGTCCACCGCCGACGTATACGACGGACTCTGGAATGGTCCGCATCGCCTCCGCATCACGGATGGTCCGAGCGATGGTGACAACCGCGCGCGAGCCGCCACGATTCGCACAGGAAACGCCCCCGCCGCCGCGACACCAAGTGTGCCAGAGGTGCCTCGACTGATGGCTGGAACGCTCCCAGAGGGCACCTCCCTTGAGCTCGACGGTGAGCTGAGCGAAGCAGCTTGGCAAAGCGCCGCGTCATCGCGCGCCCTCGTCAACACGATGAGCGGAGCCGCTGCGGACTTCCGCGTCACCGTCAAAACTCTCTTCGACGCCGAGAACTTCTACGTGGGCTTCATCGTCGCCGACACCTTCCTCAAGAGCGAGTTCAACGAGCACGACGAGCACCTTTGGGAAGCGGACGTCGTCGAGATCATGGTCGACCCGGACGGAGACGGCCGAAACTACTTCGAACTTCAAGTCTCCCCGGGCAACGTCTCCTTCGACACGCGCTACGACTCACGTCGCGTTCCACAACCCATCGGTCACGCGGACTGGGACTCGAATCTTCGCTCCGGAGTCAGCCTCCGCGGCACGCTCAACGATGATGAGGCGGACGAAGGCTACACCGTCGAGATCGCCATCCCTTGGAGCGCCTTTGCGCATGGAACCCCTCCGGCCTCGCCACCGAGTGCGGGCGATAGCTGGCGGGTGAACTTCTACGTTATGGATGTTCAAGAGGGCGGCACGCGCGCTGCCGCGTGGTCCCCACCTCGCGTCGGTGACTTCCATGTGCCTGCACGCTTTGGCAACATCCAGTTTGGCGAGGCTGCTCCGGCCGCAGCTCCGACACCCGCACCAGCGCGCCCAGGCGCACCCGTCCAGGCGCTTCCTGGCGTTCGTGAGCAAATGCGGCAGCACCTCCGGCCTCGCAACCAAATCGAAAGCGAGACCGAGCGGCACAACCGCGACCAGCCTCAAGGCACGGAGACTGCCCCCGAGCCTCCGTCCATGCAGTAAGTAGCGCAGCTAGTCGCGTCGTTCGAAGCGCACGTACCAGTACGCCTCCCCATAGGCATGGACCTCAACGGGTGCATACGAGCGCAAAAACCAAGCGGAGCGGACGAGGCGACTCTCCGTCGGATAACCCGCAAAGCGGGAGAGCTCGCCGTCCGTGATGATCGGCTCGCTGAGGGAGTGAAGAACGAAGGTCGCTGGCTGCCTGGCTTCCAGGTACGCGACGTCCACAGAGCGGTCCACGTGGTTGCCCGGCATACGCGCCACGCTTGGGTCAGTAATGCCGCCTAAGTCGACGACTTCATACCCCGTCTCCCACGCTAGGAAGCCTGCGTCGAGAAGCGCCACTGGACCTTCCTCGATGGCGGCGGCAATAGGACGCCCACGAACCTGCCGCCGAAGCCCGGCGTCGCGTGCCTCCGTCAGCGTAAAAGCGCTAAGTGCAGCCGCGGCCACGAGAGTCGGCACAAGAACAAAGGCTGCCCGCCGATACGCCGTGCACCCCCAGCCAACAAGCAGGGCAAGGGCAGGCAAGAGAGGCACGAGGAGGCGGTGGCCTGGCATCCAGTCACCGCCAGCGACGATGACGACCACAAGGTGGAGCAAAAGCGCGAGGCCCACCCATCGCGCGGCTCTGCGTTTTCGCGCGCGCCAGGCGAGGTAGGCTCCTCCGCCCATCGTCATCAAGACGGCGCCGCTCAGCACGTAGCTCGCGCCGTTGACGAGAGTGCCGCCCTTGGCCATGGCGCTCAACGGGATGGGTGTCCCGAACATCCAAATTCGCCAAGCGGCGATGGCCGCCACCCCCAAGCTGATGGAGGCCAGCGACCATAGACGAGGCAGACGGCGAGCTTGAAGACCGAGCAAACACGCCACCGGTACGAGCTCTGGACGCAGACTCGGAAGCACCATGAGGGCAAAGGCAGGCGCCCAGCGAGGCAGAGGGCGAACCACACTGGCGACGAGCACGGTCACGAAGAAGGTCGCCGCTCCGGTCTCCAGGCCGGCGCTCGCCCAGACCCAATACGTGCCGTTGAGCGCGAGAAATACCGCGCTCACCTCCCGCGCTTTGCCTCCGCTTCGCCCCCGCATACTCCAGAGCAAGAGCGCGCCCGCGCCCGCCGCAAAGAGGAGGCCTGTCACCCCCGCAACCGTTGGGATCGAAAACCCGAGTGCTCCCGCCAGGACCAAAGGCACAAGCCACAGTGGCCCAGTGACGCCGTCCGTCACGGCGGCCGGGTTCATTGCGTACCCTTGACCGGCGACGAGGTGGCGAGCGTAGCGGAACGTGATGAACGCGTCGTCTACGACGAATGGCCACGCGATGACGGCGCTCACCAGCGCGATGAGCGCCGCGCCCAAGAACACCGCACGTGTTCGGCGGGCCTTAGCTTTCGCTGGCCTCATCCTGCGCGCGTTCGGCTTCTTCGCGCTCCTCATCCTTTTTTCGTTCCGCGTCCTCTGCCCGTCGCGCCTCGATGGCCTCGACGAAGGGGTGAGCCACGTCGCTGTCGAACTGCGAACCTGAGCACCGCTGAATCTCGCTCACGGCGGCACCGTGGGGCAACGCCTTTCGGTACGCGCGGTCACTCGTCATCGCGTCGTAAGTATCGGCTACGCTGATAATGCGGGCGATGATTGGGATCTCTTGCCCCTCAAGGCCCAGGGGATATCCCGCACCGTCCCAGCGTTCGTGGTGAAGGTGCACGCCCGGGATGAGCGGATGCAAGAACGAGATGGGCTCGAGGATGTCGCGACCATGCGTTGGGTGCTGCTGAAACACCTCGTACTCGCGCTGAGAGAGCTTCCCTGGCTTGCGCAGGTTCATGACACAGCCGATTTTCCCCACATCGTGCATCAAGGCGGACTGACGAACGATTTCCACCTGACGCTCATCCATTCCAAGCTTGATAGCGAGGATCTGTGCGTAGGCGGCGACGCGCTCTGAGTGGCCAGCCGTGTAGCGGTCCATCTTGTCGATGGCCGATGCCAGACCGCGGATCGTCTGTTGAAACGTGGCCTGAAGGTCTTCGTATAAACGTGCGTTCTCGATGGCGGCGGACGCGCGGTTCGCCACGATCTGCATCAGTTTGCGCTGCCCCTCGTCGAGTCGCCGTCCACGCACCATCGTGCCGACGCAAAGGTAACCGATGGTCTCCCCACGAACGCGCAGACGAGTCACGATTAAGCTCAGAGGAGGACGAGCCTCGCCGGCAACGAGGAAGGCCTTCACCGCGTCATCGTGCGCGAGCAGCGTGGCATGCTCGGAGAAGTGCGTGGCCAGGGCCTCGGAATCGAAGTGCACCTGCTCGTCTTCGTCTTGGAAGCGCGGGCTCTGGTGCGCCACCCGTTCAAAGAAGCTCCCCTCGCCGTCGTTCAAGAGCACCGTCACGAGGTCCGCCCGGACTTCATCGAGGGCCGCATCGACGATAGTCCCGAGGACCTGGTCGAGAGAGAGGGAGGACTGAATAGCCTCGCTTACTTTGTAGAGAGAGAGCGCCTCCTTGAGTCGGAGGTTCTCCCCATGGAGCTTCTGCTTCTCAAGGCCGCGCCGGATTGTGTGGACGACCTCTTCCATCTTGAATGGCTTCAAGATGTAGTCGTAGGCGCCCTTCTTCATCGCGTTGATCGCGGTCTCGACGGTACCGAACCCAGTCATGATGACGGTGACGACGCCCGGCGCGTGTTTTTGAATGGCCCCGAGAAGCTCAATGCCACCCATATTTGGCATCTTCAAATCGCTCAACACGAGGTCGTAGTGGGCCCGCGAGAGCTCCATCAGCGCTTCGTTTCCGTCAGCCGCCGTACGAAGGACGAACCCCTCCATGGAGAGGAAATCGGCGAGGATTTCTCGAATCACCTGCTCGTCGTCTACGACGAGGATACGCGGAGCTTCGCTCATGGGACCTGCGGTCACGGGGTAGAGTTACGCGGCCAACACACACAGTGTCAACCCGTGTGTGCTTCGCCCCATTGAACACCTGTCTAGCCTCTGTTAGACCGTCTCATGGCCCGACGACGCATTGTGAGTGCAATCGTCGTCTATGGAGCCCTTGGAGCCGCCGCGCTGGGCGTGCTTTTTCTCGGCGACCGGCCCCTCGGCTCTCACCCAGATCCGTGGCTGAGCGCCTCATTTCCGGTACGCCTCGTTGTCAGCGTCGTCGGGGGTCTCGCGCTGTGCGCGTTTGGAATCGTCTCCACCCGTTGGCTTGTTCGCCGAACGGTATGGGCGCGGCAGCTTCACGTCTCGTTCCGGACTTTGCTCGGTCCCCTCACAAGCACGGAGATCCTCGTGTTTGCGTTGACGAGCGGAATCGCTGAAGAGCTCTTCTTCCGCGGAGCGCTTCAGCCGTGGCTCGGTTTTGTTGCCGCGAGCATTCTGTTCGGCGCTGTCCACTTGGGCCCGAGTCGTAAGTTCTTGCCCTGGACGCTTTGGGCCATCGCGATGGGCTTCCTCTTTGGCAGCCTCTACGAGTGCACCGGTGAACTCGTCGGCCCCGTGCTCGCGCACGTGCTCGTCAACTACGAGAACTTACACTTCATCAACACGCACGACCCGTCCGAAAAGAAGGGGCCATCCGCGTTGAGTGCATCGATCGTTGGGGCTCGAGAGCGCGGTGGGGGTTCTCGGTCCTGGCACTGACTCGGACGCACGCCTCAAAAGGCGAGGAGGCGCTGCGGGAGGGCCTGACGGACAGCTTCTACGACGCCTTCGAGGTCTTCGGGTCGGTCGAGTACATCGAGGGCGTCGCCGACGATTCGAAGCTTAGGCCCTCGGTCGTAGTCATCGAACCACGCGTCGTATCGTGCGCCGAGGCGGCTCAAGTAGTCCTCCGGTAGAGACTGCTCGAACTCTCGCCCGCGCTGCCGAACCGCGTTTGCGCAAGTCTCCGGCGTCTTCTGCAGGTACACCAAGAGGTCTGGAACCGGTAGGCCCGCCAGCAGCGGGCGGGCGACGCGCCCGTAGGTTCCCCAGTCGCGGCCGTCCATTTTCCCATCGTCGTGCAGATTGCGGGCGAAGATCTCCGCGTCCTCGTAGCAGGTCCGGTCCTGAACAGCGCTGATATTCCGCTCCGCAAGCTGGCGCATCTGTTCTACGCGGTCTGCGAGAAAGCGCAGCTGAAGCGGGAGTGCGTAACGCGCCATATCTCCATAGAAATCGGACAGATACGGGTTCTCGTCGGACGGCTCAAAGAGCGGCTGAAAGCCCAACGCGGAGGCCATCAAGCGCGTTAAAGTGGTTTTTCCGGACCCAATATTCCCCGCCACGGCGAGGAGAACCTGACTATCCGACATTCAAGGACCCATTTCGAATCTGAACTCTCACAGCGCAGAAATGGTACGGTATATTGACGCTGGCTCCGAGCCTTTCTACTCTTGCACGATAGCGACACTGCAACTTCGCAGTATGATGGTTGCCCAACGGATTTGTGAACCCGAAGTTTTAGTGACGATTCTTGGACTCTGACATCAAAACACGGGTCACCCCCCTCGAAGAACTCAAGCTCCCGATCAAGGCGGGGCATGACTGTCTCGTGATCATCTACTCGTCCGACGCGCGCCAGTTCGGCAAACGCCATGTGCTCGGCCCGGACGCAGTCACGATGGGACGTGGCAGCGAAAACACCATCGTCCTCGAGAACGATTCCGTGTCACGGCGACACTGCCGAATCGAGCGGCGCGGTCGTCAGTACATCGTCGTCGACCTCGACTCAACGAACGGCACCTACGTCAATGACGGCCTCGTCACGGACTACCAGCTGCGTCGTGGAGACCAGGTCAAGGTGGGTGACACCATCTTCAAGTTCCTGAGTGGTTCCGACATGGAAGCTCAGTACCACGAGACGATTTACAAGATGACCATCGTGGATGGTCTGACCGGTGTGAACAACAAGCGCTTCCTCCTCGAGACGCTCGAACGCGAGATTCCCCGAGCCCGTCGACACCAGCGTCCCCTGACGCTCTGCATGTTCGATATCGACCACTTCAAGAACGTCAACGACAGCTACGGACATCTCGCTGGTGACTATGTCCTCAAAGAGATGGCGCAACTCGTCAAGAGCCGGCTCCGTCCCGACGATGTCCTCGGTCGTTACGGCGGAGAAGAGTTCGCGGTCTTGCTTCCCGAGACCAACGCCAGCGGCGGTGTTCACATCGCTGAGGAGCTCAGGCAGCTCATCTCCACCCACCCTTTCCACTTCGAACAAGAGAAGATGACGGTGACGGTGAGCATGGGTATCGCTCAGCTCGAAGACGATTGGGTCGTCAACGACTTCATCAAGCACGCAGACGAGCGGCTCTACGCAGCGAAACACGGCGGTCGAAACCGCGTTTGTTACTAGAGCGTACGCCTCTGTGGCCTATCAGAACTGAGCGCCCTAGAACGAGAGGCACGTTTGGCGCGAGCTCAACCTGAGTTCCTCGCCAGCTGGGTCAAGCACGTGGCGACCGAGCATGCGCAGGCGGCCGCCTTCATCCACATGCAAGTTCAGCCCTTGCTCAACACCACTCGCGATATCGCGAAACGTGAACACGTCGTCGCCGCCCGGGAGACGATACGCCGAACGGGTGACGCGGGGCCCGCCGCCGAGTGTTTGAAATACCACATGCGTTCCGCCGGTACGGTCGATGGCGATGGCGTGCGTATCGGTGACACTGGCCATCGTGTCTGTGAGCACCGTGGTGGACCACACGCCCGCGGATGAGATGGTGCCAACGCCGATGTCCGAAACGAGGGAAAGGACGTAGCTCGTGACGACCGTTCCATCTGGAGCGATGGCGAGTTTGGGGTCGATGATGGAAGCGCCAACACTCTCGGTTCGGAGAGTCCACTCGAGCCCGTCGTAACGTGCGAAGCCGAGAGCATCATCCCCGTCGCGAAAGACTACACGAATGTCGCCTTCCGCTTCGACCGCGCTCAGCTCGCGGGGTCTGGCGCCAGGGAGCACGGGCTCCTCCGTCCAGTCGCCTCCGGCGCTTCGTTGTGCGTGGATGAGACCCCGGCCGCTCGAACGCAGGACATGTGCTTGGCCACCAGCGATGACGAGGGAGACGCCGCCCGCGTGCGGTCCAGACAGCACGTTTTCTTCCACCCACTCCCCTTCTTCGCGTCGCCAGTAGTCGATGCCCGCGCCAAAACTGGTGCCGTCGGAAACGAGGAGGTGCGGCTCTTCGCCCTCGATGACGAGCGAGAGATCGGGAAGGTCCACTCTGGAGGACACCGGGGACACCTCCCACGTCCCTGCGTCGTTCGCGCGATAGGCGTAGTCCACCGCTGTAAAATAGAATCCGTCCTCTCCCAGACGCTCGGTCGGGAACGCGATGTGTTGGCCCCCCTCCTCATCTACGGCGAAGGAACTGTTGGGCATCGCGGAGCCTCGCACCGTCAGCGGCAACGAGGTTTGAGTCCAGTCCGTCCAACTGCAGGAGGCACACATCTCCATGCTGCAAAGAAACGGGCATACGGTGACAACCGGGCTGTCAGCGACGCAACCCATCTCCGCGTCGCATGCGCCCGTGAGGGCCTCTTCAATGATCGCGCTCCCGGCGCAGCGCGTCTCTGTGCCCTCGCAGACAACGGCGCTCCCGCCGCCACATCCAGACTCCGTGCAGCGCTCGCCTTCGGTGCAGGCGTTTCCATCATCACATGGGTCACCCAGGACACAGGGGCCAGCATCCGCGACGCGCGTGTCGATGGAGGCGTCTTCGGGGCTCACATCCGCGTCCACACGCGGCACGCCCGCATCCGGCGCGACTCGGACGTCTTCCACTCCACCATCATCGTTGCTGATGGAGAAACCTGGACATCCAAGCATCAACAAAAACGGGAAGACGGAGGCAACGCGGCGCACGCCACGAAAGTAGCACTCTTTGTGGAAAGTCGAAGGCCGCCCGCAGCCGCGGATGAGATTCTCCAGCGCTAGAAATCGCGCCGAATACGAATCACTTCGGCAAAGTCTCTGACTTTCGAAAGAGGTCTCAAAGTCGGGTCGAGGAGCAGGTCGTCGTCGCGGAGTGCGCCCTGTGTGTAGGCGACCCGCACGTTGTGAAACCAAATGTCCACGTCCGCGTCACGTGGAACGACGCTCTCTTCGCGGGGTGCACGGGGAGCGGGGAGCGGTTCGCCCTTTTGAAGGGCGACACGAATCCCCTGAACAACGCCGGTAGCGTCCTGTCCCTGGGCTTCCAGCTGTATTAGGAGCTTGATCCAAGGGTCTTTATCAGGAACACGAACCGCGATGAACGCGGCGACCTCGGCCACGCGACCAGGTTCCGTCTCTCGCTCCGACCAGCGCTCCACCGGCGCCCACGACGCGAGACGCGTAAGCGCCTCCAGACCCGCGAGTGGGTCAAAAAGCAAGGCCGCAATCTTCAGGGCCTCCCAGTCGACCCAGTGAAGGGGCGGGACGCAGCGCGAAGCTTTGAGGTACGCGGCGAGGGCTTCCTTTGGCTGACCGGCGCGACGATGCGCGTGAGCCACCGTCGCGTGCGCGGTGGCGACATCCGGCTCCACGTTCACATGCCGCTGACCGGCGCGCAGGTACGTGTCCACGCTGAAGTCCGCGCCCCAATCCTCCGACGTCCACTCCGCGACGCAGCGACCGCACCAGCCATCGAAGGTTCGGTGCATCAGGCGGTGGTCGCCGGTGTCTGGGTAATAATCGACGATCGGCCAGGTGTCCGAGACCGGTCCTGCGCTTCGGTCGAAGGCGAGGAGGCTTCCTTCCGCCGTCCTCAGAAAAGGCAGTAGCAACTCGGGGTCGAGGAAGTCTTTGCCGACACTCTCGGCGTACACACGAACCTCGGCTCCGATGCTCCCGGGCTCGATGCCCGCGGTCATTAGCTCCCCAACAGGCAGCTTTCCGCCGTTGAAACGCGTGAGCACAAGGCGTAGGTCCGCCGGCAAAGGCCCACCGAGCATCTGCTCCACCGCCGACAGCTGAGCATCCGGCGCAGGCGGGTTCAGCTGAACCTCATCCGTGTCGCGCGCCCCATCGACCCAAGCGACAAACTCTTTTACCCCTCGATGCACCCCCGTGGGGTACCGCGCCCAGGCCAGAAAATCGAGACAGAAGTGAGGAACTGCCCTCCGAACTCACCTCAAACTCGCCGAATTAGGAGGAGGATCGTAGGATCGCGTGTGATGCGCCCCCACTTCGCCCTCGCGTTTGTGCTCTCTCTTAGCGCCGCCTCGAGCGGAAGCGCGCAACAAGACGAGCAGGTCTGGGTCGCCGGCGAGGAGTCCGCGGCCCTCGAGGCCCTGCGGGATGCAGAACGTTCGCTCTTTGGGAGGCCCACGGCGACGCCGTCGGACCTCAGCGAAGCGGGGACGGAGGTGGTTTTTGGAGCCCCCGAATCCCTCACCAGCGAGATCCGTCCTTCGCCACGCACAGACGCGGCAGGCGCGGCCGTTCCATGGTTGGAGAATATTGAACTGCCGGATATGCCGATTCAGTGGCGAGCGCCAGTGATTCGGTACCTGGAGTACTTTCGCCAATCGCGACGAGGGCGCTCGTTGATGAACGCCTGGCTCCGGCGCTCGACTCGCTACGGCGCGATGATTCGAGACACCCTTCGGGAAGCGCAGTTGCCCGAGGACCTGCGCTGCGTCGCCATGGCGGAGAGCGGTTTTGATCCGACTGTGCGAAGTCACCGAGGCGCCGTCGGCATGTGGCAGTTCGTGGAGCGAACGGGCCGCGAGTACGATCTGAACGTGACCCGCTGGGTGGATGAGCGGATGGACCCCGTTGAATCCACCAGCGCAGCGGCGCGCTTCTTGGGCGACTTGTATCGCCGCCTCGGACGCTGGGAGCTCGCCCTTGCCGCATACAATATGGGCTACCCTGCCCTCGTCCGTTCGATCCGAAAATACAACACGAACGACTACTGGACTTTGGCGAGCCTCGAGGCTGGCCTTCCCTTTGAGACAACCATCTACGTCGCAAAGATCATGGCCTGCTCCGTGGTCATGCGGAACCCTGCCCGCTTCGGCTTCGACACGGACGGGGATGAACCGCTCACCGTCGAGGACTTTCAAGTCGGCGGTGGCGTAAACCTAGGCCAGCTCGCGAGAGCCGCGGGAGTCAGCGCGGACCTCATTCGAACGCTCAACCCCCACCTGCGCCGAGGACGCACACCGCCACGGGGAAACACCTCGATTCATATCCCTGCGGGCCAGAGTGAGGTCTTCGCACGCGCCTGGGGCCGACTTCGCGCGCGGGACTCCGTAACGCGCCCCTACGTGGTGCGTTTCGGCGAGACCGTGTCCGGCATCGCGCGACGTTTTGGCATGAGCGCTCGAGCCCTACGGGAACTGAACGGCATCGAAAGCCGGGAGCGCATCGCCGGCGTGACGCTCCTCGTCTCTGCGAGACCCCCCCGCGACGAAGAGTCCGAAGAGCCCCCGGTTGTCGTGACGCCCCCGCGCAGCTTTCAGTATGAAGGCCGAGTGCGCGTGTTCTATCGGACGCTCGGGCACGACACAGCGACGGAGATCGCCCGATTCTTCGGCGTGTCCCCGGACGACCTTCGGCGATGGAATGGTCTCGACGAAGACGCGACGCTCCACTCACGAATGATGCTTCAACTTTTTGTTCCGGAGGCGTTCGACTTGGACACGGCGCTCGTGTTTCGAGAAGACGCGGTTCGCATCGTGGCGCTCGGTAGCGAAGAGTTCTTCGATGACCACGAAGCGCGTCGCGGTCGAGTTCGTTTTGTGCACATCGTTCGCGAAGGCGACACGGTGCGCGGTCTCGCGCGCCGCTACGGGCTCAGCTCCGGGAGCGTGGCTCGCATCAACCGCTTTGGACGACGCAGCGACCTTGAGGTCGGGCAGCGCGTCATCATCTACGCGGATCCGTCCAGGGCTCCTTCCTCCGCGACTGCGGAAGCCATCGAGTCGAGCGAGCCGGAGACTCCGGCCGGGGAGACTCCGGCGGCGGAGGCTCCGGCGGCGGAGACGCCAGCTCCCAACGCACCCCCCGAAACGCAAACTGAACCGGAGACAGAGGCAAGCGGCGAGGCCGCGCCAGAAACGGAGGCGGCCGAGCAGGAGCAAGAGGCAGAGAGCGACGCGGAGCCCGAAACGGAACCCGAAACGGAGCCGGCGGCCCTCGAGGCGCCTGCGGAGACGACGGAGACCATCGATCCGACAAACGATGACCCTTCCCCCACCAGCGCAGACACGGAATCGGAATCGGAATGAAGACTCGGCAGGAAGCTCTCGGGCTCATCCTCGAACAGATTCGTCCGCTGAATAATGCGGAGACGGTCTCCATCCATCACGCGCTTGGGCGCACCCTCGCCGCGCCCCTCCACGCCGCCATGGCCCACCCTCCGTTCGCCCAATCGGCGATGGATGGCTGGAGCGTGCATTCGGACGATGTCTTCGGGGCGAGCCCTGAAAACCCAGTGCGCCTGCCTATCGTGGGGGAGTCACGCGCCGGCGGCGTCTTGATAGGCCCCCAAGCCAAAGGGACCGCGGTTCGTATCTTCACCGGTGCTCCTTTGCCGGAGGGCGCGGACGCAGTGGTCATTCAGGAAGATGCGTCCATCGATGGCTCGGACGTCTCTCTGCGCTTCGCGTCTCCGCGGGCGCATCACGTGCGGGCCGAGGGGGCGAGCCGAAACCCCGGCGCCCTCCTCGTTGAACACGGAACAAGGGTCGACGCCGGCGTGCTGAGCGCGTTCGCGAGCGAGGGACTGGAGGAACTCCAGGTCGTCCGCCGACCGAAAGTCGTGGTCATTTCCACGGGCGACGAAGTTCATCCGCTGGGATCACCGCTCCCACCCGGGCGTGTATTCAACTCCAATGGGATCATGCTGCGAGCCCTCGCGGAGGAAGCCGGCGCTCATTGTGTTGCGCTTCATTGTGGCGACAGCGTGGACGAAATGGTCGCCCTCCTCGGGACCCTCGACGACGCAGACCTCATCCTTACCTGCGGCGGCGCGTCCGTGGGCGACCACGACCTTGTGCGGGCGTCCCTCGTAAAGAGCGGAGTGAAAGATGTGTTTTGGAAGGTCGCCGTCAAGCCAGGGAAACCTGTCGCATTTGGCCTCTTGAATGGGCGCCCGGTGCTTAGCCTGCCAGGGAATCCGGTCTCTGCTTTCGTCACCTTTCACCTCTTCGCGTCCCCAGCGATTCGCCAGATGCTTGGGGCGCGAGCTCGAGCGTGGGTTCGCGCGACGCTCAGCGACGCGATCTCCCATCGGCCCGGTAGAGAGGAATTCGTGCGATCCAAGCTGGTCGGCTCCGCAGAGCTCGTTGTAAGTCCCTTTCAAAAGCAGAACTCCGGCGCCATGCACGATCTCGCCTTGGCAGACGCCCTTGTTCGACTTCCTGCAGATCAAGAGCACTTTCCGGTAGGTTCTAGGCTGGAAACGCTCCTCTTACGTGGTCCGCACCGCTAAAACGCCCCTAGGGCCACTAAGTGCCCGTCGTCATGGAAGTATTTGGCCGCCCCAGGCGTTGTGCCCGAGCAAGTTTCTTCCGTCGTTTTGAACGTTCTTCCAAGGAAAACGGCGACGGAACATCGTATGATGAGAGAACTTCTTCGCACCTGCGGCGTCCACTTCACCCATGAGCCTCCCCTCCACCATCCATAAGCCACTCGGCGCTGTTCGGCGACGGATTCGAGCGCAGCGAGCCCTCGACGCGGGAATGGTCTTTGTGTTCGTGGGATTGGGCATCGCCGCCGTCGCGCTCACTTTTGCGAAGACCGGCGCTCTCGACCTCCGGCGCGTAAACCTGGCCCTCTGGTTCGCAGGCGCGATGCCCTTTCTTGGAGCACTGCTGGGCGCCCTTCGGCCCATCCACGGCCTGCTGCCAGCACAGCTCATCGACCGAAGTCACAACCTGAGCTCCCGGCTCTCGAACGCCATGGAGTTCTCCGCTCTTTCGGAGCAAAGCGAGTTCATGACGGCGGCCATCGAGGACGCCGCGGCGCAATGCAAAGACCTCAAAGCAAACCGGGCCATGCCGCTGCGTGCTCCCCGCGACTGGATGCTCGCCGTGGGTTTGGGCCTTGGCGTCTTTGCGCTTTCGCTGTTCGAAGTGAGCGAGCGCCACGCCGCGGCCACCGTGGCGGAACTTGAGCCCTTGCTCTTGGACGCAGACTCCTTGGACGGCTTCGAGCGGAGCCTCGACCCGGTTTTGCGCGACTCGGAAACCTCGGAAGACGTTCGGCGCGTGGCGCGTGAGTTGAACTCCGTGCTCGAAGACATGCTCGACCGCAGGCTCAATCGAAGCGAAGCGCTGCGCCGCATCCAACAGCTGGAGTCACGCCTTGCCGAGGGCCGCCCTATGGATGCCGAGGCGCTTGAGCAGTCCCTCGAAGAAGTGGGGCAGGACCTGCAGCGCTCTGGCATGACGGAAGCTGCGTCCGAGGCTCTCCAGGAACATGACGCGGCGGCGGCGGCGGAGGCGATTCAGGAGCTCGCGGAACGTGTGGCTGCCGACGAGGCCCCGAGCCGGCGTGAGCTCGATCGGCTTCGCGAGGCCCTCGAACGTGCCGCCGAAGACGAGTCGGAACGACGCGAAGAAGAGCTTCAGGAAGAACGTGACGAGCTGGAGAGCTTGCTTCAGCGAGAACGCGACAAGGCCGGCGAGTCGGAACGCGAGCAGCGTCTTCTTCGCCGCCAACGTCGTCAGCTTGAGCGCCTCCAGCGCGAGCAGAACCAGCTTCAAGAGCAACGTCGGCAACTCGAACGTCTGAGACGGGAGATGCAGCAAGCCGCCGAGCAGCTCAATCGCAACGCCCAGGATCGAAACCAGGCCAGCGAAGCGATGCGACGAATGGCCGAGGAGCTCAACCGCATGGCCCGCGAACAGATGTCTGAGGAGCAGCGCCAGCAGCTTCAGCGACAGATGGAGCAGCTACGCGAGATGATTCGTCGCTCCCAACAAAACGGCGGACAAGGACAAGGCCAACAGCAGCAAGGACAGGGACAGGGGCAAGGCCGTCAAGGTCGCCTACAACGCTTCACCCTCGGAGCCGGTGGCCGCCCGTTGCGAATGCCCGGCCAAGGTCAGCAGGGACAAGGTCAGGGTCAGCAGGGACAAGGCCAGGGTCAGCAGGGACAAGGCCAGGGTCAGCAGGGACAAGGC
>JBGCFM010000034.1:0-23767 GCA_045106895.1 Polyangiales bacterium | reverse complement strand
GAATTGCTCGTTTTTACACCCCTTTCGCGTCCGGCGCCGCTAAGCTGGGCCGGTCTTGTCCGTGCCCACGACCGAGTCTCCCGCAGAGCCCGTCTCTTCGGCCGGAGAGCCCCAAGCAGCAAGGCGAACCCCGATGGGTGCAGTGCCGGCGCTCGCGTTGCTCACCACCCTCGCCGCGCTCGCGGATTGGTCCTTCGGCCGCGCCATCCTCCGGGCATGGAGCGTCGATGACACGATGAGCCACACGAGCCTCCTGGGTCTTCAGAACGTCGCCCTCGTTGTTCGGAACACAGCCGCGACGATGGGACTCGTCGCACTTTATGGGGCGCTCGCCGGCTGGATTCGCTACCGCCCCTTCACCCCACTCGCCTTGCGCGTGACCATCGCTGGCTTCGCCGGTGTTCTACTCCCCACGCTCACGCTAGCGACGCTCCTGCCGATGCAGCGGACCTCGGCGCTCATCGTGCTCTTCACGACCATCGCGGCGCACGTCTTGATCCTGTTGACCGGCACCATCGCGATGCACTGGCGTGGACAAAAGCTGAGCCGTACGGGCGCGGCGCTGGTGACCTTGGCGAGCTTCTCCTCGTTCTGTGCAGTGACGGTTCTGATCATCGCTCAGCTAAGTGGGTGGGAAGACGGTCACCCACTCGGCATGGCCATTCGCCGCACAGGGGAGCTCTGTTACCTGGTCGCACTCATCATCTTACCGCTCTCACTGCGTCCTTGGCGCAGCACGCGAATGCGAATCGGCCTTGGCATCGGTTTGGGTATTTCCGCGGCCATCGGGCTCTTCTGGCAGAACCAGTGGCAGTCCCTGGACCCGGAGGTCTTCTCGCCCCTCTTCTATGGCGCGACGCATCTGGAGTTGGTGCTCACGCGAGCGCCGATGACCTACGTCGTTTGGATCATGGCGGTCCTCACGCTCTCCGCCGGCGCAATGCTGAGCGAATCCGAGCCGGACCAACAGCTCGGCGCGGGAACTCTGCTCCTCCTCGCCGCAGGCTTCGCGCCGACGACTCCGTTCACGCTGCTGCTTTGGTGTGTCGGAGCCCTCTTGATGACACGCGCCCTTATCGCCCGCTCAACATTGCCAGCGATTGTGGCGATTCGAAACGCCTACGCGGTGTAACAAGTGAACGCTCTTATTGAGCGCCCTCGTCCAGTCCTTCTTGAACGCCGCGCTGGAACTCCTGAGCGTCACGACCCACGGCGCGTCCCAGAGCGCGCGCCGCATCATCGCCGAGCCCCTCACGAACACCTTCGGCGGCGCCACGAATCTGCTCGCCGGCCTGGCGCCCGGCTTCGCGTGTCAGATCGACGCCTACACCTTCGCCGTTGTTGTTGTTCGGTAGACCCAAACCCTGGCGCAGCTCTTCTTGCACGCCCTCGCGCACTCCTTCGACGGCGCCCCGAAGCAACTCCCCTGCGCCTCGGAGGCCATCGAGAAGCCCTGGTTCGCACGCGCTGATCTGCCCTTCAACGACGGGGGTGTCGGTGCCCGCCTGCAGGACCAAGGTTCCCCCTTCCGCACGCGAGCAAGCGCCCGCCGCGATGGCTTCTTGGTTGTTGCCTTCCACCGCGAAGCGAACGAGGACAGGAGCGTCGCCGCCAGCCACCTCGATGCCCTTTACTTCGCCGACGCGCACGCCAGCCAGGGTCACGGGTGAGCCTTCTGCGAGCTCGCCGGCTTCTCGTACGCGCGCGCTCATCTCACTCTCACACGCTGCCAAAAGAGGTAGAAGTGCAGCCGCGAAGGCGAGGGCGCGCGTCGATGGTGTGTGTGACATGGCCGCCACAATAACCATCAGACGCCTTCCGTGAAGGACGAATCCCGAGATGGCGCGCGTCAAAACGCCGAACATTCAGTGTTTTCAGGGGCGTGAGCGCGCCAAAAGCCTCAACGTTCGATGGCGGCGAGGGCTTTGGTCAGTCGAGCGACGCCTGCGTCAAGGGTATCGATGCTGACGGCGTAGCTGAAACGAAGGTGACCGGGGGCACCGAAAGGAGAGCCCGGGACGAACGCACAGCGCGCATCATCAAGGAGGTAGGAGCAGAGATCGATGTCCGTCTCAAGCACGCGTCCGCCGACCTTGCCGCCGATGAAAGCGCTCACGTCGGGGAACGCGTAGAACGCCCCCTGAGGCATCGCGCACTTCACGCCGTCTATCTTGCGCAGCGCGGCGACGAGGTGGTCGCGACGGCCTTCAAAGGCTTGACGCATCGCCTCGACGCTCTCTTGGGGCGCCTCAAGCGCAGCCTGCGCAGCAAACTGAGCGACCGTGGTCGGACCGGTGGTGCTTTGGCTCTGCAGCTTGTTGCACTCGTTCGTCAAACGCTCTGGTCCAAGCATCCAGCCGATGCGCCAGCCGGTCATCGCGTAGGTCTTGCTCACGCCGTCGACGATGACGACACGCTCACGCAAGTCCGGCGCGACGCTCAGAAGCGAGTGCTGCTCGAAATCGCCGTAGACGAGTTCGCCGTAGATCTCGTCGATAATGATCCAGCAGTCGTGCTCGCGAAGAACCGCCGCCATCGCTTCGAGCCGCGCGCGGTCGTAGGCGGCGCCGGTGGGGTTGGAGGGCGAACACAAGACCACGGCCTTCGTCTTTGGTGTCAGCGCCTCTTTCAGCTGAGCGGGGCTCATGAGATAGCCCGCCTCGGCGCTCGCCTCCACAATAACGGGGGTTGCGCCGGCGATCTGGACCTGCGCGGGGTAGCTGACCCAGTGGGGTGCTGGGATGATGACCTCATCACCTGGATCGAGCAGTACCATCGAGAGGTTGAAGAGGGTGTGCTTGGCACCCACGGACACAACGACCTCGGCCGGCGAGTGCTTCATGCCTCGACGGCGCTCGCTCGCTGCGCAGATAGCTTTGCGTAGCTCGAGTGTTCCACGTGCAGCTGTGTAGCGTGTCGCGCCCTCATCGATGGCGGCTTTGGCCGCCTCGCGGATGTGCGCTGGGGTGTCAAAATCCGGTTCACCGACGCTAAAGCTCAGCACATCGACCCCCTGGGCCTTGAGCTGCTTGGCTTTGGTCGCGATGGCCACCGTAGCCGAGGGTTGAACCACTGAAAGACGTGTTCCGAGGCGAGACATGGCCGCCGTATAGCACACCGCTCGGCTGAGCCTAAGGGCGCTCAGGTTTCGGCGACATCTTCAGCTTCGTTGTCCGAAGCCTTGGCGGATGAATCTCTAGCCCCGATGCGCTGGAGCACATCACGAAAACTCGTCTGGGGCGGCGCTGGCGGCAACGTGCTCGCGTCGAGCTCGGTGATGAGCTCGGGCCCCCCGGTGTCGCCGGCGCCGAGGAGAAGACACTTCTCGCCCACCTCGACGATGTAGAGGCTCCGTCGTGCATCTAGGTTTGCGCGCTCCAAGACCTTGATGCGCTGCCCGCCGCCTGTGCCCAAACCACGCCGCGCTCCAAAACGCAGGAGTACCCACGCCAAAATGCAAACAGCGCCCAGTGAAATGATGCCCTGAAGAAGCGCCGCTCCGTATCCCGCGGGGAGTTCAGCGGCGTTTTCCGAAGCTTGGAGCAGGATCCACACGCCGGGAGTGTCCGTGCGGATCCCGTAGAGGTCAAGAGCGTCGCGAGGCGGGCTGAAGCTGGCGAGGCCTCGCTTTTCGCGATGAAAAAGCAGGAAAACACGCGAGAACAGAGGCTGTTTCACCGGATCGGGTCACGTAGAAGGCTCGATTCGGGTAGAATCGACCCGTGGAACCCCCTCAGCTTGGACCGCGCTACCGCGCGCTCTACCCGCTTGCCGCGGGTGGAATGGCTGAAGTCTGGGTGGGCGCCCAAAAAGTTGCGGCGGCGCAACGACCCGTCGCGATCAAACGCATCCTCCCGCAGTTCGCCGACGATGAGAAATACGTCCGCATGTTCCTCGATGAGGCCCACCTCGCCTCGTGCATCGTCAGCCCGAACGTCGTCGCTCTCATCGACGCCGACGTAGCGGACGACGGGGCCCCCTTCTTGGTGATGGAACTCGTTGAGGGGCTCTCGCTCTCTGACATGCTCAAAATTCCGACCCACAAGATGGACGTTGGAATGGTCTGCTACGTCATTCAGCAGGCCGCCGCGGGCCTTCACGACGCACACGAAGCACGCACCCCCGCCGGCGAACTCCTTGAACTTGTTCACCGAGACGTCTCGCCGCAGAACTTGCTTGTCGGGGTCGACGGCCGCGTTCGGCTCGCGGACTTCGGTGTCGCTCGTGGACTTGAGCGCATGACTCAAACGCAGCACGGAGAGTTCAAGGGCAAGCTCAACTACTGCGCGCCGGAGCAGCTGCGCGGTGAGATCGACCGGCGTGCAGACATCTTCTCCCTCGGGGTCGTCATGCGACAGGCGTTGAGCGGAAAGGGACTGTTCGGGAAAAGCAGCAGCAGCGCTGAGACGGTTCGCAAGCTCCTCGATGAGGAGATTCAACCAACGCGGGAACTCCTCCCGGACATCAACCCCGAGCTCGCCGAGGCCCTGGACAAAGCGATTCAACGAGACCCCGACCAGCGCTACTCAAGCGCAGCGGAGTTCGGCGACGCTCTCGGGAAGTTCGCCGAGGGCTCCCGAACCACGCTCGGAAAGTTCGTCGAGACTCTGGGGGGCGCGGCGCTTCAGCTGCGCCGTGACAAGACCGCCGAGCACTTCGCCGATTTACGGACGAAGCGCGATTCGCAAAGTGAACACGAGTCTCCCCAAGAACAAGCCCGAAGTGAAATCCGCCTCAAGGCAGGCGCGCCGGATCACACGTTCGTCGATGGCGGCTCATTCATTCCGGACTCTCAGGCGGGCGTCACTCCAAGGAAGAAGCCGTCCTGGGTGTTGCCTGCCCTCGTCGTGACCCTCTCCATTGGAGGAGGTGTGGTGGCAGGGTTTACGGAGATGGGCTCCGCCGAAGAGGAGGAGACGAGCATCGAGCAACTCGTGCCGGAGGCGATCGGGGGTCTGCCCCAGGGCGAGCCAATGGCCGAAGAAGATCCCATCGGCGCCGGCCAAGTCGTTGTTCACGAACCACCCGCGGACGTTGTCGTCGAAACGGAAACAGAGCCCCCGGAGGTGACGACTCCCACTCCTCGCGAGACGCCACGAGGCCGCCGGGAGCGACGAGGCGCGGGTGAAACGCGAAACAGCAACACCACCGCAATGACGAGCGACACCGTGGCGGAAATGCAGACGTCGCAGACCAACGACGATGAAAGCATGGACTCTCAGAACATGGATTCGCCGGTGGATGAAGACCCATCGTCCACGATGAATCGCGCGAACCGACTCCGGCGCGACCTCTTTTAGGTCGCGCCCAAAAGTCGTGGTCCTGCTAGACGGGCCCGCCGCTTCCACCGCATTCGCCGCTCACACATTCGTCGTAGCAGCAGGTGAGGCGCCCACATTCGAGAGGCTCCGCGGTGCATCGATTCTCTCGGCAGATGCCAATGCCGCACATGTCCGGTCCGGCGCACACTTCGCCTTCGGTTCGCGGCACGGTGCAGGCTCGGGAAATCGCGTACTTCGAGGTCCCTTCTCCGCCGGCAAAGCAAGTCCCTAATCGGCAGACTCCATCATCAATGTGAAACTCACTCCCCTCGGTGCTTCGGCAGTCGTCGAGAATGCACTCAGACCAACCTTCGATCGGGCTCACCGCGCAGGGGTTGCCTGTCGTTTCGCGGCTACAGCTCCCCACTTCGGTGCGTGTTGTCGTGTCGCAGCCTCCGCCGGAACACTCGAATACTCGCACCGTCCGCGAACGACGCCCTTCCACGCTGCACTGATCTTCAAACTCGCACGCTCCCCACGGTCCGGGCTCTTCGTCGCCGCAGCTATTGCCGTCGGTCTCGAGAGGACAGGATTCGTTCTCCTTGCCCGTGTCGACGTCAGAGCAAGTTCCGGCCTCGCACAAGGTGCGTGTGAAGTCGCGAGCGCGAATGCCGGTCATGGAGCAAACGGGAAGCGCCGCATTTGGACCACAAGCCGTCCATGGGCCAAAGTCCGGCCCGGCACAAACGTCCCCGGTCGTGTTACGTGTGCACGCGCGCGAGTCCTCGGAAACCTGCATGTCGCACATCCCGACGCGGCATAGTGGTCGGATAATGTCGCGTGTCTGAGTACCCGCGTTGGCGCAGACGGCGGAGAACTCGCACTCGCCCCATTCGCCGAAGGTCACTCTGCCGCAGCTCGTACCGTCCGTGTCCCGGGTGCATGGATCAAAGAGCGTCGTGTCCGCTCCTTCGCACACCGCGTCGCGACAGCTGAAGTCCGTGCGAATGCGGGTGCTGACTCCGTCCTCTGCACAAGAGGTCATGAAGGCGCAGTCCGCGCCTGGAACCGTGGTGCTCTCGCCACAGACGACGTTCTCTTGGTCACGCTGACAATCCCGTGTCTCCGTCTGGGGGGTGCTGTCGCAACCACCATCGACACACATCGGTCGCACGACGCGGCGCGACTGAGTGCCCGTCTCATCGCAGATATCATCGAATCCGGCGCACACGCTCCATTCCCCGATGTCTTCTACGCCGCACGCGCCGGTTCGGGGCGTCCCGCTGCATGAAGACACGCCGCCCATACAAACTGTGACGCCCATATGCTCGCAGACGTTCGATGGAACGCATGGCAAGTCGGGAACGCAGTCGCATTCCGGTCCCGGTTGGCAACTGAGCGCGCCATCGAAGCAGCCTTCGGTGCCGAAGGTGCAGACCCCGTCCGGGTCGCAGGCCGCTCCACCGCCGGGGTTTCCGTCGTCTACGCTGCCATCGCAGTTGTTGTCGACGCCGTCGCAAGTTTCATCGCTGGGACCGGTGTCGCCCACACAGACGAGCATCCCACCTGCGCAGCGCAGCGCCCCAGGAGAACAAGCGCCGACATCCGAACCGCAACTCTCGCCGCCGCCTGGGTCACCCTCGTCGGCACCACCCGCGCAGTTATTGTCGATGCCGTCGCAGATCTCCGCGGCGCCCGGGAAGACGGCGTTGCGCTCGTCGTCGCAGTCGCCGGGTGTTCCGACGCTTCCAGGAGGTCCAGCACAAGCGACCGCCGCGACCTCACCACCAAAGCCATCGCCGTCCTCATCGAGGTACCAAGTCGGCATGTCTTCGTCGAAGTCGCCATCACAGTCGTCATCGAGCTCGTTGCAGAACGTCGGCGCGCCGGGGAACTGCTCTCTGTTGTCGTCATCGCAGTCGCCGCCGACGGAGGCGGTTCGGGGTGGCTGCTCGCAAGTTGGCTCGAGGGGAGTCGAACCAAACGAGTCGCCATCGGTGTCGGTGTAGTAAACGATGGCGTCGGCAGCGTCTTCATCGATGGTGCCGTCGCTGTCGTCGTCGATTCCGTTGCACACTTCCTCCGTGCATCCGCCCACCGGGCATCCCATGCAGCCGCCGGTCTCGTCACAGAAACCGGGTCGACCGGTCGACTGGATGCAGTCGGAACCCACCATCGCGAGCTCGAAGTCGGAGGTGTCGCAAACGACGCCGGCCTCGGTGCAGACCTGGCGACCGATGAGACAGCCGACGACGCAGGTCGCGCCCTCGAGACAATCGACGCATTCGCCGCGCTGATCGCAGGAGCCCATCGCAGCCCCGCGGCGACACATGCTCCCGGTAGGCACCGCAGAGACAGGGTCACAGCTCGGTGAGGCGAGGTCACAATTCCAGTATCCGACGGCGCAGTCGTCGTCCGACAGGTCGCAGAGGGTGCCGCATTCCGGCAAGGGGTCGCTGAGAGAACGACAGCCGAGGCGGGTGTCACAGTACTCGCCGGTTGGACAAACGTCGCTGGATGATGGCGCGTCGATGCAGGTGCCATCCACGCAGTACGCCGCGGCACACTCCGCGGCGGGGGGTTCGCAGTCGGAGTCCGCGTCACAGAATGTTACGTCCGGGCAGAGCTCATCGCGCGTTGTGACGTCGGTGGGGTCACACCGAGGATCAACACACGCGGCCTGGCGGCACGCACTCAGCGCAGCGGAGCCGCCGGCGGAAGGGCACTCGGTAGCGATGCACCCTCGGTCGAGGCGAAGCCGGAGCGTCGTGTCTCCATCGATGTCGGCGACGAGATCCTGCACCAACACGGCGTCGTCCCCGGCGGTCCGCAACGCCACGCGAACGATATAGGACCCGGAGCGAACGCCCTCGAACTCGGCGCTGAGCACGCCTTGGGACCACTCGGTGGCTCCTGTTCTTTCGTAGCGAACGCGGAGTTGCTCACGCTGCAGAAGCTCGGATGGTAGCCCCTCCGCGTAAGACGAGAGATCCGTATCGACCCAAACGAAGTCGACGCCGGCAGCGAGCGACGTCGAAACCTCCACGCGGACGATGGCGTCACGAGGCGCAGAGCACGACGCGAGGATCACAAGAAAAAGAGCACTCAGTCGCAACGCTTTGCTCATCATCTTACTCCTCCACACAGGCGCCGGCGCCATCGCATGTGCCTGGGACGAACAAACAGTCTTCGCCCGCTGGAATATAGCCAAGGAAGACCCAGTCCCGCGCTTCGTCCTCGCAAGAGAGCACCCGCGACTCGCATGGGGCATCGCGCGGTCGGCGGACGGTGTTGCAGATGGCTTCCGTGAGGGGGTTTGCTTCCGTCGTGCATCCAACGTCGGGGAGGGGGTCGCAACGCTCGCCTGGGGCGCAGAAATTCTCGATGGGCGACTCGATGCAAAGCTGCCGCTGGCACACAAACTCCGCACAATCCGAAGTGCTTCCGCAATCGGCCGCGCTACCGCAGAACGAGAGCCCCGGGCAATACTCGTCACGTGTTGCTACGTCTTCGGGATCGCAACGAGGGTCGACACACGCGCCGCCAAGACAAGCCGTCAACGCAGCTGAGCCGCCTTCGTTGGGGCATTCGCGGCTAACACACGCTCGGTCCAGCCGAACGTAGGCGGTGGCGACGTCATCGAGGAAGACCAGAGTCTCATTGCGAACCAGCACCGTCGCCTCGGACGTGTACGCCGTCACTCGCAGAACGTACTCCCCAGGGGGCAGCCCTTCGAACTGCGCCGTCCCGACGCCCGTCGCCCACTCGCCGGTTCGCAGACGCGTCGAGTACACGCGCTGGGCTCGTACGCTTCGCAGCCGGTCGCCCTCCGGGAGGAAGATCTCCGTGAGCACTTCGTCAAACTCATCGCCTGGGACGAGGCCGGTTTCCGTAAACACAACAAGCGAGGTATCGACGCCGCTGCTGCTGCACGCGAAAAGAGAAAGGGAACACAACGCCGCGAAGATCATGCGACTCACGAAACTCTTTGGTCTATTCACAGCGGTGTACTCCATTCAGATCGCAGGCGAGGGACTGGGTCGCGCCACATCCAGCGACGGCACAGGCGTCAATTTCGACGAGCTCGGGGTTTGCGGAAGCTGTGTCCAGCGTCGCGTCGCTTAGCGTGTAGGAGGTCGGTTCGTCGAAGTCGTACAAGACTCGCGCGATACGAGCGTGGTGCTCAGCCCGAGACGCCGCCGGCACCACGCCACAGTCGTCGCTCGCGCAGTAGACGACTCGGACGTTGAGGGCCTCGGCGGAGTTGGCTTCTCCGAAGACAAAGAAACGGGCGTCCGTCGGGGTGCTCGTCAGCTCGATAACCTCCTGCACGGGCGTCGACCAAGGCAGCGCGAACGAGACATCGGAGCCGAAGCGCACCTGCACGGCCATATGAGAAATCGGCCCTATGCCCGCGATCTCGCCCTGCGCGGGAACGGGAACCACAAGCTCAAAGAGCGACTCGTCGGCTCCTCCGCAGGAGGCGACGAGGAGCGCCAACACCAAGCTGCAACGAACCTTCATGGGCGGACCTGAAAGCAAAGGTCTTGTGGAGGACAGCTGGGAACGGTGGCGGTGTTTGACCCTCCCAGGAGGACGCCGAGGAGTACGGCACCCGCCGTGACCACCGCGGCGGACAGTACGACGCCTAGGATTCGCCGGCGGCGACGACGTGGATCGATCTCGATGGTCTCTCGCGCCATCAGCTGCACTTCGATCCGGTGAACCTGACCGGGCTCCGCTTCCACTTCCCGGCGGAACGACAGGAAGCCATCTTGTTCAACCGCGATCACATGCGGCCCAGGGTTTACGGAGACTCGATTGGACTCGGCGGGCAACGCGTCGACGCGGAGCGCGGAGCCTTCGGGTCGCTCGATGACGAGGACCGCGATGCGTGCATCGAGCTCCCTTCGAAGGGCCTCCGCCGCCCGAAAGGTCGCTGCGTCGACGTCATCGCGCTCTTGAAGCATGTCCAGCGACTCTGCCGCGGTGACGTAGCGAGCCAACGCTTGCTGAGCGACGGCAATGTTGAGCAGCAGGGGCGTGCGGTTCGACGCTTGGAAACTCTCCTGAAAAGCCGACAAAGCATCGTCCCAGCGCTGCTCGTCTGCCGCCTCGAGGCCTCGAAAATACGCCGCACTGCCCGGAGCTTCGGTCTCCGCCTCATTCTCGGCGCCCGCCGTTTGTTCCCCGTCTGCCTCGTGAGGCGCCTCTTGAGCCACCGCCGAGGACACGAGGAGCCAAAGAAAGGCCGTCAGAAAACCATATTGCACCCCATCATGATGAGGGTACCGACGCTCGATTACCAGAGGTGATCGTGGGTTCGCGGCACGCCGTCCGCAACACAGATGTTCGCTCGAGCCGCGCCGATGAGGTTTTGACGAGCCTGGTGGCCTTAGGGCCCGACGTGGAACCAGAGGCTAAGACGCCCCTCGACGACCGTTCCGTCGCTCGTTTGTCCAACCCGAGCACCTGCCATCACCGCGGCGCTTTCGCCAAGATCGACGATGGCGCCGGCGAGGGCGCTTCCCTCCACCGCGTCGCCTTCGACGTCGACGTAGAACTCAAGCGCCGGCCGAACCGGCCACGACGTGGGTCCCTCGAGGGCAAAGGAAGCGAAGAGACCGAACGCAGGGGCGCGCCGGACATCCACCTGCACGTTGGCGTGGTAGGTGAGGTATCCGAGGTCGTGAGAGATGAGGAGCGCGTAGCTGAAGCCCACGCCCTCCGTGTCGTTGTAGGTGGGGAGCAACATGCCCGCCTGGAGCACAACGCTCGCTCCATCCTGTTCTCCGTCGTAGTTTCCGTCGCGGAGCTGAAAGCGAAGTAGCGCTTGGGTGTCGCCGATGGAGTAGCCCCCGCCGCCCACGGGGCGATAGCCCCGCGCGAGGAAGAGTATATCGATGCCTGGCTCCAGGCCGACGTAGGCCATGAACGAAGGCAAGACGAAGTACGTATCGTCGCCTTGGCCGTAGTAGAGCCCTACCGGCTGGAGTTCGAACTCCATGGAGCCGGGGTCCACCGTCGTGGCGTCGTTGGTGTCGAAGAGGTAGGCGGACGCTTCCCCCGGAAAAGCGAAGCCCGCGATGACGAGCATCGCGGGCAGCACGCAGCGGGGTGAGCAGTTCACTCGGCGACGACCTTACTCGGCGGCTTCGGGAAGCGCCTTGGTGAACTCGATGGATTCCGCGAGCACCTCGGCGATATCGAGGCGGCGCATGTCTTCGTCCTTTTCCGCAGCCATGAGGCCAGTCGTCACCATGGACATGCAGAACGGGCATGCCGAAGCCACCGCGTCCGCGCCCGTGTCGTAGAGCTGGAGAGCTCGCTTCTTCGGAACCGACTCATGGTTGGTCTCCTCCATGAAGTACTGAGCGCCACCGGCACCACAGCAGAGGCCCTGCTCCTTGTTCCAGTACTCCACCTCTTCAAGCTTCACGCCTTCGATGGCCATGAGGACCTGACGAGGAGAGTCGTAGATCTTGTTGTAGCGACCGAGGTAGCAGCTGTCGTGGTAGACGATGGTCGCGTCGACGGGCTTGCTCGGAGTGAGCTTTCCAGCGACGAGAAGTCCGTGGAGAAAGTCCGAATGGTGGACCACGTCGAAGTGACCCCCGAAGTCGGGGTACTCGTTGAGGAGGGAGTTGAAGCAGTGAGGGCACGCCGTGACGATGGTCTTGCGGTGCTCCGCTTCTTCGCCACAGCCAATGCCGTTTAGCGCCTCCACGTTCTGCTCGGCCATCATCTCGAAGAGATACTCGTGGCCGATGCGTCGCGCTGGGTCACCGGTGCAGCTCTCGCTGGTGCCCATGATGGCGAAGTTCACGTCGGCTTCCTGGAGAAGCATCGCGAAGGAACGCGCAACCTTCTGTGCGCGCTCGTCGTATGCGGCTGCGCAGCCAACCCAGTAGAGGACGTCGGCGGCGGGGTTCTCGTCGATGAGTGGAACATCGAGTCCCTTGGCCCAGTCCGCTCGGTCCATGGCGCTCTCGTTCCATGGGTTGCCGTTCGTCTCGATACCGTTGAGGGCCTTCTGAAGAAGTGGAGGGAACTCCGACTTCATCATGACCTCTTCTCGGCGCATGCCGATGATCTTGTCCACGTAGGAGATCATCACGGGGCACTGCTCTTCACAGGCGCGACAGCTCGTGCAGCTCCAGATGACATCGGGGTGAAGAATATTCGGCATGATCTCAACGCCGGCTTCGGCCTTGAGGAAGTACGCGCCTTCGGGAGCCTTCGGATTCGTGTGAATCTCTTCGCCCTCTTTCAGCATGCTTACGTCCGGACCGATGGGCGCTTCGACGCCGTCCCCAGCGCTGAAGTTCGAACCTTCGGAGGCGTAGAGATGGTCGCGAAGAGCGAGCGTGAGATGCTTCGGCGAGAGCTTCTTGTTCGTAATGTATGCGGGGCAGTTGTCGCTGCATCGACCACACTCGGTGCATGTGTAGAGGTCGCTGATGCCCTTGTAGGTCAGGTCGTTGATGGTCTTGATGCCAAGCGACTCTTCGCGCTCAACCTTGCCTTCAAGGTCGACGATGCGCGGCAGAGCGTTGGGGTACATGTCGTAGAAGAAGACATTCGGCATCACGGTGATGATGTGGAAGTGCTTCGTGTACGGGAGGATGTTCAAGAAAAGCAGAACCCACGCGGCGTGATACCAAAAGCCAATGTGCTCCATGACCGTAATGGCGGAGCGGGACATGCCGCTGAAGGCCATGGCGAGAATGGATCCGATGGGCTGAAACCAGACCCAATGGGGTTCTGCGCCGGTGGCCTGCCACATGAGCGCTTCGCGACCGCCGACGTAGAAGAAGTCCGCGATCATCATAGAACCGATGATGAAGAGAATAAGCTTCGGCTCGAAGCCGACGGTCATGCGGGGCCGGTCGCCGACGGCCTTAGGATCCGCGCTGTCTTTGCCCTTCTTGCCAACACGCAGGTAGACGAAGCCGAGGACGCCGACCACGCAACCTGCTGCCGCGAGCTCTTTGCCGAGGCTGTAGAGCTGCCCAAGGATGTGGGTCTCTGCGAGGGAGTCGTAAAAGAAGTTCCAGTTCTCGAAGTAGCCGCGGCCCCAAAGGAGGATGCTGTTGAGAAGCAGAACGTTGAACGCTGCGAAGATCACCACGTGAGAGAAGCCCGCGATGGCGTAGCCCTTCTTCTTGACCATCTTCTCTTGGCCCAGGGCCACGAGGAGAACCTTGCCGGTGCGCTTCGCAAGCTCGACCAGGTTCCACTGAACTCGGGCGTCGGGGACACCCAGCTTTACCTGACGCCAACGCCGAAACATCGACCATGAAAAGAAAGACAGCGTGCTGACGAGCACGAGCGTCATCGCGATGGGGCTCATGAATCTGTACCGTTCGAAAAAATCGTATCGTTCAAGGGGGGTGTGCCTCGGCGAGGCGGCGAGGCGAAGAGCTTTGTTTACTGCGGGAGCGTTCTTCTACTTGGGCAGCTTCGCGTCGAAGAACGCTTTGAGCTTGATCAGATTCTTCTCTTCCCGGGAGAAGCTAGGCGCATCGTAGGACTTGGCAAAGCCCCCGACGTCGCTGACGAAATCGCGGGTGATCTCTTCGTCGGCGAGAATGTCAGAAACCGAGCGGCCTCGAGCGGCGCCATTGCGAAGACCGACGACGTAGCTTTCGAGGCGACCGTAGTCGTCCCCGAGGAACTCACGAACAAGGTCGCACTCATCGGCGAGACGACGAAGCGTTTCGGTCTGCTCGTCGGACGCCTCTCCGAGGCTCTCGCGGCAGGCGAGGTCTGCGGCGACACGGAGGACGAAGGCGTCGTCCAAGTAGCCGATGTCATCGATGCCATCAGGGATGAGGTCCAGAGACTTGAAGAGGTAGTTGATGCCCCCGGCGATGGCTTCACGCGCATCTTCGGCGATCTCATTCACCTGGAGAAGACCGACGATATCCTCGGCTTCAAGGGCGAGGTTTCTCAGCCAGGTTGGAAAGGTATCGAGGTACTTGCTGACGTCGCTGCTCATGCTGTCTCCTCCCCGGCCAGGTGGACCGTAGGCGGCGGCAGCATAGAGGAGCATCGAGGTCGGTTCAATGCTCAGAGACGTTGAATTTTCGTCTATTTTGTCCGCTTTTGCGGAGGTTTTTGAGGCCGCCGGGAGCGGAGGCGCCCTTTCGTGCATATAGGAGTGCCCATGAGCGATTCTCTGGAGCCGGACCCACCGAAGAGTGTCTGGGCCGAACGGCTGGTCAAGGTCCTCGATGACGGACTCAAAGTTCCGTTTACCAAGGGCGTCGGGCTCGATGCGATCGTCGGTTTCTTTCTGCCCGTCGCAGGAGACGCGCTGACCGGCGTAGGCTCCCTGGCTCTCCTCAGTTTAGCCATCCGGCGGGGCGTCCCCACGCTCATTCTGCTGCGCATGGTGTTGAACATTGGCGTGGATGTGGTGCTGGGCGCCCTCCCCGTCCTCGGCGATCTCTTCGACCTCGTCTGGCGCAGCAATCGCCGCAACCTTGAGCTCTTGGAAAAGCACGCGGGGAAAAAGGGCAGCGCGAGCGCCGGCGACTACCTCGTCGTCGGCCTCGGCGTGGTCCTCGCTGTGGCTGCCGTCGCGGTACCGATTCTCGTTCTCGCCTACCTTGGTGGGAGCATCGTCGAGTATCTCCGCGGGCTATAGGACTGGTCTGAGTCCCACGCTGTCGGTGCGATAGGAGCCGCTAAATCCGTAAGGGCCAGCGGGAGCGTCGCCGGCGCGGATGACCACGATGCCTTGGCCGCCACCGCCACCACCACCGTTTGACCCGAAGAGGTTGTTGTCGTCACCGGCCTCAGCCTCCCCGTCGAAGGCGCCGTCGCCTCCGTCGGATGCGATAACTCCGAATCTGCACGGACCTTCCGCCGCGAGTCCACCCAGTGGTTCCGTTCCCGGTTGTTCCGGGAGTCCGTTGGTACCATCGCCCTCGCAGTCCGCGCTGCCTCCGCCGCCCGCGCCGGAGGCGAGAACGAGCGCATCCTCGCCCACGGTGATCGACCCGGCGGTTTCCAACACGAGCCCGCCGCCGCTTCCGCCACCGCCGCCAGCGCCGAAGTCGCCGAAGGAGCCAATACCAGCGCCGCCGCCGCCGCCGCTAATATCGATGTAGCCGTTTAGAACGATGCCTTCGCGGGCTACGAGGATCAGCGCACCGCCACCTCCACCGCCCTCTCCTGCGCGTGCAACAGTGCCCCCAGCGCCGCCGCCGCTTCCGCCGTGAATCGGGTCGAGTAGGTCGGACATCAAGGCAACGCCGCTCGGACCCGGAGCCGCCGCGTCGCCACCTCTTCCGCCGGACGCGCCACGGGTACCATTCCCTCCGCCGGACCCCCCTGCGTCGTCGAAATCGCGAGCGTGAGCGCCACTGGGTCCTGGGAACGGTCCTTGGGCGGCCGTCGTCGTGGTCGCTCCGTCGCCACCGCCGGGACCTCCCGGCTGACCGAGGCCATCTGCGCGGATCATTGCATCCGCCTCAATCGTGATCGTTCCGCTCGCCACAATGGCCAAGCCGTGCTGACCAAGCACCGTCAGCTTGCCGGCGATGGACACATCGTCGAAGGCAAGAACGCAGACTTGGGTATCACCACCAGGCGGCAGATGTAGCCCCTCGGAACCTGGCAGGTCCGCGCAGCCGTCGGTGTTGAAGACCATACCCGCCGACTCCTCGTAGCTCATCACCGTCGGGAAGCTGAAGCTCTGACTCGCGCCCCGGTCGAGGAAAGCACCAAGCCCGTTTGATGGATCCAGATCCATGCATTGTGGGGCGACGGAATCATCGCAGCGAACAGGACACTCGACGGGGCTAAAGGCGCCACCCATGCAGGTCTCTAGCGAAGTCCCGTCCGCGGAGCAGCGGGTCGCAACGGGGCAGCCCGCATCCATGGGGCCGGCGTCCATCGGGCCGGCGTCGGGTCCGCCGTCGGGACCGCCATCGGGTCCGCCGTCGGGTCCCGCGTCCCTTGCACCGGAGTCCGTCGGTCCGCCGTCGGGGCCTCCTGCGTCGGGTCGTTCCGCATCAACGCCGGTGTCATTCGCGATGGCGTCAGGGCCAATGTCAGGCGCGAACCCATCAGGCGAGGTCGCGTCGGCCGTGTTGGCGTCGAGGTCCTCTAGCCCCGAGTGATCGACACTGCACGCCAACATGACGCTGAAGAAGAGATAGGTCGCGCGAGTCATCACGTGAGATTAGCACGCCGGAGATTCGGCGGACGGACGGAACCAGCCCCCCGTCGTAATGCGCTGGCGGGCCGCGGACAGCCGACGTGAATAGCCGGCTTCTGCGGCGTTAACGTCGGCTTGCGCGGAGACGTGCCATCTCTCGTTCCACAGCACCACGGTCCGCGGCGTTCGGAGCGAGGCGAACGTATTCTCGGTAGTATCCGACGGCTTCTTCATTGCGGTCGAGGCGCGCCGCTGTAACCGCCATATTGTAGTAGATCTCGGGAAGCTCGCGGAAGCCCAGCGCTGTCCCGAACGCTTGCATCGCAGCGTCGTAGTGACCACGGCCGTACATGGCGACGCCACGCAGATAAAAGGTGCGGGCCTCGCGGCTCAACGCGTCACTGTCCGGTGGCGCTGTGAAGACTCGATTCCTTCCGCGCCGCTTAGCCGCCCGAAGCGCAGCGATTCGCGCGCTGATGTCCGCGCGAACGTCCGCCGCGACTTCGCGCGAACGAAGGTACGTTCGAAAGTAACGAATCGCGAGATCGTACTCGCTCATTCGCTCGTAGGTGCGGCCAATATTGAACGCGAGGTCCGGCGACTCCACCAGTTGATATGCCTCGATCATCTTCGTGGCGGCGAGTTGAAAGTCCCCGGCCTCGTACGCCGCGGCGCCTTCCTCAAAAAGCGCGCGCGCGCGTTCTTGTTCCGTCTGAGCAGACGCCGGCGCCAGGAAGCTCATTCCGGCGAGGAGGGCGCTGAGGAATAGGAGAACACGCATAGCCCTAAGACTACGGGCCGCGCGAAGGATTCACCACATTCTCTCGCGGACGCAGGAAAAAAGATCGCATCGTGCCACGTCGTCTGCGTGTCGCGTGCCTATTCGTAGGATCTGCCTTAGAATCGCGACCATGTTCAAGGACATGCTGATGAAAAAGGGCGTTCAACTTCTTCAAGATGAGCGCGTGAAGAAGCTGATGGAGGACCCTCGCGTGATGGAGGGCATGATGGGCGCCCTCCGACTTCGCGGCCGCATTCAAGAGTCTGTGGATTCGCGCGTCGGGGAAATCGCCCACTCGCTCAACTTGGCCACCAAGAGCGAGATGCGTGAGCTCAAACGCTCTCTTCGCAAAATGGAGCAGGAGCTCGCCCGCGCGAAACGTGCCGAAGCTGCGGCGAAGGCTGGCGCTTAGCTGACGCCACGAAGCAGGCGGCGCGCTCGGGACAAGAGCGCGAGGGCTTCTTCACCTTCGCGCAACGCCCACGCTCGCCGCCGAAGGTCTTCCCCAAGCGCTCTCTCGGCGCCGAGCTCACCGCATGCAAGTCCGCGTTCGAGAAGTCGCGATGCAAGGGAGTGAAGCCCACGTGCCGCCGCGGCTTTGGCCAAACGCAGCCAACCACGACGCGCCGCCGCGCCTTGGGCGAGCGCTTCGGCTAGCTCCGCGGCGCCGCCGGCGTCTTTGGAGAGTCCAAGAGCGCAGAGCGCGAGGGTCGGTGCTCCCGCACCCGCGGAATGCGCTAAAAAAGAGGCGAAGTCGACATCCTCACCGCGGCGCAACTTCAGGATCGCCACGTACGCCTTTTGGGCAGCCCCTCGTTTCGCTGGCGGCCAGGCCCACTCGTCGGATCCTGCCTCTGTCTTCTTTGCACGAAGCGTCGTCGACGAGACCGCCAACGTCGCTTCTCGTGCGAGCGGGCTCGTGCTCTCTTTGTTTTCGCGGAGCGCGCGCCACATGGCGAAACGTCGATATGCCTCTGCGCCAGCTCCATGCGCGGCGGTACCCAGACGGTCCCATTCCAGCGGGGTAGGCATCTGCCTGTCGGCAAACTCCGCGACGACTTTAAGTGCGAGGGCTGAGACGGGCCCATCCCCGACGTGGTCGATGAGTCCGTCCAGTGCCGCGACGCGCTTGTACCCACGAACGTGGGCGAGACGATAGCGTGCAATGGCAATCTGCGAACGCGCCGACAGAGCGTCGACGTCTTTCGACGAGAGTGAGGCGACAACACTCGAGCCGGGGTCCAGGCCCTCGGAGATCATCGAAGCGGCGATCTGCGCCACATCAAGCTCTCGGACAGGCGGCCGTGCAGCCAGGAGAAGCGCCTGCACGTAGCTCGCCTCGCGTGATTCCGGTGGACTCACGCGCGCCAAGAGGTAGTGCGCCCGCGCGTCTTCAGGGCAGCGAACACACTCGGTCCGTGCAAGCTCCAGCGCCAGTCGCGGAGAGAGAATTCGCGCGGCGCCCACCTCGCGCGAGAGCTGCGCGAACATCGTGGTCACGTCCACGCTCATCCACTGGGCAACGAGAGCTTCGTAGGACTCCGCATCATCCAACTCGCGCGCGCACTCGAGTGCGCCGAGGAGCGCTTCGGCCCGCTCTTCGCCCTTGAGCTGATCGACGAGGGGACGAAGAACGGCGAGCCCCGCCTTTGGCCCCATTCGGCTCCGAAAGCCGAGGGCCGCGCGTAGGGTAAAGCTCATCGAGGTCTTAGGCTCCGCATTGAATCAACCTCGGTCGGCGACGATGCCTAGTTCCGGGATGCGCTCAAAGGAAGCGCGGATGCGGGCGAGCTCACCTTCGCTCTGCTCGACGACCTTGCGCAGATCCGCGCGCGAGATGTCCTCGCTCACGCTCAGGCTCGCATCGACTTGGTCCAGTGCCACGAGGAGCCTGTTTTGCTCCGCCTCCTGAAGCATACGAACCTCAGGAGAAGACGAGAGCACCAGCTCCACCAGCCCCTGGCGCAAACGCTCCGAGGTGCGCCGACGAGTCGCAAGCCTTGCGGCCCAATCGGTTTGTGTGCTCGACGAACGCTCCGCCCACTGCTTCTCGCTCGCGGTCTCCGCCAACGCCTGAGCTTCGTTGTAGACGCGTCGCCACGTGCGCGCGTCGCCCGCATTCCACGCGTCTTCACCACGCTGGGCCAAATTGTTGATGCGTACTTCCCACTCGTCAATGGACTGACCGAGCATCTCTCCGCCGCTGGAGAAGGCATCTCGCCGGAGCGAGTTGAGCGTGTGTTCGAAACGGAACATCGGCGGCTGCAGCGCCTCCCCCTGCACGCGAAAGTTGTCGAGGAGGCGACGCAGGCGACCCGCGAGGTGCGCTGCCTTGTCCGGGTCCGTCCCCAGCGTTTCGCGAAGCCCTGACTTGAGGGTGTCGAAGTGGTAGCGGAAGCTCTCCGCTTCGTGACCCCAGAGACCTGCGCCGATGGCTTCCCCTTCAGCGAGGAGCGCTTCTACTTCGGCGGCGCTGCGTGGAGTGTCGAGCTCGGCGCTCTCGATGCGCGCCCAGAGCTCCTGCCCTCCTACCTCGGCTTTGGCTTCGATGCGCATCGCTTCATCGATAGACAACGTGAGGTCCACGGGGGTGCCCACTTCGAGCTCCTTCGGCACTTCGACGACCAAGGTCTTGATGGGCAAGCGGTCCTGGAGCACGCGCAGAACGACGGCGCCGCTCTGGTCCGCCGTAAAGAAGCGGTGCTTGGCGTCCACGGGAAGACCTTGTCCTTTCGGCACCAGGACCTTGCTCGTCCGGCGCCCCGCACGCATGACGTCGAGGGCGACGTCTTTGGCGACCACAGAAGGCTGGGAGAGGTTGCTTGCGCGCTGTCGCACGTCACCGCGGCATACAACAAAATCGTAGGTCGCGGTGGTATCGCCCTGCGTGAGTTCCATCGTCACCGGATGGTCGCCTTCGGTGGGCATAGGAACGGCGATCCTCCCCTTCCCTTCGGAAGACGTCGCGTCGATCCACGTGTCGCCGACGCGGAGGCGGACACCTGTGCCCGCGTCGGGGGGCTCCAGGACAAAGTCGAGAGAAAGCTCTTCGCGCGACGACACGAGGGGCGAAGGGAGCAAGACCCCGGGTGCGCCGGGAGACCCGAGGCGCAGACCACCAAGTTGGGCTGCGTGAATCGCCGCGCCAAGCGCGACGCAGGTGTCGACTTCGTCCTGCAGAGGCTCCTTTGACTTACTCTCGGCGCAGAGGGTGACGCGGACCGCTTCGATGACTGAAGGAACCCGCGTCGAACCTCCCACAAGGATGACATGGTCGAGCTCCGCGACACCGACGGACGCGGTCTTCTGCGACTCCTCGAGGGCCCGCTGACAGCAAGCGATGGTCGTGGCCACGAGGTCCGACACGTGATTGGCGTAGTCTTCGCGGCCCACCTCAAGGTCGAGGCTCATTAGCTCGCCATCTTGGTCTTCGGCGAAGTCCGACTTTGAGATCGCGACGACTTCCTTGGTGCTCAGCATCTCCTTGATCTCTTGGGCAACGTGAACGAGCCGCTGAAAACGCTCGGCGTCTTCCGCGTCACCCGCGACGTCAAGGTCGAGGCGATAGCCCGTTTCGATGAGCTGCTTCCTCAGCACCTCCGCGTAGCGTCGATCGAAGTCATCGCCGCCGAGGAAGTTGTCCCCGTCGATGGCGAGGACTTGGTACTCGCCGGCGAGGCAGCGAAGAATCGACACGTCGAAGGTGCCGCCGCCGAGGTCATAGATGAGGTAGTTGCCGTCGCTGAGCTGGTGCTGCCATGCATGATAGATGGCGGCGGCGGTGGGTTCCTGAAGCACGGCGAGGACATCGAGTCCGGCGAGGGACCCTGCTCGATGCGTCGCTTCCATCTGCGGCGCATCGAAGTAAGCCGGCACTGTGATGACGGCGCGATCTACGCGAACCTCGGAGCCAACCGGCGCTCCCGCCTGGAGGTGGCCTTGCATCTTTGTGCGCAGCTCCTCGAGAATCTTCGCGGACACCTCTTCGGGCGAGAGCGAGTGCGGACCCACCTCGACTTTCACGCTTCGCCCCATGCGCCGCTTGATGGACTCGACGGGCGGGGGCGTCTTTCCCCGCCTGTTTCGCGCAGGGCGTCCCACGAGGAAGCACTCCTTCTTCGGGTCCCAAGCGAGGGCAGAGGGAACGGTCTTCCGCCCAAAACGGTCTTCGTAGAGGTGAAGGTCGCGCTCGCTCGGGTCGAGGATCGCGATCTCCGAGTTAGTCGTGCCGAGGTCGATGCCAACAGGCCGGTCGATGAACATGTGGGTAGCCTATTCCTTTTTCTTCGTCACGGGACGGGGCTTGTGAGTTCGGGGAGTGTGAGTTCGCGGACTCTGGGCGCGGCGGGGTGCGAAGATTCGGTCTTCATCCCATGCAGCGGCGGTATCGAGAGCTGTCCCCGTTTCGCCGAAGCATGCCGCCATCGAAACGAAGGGTAAGACCGTGTTCGCTTCGAGAGTCAGCTCTTCATGCTTGGGCGCAGGCGGCGGCGCGCCAAGGGATGCACGCGTTTCCGGGTGCGCACCGAGGGAAAGAGCGAGGCGTCGGCGCGGGTCTCGGGTGAGCGCCACCCAAGCATCACGAATCTCCGCCTTCTCCTTCTCCGAAGACGCGGCGTGAATATGATCGCGCATGCGTTCCGTGATCCCCGCGATGCCTTCGGTCGGGTCCAGACCGAAACGCTCGAAGGGGTTCTCCGCGGATTTGGAGTCGCCTGAATCGCTCATGGGCTCTCCTCGTCGCCTTCGGTGACAACGTCCGAGGGCAGGAAACGCCCCACCCGCGCCAGCTCGTCCGTGAGGCGCGTGAGGCGTTTGCAACGCGGCCAGAGCGCTCGCGCACGTTTGGCGTCTTCGAAAGCCGCGTCAGCCGGCGAGCTCCCGCTGAGTGGCCCGGCGCCCCGAAGACGCTCAAGCCCGCGAAAAGCGAAGATGTCCGCGCCCACCAGCCGCCCGTTTCGATGCGTTGGGCAAACCTGGAGCGCCTTCTCGATGGCGATGACTTGTTCACTGAGGCTGCGAACGCTCTCGGCGCGAAACACCAGCATCTGTGCCACGCGGGAAGCTTGGGCGAGCTCGGAAGGATCTGTGAGCACGCGCGTCGCGCAGCGGTCGACGCACTCTTTCGTGGTTGCCACGAAGCGAGCCACGAGAGATTTGTCGCTCCCTTTGTAGAGCGTCCATGCGATGGGCATCGCGCGCTCAAGAAAGCGGTGGTCGACTTCGCGGCTACCTCCTGCCCAGCTTCCGAGGCTCGCGAGCTTCGCCAAGAGGTCGACCTGCAACGTTCCCATCTGCCCTGTTGCGGCGTCGTCGAGGGCACGCTCGATGGGTTCCATGGCGGCGTCGGTGATCTCGCCGCCCAGACTTCGCAGCTCGAGCTCTAGGTCTTGCGCTTCGCCTCCGACGAGCGCCGGCAGTTCGTTGCGACGGGCGTGAAGGCGAAGACCCGCGTGCGCGTTGTGCCCGCGCTCGGCGGCGTCGGAGAGAGCGGCCTCGCGAAAGCGCTCAAAGGGGGCGAGTACCGCCGCTCGGATCGCTTCTTGGCGCGCGGCTTCACTGAGCTCCGGCGCCACCTCTTTGGCGAGGCGGGGCAGGTACTCCGCGTGACTCCGCAGAGCGCCCCAGGCGCCCAGTGCGTGAAGAACATGCGTGACGGCTTGTTCTCCGGTTTGCACAGCGGCGGCTTTTCCGTGGAGGAGCGCGAGGTGATGCACGAGTCCGGCTCGCTTCCCGCCGTACGTCGAGCAAAAGACCAGGGAGCGGAGGGCCTTGGTGTCGCCAGCGGCGGCGCGGGTGAACGCCTCCTCACCGATGGAGTCTTCGCGGAGGAGCGCCGTCAGCCCTTGGGCGCGCTCACTGCTTTCCGCCGGACCGCCGTGGAGAACCTGGAGCAAGAGCGCGCTTCGCTCGCCGTCGCGTAGACGTTGGTAGAGCGCCTCGTCTTCGCCTCGCCAGTGTTCGCCGCTGCCCACCGGCGAAGCATAGCGTCACTTCCCCCTTCGCGGGCTAGAAGAACAAGAAGCGCAGAAGCGCATCGATGACGGGGATAGACCGGCGCGAACGAAAGCGGTCCATGGAAGTCGGGGCGGCGCGGGAGCTTTCCTCCAGATCGCCCTCGATTCGCTCTTTGACCTGGGCGCCGAAGTCGCGATCCTGCACGAAAATCTCATATTCAAGTGCCATGCGCGCCGAGTGAATCGTGAGATTGAAGGACCCTGCTGCGACGTAGAACTCGTCGGCAACGGCGATCTTCGAGTGCATGATGGCTTTGTCGTAACCAAAGACGTCGGCGCCGGCTTCCATCAGCTCAGGGAAAAAGCGGTCGCACTCCATGCCGAGGACCGCCGTGTCGTAGTGCGAGGGAAAGACCAGCGTGCACTTGAGCTCGTTCGCGCGCTCTCGAATCTGCGTTCCCCAGCTCATGAGCAGCTCCGCATCCGAGGGGTAGCAGTGCTCGACGATGAGCTCGTTCCGGGCGAGAGAGGGCAGGTTATCGATACGGTCGCGGATGGGGTTGTTGCCTTCGGTGACGGGTCGGCGGTCGAAGCCGAT
>JBGCFM010000033.1:0-2622 GCA_045106895.1 Polyangiales bacterium | reverse complement strand
AGCCTCCGAGATGCACCCCATCGACTACGACGACGCAGACCTCCAGTGGGCCACGGACTGGCTAAGAGACACCCACGACCTCTGGCATACGGTGCTCGGGTATCAAGGAGACCTCGTGGGCGAAGCGGCGCTCCTCGCCTTCAGCCACGAACACATCCGCAACCGCGGCCTCGCCGTCATCGCCAGCCTCGCGTGGTGGAAACTCGGGCGCGTCACGGACAAGAGCGTCGAGGCCCGCAAGACCATCGTCCACGGCCGGCGCCTGGCGAAAGAGACCGTGTGGTTCGTCGACGTGCCGTGGCATGAATGGCTCGCGCGACCGCTGGCGGAAGTACGCCGGGATCTCGGCGTCACATCTCCCGTGAAGTACGAAGCCGTGCGCACCGAAGATGTCGACACGCGCCTCGTCGCCTAAACTGCGCCCTTATGACCAGCGGAGTCTTCTTTACCTGTCGGACCAAAGCGTTCGAGGGCGGGCTACACATCGAGAAGCTCACGGGGGCGCTGCGTGAGGCCTGGCGTCACGCGCCGCAGAATCCGCGCCCTGGCGCATTGCCAGCTCATGTTCGTTCGAGAAGCTTCTTCCCCCATGAGCGACGGAACTTCTTTGAGAACATCGTGGCCGTGTCTGACTGGGAAAGCGCTCCTATGTCCCCGTACACGGTCTTCGTGAGCACAGGACAGTTCGGTTGGACCGACCGACTCGTCGGCCATGAGCGTCCGTTCTTTGAACGTTTCATCGAGGTGATTCGAGGTTCGGACCCGTACGCCGCCATCGGTGTTGCGCACCTATTGCTCGCGGGTTCTAACAAGCCACCTCCGCTCACGCGCATCGAAGAGACGACCATCGACTCCCTCTTCGCGCACGCATCTCTTCCGGACAACGTGCTTCTCGAGACGCGGCTGGATCCGGACTCGCAGACGTAGACGTGACTCAGACCTGAGGCATACTCGCATTGTGACCGCAGCCCCCACCGTTCTTCTCACGGCGTTCGAGCCCTTTGACGGCCAAGCGCTCAACGCATCCCAGCTGGCGCTCCGCGCGATGTCACCCGCCAACCTCCCAGGCGTAACCCTCGTGCGCGAAGAGCTTCCGTGCGTCTTCGGCGAATCGCTCAAGGTTCTTCGCGCGCACATCCGTCGCCACGCGCCGAGCCTTGTGATCTGCGTGGGACAAGCGGGAGGCCGGAACGCCGTCTCTCTCGAGCGCGTCGCCATCAACGTCGACGACGCGCGCATCGCCGACAACGACGGCGCCCAACCCATCGATGCGCCCATCGCAAAGCGTGGGCCCGTTGGCTATTGGTCGACGCTGCCCATCAAAGCCATCGCCGAAGCCATCAAAGCGGAAGGTCTGCCCGCCGAGATTTCTCAGACCGCTGGCACCTTCGTTTGCAACCACGTCTTCTACGGACTCATGCGAACGCTCAAACGAAGGAGCGACTGCCGCGGAGGCTTCGTACACGTCCCCTTCGTTCCTGCACAAGCCAAGGGCGGCCATGCGAGTCTCTCCGCCGAAGACACGGCACGCGCGCTTGAAACCTTGGTGCGCGTCGCAATGAGCACGCATGCCGATGTACGCGTTGCCGGCGGCGCGACGCACTAAGCGTCGCTGGAAGGTGCGGAATGCAAACGCTCCGACTTGGCGAAGCGAACGCTATCGAAAACGTAGAGCGCGACGGCGACCCAGATCAGCGAGAATGTCACGATCTGATCGAAGCCAAAGACCTCGTCGTAGAGGAGCACGGCGCACATCAGCTGGAGTGAGGGAGCGAGGTACTGAATCATGCCGAGCGTTGTGAAGCGCAGTCGTCGCGCGGCGCCGGCGAAGGCCAAGAGCGGGACCGCCGTCACAACGCCGCTTCCGATGATGAGCGCCAAGGTGAGACCGTCGACGGTGACGAGCTTGCCGAAGGGCGGGTCCAGGGTGGCGAGATACACGATCACCAAAGGCACGGTGAGACTCGTCTCAATCGCCAAGCCGTCCACGGCGCTCACGGTGATCGAGCGACGAACGAGGCCGTAGAGGCAAAAGGTCAGGGCAAGCACGAGCGATACCCAAGGCAAAGACCCTTGGGCGATGGTCAGCCACAGCACTCCGGCAGCTGCCAAAGCCACGGCCACCGCTTGGAGTGGCCGCTGTCGCTCTCCAAGAAAGATGCGGGCGATGACCACGTTGAGCAGCGGGTTGATGTAGTAGCCGAGGCTCGCGTCCTGAATGCGACTTTCGCTGACGGCCCAAATGAAGACGCCCCAGTTTGTCGCGATGAGCGCCGTCGACAAAAGGAGCAGCCGGCGCATTCGCGCGTCGCGCAAATGAGCGAGTGAGGTGCGAAGCCCGCCGGTCATAGCGAGGAGCACGAAGACAAAGACCACCGACCAAAGGATGCGGTGCGCGAGGATCTCAAAAGGCGGGACCGAGTCGAGGAGCTTCCAGTAGATTGGAAAGACCCCCCATATCGCGTACGCCACCACCGCCATCACTGCGCCGCTCTTTGCCCGATTCACGACGCGTTCCTAGCAGGAACGCTGTACTTCGGAAGGACCCTAGTGCTCGAGGTCGAATGTGGTCGGTCGGCAGCGGTCAGCAGGCGCTTACGGAGTGTCCGCCGTTGGGGCTGC
>JBGCFM010000032.1:0-4588 GCA_045106895.1 Polyangiales bacterium | reverse complement strand
GCGCAGCTGGTGGCCCGTCTGACGGGCGGGGCACGGTCATCTTCCGCCATCCCCTCCTTTGGTGGATGCCCGCATCCACCTGCAGTCGCGGACGCGAAATCTGACCGCGCCGCGCTCCGTCATACGGACCACCTCTTTTTCGCAGGCCTGCTAGTACCCCGTCGCGACTTTGGGTAGCAATGTGGGCACCGCATCGGGCACCTTGTTGTCATGACGCTCCCAACGGAACTCAAGGCATTTCAAGCGGCCGCGCGTTCGGGGAAGCGTTTCAAGTACGTGTTCTTCTGGGGACACCGACCGAAGCGGGCGGGCGTCACCGACAGCGCGTGCTTTAGCAACTGGTTCGCCGCGCCGTTCACCGTCGAGGGCATTCGTTATGCCAGCGCGGAGCACTACATGATGGCGGGGAAGGCGCGTCTCTTCGGCGATGCCGACGCGCTCCAACGTATCTTGGGCGCATCCAGTCCCGGCGCCGCGAAACGTTTCGGGCGTGAGGTCCGGGGCTTCGACGAGGAGACGTGGGTTGCTGAACGTTCGCGCATCGTCGAAGAAGGTGTGCACGCAAAGTTCGCGCAGAACGGCGAGCTTCGAGCGTTCCTCGTGGCGACGAAAAAGCGTGTGCTGGTGGAGGCTAGCCCCAAAGATCGTATCTGGGGCATCGGTCTTAGCGCGGACGACGAGCGCGCGGCCAACCCACTTCTATGGAATGGACTCAACCTTCTGGGTTTTGCTCTGATGCGAGCGCGCCGTGCCCTCGTCGAGGAGCCTCGCTGACTACTGAAGTGGCAAGGCGACGAAGACGACGAGGTTCCAAACGGCGTGCGTCAACGCAGGCACGACGATGCTGCCGCTCCACACACGAAGGGACGTCCACAGCGCGCCGCAACCGAGGGCCACAAGAACGAGCACCCAGCTTCCGCTGAATGCCTGGGGGACCGCGTAGGCGAGGGTGGCGACGAGGATGATGGCGAGGGGACCCCGTTTTCGCTCCATCTGTCGGACGAGGACTCCGCGCCACACGGCCTCTTCCGCGGCGACGGCGAGAAGCAGCAGCGGCGTGCCCAGGACGGGGCCCGGCGTTTGCCGAAGGTCCGCGTAGAGCCCTTCGACCTCGACTGCGATGGACGGAACGAGAGCCGCCACCGGCGGATAAGCGAGGTGAGTCAGGATGGCCATGACTCCGCCGGCGCCGACGCCGACGCCGATAGCGCGCGCCGGAGAGAAACGACCCCACAAAGGAAGCTCACCGCGTCCGAAGGTGGTAGTGGCGAGGAGAAGAAGTGCGCTAGCACCAATGGTCAGCCACACGTTGATGTGCGCCCGAAGCGCAAGGCTTAGCGCGAAGAGCACGGTGGCGACGACGACGATGGCGATGTCGGTGCTTACGCGCGACCTGACACTATTCACGAGCGAAGAGCTTTCCGATGCGTTCCAGGCGTGCTCGCCGTTCAGGGCTCATGGCGCCCGTTCGTTCGTCTGCGAGGGCGTGCTCTGCGGAGAGCGCCAGGTCGCCAGCTTGGCGCTCGACGTGATCCCAGATCACCGGGACCGTAGGGTCCAAGTCGACAACGACGCCGGCGACGAGCTGCTGCGTGAGGTGAAGGTCGATGCCAGTGATGAGAGTGATCCAATAACTTGAGAGCTTTGGCGTGAGCACCGGGACGTTGACCATGGGTCGCTCTTTCCCGAGGGCGCGCCCAACGAGGGTGAGCACCTCCTGGTGCGTAAGGCGCTGCGGACCTGGAACGTCGAAGGAACATCCGGTCTCCAGCGGCATGGTGATGGCGCTCATGATGGCGGTGACTGCATCCTCGATGTCGACGGGCCAGGAGTGGTTCTGCGCCCACCGCGGAAGGACCATCGCCGGAAGACGTTTCGCGAGGGAACGAATCATCTGCCAGCCGGTGCTGCCGTGCCCCACGATCATCGCGGCCCGGAGTTCGACGGCGGGGACGGATCCAGAACGCAGCAGACTTCCAGCGCGCAGGCGGCTCTGAAGATGTGTCGAACCGTTGGGGCCCGGGTCGGGTCCACCGAGGAACACGATGCGCTCAACGCCCGCGGATTCTGCAGCTGCGGCAACGTCGCGTGCAGCCTGCGCTTCGCGTTCCGGGTAACCGCGGCCGCCGCCCATCTGGTGGACCAAATTGACCAGAGTCGAACAGCCCTTCATCGCCTCGGCGAGGGAGGCGGGTTCCGTCATGTCGAGGTAGCGCCAGGTGTACTGGGGCTGTTTCGCGCGCGCTCGTTCAACGTCACGGGTGGCACATACGAAAGGGATCCCAGACGCCTTCAGGGCTGGCAGCAGGTGTCGGCCGACGAAACCCGTCGCGCCGGTGAGTAAGAGCGGCCGCTCTTTTGAATCCTTGGCTGCATCACCCACTCGACGCCAGCAATAGGGTCAGGGACCCCCGACGTCAACGCTTTGGGCTTTGGTCCCTCAGTGCATCCCGAGGAGAGGCAACCAGGCACGCCCTGCGAGATCTCGGAAGCTCGCTTCGCGATCGATCTTGTTGCGCATCACCACCAGCGTGATGTTGTCGTTGCGCCAATGGTACATATACGTGCCGTAGCCCCCGATTCCGCCCGTGTGACCGTAGAGCGCTTGGGCGCCGTCGACCTCGACGAAGGACCCGTGTCCATACTCCGAGTTGTGGACACCTGGGGTGAGCAGCAGCTCAAGCATCGGCGCGGAGAGGACGTCACCGGCGTAGAGAGACGCACCCCAGCGAGCCAAGTCGCAGGGGGTTGAGACCATGCCGCCAGCGGCCCACCCGAGCGAGGGATCATGGAGGCTGCTGATGTCGTTGTCCTCGGCATCATAGGCGCGAACGATGTGCTCGTTCGGCTCGACGCTCTGCGCGAGGTACGTGTCGCTCAGCCCAAGTGGGTCCAAGAGGCGCGCGTGCAGCGCGGCGTCGTAGGTACTGCCTGTCGCAGCCTCAATGACGAGCCCGAGCAAGACGTAGTTGGTGTTTGAGTACTCCCAATCGCTCCCTGGCTCGAAGCGAAGCTCCGGCTCGTGGGTCACGGCCCACTCGACGAGTTCCGTAGGACTCCATGAGCGGCCAGCGTCGAAGGAGCCGACGTAGTTGTAGCTCACGATGCCGCTCGTGTTCGTGATCAGGTGGCGAACCGTGACGCCGACGCCCGCGTAGTAGGCCGGCACCCAGCGCTCGAGTGAGTCGTTGAGGGTGAGGGTGCCTTCTTCGACAAGCTGGAGGATGATCGCAGCGGTGAAGGTTTTGGTGACGCTTCCGATGCGAAACGACTGTGCCGGATTCCAGTCCTCCCCTTCCGTGACGTTCGAGAGGCCCGTCACCGCCACCATAAGCTCTTGCGAGTCGGCGTATGCGGCGGCCATCGCGAGTCCCGGCAAGCTGTGTTCTTCGCGGCCCTGTGCGACGGCTGTCTGAAGCTGAGTCAGACGCTCATCGACGATCGTCGTCCATCCAAGGTGAGGGTCGCTCGCGTCGGTGCTGGCGTCGCCCGTGCTGGCGTCGCTCGTAGACGTCGCGTCCTGCGCTTGCGTATCGAGGGCCGCATCGAATCCAGCGTCAGTGCCGAGCACAGCCGGCGACGAGCAGGCGCTAAACCAGCCGGTGGAAGCACAAAGAAGAACGACATACAAGCGCCGGGCGAGACGCCAATCCTCGCTCATCGAATGATGAAGAACCATACGAGGCCCATCGTCAGCCCCAACGCGAAGAGAACTCCGAGGACGTCCAGCATCAGCTTCGACTTGCCCTTGGCGCGCGTGTTCTTCACCGAAAGCGGAGCCTCTGCAGTGGGGGCCGGCTGTGCCACGGGAGCATCCATCACGGGGGCGGCCGTGACATCGACTTGCACGTCGTAGGCCTCGTTCTCGACGGGCTGTGCCCAGGCAGGCCATTCGCTGGACTCGCGCTGACGGTCTTCCTGGATTTGTTTGAGTACAGCGTCGCGTGCTTTCGCGTTCTGCACCGCCGTGGAGTCTTCGGTCCACGCGTGATCGGGCTCAGGGAGCGGACCGTCCTTCGGAGCAGGCGGATTGAGCGTGCGTTGCGCTCCGGGCGAGAGGATTCGTGAACGCATCACCGCGCGCGAGTCGTGTTTCGGTTCATCGTCCGATGCGTCGGGCCGCTCCTGCATGACCGTGGGTGGGTCGATGGAGCGCATCACCGTGAGGGGGTCACCGTCCTCCGGGTAAGGACGCATGACCGTTGGGGGATCGACGTGTGGCTCCTCCCCCTCCGGGTAGGGTCGCATCACCGTTGGAGGATCCATCTGCGGTTCGTCGTCCTCCGGGTAGGGCCGCATCACCGTCGGAGGGTCGACGCGGGGGTCATCGTCCTCCGGGTAAGGACGCATCACCGTCGGCGGATCAATGTAAGGGTCAGGCTCCGTCGTCCGCGCACGTCGATGCATCATCGTCGGAGGATCTTCTGGCTCCGCAACGACGGGGTCCGGCGTGTCGAAGGGAGAAGGGCACTCCATCGAGAGCGGGTCGGGCATCGGCTGCCGATCGCGGCCTGGTCGGGGCGGCGTCGGAACGGCCTCGGGGGCAGCGGCCGCCGCCGTGTCCCGCTGGGCTGTCATGTGCGGGCGG
>JBGCFM010000031.1:0-15095 GCA_045106895.1 Polyangiales bacterium | reverse complement strand
GTGGCGAGCATCGCTTCCGCGACGGGGCCCGCGAGGTCTCGCGGCGATTTGCCGAGCTTCTTGGCGAGGCCCATGCAGCCGTTGATTTGGTAGTCGCCAAACTTCGAATCCTGGGCTTTGCGCAGGATGGCGCTGGGGACTTCTTCAAGGCCGAGGGCACTTTGCATCGTGGCCGAAGCCAGGGCGTCCAATTCTCGTTCGAGGCTCATGACGGCGGCATACGCCGGGCCGTGAGGCGAGTCCAGCTACGCGCCGCTCACCCCGAGGAAGGCCGACGGGGCCGCTGCTAGAAGCGGCCGCCGAGACCGAGCGCAAATCCGGCACGCGACGACGCGAAGTAAGGTTCAAGAAGCAGCGTTGTCTCGTCGTCTGAGACATGCGCGGCGCGGGCTTTGTCGCTGAAGTGGTAGGCGAGGAGTCCACCGGCGTACTGAAACACGCCCGCGATGAGTGGTGCGGCCCAGAGAAGCTGTTCGAACTCGGCGCTGAGAGCGAGCAAGGTCGCAGCCCCACCGCCCACCACGGTTCCGGTGAACGAGCCAAGGAGTGTCAGGCCGTAGTTAGCGTTCCCTCCCGCGCCGCGTCCCCCTTGCCAAATTGAAACGGCGCTTCCGAGTGGGCCGAGACTTGACGCGACACCCAGGAACGACAGCGCTTGCAGCTCATATTCGGATTCGCCTCCGCTCGAGCGGCTGCTCGAGACACCCGCGTTGTACACGAGACGGGAGCCTCCGGCGGTCACGGCGAAGACCAATACCGCTCCGATCACGCCTCCTGACGCAGGCTCCGCCCATCGCTCGGCGGTGGTCGTGAGACAGGTTTTCCCCGGCGGGCGGATCCGCAAGGTCCTCCGCAAGGGCCGGCTGCGAAAGCGCCAACCCCGCAATGAGCATCGTTGTGACGGGGATGAACCTCACGAGGCGTTTACTACCACACAAGGCACATCGCTCCATCGAAGCTGAGTCGGCCGATTGGCCGGAATGTGTGCGCCGAATCACAGGTTGGGCGTGCATGGAAACGAATCGAGCGCGGTAAAAATGAATCGCCATTCAGCGACTTGACGCGGCGCGCCAATGCCGACAGATTCCGGACACCTTCAACCCAGTAAAAGCGCCGTAAAGCGCTTCGAGGAGATCTTCTGTGTCCCAGCCCATCAACCGCTACAAGGCCGACCTTCGCGACTTCAACTTCCTGCTTTTTGAGCACTACGGGCTCGGGGACCTTTACGGGCAGGGTCCCTTTTCGGACTGGGATGAAGCGACCATCAAAGAGGTCATCAGCCAGGTTTACCGTTTCGCGACGGACGTGACGGGCCCTCTTAATGCCGTCGGCGATAAGGGCTGCGTCTTCAAGGACGGCAAGGTCACGACGCCCGCCGGTTTCAAGGACGCCTGGGATCGCCTCTACGAAGCTGGATGGCGCACGATTTCCTCGCCTGCGGAGTTCGGCGGCATGGACGCGCCGGCCACCGTCGGTCTGATGACGGACGAGCTCATCAGCGGCAGCAACACCGCCTTCAACATGTACCCGGGCCTCTCCCTGGGTGCGGCGGAAGTTATCGCCCACTTCGGCACCGACGAGCAGAAGAAGGCTTACCCGACGAAGATGATGGACGGAACCTGGGGCGGCACGATGTGCCTCACGGAGCCGCACGCCGGAAGCGATGTCGGTTCGTCGAACACCACGGCGACGCCTGCGGAAGACGGCAAGTACAAGATCAAAGGCACGAAGATCTACATCTCCGGCGGCGACCACGACATGGCGGACAACATCGTCCACCTCGTCCTCGCGCGCATCGACGGTGCCGTCGCGGGAACAAAGGGCCTCTCGCTCTTCATCGTCCCGAAGAACAACATTGAGACCGGCGAATCCAACGACGTTCAGGTCGCCTCCATCGCGCACAAGATGGGCATCAACGGCAACGCGACGTGCGTCCTGAACTTCGGTGAAGACGGCGGCTGCCTCGGCGAGCTCGTCGGCGGCGTCGAACATCAGGGCATGCGCCAGATGTTCAAGATGATGAACTTCGCCCGCATCGGCGTTGGAAATCAGGGCCTCTCCGTCGCGTCCACGGCGTACCTCAACGCCCTCGACTACGCCCGTGACCGCAAGCAGGGCGCGTCCATCAAGGACTTCAAGAACCCGGAGGCGGAGCGCGTCTCCATCATCGAGCATCCAAACGTTCGCCGCGACCTTCTCAACATGAAGGCCCGCGTTGAAGGTCTGCGCGCCCTCATCATCAAGGTGGCGATGCACCAGGACCGCATGCGCGCCGCCGAAGGCGACGACGCGACGGTGGCGTACCACCAGGGTCAGATCGATCTGCTGACGCCCATCGTCAAAGCGCACGCTTCCGACGAGGCGTACCGCATCTGCGAGACGGCGATTCAGGTCTACGGCGGCGCCGGATACCTCAAGGACTGGCCCGTGGAGCAGTACGCCCGCGACACGAAGATCTTCAGCATCTACGAAGGCACGAACGCCATCCAGTCCATGGACCTCGTCGGTCGTAAGCTTGGACAGAACGGCGGCGCCAACACCCGCGCGTTCCTCGGCGAAGTTCAAAAGTTCATCGAAGCCCACAAGGACGACGAAGAGCTCAAGGGAGCTATCGAGAACCTCAAGAAGGCGCACGAGTCCGTCGGCGCTTGCGTCATGCTCTTCCTCGGCTGGTTCCAAAAGGGCGAGATGGCGAAGATTCCTCTCATGGCAGAGCGATTCCTCGAGATGATGGCCCGCCTCACCCTCGGCTGGCTCCTCCTCGAGCAGACGGTCATCGCCCGCGGCAAGATCGACGCTGCCGAAGGCGACGAGAAGGCGTTTTACGTGGGCAAGAAGCTCTCGGGCATCCACTACGCCTTGAACATCGTTCCAGGGGTTGTCTCCGACGCACGTGTTCTCCGTACTTGTGACGAGAGCGCTTTGGCGATGGACGATCGCGCTTTTGGGCCCGATTTTAGCTAACTAGAGCGCAGCATCGCTGTTTGATGACGCCCGCGCCGGCTCTGCCAGCGCGGGCGCGATTGCGTCTGGAGCTTCGGGCCCGTCCCGAAATCAGGGTGTGCTCTGGGGTAGGCGGCCCGCGCTTGTTTGACACCGGCCCTCTGAAGCCGTGAAGCTTCCGTCCAGGTGACGCTAAACGACGAGAGCCGCGCGATGGTGCGAGCACCGAACGATGAAGCGTTCGGCAAATACACGCTGATCGCAAAGATCGGCCACGGCGGCATGGCCGAGGTTTTCCTCGCGGCCAACCGGGGCCCTGCAGGCTTTACGAAGCTGACGGTGCTCAAGCGTCTGCATCCGCACCTCGAAGAGGAAGAGGGCTTGGTCGGCATGTTCCTCGACGAAGCCCGCCTCGCCGCACGCCTCAATCATCCTCATGTCGTTCAGACCTACGAGATCAGCCACGCCGAAGGTCTCCACTATCTCGCGATGGAGTACTTGGAGGGGCAGTCTCTTGCGCGCGTTTTGCGTCACGCACGAAAGGTTGACGAGCCGCTGCCGCTCTCGGTGGGCGTGAAGCTCTTTATCGACGTCCTCGACGGGCTTCACTACGCGCATTCTCTTCGCGATTTTGACGGATCGCCCCTCAACGTGGTTCACCGCGACATCTCGCCGGGCAACCTCTTCATTACCTACGAAGGTCAGGTGAAGATCCTGGACTTCGGCATCGCGAAGGCGGGGACACAGCTCAACGAGACCCGCGCCGGCCAGGTCAAAGGTAAGTTCGCCTACATCGCGCCGGAGCAAGCTGCGCCGGGCGCACACGATCATCGCGCGGACCTTTGGAGTCTTGGCGTCGTCATGTGGGAGGCCTTCGCGGGTCGCCGGCTTTTTAAGGGCGACAGCGAAGTCCTCACGCTCCACAACACGCTCACATCGCAGATTCTCTCGCTGGACGAAACGGGCATTCCTGCGCCCCTCGCGGCCATCGTGGACCGGAGCCTTCAGCGCGATCCCATGGCCCGCTACCAGAGCGCCCGGGAGATGAAGGAAGACCTCGAAAACTATATGCACGAGGCAGGGCTGCGCGCCTCGCGTTCGGACATCGGCGCGATGGTCATCGGTCTCTTCGAGCGCGAGCGCGACGAGCAACGTCGCGTTCTGAAGGCCTACATGGCCGGAGAACTCAAAGGTGAAGCCCTCGCGCCGGTGCACACGTCAACAGGGAGTCACTCCGGCGTCATCAACCGCGAGCAGTCGCTCCTACCTCCGGTCCAGAGCGGCGAGTTTCAGGAGCCGCGTCGCTCCGGGCGCTGGATCATTCTCCTCATTCTTCTTTTCTCGGCGGTCCTCGGCGGACTCCTGGCCGCACTCTTCTCCGGGGATGTGCGAAACGGCGATACCGTGGCCGCGGGCGACCCCCTGGACCCACAGCCGATGGACTTTGGGGACGAGGCCGATGAAGCCCCCGACTCCCCCGACTCCCGCGAGGCTGAAGAGGGCGGTGATGCGCCAGAGACCGAAGACGCCGTTCCGGAGGACGACACCGTCGACGCGGAAGAAGGCGAATCGGAGCAAGAGACGCCGCCTTCGGAAGCCGCCCAAGACACGACGGTGGCGATGCGACCTCGACGTCGCCGCCCGCGCCCCGCGAGGATGACGCAGATGAGCGAGATGACGGTCGAGACGCCCGCTGAGACGGCGAGCGCGCCGGCTGCCGAAACCGGTTTGCTGACCCTCGACACGGTTCCTTGGTCTCAGGTGAGCCTCAACGGGGAATCGCTCGGGACCACCCCGATCCTTCGACACCGGCTTCCGGCGGGCGCTCATACGTTGCTCCTCGTGAATCCGGAACGTGGACTCCGGCAACGCTATAGAGTTACCATCCGCCCCGGCGAGACAACTCGCCGAAGGGTAGGATTGGACTGATGAGCTCCCGCGCACTGCGCCTCCAAGCACGACTTCCGCTGCTGTTTTTGGGCATCCTGGTTTCGGCCTGTGCGGCGCCAGGGCCCGAGGTTGGCGGAGAGCCAATTCGCATCGGCGTTGTGGTTTCCCTCAGCGGCGGCGCTGGAGAATTCGGTCCCTCGCTCCTGCAGGCTGCCCAACTCGTCGAGCGCGAGGTCGCCGCAGCCGGTGGCCTTCTTGGTGGACGACCTGTCGAAATTGTATTCGCGGATGACCGAACTGAGGTTGATCAGGCTGTGCGAGTGACGCGGCAACTCATCGAAGAGGAAGGGGCCGTGGCGATCATTGGGCCCTTGATCTCTGGCGCAACTCTCGCGGTGGGCGACGTCACTCAAGCTGCGCAGATTCCGCAGATTTCATGCTGTGCGACTTCCGAGGACCTGAGCGCCGCGCAACCCGCGGACAACCGTTTTCTTTTCCGCACAGTTCCGAGCGACCTACTCCAGGCGCAGGTCTCCGCACGCTACGCCGCCGACAACTGCGAGCGCCTTTCGATTCTTCACCTGGACGATGCCTACGGCAATCCATTCGCAGCATCTCTTGTGTCCGTCTTTGAATCACTCGCCTCCCCCGAGCAGAGCGTCAATGCGCCTATCGCTTTCGCGCCCGGGCGCGCCAACTACGCCGCCGAAGTCGCACAGCTTGCCGGTGAGAATCCGGACTGCATCGCACTCATCGCCTTCGCGGAAGAAGGCGGCTTCATCCTTCGTGACTGGAGTCAGCTCGCGAGTCCGCCAGATGTGACGTGGATTGGAAGCGATGGCCTGAAGAACGATGATTTTCCCGCGAATGCTGGAAGCGCGGAGAACGTCGATGGGGTGGTCGGGACTGCGCCGATCAGTGAGCCCAATAGCAATGCTTTCAACACCTTCGCCGACAACTTTCGGGCGACCTACACCGAGGACCCTGGGGCGTTCGGAACCCAGCAATATGACGCGATGATGGCGCTCGTTCTCGCCATTGAGCACGCCGGGTCCACCGACGGGACAGCGATCCGTGACTCTCTCTTTGAAGTCTCGTCGGACCCCGGCGAAATCTTCGAACCAGGGGAGCTGGCCGGAGCGCTGGAGATCATTCGTGAAGGCGGCGCGATCAACTACGAAGGCGCGAGCGGCCCCGTCGACTTTGATGCCCAAGGCAATATTGTGGCGGACTACGAAATCTGGCGATTCGACGCCGCGATGGATGCGTACGTCACAGACCGAATCGTCCGGGCGAGTGAGCTACAGTGATGAGAGTCTTCAGTCTTCTGCTTGTTGTTTCCGCGTGCGCTGTACCGACGGAATCCATGACCCTCGACTTCCCGTCTCGAGACACTTTTGTCCGAAGCGAGAACGCCGAGGTGTATGTGATCCCCGTGGCCGACGATGATTTGAATGCGTGCCCACGTCTCCTCGCGGAGGTACAGGTGTCGGGTCTTGATGCAATGACCACCGGAAGCGTCAGCGTCTGTGACTTTCAAGAGGGAGCCGTTTCGTATCCGGATGCCCCAGAAGGAGCTGTCGCCTATGTCGCGGTGGCTCGGAGCGTGACGGGGCAGGTGCTCCTGAGTGGGTGCACGATACGAAACGTCTATCTTGACGATGCCGATCTTCAAATCGTGCTTGTCCCAACGGAGGGCTACCACGAAGCGTTTGAAGATATGCCCCCGAACACGTGTACCGCCGCGGCAAAGTGCGGAGGAGGTTGCCAGTGATTCGCTCGTTGGTCTTGGTCCTTGGCGTGCTCTGCTTCAGCTCCATCGCGATGGCGCAAAGTCACCTGCGCGAAGCCGAAGCTGCCTACGGCGAAATCGACTTCGAACGCGCTCTCGAAGAGGCGACCGCCGCCCTCGAAGAAGGCGGCTACGACCCTGAGGACCTCGCGCGTATCTACGAGCTCATCGGCATGGCTGCAGCGGCAAACGACGAAGAGGAGCGCTCCCGCGACGCGTACATTCGGCTCCTCGCGCTCACGCCCGACGCGGAAGTCGACACGAACCTCGCGCCACGTCTTCGTTCTCCCTTCATGGAAGCAAAGGGCTACTGGTCCTCGCGCTCCGATGTTCTCGGCGTGGAGGCTCGCTTCGTCGAAGCGCGCCATCTTCTGCGCGTGGAGCTCGTCGACCCGCTGGAGATGGCCACGGACATCATCGTTCGATTCCGCGAAACAGGGTCGGTGGAGTATGACGAGCACAACAACGTCGCATCCGCCTCCACCACCATTCCGCTGCCCGAAGTTCCACAGGTCGAGTACTTCGTCGAAGTTCTCGACGAGAACGGGAACCGTGTTGCCTTGCTTGGGAACGAGGATGAGCCCCTCGTGGGAGGCGAAGTCGATCTTACCGTCGCAGGTCCTAGCGACGACACTTCCGAGAGCGGCGGCGTGCCGCTTTGGGTCTGGGTGGGGCTAGGCGTCGTTGTGGCCGGCGCCGCCGCCACGGGGCTCTACTTGGGCCTTCGACGACAGCCCATCACCTTGGACAGCGCCGTTTCCTTTTAGAAACCGGGCCGCTCTTTGACGGCAAACGTCGACGGGAGAAATCGACCGCCCAGCGACGGGCCACCCTGCTACCTTCCCGCCAGGAGGAAGACGAGCATGGGCGAAATGGTTGAGTTTTCGATGAACGGCGCGGAGTCCGCGGGCTACTTGGCCTTGCCGGAGAGTGGCAAAGGCGCGGCGGTTTTGGTCCTCCAGGAATGGTGGGGGCTCGTGGACCACATCAAAGATGTCGCCGACCGCCTCGCTGCTCAGGGTTATGTGGCTCTCGCGCCGGACCTCTACCACGGCAAGTCCACGACGGACCCCGACGTCGCTGGCAAAGAGATGATGGGCCTCGACATCACCCGCGCTGGCCGTGACCTTCAAGGCGCCGTCGACTTCCTCGTCGGCCACGACGCTGTCACCAGCGACAAGGTTGGCGCCGTCGGGTTCTGCATGGGCGGAAAGCTCGCGCTCTTCGCCGGCGGCGGTCATGCATCGATCCACGCCATCGCGAACTTCTACGGCGTGCATCCGGATGTGAAGCCTGACTTCTCCAAGATGAAGGCGAGCGTTCAGTGCCACTTCGGCAAGAGTGATGGCTTTGTGCCGACGGCGGATGCCGAGGCGCTCGTCGCGGAGATGAAAGACGCCGGCGTCCCCGTCGACGCGCACTTCTACGACGCGGGTCATGCGTTCTTCAACGACACCCGTGAGGGCGCTTATGACGCGGCGTCGGCGAAGAGCGCCTGGGAGCGCACTCTTACTTTCTTCGGCGAGAACCTGAACTAACGAGGCCGATTCGATATGAGCTTTCGACGAGAACTGATCGGCTACGACGCCCTGACGGCCCAGCTCGAAGAGTGGGCGGCGGAACACCCGGACTTTGTGAAGCTGGAGTCTGCGGGGAAGAGCGGCGACGGCCGAGAACTCTGGGTCCTCGTCGTAGGGCGCGAACCTTCTCGCCCTCGACCAGCGGCTTGGGTCGACGGCAATATGCACGCGTCAGAGCTTGCCGGAACGAACGTGTGCCTCGCCATCGCCGAGGACCTCATCGCGCTTCACTCCGGGCGCTCGAAGCTGCCGGCGCCGATGGCTCAGACCGTCTCCGACATGCTCGTGTACATCATGCCGCGCATGTCGCCGGACGGCGCCGAAGTGGTGCTCGAAGAGGCGCGCTATGTGCGAAGTGTTCCTCGCGATGATCGTAGCGCGAAGGAACTCGCGCGATGGGTCTCGTCCGACCTCGACGGCGACGGTCGCGCCCTATTGATGCGGGTGGAAGACCCCGGGGGCGAGTTCGTCGAGTCCGCGTCGCGGCGTGGACTGATGGTCATCCGAACCCTCGAAGATACCGGGCCCTTTTACAAGCTCTACCCCGAGGGGACCATCGAAGGGTACGACGGCGTGGAGATTCCATCGCCGAACTTCCTTTCGGACAACGACACGGATCTCAACCGGAACTTTCCGTACCACTGGGCGCCAGAACCGGACCAAGTCGGTGCTGGCAGCTACGCGCTCAGCGCTCCGGAGAGCCGCGCTGTGGTGGAGTATACGAGCGCGCGTCCCCATCTGTACGTGTGGCTGAACTTCCACTGCTTTGGCGGAGTGCACATTCGTCCCCTCGGCGGCGCGCGCGACACCAAGATGGAGCCCTACGACCTAGCGCTCTTCAAGCAGCTTGAAGAGTGGGCCGAAGAGCACACCGGCTACCCCATGGTTAGCGGTTTCGAGGAGTTCACCTACGAAGAAGGAAAAGCACTTCATGGCGACCTCCTGGACTACGCCTACCACCAGCGCGGCTGCCTTTCGTGGGTGTGCGAGCTTTGGGACATCTTTGAGCAGCTCGGCCTCGAGCGACCAGCGCGCTTCGTGGAGCGCTACACAACGATGGAACGCAAGGACTTCGAAGCGCTCTACGACTGGGACGCGAAGCGCAATGACAAGCGCCTCTTTCAGCCCTGGGTCGCCGTGGAGCATCCACAATTGGGGGCTGCGGAGGTTGGGGGCCTGGACCCGCGCTACGGAATCTGGAACCCACCGCCGGACGAACTCGAAAAGATCTGCGACGGCCAGGCCGCGCTCTTCTTGCGTGCCTGCGCGATGGTTCCGAAGCTTCGCATTCGCGACACGAAGGTTGAGCCCCTCGGCGGCGACACCTTTCGTATCTCCGCTCAGCTCGTCAACGAAGGCTACATGCCCACCAACGGCGTCGATGTTGCGATGGGGCGTCCCTTCAACGAGGAACTCTACGTGCACGTGGAGGCCGACGCCGCGGAAGTGGCCGCCGGCGACTCGAAGGTGCAGCTCGGCCATCTGCGTGGATGGGGCCACGGCCGCCATTCGGGCTTCGGTGGGCTCTTCTTTCAGAGGAGTCAGGGCAGCGCGCACATGCGACAGGTCAGCGCCGTCGTGAAGGGTAGTGGCAAGGTCCGCGTTCGATTTGGCTCGTCGCGTACAGGATTTGTTGAGGAAGAACTGGTGCTCTCATGAACGACGATCGATTTCTTCGCTGGCGTCCGCATCCGTGGCATGGCCTCGATGTTGGGCCTTCAGTTCCCGACGTGGTGACCGCGTATATCGAGATCACCCCCTTCGACATGGTGAAGTACGAGGTCGACAAGGAGTCGGGCTACCTTCGCGTGGACCGACCCCAGCGAACCTCTTCGCAGCCACCGATGCTCTACGGGTTCATCCCGCGGACGTATTGCGCGGACCGCGTTGCAAAGCTCATGGGCGTTCCGAAGGGCGACGGAGACCCCCTCGATATCTGCGTTCTGAGCGACCGCCCCATCAACCAACGCGACCTCATCTTGAACGCACGTGTTGTCGGCGGTTTGCCGATGGTCGATGGTGGCGAGGCGGACGACAAGATCATCGCGGTCCTCGACAGCGACTACCTCTACAAGGACGTCCGCGAGATCACCGACGTCCCGTCGCTGCACCTTGAGCGCGTTCGGCACTACTTCTCGACGTACAAGCTCGAGAGCGGAAAACCCACGGACGTCGAAATTCGCCCCACGTACGGGCGCAAGCACGCCGCGGCGGTCATCGAGGCGTCCATCGCCGACTACAAGGATGCTTACGGCGACCCTTGAGGCTGAGCGCTCTGACTCTAGAGTCGCGTAGTGCCTGACGACCTCATTCGATTTGCCGACGGGAGACGCCTCGGCGTGCTGACCGGCGCGGGGCTCTCCACGGACTCAGGGATCCCTGACTACCGTGGCCCCGAGACGAAACGGCGCGCGCGGAACCCCATCCAGTATCGCGAGTTCATCAAAGACGCCTCCGCACGCCAGCGCTACTGGGCGCGGGCGACGGTGGGGTGGCGACGCTTCTCGAAGGCCGCGCCCAACGATGGTCATCGCGCATTGGCGGAACTGGAAGCGCTTGGAAGCATCACAGGTGTGGTGACACAGAACGTGGACCGCCTACACCACGCGGCGGGCAGCGAGCGTATCGTGGAGCTTCATGGGGCTCTCGCGGAAGTTGTCTGCATGGAGTGCGCTAATGTCTCGCCGCGGCACGCGCTTCACGCGCGCCTCGAGCAGCTCAATCCAGGGTGGACACGTGAGGATGCGGAGCAGGCGCCGGACGGAGACGCAGAAGTGGAAGGCACGCGCTCGTTTCGTGTCGTCGACTGCGACCGATGCCGTGGGCCTCTGAAGCCGCACGTGGTTTTCTTCGGAGAGAGCGTTCCGAAAGCCCGCGTGGAGAACGCCTGGGCGATCTTTGAGGAAGCGGACGCCATCTTGGTGGTGGGCTCTTCACTGACGGTGTACTCCGGCTACCGTTTTGTACGTGGCGCAGCGGAGCGTGGACTCGATGTGGCGATTCTAAATCTTGGCGAGACCCGCGGCGACCCCCATGCGGCGCTGAGGCTCGATGCATCGGCGACGCCTTTGCTTTGCGCGTGGTCTGTTTTCGCGCGCAAAAACACGTGAGAGCAGGCCGACGCGTCACATCAATGTGGCGTCAAGCCGTTGACCTAATTTTAAGCGAACTTAGCTTCGGTGAATGACCCAGTCATTTGACGGCAGTTCTCTCCAAGACCTCCCCCTCCTTCCCCTGCGTAAGGGCCTGGTTCTCCCAGGTCGCAAGACGACACTCCCCATTGGGCGCTCGCGTTCTTTGGCCCTTGGCCGATCGCTCAAAGTCGGCGATGAAATCGTCATCGCGGTTCAGCACGCGCCCGAGGTAGAAGCGCCAGCGCTCGCGGACATGCACAGCGTCGCCGTCGTGGCTGTCGTTCGCGGGGTGACAAACACACCGCGGCGCGGCTTCTTTCTCGTCGTTGAAGGCAAGCATCGCGTGCGACTCGAAGAGCTCGTTGCACAGACGCCGTTCATTCGGGCGCGTGTGTCGCTCATCGCCGACGTGGACCCGGAGACGGACGAAACGAAGGCCCTCGCGGACTCGCTGCGTGCGCGCGTCGCGAAGCTTGGCGTCGACAAGGCTCTCGCCGCGGCGCTGGAAAACGCTCAGCCCACCTTTGTGGCGGACAGGGTGACGGCGTGGGTCGAAGCTCCCCAGGAACAGAAGCTGGAGGTCCTTCACGAAGTGAGCGTCACTGAGCGCTTGCGCCTCGTTGCGCGCATGGTCTCGGAAGCAAAGAGCCGAGCCGAGCTGCGTTCGCGCGTGGACTCCGAGGTGCGTCGTGAGATGTCAAAGGCGCAACGTGAGCAGGTGCTTCGCGGACAGATGCGCGCCATTCAGAAGGAGCTCGGGCAGCTCGATGGAGACGATGAAGACCCCAACGAGGTCCTCGCGCGAGCCATTGAAGCGGCGGGTATGCCGGAAGAGGCAAAGGAGCAGGCGGACCGTGAGCTGAGGCGACTTCGGGGTATGCCCGCGCAGGCGCCGGAGGCGAATGTTATTCGCACCTACTTGGAGACGCTGACGGCCCTCCCGTGGGAAGCGCGCGCAGAAGCGGTGGTGGATCTCGACGAGCTCTCCGCGGCCCTCGACCGTGACCACTACGCGATGGGTGACGTGAAGCAGCGTATCTTGGAGCACATGGCTGTCCTCCAGCTGGCGCCGGAAGCGCGTGGCACCGTGCTTTGTCTTCTTGGACCTCCAGGCGTTGGCAAGACGAGCCTGGCGCAGAGCGTGGCGGATGCGACGGGCCGTCCGCTTGTTCGAGTCAGCCTTGGCGGCGTTCGCGACGAAGCGGAGATTCGTGGACATCGACGCACGTATATTGGCGCGATGCCCGGTCGCATCATGACGGCGCTTCGAAAGGCCAAGGTGAAGAACCCGGTCATCGTCCTCGATGAGGTCGACAAGGTCACCTCCGGCGGCTGGTCCGGCGACCCTCAGGCCGCGCTTCTTGAGCTCCTCGACCCGGAGCAGAACGAGCGGTTTCAGGACCACTACGTGGACACGCCCTTCGATCTGAGCGAAGCGCTCTTCATCGCGACGGCCAACGACCTCTCGAAGATGTCTTTGCCACTGCGAGACCGACTCGAGATTCTCGAGGTGAGCGGTTACACCATTGACGAGAAGGTACAGATTGCGGCGCGTCATCTCTTCGGCGAGCAGATCGAGCGGCACGGCTTGAACGAAGAGCAGGTGAGCATCGACGAAGAGACGCTCAGCATCATCGTAAAGGACTACACGCGTGAGTCTGGGGTCCGGCGCCTGAAGCAGCAGATCGCGAAGGTTCTACGGCGCGTCGCTCTCCGCGTGGCCCGGGGAAGCGAAGGTGAGGACAGCGTCGCCATCGACGAAGCTTTCGTTCGTGAAGCGCTCGGCAAGCCTCGCTTCTTCCTCGACCCGGCGGACAAGGAGCGCATGCCAGGCGTCGCCGCGGGCCTCGCATGGACACCGGTGGGTGGCGACGTGCTCTACGTCGAGACCACGCGCATGCCCGGAAAAGGCAAGCTCGAGATCACCGGGCAGCTCGGCGATGTCATGACGGAATCGGCGCGAGCTGCTTTGGCCTACTTGCGGACGCACGCGGCGGAACTCGACATCGAGCCGACGTTCCTGGAGGAGTGGGACCTGCACGTGCACGTTCCCGCAGGCGCGACGCCGAAGGACGGCCCATCGGCCGGCGTCACCATGTACACGGCGTTCGCATCGCTCCTCACGGGTCGTCGCGTTTGCCCAAACACGGCGATGACCGGCGAGGCGACGCTCCGCGGACGCGTGCTACCTGTCGGTGGCATCAAGGAGAAGGTCCTCGCCGCCCACAGAGCCGGCTTCACCCGCATCGTGTTGCCGAAGCGGAACGGCGTGGACCTGGACGATGTGCCCGAGAGCGTTCGCGACGAGCTGGAGTTTGTCCTCGTCGATCGAATGAGCGAGGTCATCGAAGTCGCCCTCGAAGAAGTCGAAGGACCAGGGGGGGTGCACGCTCCGCTCGGCAATATCGGCGGCAACGAGGGCGCAGCGCCCGTCGCATAGGGGCGAGGAGACAAGCGGAATGGTCGGCGAGCGCTACGCGCTCCCGGCCATTTTGCGTTAGGGCGATTCGACTAGAGAACAGGGCCCAGGGGCGTGCCGGGCGCCGCGAAGGCAACGTCGACGTTATCATCCGTGCTGGCCCCGAGGTCATCCTCGGTCTGCGGTGCTACGTCGATGATACGACCCGTGCGAATATGCGGACCCCAGTCGACGGGGCGGACGACGACCTGGGCGCCGGTGGCCGGGTTTCGAATCAAGATGCGCGCGTCCCGCCAGAACGTACGGTTGCCAGGCGAGTAGCTCCAGCGCATCGCCGCGTAGTAGAAGTCTTCGGGCCGTGATTCGATGACCGCTCGGCTCGCATCCATGGGCGTGTTTAGGCTGCGGAGGCGTTCACCGGTGATGGCACCGGTCTCCGTCGTTGTCACTCCGGTGTCATTCGGGCCGCCGAAGTTACTGATGGTTCCGCGGACCCACTGCTGGCCGTCGATGGTGACGACGTCGCCTTCGGTTTCTAGGCCAACGCCGCCGGTCGAGTTTTCGAGTCCAGCGCGCGGGATCTGCGAACCGTTTTGTGAGAGCCCCGCGTGCACGCCAGTGGGCGGCATCGTCGTGGTGCCGCACCCAGCGGCGCCGGTGGGCTCGACACAGAGGCAAGCCGCGCAGCCCATCTCGCGCGTGCGCCAGGTCCCGTCGCAACACTGAAACCCCGTGGAGCATGCGGTGTGCGCGTAGACGCCGCCGCCCGTCGAATGTGTACAGGAGGCGCCGACGGGCGCGGGGCCGGCGTCGGTGCCTGAATCGCGACCGGCGTCCGGGCCTGTGTCCGGGCGCGCAATGTTTGAGTCCACGCGCCCTGAGTCCATGAGCGCCGCGTCGACGCCCATGCTGCCTGCATCGAACATGCGGGCGTCGGCCTGGACGAATGCATCGTCGCCGATAGCCGCGTCGCCGGAGCCGGCGTCTGACGTCTCGGCGTCCAGGTCTCGGACCACGGTTTCGGGCGCGCACGCGCAGAGGGCAAGACTTAGGGCAGCGATTGCCGTGGATGGTCGGAGCATGGATGAAGAGTACCTGGCTTCCGCGCGCCCTGCAGCTGATGCCCGTCAGCGGTGGGCGGCACGCTAGCTAGTTCGCCTGAAGCCGAAGAGGCTCTTTGCTGTGGTACCTCAGTCCACACCAGGGGGGTAACAATGGCGTTGAAGAGTGTTCGAGTACCCGAGGGTCTCGAGGGTCCATTCGTTCAGGCGGAGAGCTATGTCGAAAAGCTCTTCGACGGCTTCGATCGCAAGCCGGAGGAGGAGGTCATACGCGAC
>JBGCFM010000030.1:0-5244 GCA_045106895.1 Polyangiales bacterium | reverse complement strand
AAGTCGAATCTCAACGATGTGTTCCACGCCGCGGTTGCCGGCGATCTCCAGCGTCTCGGCGTTAGGAAGCGTCAAGGTGATGTCTTCTGCGACGACACGTACGACGGCCGTGAGCGGCGCGTTCGTTCGGTTCGTCACGCGCACGGGCAAACGCAAGACGTCGCCGACGCTCGCGAAAGGAGGCACAGGTGCGTCGATGGTGGCGTCCTGGTCGACGCGAATCTCCGTGGAAGCGTTTACGAGCCAGCCACTCGCGGTCCACGCAATGGCCTCGACGCGGTACGTCGTGAGTGCATCCGCAAGAGGAATCACCAGGTTCGTGCTGGTGCCGTCGAGGGCGATCTCAGGCACAAAGTGGAGCGTCGCGGGGAAACGCTCGCGTACAATCTGATTGAGCGCTGCAAAGCCAGGCGCTTCTTGCCGCTGGTTGGAGCGTTCTGCGACCTCGCTGTCATCCGAGTCCATCATGTCTTCTTCGGCTTCGACGGGCTCGTTGGCCATCTGCGCTCGTGCGCTGCGACGCGACCGGGAGGGCATCGGGGCGGCCGCAGGCGCACCACCCAACGCTCCCTCGAGCATCATATCAGCGGCGCCGTCGCCACCGCCGCCGGCGCCGCGCATGGCCAGTCCGCCTAACCCAAAGGACTCGCCGCCTTCGCTGATGCTGCCCGTTACGACGGTCCGCATCTGTTCATCACGAACGGCCAAGCTCACGGACGAATACGCGCTCGCCATGGCGTTCAGCGTGCCAGGGCCCGGGGAGAGCATGCTCAGTTGCTTCATGAGTCGGTCTTCGCCGCTCGCCACGGAGTAAGGGGTGTTCTCGGGGATCGCGCGAGCAAAGGGGTCGCTGATGTCGTCGCCGGTGCCGAGACGACCGTCGGGGCCTGCGCTGACAAGTTCGTTCCGGGGCGCGCGGGCGGAGAGGACGAATCGAGGACGGTCCGAGCGACGGAGCGCGAAGGTGTTCCCCCATGGGTCGATGATGGCGGCGCGAGGAATGATACCAAGCTGCACCATGCGCGAGAGCCAGTTCTCGGGTTCATAGCCCGATGAAGCGCGAGCGGCGTTTTGATCGTCGGGGTTGGTGAAGCGCACCACCGCCGCCATCAAAGCCACGAGCTTTTGACGGGCGATGCGTCGCGCCACCATGTCGAAGGTAAAGCCGGGCTGAAGCTCACGAAGCATCGCGACGCTCGCCTGACCGTCACCAAGGGTCTTGGCGCGGCCGCGCGGAAGCAGGTTCCCCTCGACGAGGCGCTCGATGAGATCGGGGCGGAAGTTTCGCCCGTTTAGAATTCGGGATCGGTCGGCACTTGGATCGCTCAGAACGCGCGAAACCGATTGCTCGATGGCCATCATCAGCGCACCCGCTCCGCGGCTACGCATCTCGCCGCGCATCAGCACGGCGTCCCGAGCCAGGCGTCTCCCTTGGCGATAACGTCCCGCGTCCCAAGGATGCGGAACGAGTGGCGCGATGCCCGCCGGAGCGACGTCGCGCGTTTGGCTCGCGGCGAGGGATGCTTCGAGGAAGAGCGAGTCGTCGGCGTTTGCGTCGTCTGCAAAGTGGAGGTTCGCCATCAGCGCTTCGTTGAGGGCGGAGCGCATCCAACCCGTTCGCCACGGAACTTCGCCGCCGTGGGCAGCGAGGTCGCGCACCACGTAGGCCGCCCATGCGCGGGGGGATTGCGCGCTGGTTCGAAGGGCAACGGTGGCGCGATCGCGTACCTGCCAGCGCTCTTCGGCGCTCTCAAGCTCGATGGCGAAGGCGTCCGCGGGTCGCACCAAGATCGAGGTGAGGCTGCCGGCGCCCATGCCTGCTGTGCCGGCTTCGCTGACGTCGGGACGGGTGTCATAGGCAAGGAGCGGACGCGCGCGAATCAAGAGCATCCCGACGACGTGGTCGGGGATCTCAAGGCGTGCGTTGCCGCCACTCGCGAAGGTCGATGCGACGATGCGACCATCTCGGAGGGCCTCGACCTGGACCGTCGCGCCTCGGACCGAGGGGTGACGCTCGATGCGAAGCGGGACCTGTGCGCCCGGCGCGTAGAGCGGACCTTCTGCACGAATGCGCACGCGGGCCTCCGTGGCGATGGCGACGCATCCGTCGACGAGAAGAGGATTCTCCGTCGCGATCTCCGTCTGGAGGGTCATGCCCATCTGGCCGGCGCAGTCACCACCGCGCAGCCGGGTGGCCATGCCGTCTCGTGCATTCATCGAGACGCGCGCCATGCCTCGTGCGTCGAGGGTCACCTCCTGGCTCCCCCGTCGGACGATGTCGCCGCGCACCTCGAGGCGCATTCCGGCGGGCGCGGGCTCTCCGAGGGGATCGGTGACCAAGACGAACGCCTCGCCTTCGGTCTCCGGCACCAGTCCGCCATTTTCAGCGCGGAACTGCACCCGCCAAGGCACGCGCGCAAGCATGTAGCGAGCCGCCGCGGAGGCCGCTCCGTGTGCCGGGTGGGTGGCCTGCGCGACGACCTGTTGAGCCGCCATGTCGCCTTGCAGATACGCCGGGGCTTGAAAGCTCACGGCGGCGCGTCCATCGCCGCGGGTCTGCAGATTGAGCTCCACGCCTTCGCTGACTCGCACGGTCACGGTGGCGCCGTGGACGGGCGTCCCGCTAGGCGTCAGGACTCGGACGTTGCCGGTGAGCCGGCCCGTGGGCGCGGCGACTCGCTGATCGAGGGTAAATGTCGCCATCAGCCGCTCGACGGTGCGACGTCCCACCACGAAGTTCGCACGTGCCGAAATTGGGGGCGTTGTCTTCGTGCGGATAAGGACGTTGTAGGTTCCTTCCGGCGTCGCTTCGGGCAGCTCCACGGCGGCGTGGTAGACGCCGCTGGCTTCGGTGTTGGTGGTCCGCGTCAGCACCGTGGCACCGCGAGGGTCCGTGACCGTCAGCTCGACCTCGCGCGCTCCAAGGGGCGCGCCGCTGCCCACCTCGTGAAGTCGCGCCCAAACATGCGCAGACTCGCCGGGTTCGAAGCGACGGCGATCGACCAAGAGGTCGAAGGCTTGAGCGGGTTGGAGCGAGAGTGAGAAGTCGAAGGCGCGCCCACCTTCGTTTCCCTCTCCGCCGACACGCACCTGCACGCTGGGCCGAGACATCTGGCGACCGGGCACACGCACCCGGGCGGTGAAGCGGCCAGAGGCGTCCGTGCGCACCGTCTCGGTTTCCGCGATGCGGATGCTCGGCCTAGGTGTCCCCGCGTACTCACGTACGTTGATGGTGACGTTGCCGTTCCGAAGGGGCGTAAGCTCGGCGAAGCCCTGAACACGAAACGCCGTCCCGCTCACCACGATGGCGTCTCCGAGAAGAGCGCTCGGCTGAGAGTCGAGGAGAAGCTCGTAGCCTGTATATGCCCGCTGGGCGTCGGCCTGCTGGGTGATGGACAGCGCGCCGACGAGGGTCAGGGCGAGAAGAAGAGAGATACGTGAGGTCATGGAAGCTCGATGAGTTCGCAGGAGGCTGATTTCGCAGCCTTGGATGCAGTGAGGGCCGACTTGCTTGGGAGTCATGACGTTTGAGAGCGCATGAAGTTCCCCGGCCCGGGCATTTCCATTGCCCGCTGCCCCCCTTTTCCTATCCGCGGTCGTATCACGCTTTGTGTGCGCAAATCCTCCCCACGACATTTCTGCGTAGATCGCGCAACCTTGACGCATGGGCTAGCCACCCGCTGGCTAGCCAAGCAGCCATTTGGTGGTGCGAAATCACCCCACCCAAGCCGAAACCGTGATCAAATCGAGCGATTTGTGCCTGGTACGCTTCTTGAAGTAGAGTGCCTTCATGCGCGTAACCCCCCACCTCCTACTCGGTGCCAGCCTCCTCTTCTCGGCCTGCGCCGGTGAACAAACCGCCTTCGACGAGGCCATGGCTGAAACAGGCATGGGTCCATTGGACCGGAACGGGGTCCCGGCGGAGGAGCTGACCGGCGGCAAGGCCGACATCGACGGCGAGCGCGGCCCACGCGTTCAGCCCTTCGCACCCAGCGAGGTTTGGAATGTGACGCGTGACTGGTCCGACGTGGACCGCGAAGCCGGCGTCGCCTGGGACGAAGGTTCCGGACTCGACTGGGAAGCGAAGTTCGACGCATGGGTCGGTCAGATGACACCAGTCGAGCGCTCGTCGGGCTACGGCCAGACGTTCCGAATCAAGACGCCCTTTGGCGACCGCGAGTTGGACTCCCCCACCCTTGAATGCGCAGAGGTCGCCATTCTCCTGCGTCTGACTTTTGCCAGCTGGTACAACCTCCCGTTCTTCTTGCAGGGCTGGGATTCCGAGGGCCGGCAGAGCCTCTTCGCGGGTCACTTTGGCTTCATCAACAAGGACGGCGCCATCGTCGGCCGCTTCCCAGCGTTCCGCTCGAACTACCGCGACTACACGGACAGCTGGAACGAAGGCGACGCTTGGCCCACGGACTCGCGTCTTCGTGGATACCGCCTTGGCGACGACGACGGCGTTGAGTTCCTCTCCACGGACGGAAACGAAGTGGGCGCCGGCGCTTACTTCGATGAGCTCTTCCTCAACAAGCGCGTCGGTTACTTCGCGCGTTTGATCCTGCTCTACTACGGCAGCGTCAACCTCGTCGACGAAGCGAACATGTTCCACATCGAACCTGCCGAAACGCGCGCTGGTGATGTCCTCCTCAAGCGCTGGCAGCGACGCGGCATCGGCCACGTGATTCCCGTCATGCACCACGACATTCCTGCCCCGGGCCGCCTCGAGCTTTCTGTCGCCAGCGGCTCCATGCCCCGTCGTCAGCCCAGCTGGGAGAACCCGGCCAGCGCGAAGAACTCCTTCACCAACGATTACACCGGCGGCGTTGGCGAGAGCAGCGACGGCGACTCCTACGCGTCCCTCGGTGGCGGCATTCGTCGATGGCGTAGCGCTGTCCTCCGAAGCGGCCGCTGGCGCAACATCGTGCCCGAGACCGATGAGTCCATCTACATCAGCAACACGGACCACGACACCATCGCCGCCCGTCCCGAGCAGTTTGAATCCATTCTTGCCGACGTGACTCCCGAGGAGCAACTCGCAGTGGCCCTCGAGCAGGTCGACGCCGCGCGCCGTCATCTTCGCACCTACCCCGCCAGCTGCGCTGCGCGAACGCGACGTGAAGACGCTTTCAACCGCGTCTACCAGCTCGCTTCGGAGATTCACGGTTACAGCCGCGCCCGCAGCAACGCCGAGTACCGGCGCACCGAGGAGTGCGTCTTCAGCGAGCTCGAATACGATGTCTC
>JBGCFM010000003.1:0-5599 GCA_045106895.1 Polyangiales bacterium | reverse complement strand
GCCCCCCTCTACGGGCTGAGGACGAGGTGAACCGCAACGGGGCCGTCGGGGTGTTCGACGACAATGGTGCCCGCCGGCGCTGAGTCGAAGCGAACCGTTCGGCTCTCACCGAGGTAGTTGAGGGGCACGCGACGCGCGATGGCATCTCCGCGGTCGACAACCGTCAAGGTGTCACCGGTCACGGCGCTGCGTCCGCCAGCATCGAGGAGCCCAGCGGTGTCGAGGAGCTGCCATGTTCCATCGTGTGCGCCACCACCGTCGAAGACGATGACCACGCCGCCACGGCGCAAGAAGGACATGAAGGCCGTTGCCCAGGTCGTCCCAAGCATCTGAAGTCCAGCGTTGCTACCGCCACTCTGAGAGTAGACGACGAATACGTCCGCATCCTGGAGCAGAACAGGAACAGAGTCCGGGTCCGGCGCTTCCGTACGATTCCACGTTCGCTCCACCTGAGATGCGACCTGGTTGATGGCGGCGTCCACGCCGGTGATGGAGAAACCGACGGCGTCGCCTTCGTACACAAGGACCTCCACGGTGCTTCCGAATGGAATGAAGGCGGAGTTTCCTGCGAGGTAGTTTTGCCCTTCGCGGCCCACGCGATAGTCGTGTCCAATGAGGACCACGTGACCCTCTGAAGCCGTCGCGCAGAGGCCGTCCCTGCAGATGCCGCTCGAGCAAACCCGGCCGCACATTCCGCAGTTGTCGCGGTCTGTCTGTGTGTCGATGCAAAGGCCGCTGCACAAGACGAGTGGGTCCTCGCAGATGGGCTCGCAGCTACCGAGTGAGCACACCTCATCTACGGCGCAGGAGTTTCCACACTCACCGCAGTTACGGGGGTCTCGGTCTGGCTGCACGCAGACATCGTCACAGCACAGCTCACCGATATCGCAGGAGCACATCGGCGTCCCGCTATCGGGAGAGCCGCCATCCGGGAGGTCCCCGTCCACTAGAGCGCCATCGACGGGGGCGCCGTCTCGGACAGATCCATCACGAACGCTGCCGTCCGGGTTCACCCCATCCGGGAGGTCCCCGTCCACGATGAAACCATCCGGGAAACCGCCGTCCGGCACGTCACCGTCGGGGATATTGTTCGTGTCCGGCGAGACGCCGTCTCGAATGAAGCCGTCGGGGATATCCCCGTCTTGAAGACCGCCGTCCAGGGCGGACACACACATCGCCGCGACGCAGTTCTCAGTCGCGCCGCAGGTGATGCCGCAGGCCCCACAGTTGAAGCGGTTGCTCTCAAGCGCAACGCACTCGTTGCCGCAGCGGACGTAGCCTTCGGCGCACTCGGCTCCAACGATCGAACTCCCGCAGCCAGCCAGGGCCAAGCAGGCGATGATGGTCGCTCTATTCATTCTTCGCTCCCTGCATCTTCATTGAAGCGCATGACTTCTTCGCCATCCTCCGCGTCAGCCGTCGCAGCGGCGGGCCGACGTTCCGTCACCACGAACTCAACTCGTCGGTTTCGCTGGTGCGCCTGTTCCGTTGACTCCAGGTCACGGGGGCGGTCGGTTCCAAACCCGGCTGCGTCGATGCGGTCAGCTTCGACGCCGATTCGCACCAGCTCGCGCATGACGTTGCGGGCGCGACGCTCCGAGAGACGACGGTTGTACGTCGCCGACCCACGCATGTCGGCGTGACCCTCAATCCGCATCCGGGTCCACTCCGGGTGCTGGCGGACCAGCTCCACGATGGCGTCCAACACGGGGCGCGCGGCGCTCTTGACGCGCGCTCGTTGGAAGTCGAAGAGGACTCGCTCTTCAAGAACGACCCGGTCGTCAATGAGCTCGATGAGGCCTTCGTCGGGGCAGCCATCATCATCGTCGACGCCGTTGACGACCTCAGCCTCGTCGGGGCATTGATCATCCGGGTCCAAGAATCCATCTTGGTCGTTGTCTGGATCGGGGCAGCCGTCTTCGTCCTCAAAACCGTCGAGGTCTTCGGGGTCGTTCGGACAGTCGTCCACGTCGTCGGTGAGACCGTCTTGGTCGTTGTCCAGATCTGGGCAACCGTCTTCGTCTTCGAAGGAGTCGAAGTCCTCGGGGTCGTCTGGACATGCATCGTCTTGATCGTCGATGCCGTCGTAGTCGCGGTCGCTGCGTCGAACGATTTCTTCGGCCTCTTCCTCGGGCGCCCGTGCGTCGAGAAACGTGATCTCAAGTCCGATGGAGAGGAGGTTTGCATCGCCCTCATCAATATTACCTGAGGGCTGAAACACATGCATGTAGCGAAGAGAGGGGCCGATATCGATGATGCCTACCTCGAAGCCGAACCCGGCGCCGACCTCCATCGTCGCTCGGATCGCGCCACCCGTGAGAGCGACACCGCCCACAGCCTCAAGCCAGAGGCCGGTTCCCCGTCGCGGGTCGTCGGTGCGGGAAATGGGCCGAAGACGAAGTGCCAAGCCGAGTGAAGAGAAGGTGCCGATCCCAGGGTCCGCGATGGATGGGTCGGTGGGGGCGGGACCATCGAAAAGAAAACCGCCCCGGAGGCGAGCGCCGATGAGAATCGTCCGATTGATGGCACGGCTCAAGCCAATGGCGCCGCTGAGACCCGGTCCGAACCGGTCTGTCTGAGGCGCGGCGAGAGGCAGCACGAGCGTGGGCTCAAGGTGCAAAAGCCATGGCTCTGACTGGGCGTGAGCCGTCGATGTGCCGAAAGCGCCGAGGGCGCCTACGAGAAGACTGAGTATGAGCGAAGCACGCACAACTCTTCTCAACGGACGGCAGAGCCATAGGTTGAGAAATGAAGAACTCTGAAGGGGCAGCACGCCGTCAGGGTCCGATAATTGCGCTTCAGGGGCCAAAAACTCGCCCGAACGACCTTCGCCCGGCGATCCGTCGACACGACTCGTACTCAAACACGAGTCAAAAGCTCAGAGATCCAAGGTTTCCGCCTCGATGTGCGGCGCCCGCTCCATGATGTAGCGATAACGGGGAGCAGCGTCCTTGCCCATGAGCTCTTGCAGGAGCTGATCGGTCTGCAGCTCCCCCTCGATAACCACTCGCTGAGCTCGGCGACGGCTGGGGTCCAGCGTAGTCTCCTTCAGGTCCTCGGCGGGCATCTCGCCCAAGCCCTTAAAGCGGGAGATGTCGGGCTTCACGTTCTTTGGCAGGTCGGCCAGGATCCGGTCTCGGTCTTCGTCGTCCAGCGCCCAATAGGTCTCGCGACCCGCGTCGATGCGAAAGAGGGGCGGCATCGCCAAGTAGATGTGACCGTTTCGAACGAGCCCCGGCATCATCCGATAGAAGAACGTCAGCAAGAGCGTGGCGATGTGATGACCATCGGCGTCAGCGTCCATCAGCAGGAACACTTTGCCGTAGCGCAGCTTCGTGATGTCGAAGGATTTACCCACGCCACACCCCAGCGCGTCGACGATATTCTGCAGCTCCTTGTTCGCCATCACCTGAGCGGCGGTGGCGCGCTCGGCGTTGAGCACCTTTCCGCGAAGCGGCAGAATCGCCTGGGTACGCCGATCACGACCCTGCTTCGCGGAGCCGCCAGCGCTGTCGCCTTCGACGAGGAAGAGCTCGCTTTCATCGGAGCTCGTGCTCTGACAGTCGCTCAGCTTTCCGGGAAGCGTCAGACGGCTCGTCGCGCTCTTGCGCTTGACCTGTTTGATGGCGGCACGGCTCGCGGCTCGAGCCCGGGCGGCGATGACAATGCGCGCGACGATAGCGTCCGATGCGGTTCGGTTGTCCAAGAGCCACTGCTCGAGGGCGGTGCGCACGACGCCTTCGACGGCGGGCCCAACCTCCGTGTTGTTCAGGCGCTCCTTGGTCTGGCCTTGGAACTGCGGTTCCGCGACGTAGACGCTGAGCATCGCGACGATGCCTTCACGGATGTCCTCGGCGGCGATTTTCACGCCTTTGATCTTAACGTCGTTCACTTCAACGTAGGTGCGAATCGCCTTGTTGAGCGCCGACTTCAGTCCGTTCTCGTGGGTCCCGCCATTTCGAGTCGGGATGCCGTTCGCAAAGGTCTCGATGCGTTCGTCGGACCCTTCGGTCCACTGAAGCGCGAGCTCCAAACGGATATCGTCGGCGCCCGTGGGTTCACGCTCCAGCGTGAATGGCTCCAAGTGCACGGGCGGTTTCCCGCGCTCCGTCACGCGGCGTTCAAGGAACTCCTGAATCCCGTTGGGGTGTTCAAACTCTTCGCGGGCGCCCTTCTCGTCTTTGAAGACGATCTTAAGACCCTTGTGAAGGTAGCTCTTTGCTTCCAGGCGTTCACGAACCCTCGCGGAGTCGAATTTGAGACCCTTGTTGAAAATCTTCGCGTCGGGCCGGAAATGAATCTGCGTGCCGCGCTTCGACGTCTTGGCGCCTTTCTTGAGCTTCGTCGTTGGAACGCCGATGGCGTAGCTCTGGGTGTAGGTAGAGCTGTCCCGCCACACCGTTGCCGTGAGCTCCGTCGAGAGCGCGTTGACCACGGAGCTACCCACGCCGTGAAGGCCACCGCTCACCTGGTAGTTCTTTCCTTCGAACTTTCCGCCTGCGTGAAGCACCGTCAGAATGATCTCGAGCGCGCTCTTCTTTTTGAACTTGGGGTGTTTGCCGACCGGGATACCGCGACCGTTGTCCGTGACGGTGGCGCCTTTGAGATCCTTGTCGAGTTCGACCTCAATGCGCGAGGCGTGACCGTTGATGGCCTCATCGACGCAGTTGTCGACGATCTCCCAGAGCAAGTGGTGGTACCCCGTCGCGTCGGTGCCGCCGATGTACATGGCTGGGCGCTGACGGACTGGCTCGAGCCCTTCGAGGACTGCAATATCGCTTGCTGAATAGGTCATTTTGAATCCGGGGCTGGGAAACCAGGCAGCGTGGGTTCTTGAAGGACAACGCCACTGAGTGCGCCGCGTTTGAAGAGCTCAAAGCCTTTGCCGCCGCGGGAGACGCGGTCGTACTTTCGCGTGGTGATGCGGTATTCGCTGCCGCCGTCACGCTTGACGATGAGGGCGTCGGAGTCCGTCGGAAGAACTTGGGCGCCGATGACGCGGTCGTCCTTGGCCAGCTTGATGAGAAGGACGCCCTTCCCGGCGCCGCTGAGAAGCGACACATCTTCGGCATCGCAAACAAGCGCCCGTCGCTTCAGCGTGGCGCAAGCCAACGCGTCGTCCTCTTCCACCTCGCCGACGTGAATGACCTCCGTCCCCTTCGCCGGACGCGCGAACTTGCGGCCGCTTCGCGTGGACACTTCCCGGTGGTTGCGAAGCGAGAAACGAAGCGCGTAGCCGCCGGATGTCACCGCGACGGCGTAAGGCCACTCCGGCTCCGTGTCTGGCGTCGGCGGCGGGACCTCCATGAAGCGCTCGTCGAAGCACATCATGCCGATGATGCGGTCGCCATCGCCCATCTTGAACATGGTCTGAACGGGCACGCCGTAGCCAGTCGTCGGCGGCACATCGACCATGCGCGTGACGTAGGCCACGCCGGCGGAGGAGAAGAGCACCAGCGGCGCACGCGTCGAGCCTGCGACGACCTCGAAGACCGAGTCGCCGTCGCGGACGCGCGTCGTCGAGACGTCTTTCACACGCTGCTGACGCTTGATCCAGCCCTGCTGGGTGATCACAACCATCGCGTCTTCGTCGACGATG
>JBGCFM010000029.1:0-81538 GCA_045106895.1 Polyangiales bacterium | reverse complement strand
GATTCGAAACATCTTGAACACGGCAAAGTGGCGGAACCGAAACCTCCACCAGCTCTGCCTCGTGGTCACGCATCGCGGCGCGCCGAATGACCAGCGCTCCGTCGTGGGCAGCCGCATCGAAAAGATCGAGGGCGAAGGCATTCTCGTCAAAGACCCGGAGGTCGGCACGAAGGCGTTCCTTCCGTATCACCGCGTCATCGAGATGCGGGACGACGAAGGTGCGCTCGTTTGGGACCGCGAAGGCGGCCTCCATGCGCTACCGCAGCCCGTGGCGGTGGTCGCCGAAGCCCGTGACTCGTCCGTGGACGTCGTCGTGGCGGGAGACGGCATGCTCACCATCGACGGAAGCGCCGGCGAAGGCGGGGGTCAAATCCTGCGTTCGTCGCTGACACTCTCCATGCTCACGGGGCAGCCTTTTCGCCTCGTGAACATTCGCGCGGGCCGGCGAAAGCCCGGTCTCAAGCGACAGCACCTCACCTGCGTCGAGGCGGCGCGCGCCATTTCCGGCGCCAAGGTCCAGGGCGCGTCCCTCCACTCGTCCGAGCTCGTCTTCGAGCCCGGCGAGGTTCGCAGCGGTGAGTACGCGTTCGACGTGGGCACGGCAGGGTCCGTCGCGCTCGTTCTTCAGACCATCGCGATGCCCTTGGCGCTGGCAGAAGGTCCGTCATCGGTTCGCATCGGCGGCGGCACCCACGCTCGCTGGGCGCCGCCGATTCCCTTTGTCCTGGAGGCATGGCTTCCTTGCGTCCGCCGAATGGGGGTCCAGATGGACCTCAAGATGACCCGCGTGGGCTTCTTTCCTGCCGGTGGCGGCGAGGTCGTGGCGACGTTCAAGGGAGCGAGCGCGCTTCGCGAGTATCACGCCGTTTACGACCACGCGGACTTGGAGCTCGAAGCTCACGCCATCGTCGCGGGCCTGCCCGAAGGCATCGCACGCCGGGAACTCATCGCGGTCGAAACCGGTGTCCCGCTGGCCATGACGCTTCATGCGGGCACGGTACGTTCTCCAGGCCCGGGAAACGCGTGTTGGCTCATCGCCTGGGGCGAGAGCGAAGACAATGGGAATAGCGCGGTAAACGTCTTCTCCGCCATCGGCGAGAAGAGCACGCCGGCGGAGGAGGTCGCGGGGAAGGTCAGCGCGCAGTTCATGGAGTGGTACGCGGCGGGCGTCGGCGTGGATGAATACCTCGCCGATCAGCTGCTGCTTCCGATAGCCCTCGCCGGAGGAGGCTCATTCACGACGACGAAGCCGAGCCTTCATTCTTGGACCAACATCGCCGTCATCGCTGCCTTCGGGCTTCCACGTTTTGCCGTGACCCAGTCCGGTGAGTCCTTCGAAGTTCGGCTGGGCTGAGGCGTTTCCATCCCCGAACATGGCCCTACGCTCTTTGGGTGACCAAAGAACCTATCCTCATCGTCGGCGGCTCCCGAGGCATCGGCGCGGGCTTCGCGGCGGCGTATCGGGAGCGCGGCCACCTCGTCATTTGCGCGGCGAGATCGCTGCAGACCGCCCTTGCCGCGGGGGGCGGCGAGCTACAGCTCGATCTTCAAGACGAAGCGAGCGTGGAGCGCGCTGCGCATACGCTGCGCGAGTGGCTCGGTGACCGTCATCTCGAAGCCATCGTGATCACCGCCGCAGTTCTTCACGACGACACTGTGACTCCGGAGAAGAACCTAAAGTCCATCCACCCCGACGCGCTTCTGCACAGCTTTTCCGTGAATGCGATTGGCCCACTTTTGGTGGCGAAGCACTTCGGCAACTTACTCGGAGGTCCACGACCGGTCTTCGCGGCTCTGTCCGCGCGCGTCGGCAGCATCGGAGACAATGGGCTCGGCGGCTGGTACGGCTACCGCGCTTCCAAAGCAGCGCTCAACATGTTCCTCCGCAACATATCCATCGAGCTCGGGCGTCGCGTCAAGGAGCTCGTGGTCCTCGCTCTCCATCCCGGGACCGTTGCGACGGACTTGAGTGCCCCCTTCGCGGCGCGGTCAAAGTACACGGTGTTCACCGTCGAAGAATCCGTCGACCACCTAATGAAAGTCATCGATGGGGCGACGCCGAACGCGAGCGGCCAGTTCTTTGCCTGGGATGGGTCGAGGATCGAGTGGTGACAAGACCGCCTGCGTCCGCGCTGAGCGCTCACTCCGTGGCGGGCCGCGCCAGCTCGTCGAAGGCTGCGCGTTCTTCTTCGCCAACCGCCATGCGCGCCGTCTCACACTCATTGTAGTGCGTTGTCTTGTAATCGAAGCGTGCGCAGCGCTGGAGGCCGATGGGCAACGACGCGCAAAGCTCCGCGTAGCGCTGGGGCGTCGCAAGCTCCAGCGTCGGCGGCTGACGTCCGCCTGGAAGCGGATGACTCTCCAGGATGTCCGATGCGGCCTGAATGGCCGCGGCGTAGGAAGCGCGGCCCGCTTCGCAGGGGGACGAGGCTGCCTCCGCTGCGCTTGAGGACGCTTCACGCATCGCCGCCATGACGCGCGCCAGCCCTGTAAATGCACCAGCGAGTTCTTCATTCCCGGCGACTTCGTCGGGTACCGGCTCTTGACCGCGCCTTCGTTGAGGCGCCGGAGCCTGAAGGACCGGGGACTCCGCGAGCACCTGCGCTGGGTTGATAGACTCATCGCGGTCGAGGGACGGTAGCTCTTGAGTCTGCTGGGGAGCGCAGGCGCTGATCAAGACCAAGCAAACGAGGCGTCGCATATCTTAGCCATAGCAAAGCCCGGCTTGGAAGTCGCGGAATAGAGCGAATCTCCGGTGCCGTTGTGGCGCGCATGAAACACAGCTCTCTGATGCTCTTGGCGGCCGCACTCGGATGCGGAACCCTTCCAGAAATCGACGCTCCGCAGGAGCTCGGTGCGCCCTCTCTCGCCGCCGCCGTTCAGGCTGAGCAGGCACGGCTCATCGAAGAACATGACGCGACGCGCCTGGACATCCTAGTCCTCGACGTCGCCACGCGCGCCGTCCTCGCCCGCGCCCACGTCGGCGCTGAGGGAGACGTCGAGATCGCATCCACGCTCAAACCTCTAACCCTCGGCGCCGCCATGGACGCCGGCCTCGACCCCGCGCGTCAGTTCGATGGCGAAGGAGGACGGTGGACACTGGGGGAGTACGAACTCCAAGACCATCACGCCGAAGACTCCTTCGACGCGCAGCTCATGCTCGTCCGCTCCTCGAACATCGGCGCGGCCAAAATCGCCCAGGAGGTTGGCAGCGCACGTGTGGGAGCGTTCCTGCGGAAGCTTGGCCTTGGACAAGACATCGAGGCGGAGCGCTGGGCTTCAAACGAAGGTCTGGTGCTGAGCACGGGCATCGGTTTCCGCGGAACGCCCATGGAACTCGCCGGCGCCTACGCCACCCTCGCCGCCGACGGCTGGGACGGTGGTGAGCGAGTCATCTCCGCGGAAAACGCGCAAAGCGTGCGCCGTATGCTCCGCGCCGCCACGGAGGGGGACGGAACCGGTCGCCGCGCCCGTATCGATGGGATGAACGTGGCCGGAAAAACGGGTTCGAGCCGACTTGAAGCGGGATATGGAGCGTGGTTTGCCGGCATGGCCCCGGCGGACCATCCAGAGATCGTCGTTGTGGTCTACGCCGAGGTCCCCGAGGGGTACGGCGGCAGCGTCTCGGCGCCAAGCTTCGCGCGCATCGCGAGCGCTTGGACTACGCGCGCACAAGACGAAGGAGAGTGATCTCCGACGGGACGCCGGCGCGGATCGGCGGGCCCCAGTAGCCCGTCCCGCGGTTCACGTAGATCCACGTTTGGTCTTCTTGGTTGAGACCGATGCCGAACGGATGCGCCAAGTCCACGAAGAGAGTGACGGGAAAGAACTGACCGCCGTGCGTGTGACCGGAGAGCTGCAGGTCGAAGCCCGCCTCCGCCGCGGCGTGGATGCTCCTGGGCTGGTGGGCGAGGAGCACCGACGCGTCGTGAGCCGGAGCGCCGGCCTTAGACCCTACGGGGTCGGTCTTGTGTTCCGGGATCATCCGCTCGGCGGTGTGGTCCGTGCAACCCGCGATGAGCAGGCGAAACCCATCTCGTTCCACGAGGCGGTGCTCGTTGACGAGGGGGATCCAGCCATAGCGCCGGACTTCTTCGATCCACTCGAGAGCGCCGGAGTAGTACTCGTGGTTGCCCGTGCAAAAGTACACCCCGTCCTTGCCACGCATCTCCGAGAACGCGCTGGTATGGGGACGGAGCACGTCCACCTGACCGTCGACGAGGTCACCGGTGACGGCAACCATGTCCACGTCGAGGGCGTTGATGCGCGAGACGAGATGTTCGACGAAACCGCGTTTGATGGTGGGTCCGACGTGGACGTCGCTGATCTGGGCGATGCGATAGCCGTCGAGAGCCGTGGGGAGCCCGCTGATTGGCACGTCTACTTCGACGAGCTCCGGGTCACTCAACGCCTCGTACACACCTAAACCACCGACGGCGGAGGTGAGACCGAGAACGCCTGCGTTGGTCGAGCGCGTGAGAAAAGCGCGGCGGTCCTCGCTGACGGGTTTCTTCCCGAGGCGCGCGATGCCGCGAACTCCGAGGAGCCCCACGTCCCGAAATACGGTGAAGCAGAAGAGCAAAAAGAAGAAGCCCATGTGCACGAGGCCAGGCCAGACGAGCACCTCCGGCGCGCCGCCGCGAAACAGCCTGGAACCAAAGAGCGTGAGAGGCGTGAGGGCGAAGCCGAACCAGAACGCCACCTTGGCGATGCGCTTCGTCTTGTCGGACGCACGCCACGGACGGAAAAGGCGCGCTCCCACGTAGTAGTGGATGGAGCCCCAGAGCAACGTTCCGACGCTGATGAAGATAATGAAGATGGCCGTTCGTCCCACGAGCGCGTGTGTAGGGCGGCGCCATCACGCCGGCCAGGGCTAGCGGTGATTCGCCGAACGAACACGAGAACTTGAGAGCGCGACTGTTTGTTTGTACAGTCCTGGACATCGAAGCAGCCCATCATGAGCAACGCCACCTCCACCTCGCCAGACTCTACCAGTAAAAACAAGGACTTAGAGTCCTTCGACAAGCCACGCCGGCTCCCGTGGGCCAAGGCTCGCGGCATCGAAGCGGTGGTTCAGGAGTGGCGCGAGGGCGGCGTGGGCCGATCCATCGTCCTCGACGAGACGCTCCCGCCGAAGGCCCCCTCTTATGCCGAGATCCCCAGCGCCCTCGCCCCCTGCGTTCAGGAAGCGCTCCGAAAACGCGGCATCACGGAGCTCTACTCGCACCAAGCCAAAGCCGTGCAGATGGGCCTCGCGAAAGAGGACTTCGTGGTGGCGACGCCCACCGCGTCGGGGAAGAGCCTCTGCTACGCTCTCCCCGTTCTTCATGCCCTTGCCACCGACGAAGGCGCCAGGGCGATGTTCTTGTTTCCAACGAAAGCCCTAAGCCGCGACCAAGAAGAGAACTTCCGTATCTTCATGAAGGACGCGGGCTTGCCCAGCGGAGCCATCACCTTCGACGGCGACACGCCCGGTGACGCTCGGCGAGCAGCCAAAGAGCGCGCCGGCGTTCTCATCACGAACCCAGACATGCTGCATGCAGGAATCCTCCCGCATCACACAAGCTGGGCGCGGCTCTTCTCCAACCTCCGCTACGTCGTCATCGACGAAGTGCACATGTACCGCGGGGTCTTCGGCTCGCACCTCGCCAACGTCATCCGGCGTTTGCGGCGCATCGCGAAGTTCCACGGCGCCGACCCAACGTTCATCATGGCGTCCGCGACCATCGGCAACCCCGGCCCCCACGCCTCCCGAATCATCGGGCGACCAGTCAAAGTCGTCGACGAGAGCGGCGCTCCGACGGGGCCGAAGAAGGTGCTCGTCTACAACCCACCGGTGGTCAACGCCGAGCTCGGCATTCGCGCGAGCTACCTCAAGAGCGCCGTGCGCATCGCCGTGGACCTTGTTCGCGCGGACGTCCCCACCTTGCTCTTTGGGCAAAGCCGCAACGGCGTCGAGGTCATGCTCAAATACATGCGTGACCGCCTCCGCGGCGACCTCGACGCGGACGCCATCTACGCCTACCGCGGCGGCTACCTTCCGAAGCAGCGGCGGGCCATCGAGCGGCGTCTACGCAGCGGCGAGATTCGCTGCGTGGTCTCGACGAGCGCCCTGGAACTTGGCATCGACATCGGCAGCCTCGATGCCGTGGTCTGCGCGGGCTATCCAGGCACCATGGCCGCGCTATGGCAGCGTTTTGGGCGAGCCGGGCGACGCGAAGAGCAGGCGCTCAACGTCTTGGTCGCCTCGAGCGCCCCCCTCGACCAGTTCGTCGCGCTCTCTCCTCGGCAGATCATCTCGACGCCGGTGGAACAAGCGCGAATCGACCCGGACAACGTGGAGATCCTCCTCCAGCATTTGAAGTGCGCGGCCTTTGAACTGCCTTTCGAGCAAACGGATCTCTTCGGCGACCTCCCCGTGGAGAGTCTCACGGACGCACTGCAGTTTCTGGCGGGCCACGGCCTTCTACATCACGCGCCGGACGGGAACGGTGCGCTTGTTTTTCATTGGGCGAGCGATGCCTACCCCGCGAGCGGCGTAAGCCTGCGATCCATCGGCTGGGACAACTTCGTCATCATCGATGTGGATACGGACAAAACCATCGCGGAGATGGACTGGCGCAGCACACACACGATGCTTCACGAGCAAGCCATCTACCAACACGATGCGGCGCAGTACCAGGTGGAGCGCCTCGACTTTGAGAACCACAAAGCCTTCGTTCGCCGCGTGAAGCCCGACTACTACACGACGGCGATGACGCACACGAAGGTGAGCGTTCTCGAAGAAGACGAGGTCGTGCCGGTTCACTTTGCGGAAGGCGCTGGAGCGAGCGCTGAATCTGTCATCGCCGCGGGGTCCGGCGAGGTCTCCGTCGTCGAGAAGGTGGTGGGCTACAAGAAGATCAAATACCACTCCCACGAAAACGTCGGCTACGGCGAGGTGCATTTGCCGGAGATGCAGATGCACACGAGCGCCTTTTGGATCACCGTTCCCGAAGAGCTCGTGACAGAGTTTCTGGCGAAGAATCCGATGCCGCGCCCGTCTCTCATCGACGCCCTCCGCGGCATGCTCAGCGCCATGCACACTGTGGCGTCCACGGCGCTCATGGTGGACCCGCGCGACCTCGGCCGCGCCGTCGGCGACCGCTCCGCGCCCGACGGTCCCATCGCCACCGGCGGCGGTCCTGGTTTCGACCCGACGCTCTTCCTCTACGACCACGTCGCCGGCGGTATTGGCCTCGCCCCTCGCCTCTTCGATGAGCGAGACGCCGTGCTTCGTCGAACCCGTCGCCTCGTCGAAGGATGCCCATGCAGCGCTGGCTGCCCTGCGTGCATTGGACCCGACGCGGGGCTCCCGCAGAGCGTCCCTGGCGTGCAGCCGAAGCCGCGACGGGATGTGCTCCTCGCGTTCCTCGATCACATCGGACTCCCGCGCGTGCACTGATGGTCTCGTCCCTCCAGAAGAAGCTCGCTCGCCTCAGCAACGCAGGTCCCGGAAGCACCCCGGCGCTGCGGGGTCAAACTCCCAGCGACACGCTCTCGGCGGAGCAGCCTGCCGCCCCGACGGCGCGAAGCGCACGTATCGCCGCCCTTCAAAAGCAGCTCGACCGCGTGGTGGTCACAGGACGCGCCACGACGACGCGCGCCAAGGAGCCTCCGTCTTCCTCTTCAGACATCCTCGCGCGACTTCTACGGGATGCGCCGGCACTCGCCACCGATGAACCCGACGGAGTGCTCCCCGGCGAAGGTGAAGAGACGCCCTTCGGCCACGTTCACTACGTACGCCAGTGGCTTGAACCCGCGCACTGCCACGGACGCGCACCCGTCGCCGCAGCCCTCGACGCCGAGTCCGAACTCGTCGCGCGCTTAGCCCTCGACCCGACGCTCAAGGACCTCGATCTAAAGCGCATGCTCCTCATCGACACGGAGACGACGGGCCTGAGCACCGGCGCTGGGACGATTCCATTTCTCGTCGGCATTGGCTTCTTCGAAGACCAGTCGCTTTGCGTGGAACAGATGCTGCTCCTCCGCCGACGCGACGAGCCCGCGATGCTCCGAAATCTGGCCGAACGCATCGCCGCCTCAAGCTGTCTCGTGAGCTACAACGGCAAGAGCTTTGACTGGCCGCTGCTGCGTTCGCGTTTCGTCATGAACCGAGTGCCCACGCCGCCGATTCCGCCGCATATCGACCTGCTGCATTGTGCTCGGCGTGCCTTCAAGCGCCGGCTGCGAAGCATGCGCCTCGTGGAGATGGAAAAAGAGATCCTTGGCATGGTGCGAGAGCACGACGTCGGCGGCGCGGAGATCCCAGGCATCTACCTGACCTTTCTTCGCAGCGGCAACCCAGGGCGTCTCGACGGAGTCATCGAACACAACGGACACGACCTGGTGGCCCTCGCCTCATTCTTGGGGGAAATCGTTCGACGCTTCAAAAAGGTGCAGCGCGAAGACGACCCCCTCGACCACCTCTCATACGCGCTCATCGCCGAGAAGGCCGGCGACCGCGCGCGCGCCACTGAGTTTTCGACCGCCGCCGCGGCCGGCGGAGGAGACGACGCGTGCAGCTTTGACGCGTTTCTACTGATGGCCCGTACGGCAAGGCGCGAAAAAGACTTCGACGCTCAAGAACGCGCGCTCCTCGCAGCGACGAAAGTGGGCCCAGACCCGCGTGTGCATTTTGAACTCGCGAAGTTCTACGAACACCGCCGAAAGGACTACGTACTCGCGCGACACTTCGCCGAACGCACGGCGCCGCTGGAAGACAACATCGAACGCGAAAAGCGCCTTGGACGCATCGAACGAAAGCGAGCGCGAACGACGTCTTAGACGTACGACTAGAGGTTCGCTTGCAGGCTTAAGATGCCAGAGAAGAATCCATCGGAGTCGCCGACGTGATCGTGCGTCACCGAAGCCTGGAGCTTGAAGTTGTGGTCTCCGGCAAAGTAGTAGGAGAGCGCTCCAGTCCACTCGTGCTCAAGCACCTCCATGTCACCGAAGCCAGTGGTTGTGCCGCTGTAGCGAACACTCGCCTCCAGGTTGACCCAAGGGAGCAGGTAGCTGGCCGTCGCCACGCCGCCGATGTCCGAACGCGCCTCTTGCCCGTTCGCCGCGGACGTCTTTGTCCAAAGGAACGTGCCTTCGAGGGATAGCCCGTAGACGCGAAAAATGAGGTCCGCGGTGGCGTCTTGCTGGTCCAGTGCGTCGCCTTGGGGAACCTCGTTGAGGAGGAACATATAGCCGCCGCCCAATGAGAGACGCGGCGTCGGCGAGCGACTGAGGTCCCCGTCGACGTTGAGGTTCACGTTCCCAAGGATCGAGACATCCGCGCGTGCAACAAGCCCTAACGGGAGTGGCCCGGACCCAAGGTCGCCGAGGAAGGCGCCCGCACGATAACGAATGCGTCCGACTCCCAGAAAATCGTCCGACCCAAAGCTGATGCCCAGACGGCGTCCGCGATGCCATCGGCGAGCACCACGGCTTCGCTCCGGCGCAGCGAGCGCGGTGGCGGGCGTGATCCAGGAACGCAGGAGCGGCACGAGCTGCCGGCCCACGCGAACTTCAAAGTCGCGGAGCTGATGGAAGCCGATGAATGCATCGACGACGCCAAAGTCGCGCTCCGGATCGGGGATTCCGTCGAGGCGCTCGTCGCCCGGGGTGCCCACGCTCAACGTCAGCCTGTTGTCCTCACCGAAGACGTGACCGGTGAACCCGAGGCGAACGCGGCGTACCTGCGCGCCAAAGATGACCTCGTCCGTCGACTCCGCCGCCGTCCCCCAAAGCTGGAGCATCGCGGAGACACCGACGCCATAGCGGCCATCCTCAGAGCGAAAACGAAGGCCTTCGCCGGGACGAAGCGTGAGACGATCGACGCTCGTGTCTGTGCCCTCCTGAGCCTCCACGCGGCTCGTCTCCGCGGAGCCGAGGACGAGAACGAGGAGCCCGAAAACAAGTGCTGCGCGGCGTTTCACGCCCTCACCATTATTCGAGGCGGCGCCGATTGTCGAGGGTTGCTGACGCTCACTCGTGCCGGGCCTAGCCCCCCGAGTGCATGAGGCCTGCTTCGGCGTCGGGCACCGTCATATCCGTGAGGCGGCCTTCGAGGAACCCTTCGGGCAAGTGGACCTTCTGCGTTCCCGAGGTCTTCCCGCGTTTTACTCGCATCGCGCTAGGCGGAAAGGGCTCATCGGCGTCGATCATGGGCTTGAGGACCTCGATCATCTCGTCGATGGTCTGGACCCGCATCAGCTGCTGACGCGCCTGAGAACTTCGGCGGAAGCCCTTCGTGTACCAGCTGCAGTGACGCCGGAACCCACGCATCGCCCTCGCCTCACCGATCCACTCACGGAGTCGCTCGGCGTGGTCCTTCATGATGGCCGCGACCTCGGCGAAGCGAGGAGGGTCTTGGGGCTCGCGTCCGGCAAACACATCCGCAAGATCTCGAAAGAGCCAGGGGCGGCCCAAACAACCACGACCCACGACGACGCCATCGCACTTCGTCTCACGCATCATCCGCAGAGCATCCCAGGCCTCCCAGATGTCGCCGTTCCCCAGAACAGGAATGCTGACTTCGCTCTTCAGATGAGCGATGGACTCCCAGCGGGCTTCGCCGTCGTAGAGCTGAGCGGCGGTTCGAGCGTGGAGCGCGACGGCTGCGCACCCCTCTTCTTGACCGATATGACCGGCATCGAGATAGGTCATGAGCGTCTCGTCGATGCCCATTCGGAACTTGATGGTGACGGGGACGTCGCCTGAGTTGGAGACCGCCGCACGCACGATGTTCTGGAGCAGGCGCGGCCTTGCAGGAATCGCCGAGCCGCCGCCTTTGCGGGTCACCTTACGAACGGGGCAGCCGAAGTTCATGTCGATGTGGTCGACGCGACCTTCGCCCACTAGGCGTTTTACGGCTTCGCCGACGTAGTGGGGATCGACACCATAGAGCTGGAGGCTTCGGGGCGACTCCTCCGCGCCAAAGTCCGCGAGCTTGAGTGTCTTTTCGTTTCCTTCGACGAGGGGGCGCGCCGTGATCATCTCGCTCACAAAGAGGCCCGCGCCAAAGGAGCGACAGATCGTGCGGAAGGGCCAGTTCGTCACCCCAGCCATCGGCGCCAACACCACAGGCGCGGAGGGCTGCATGGGGCCGATCTTGAGTGGCTTAAACTCACCAGGCGCGGCCACGGCCACGGCTTTGTTGAGTTCGCTTCGGTACTCGGGATTCACGCGGGCGATTTAGCATCCTCCGCCGCCGGCAGCACGTGGATGGGACTCGACGGGGGCCGGCGCGACGCTATAACGCGCTCATGCAGACGTTTCGCCTTCTCTCTCTCGGCCTCGCAGTGCTCTTTTCCGCCTGCAACGCGCCCGTGACCGAAGAGGTCGCCAGCCAAACCGCGCCGGAGCCAGGAAACGTTCCTCCAGCCGCCGAACTTGGAGAACTTGGTGAGGGCGAGACCGTCACCGTCATGCACATCACGGACGGTGACACGGTTGTCATCATGCGCGGCGGACGGCCCGACCGCTTGCGACTCATTGGAATCGACACGCCCGAAACCGCCCAGTCCCCACGTGGAGAGCAGCCTTTCTCCGGCGAAGCCACCGAAGCGTTGCGCGCCCTGGTCCGCGATACGGAGGTCACGCTGCGCCTCGATGTCGGTGAACGCGACCGCTACGGCCGGCTCCTTGGCTACATCGAGAACTCCGACGGGACTTTCATCAACGCCGAGATGGTGCGCCTTGGATGGGCGAGGCCCGTCACAGTCCCGCCAAACGTGCACTTTGCCGACGAATTCGCCCGTCTGGCCGACGAAGCACGGGAAGCGGGCCTCGGAATCTGGCAGGCGGCGCCTTAGGCGCTAGCAACCTTGGTGGTCAGTGGAGTTTCGACTCCCCACCTGGGTGGCTAACTGAAGAGCCCCCGCCACCGGCCCGTTTTCGGCGTTTTTGACCATTTCCTGGCACAAAGGGGTTGGATCGTTCCTTGCTTCATACGGGGCATGCTCAAGCGAAACATCCTTCTGATTGCCCTCACGCTCGCAGGCGCCTGCAACCAAGGCATCGACTCCCCGGACGCCATCGACGCGGACGCCATTGGCAGCGGCAAGGCGGATGAGCTCACCTACGACGACTGCGTGCTCAACGAAGTCGTCGCCCTCGTCAACGACAGCGACACGACCTCCGAGTCGCTTCGAGCCGGTGGCCTCCACACCCGCGCCGCGAACAACATCATCAAGGCCCGAAGCGGCGCCGATGAGATCGACGGCACGAGCGACGACGTGCTCTTCACGGACATCGAAGCCGTCGACTCCGTTTCCTACGTGGGCCCCGTCGCCCTCCGACAGCTCACCGAGATGGTCACCTGCGAGGACACCCCGGTCGGCGACGTCGAAGCTATCTTCTCGCCGCAGGCCTTTGACCGCACCCACCTCGCACGCGCCGTCGAGCTCATCGATGCCGCCGAAGTGAGCATCGATGTGGCGATGTACAGCATGAGCAACAGTCAGGTCATCAGCGCCCTCGGCCGGGCCGCTCAGCGCGGCATCTCGGTGCGAATGATCTTCCATCCGGCGCTTGCAGAGCGACGCGACCCGATCGGAACGCGGAGCGCGTCCCTCGAAGACATGGGCATCGACGTTCGTTACATCAACAAGATCATGCACCACAAGTACGTCATTGTGGACGGCCCGCGCGGCGACGCAGCGAACACGGACGGCGTGCTTATGACGGGCAGCGGCAACTGGTCCAACTCCGCGGGCTCGCGTTACGACGAGAACACCGTGGTCTTCCACGCCCACGCCGAGCTTCTCCTCCGCTACGAGCAAGAGTTCCACCACCTCTGGACCCACAGCCGGGACTTTGACGCCGGCGAGGGCTTCGTTCGCTACGACACCGACGCCATCACGGACGCCGACATCGCCGCGGTGGACGACGAAGACGCCGCCGCGTTCTTCACCTCCGCAAACTTCCGCACGACCACTTCCGCACGCTACGGCGACGGGTTCAGCGTGAACCGCGGCGAGAACGAGGTCTCCGACCAGCTTGTCGCTCTCATTCAGAGCGCCGAGAGCTCCATTCGCATCGCTTCCGGTCACCTTCGAAGCCGCCCCGTCGCCCTCGCCCTCATCCAGGCCGTCGATGACAACCCGGACCTTGAGGTTCAGGTTTACACGGACGGCCAAGAGTTCATCAGCGCCTCCAGCCACAACCGCCAGGTGAGCGAGCGCGAGGACTGCATCACGGATGCTGGCACGAGCGAGACACGCATCGCGGACTGCTACGACCGAGGCTTCCTCTACGGCTACGAGTTCTTCCAGGCTGGAATCGAACTCCGCATCAAGCACTACAGCTACCGCTGGCATTACTCCTACGCCGCGCAGATGCACCACAAGTACTTCCTCATCGACGACAGCATCCTCGTCACCGGCAGCTACAACCTCTCGGACAACGCAGAGCACGCCACGATGGAGAACGTCGTCGTCCTCGGAGGCGACCAATACGCAGGTGTCGTGCAGAACTTCGTCGATAACTTCAACGCGATGTGGGACACCGGCCGCGACAACGGAATGGCCCTCTACAACGACCTGATGGCCGACGTCGAGAGCGGAACCTCCTTCGACATCGTGTACGACTCGATGGCTCTCACCTGGGACGAAATCGACGCACTCAAGCGGGCCATGCGCGCCAACTGCAGCGAGCTTGAGACGGAAGAGTTCCGCCGCAACCCTGAGCGTCACCACTTCTGCCGCCCCTGATACCCTGCCGTCCCTGAGACCCTGAACGACAGGGTCTCAACGAAAAAAGCTCTCCGGTTTCGGAGAGCTTTTTTTCGTGGAGCGCTGGGCCCGGTTCCTTAGACTTTGTCCATCCACTTCGGACGCGCTGGAAGCCGAAGCTCCGCGAAACGATCGAGGAGACTGCCGACGTTGCCATCGTCGAGAAGAAGCTCACGCGTGGTGGGCTGGATCCCTTTGCGCTCCGTGGCGCTGTCCAGGAAGCTCAAGAGCGAGTCGTAGTAGCCCTCCACGTTGAAGAGCCCCACGGGTTTGCGGTGGTAGCCGAGCTGATTCCACGTCAGGACCTCGAAGAGCTCGTCGAGGGTGCCAAAGCCGCCCGGCAGGATGCCGCAGGCTGACGACAGCGACGCCAGCATCATCTTCCGCGCGTGCATGCTGTCGACGACGAGGAGCTCGGTCAGTCCTTGGTGAGCACGTTCGAGGTCCACGATTTTCTGCGGGATCACACCGATGACCTCGCCGCCAGCCTCGAGCGCCGCATCGGCGCAGAGCCCCATGAGACCGACGTTTCCGCCGCCGTAGACCAACCCCAGACCGCGCTCCGCCAACGTGCGGCCCACCTCTTTGGCGGCCTCGTTGTAGACGGGGTCCATCGACGCGCTAGAGGCGCAATACACAGCAACACGTTTCAGTTCCATCAGGACTTCCCTTCGGTGAGGACTCGCGCTCCAGCGAGCGCGGTGAGAGTCAGCCCGTGGGTCTGGGCTTGGTCGAGGGCACGTTGATGCCGCGCCGGAGCACTCCGGCCGCACGCCCCGTGGTCCGGATCCGCCATCAGTGTCTCGCCAAGCTCGCGCATCAGCGCATCGTCGTCGAGGGCGGCGGCGGCGGCGGCGTGTCCACTCGCATTCAGCATGGCCTTTTGGAGCGTGAGCACATCTTCAGCGATGCCTTGCGTCCGTTGTCGGTCCTCGGTCCACAGATGCCCCGTGGTCGCGCCCTTTGGCGCCCCGCGTCCTGCGACGTTGGAGGTGAGGATGTAGAGGTTCTTCAGGACAAGCGCCGCAGGCAACGCGCCGGCATCGATGACCTCGGCGGAAATATCGAGGGAAGCGAGGGCACTCACCAGGAGTTCCGCGTGAGGCCCTGCGATGGGCGTGGAGCGGATCACACGCGGCGCGATGGGTGCCTTCTTCTCAAACCAGACCACGGCGACGGTAGGCTCGGCGTCGCCCAGCGCCGACCAACTGCCCGGCAACAGCTCGTTTTGAATCAGCGCAGTCCGTCGGCGCCAGTCCTCCGGAACCTGAGGCAGGACGCCATGAAGGTCGCCTTCGCCGACGGCGATGAGAACCAGACTCGGGTCGACTTCCCCATGAAGGTCGGCGAGAGAGTCCTCGCGACGAACAGGCACGATGCTCTGACCAGCTTTTAGGAGGCCGTGGGCGAAGACGCCTCCCAGCTGCCCGACCCCCACTACAATGGACGTTTCCATCGCTGCGATATCGCATTCTTCGAAGTCCAAGAGAAGCCCAATCGTCTCGGACCCGTGGTCTTCAGCCCTGACGGGAAATGCGCCTCAGCGACAGTTGTAGGCGTCTGTGTGCTCGGAGCATACGCAGAGAGCTTCCTCCATCGTGACGCAGAAGCCGGTGCGACTTCCCACGGGCAGAACGCAGCGTGGCGTTGTTCGGCTGGCGCAGGTCATGTCAGGGGACGTGCAACCAAGCCGCTCGGTGGGTCGGCATTGGCCTTCCACGCAAGCATGCGTGCGTGGGCTGCAATCTCGGGGTGTGGCGCACGCGTTTCCGATTTCAACGCCATCACACATGCTTGGGCCTGAATCCGTGCCGGCGCCCGCATCAGTGGCCGCGTCCGGCGTTGCGGCATCAGTCGACGCGCCGCCATCGGCCACGGGGCCAGCGTCGGGGAGCGGGCCCGCGTCCGATCCGGCGTCCGCCGCACCGGCGTCTTCCGAACTTGCATCTTCCGCGCTGGCATCGATCACTGGGCCGCTGTCCGCCGTGGCCGTTCCCGTGTCTCGGAGTCCGGCGTCACCGCCATCGTCGTCCCCGCAGGCCAAAAGAGCGACGAGAGTGCAAAGAAGGCTAAGGCGTATCATTCGTTCAATATGAGCGACAATCGTTCGGGGTGCACGCGGGAGTTCCGCCGACGCACAGATACGTGCATAGAAACCATCGCTTGAAAGAGCGTGCCATGTGGCATGCTCCAACGATGAAGGCGCGCCCAACCGGGGAGAACAGACATGTGTAGGCTCTTCGGCTTCCGGAGCGTCATACCGAGCCAGGTGCACCGCTCCCTCCTCGATGCGGACAACGCCCTCGGGGTGCAGAGTGAAAACCACACGGACGGCTGGGGCGTCGCCTTCTACGTCGATGGAGCGCCCCACATCACCCGCTCCCCTACATCAGCATTCCACGACCAGCTTTTTCACCGCGTCAGCGGCGTCGTCGCGTCGGAGACCGTGCTGGCCCACGTGCGAAAGGCGACTCAAGGGGAGCTGACGGTGCTCAACTGTCACCCGTTCCAGCACGGTCGGTGGACCATGGCTCACAACGGGGACATCAAGAACTTCGCACAGCACCGAGCCACCGTGGTCGCGCAAATCGCGCCGCGCCTTCGCCGCTACATCCTCGGTGACACGGACAGCGAGGTCATCTTCTACCTGTTCCTCTCGCAGCTTGCGCGACACGGCGCCCTCACGGACCGACTCGGTCTCGACGCCATCGTCCCGGCGATTCGTCACACGGTGAAAATCGTCCGTGAAGTCTGCGACGGTGACGCGCCCGAACCTGCGCTCCTCACGCTCATCGTGACGGACGGAACCTGCATGGCCGCGGTCCAAGGAGGCAAAGAGCTCAACTGGTCCTCGCACAAGACGCGCTGCGCCGACCGCGACAGCTGCCCGAGCCTCGGCCCCGAATGCGAAGCACCCTCGGAGTCCGGCTTCGTGAATCACCTGCTCTTCGCGAGTGAGCCGCTCCGAGGCGAGAACGTATGGATCCCCATGAAACCTGGTGACATCGTCGCCGTCGATTGGCGGATGAAGCTGATGAAGACAAACTTGAGCGAAGTCGCACTCCCAGTGGTCTAGGCGCGGCTTCGGCTTACTCGGCGGCAAGGAACTCGCGCGCGGCGGCGCCCAAACGCGCCGCGTCGCTCACGGGTCTCGAGCAAGCGTAGGCGTTGCAGAGATAGGCGGAGGATTCGCCGGGAAACGGGTAGCGGCTCGTGCCAGGCCGACCGATCTCCACGATGCGATTGGGAAGCCTCAGGGCAACGCCGGCGGCGTGCAACGCCTCTGTGGCAGCGTCGTCGGGCCCCACGACGGAAACCAAAACGTAGGGAGCCTGGTGCTCCTCCAAGGCCATGAGAAAGTCCCCGATTCGCCGCCCCTCCTGGCGCACCGACTCTTCGCGACCAATATCCAGGGCGGAGCGCGCGGCGCTTTCATAACGTGGCTCCGCCGTCCGGCGAAAGAGCTCGAGCAGCCCGCGACTGGCGACTCCGTTTTCCCGAAGAGGAACGCGTCGCTCGGCAAACGCGCCGACGGCGGCAGGGTCCACTGTATGAGCGTAGAACCCGCGCTCCGCTTGAAGCTGGTCCAGAACGAAGCCTGCCGTACGCTCAGCACGCTCTTTCCAGACGATATTGCCCGTGACTTCAAAGAGCGCGAGCTCCGCGCGAAGCATCCACGCCTGGTCCCGCAAGTAGCGGAGCCCGTCTCCAGTAGAAGCGCCTCCTTCTGCACCACCGTGGTCATATCCGCCGTCTTCGCGGCGCCAATCCTGGAGCGCCTCGGCCGACGTCTCCGCCATCGAGAGCGCGCCGTCGACGCCTCCCCGGTGAGCGAGAACCAGGGACTGAATCAGCATTGCGTTGAGGTCGACGTAGATGTTCGTGTCCATGCGCGGGATGCCCTGCGCGCGTCGCTCCGCGTCATTCATGGCGTAGTACTCCGTGCCCGTCAGCGTGTGGCTTAGGTCCGCATCTTGGCTCGTGTAAAAGGTGCCCGCCGAGGAGCGAAAGAACTCGCTGAGGTAACGAACGACGTCATGCATCGGAGCGTCCCACCTCGGGTCGCCGGTATGGATGCGCGCGAGGGCGAATCCCGAGAGCGCGTCGGCCTGGACCGCCGCGATCTTCTCAAAATGCGGCGCATCCCAGCGGCGACGAAGGGAGTACTGATAGACGCCGCCAAAAACGGGGTCGATGAGCTGCGTCGTGCCTTCAAGGGTCGCCAAGGCGCGCGTCTCCCACTCCTCTTCGCCGCGGAGCGAGTTTCGAAAGAACGCGTGCTCGACGGGGCCGAAATAGGGGTACTTCTGACGCCGTCCCCAGCCCGCGGCCTCTTCGTCGTAGAGCGCATCGAGGGCGCCGATGGCCGTCTGGCGGAGTGCGGCGAGTTCCGGCGCCTCGCCGTTCGTTTCTCCCTGCCGCCAGTCGTCGCTCGCGCGGATCTCGCCACGCCGCGCTTGATCCAGGAGCGCCGCGAAGGGACCTGCCGGACGATAGCCGCGGAGGGCTCGAACCACTTGCGCGTTGGGCGTGAGAATCACCGTCGCGGGCCAGGCGTAGTCGCGAAAACGCTCAGCGAGATCCGGCCGCGCGTCGGAGTCGACCTTGATCACGATGTAGTGCTCCGCGACGAGCCCTCGCACGTCCTCATTGCCAAAGGTCTCGTCGTTCATCACGTGGCACCAGTGGCACCAAGACGCCTGCACGCTGACGAGGAGGAACTTCCCGTCTCGTTCGGCCTCGGCGAAGGTCTCCGCGCTCCACTCACGCCACTCGAACTCTGGCGCTGTCGCGGAGCGTGACGCGCTCGGGACCGCGCCCGCGCACCCGAAGCCGGGGAGGAGGAGGATGGCGAATAGACTCAAGGTAGCGCGCCGCATACCTCCTGTACGCGTGAAGGGGACGAAGCGATCACTTGGGCCGATGGGAACGTATGGCTGCCTTGTCACCCCCCCCTCCTCCGGGGTATGGCAGCCTCATGACGACGACGACGCGCATGCTCTTTCCTGCTCTTCTCCTGAGCCTTGCGGCCTTCGGCTGCGACCGCGGTCCTGCCCCTCAAGGGAACGCCGGCGGCGGAACCGAGACCCCAAGCGAAACGACGACAGAGACCCCCGAGGTAGAGGCCCCAGCGGCGGAGGCAGTCCGTCCCGCCATCGCGCCGCGCCGCCAAGGCGCACCGACGGTCTCCGCCGACAGCCCAGAGCTCGCGGGCATCGCATGGGCGGTCCATGAGCCTCTTACGTGGCGGACGCCATCGAGCGCCATGCGTAACGCCGAGTATGTCGTAGGCGAAGGCGCCGCTGCTGCGGTGATGACGGTCTTCCACTTCCCGGGAATGGGCGGCGGCATCGAAGAGAACGTCGCGCGCTGGACAGGGCAGTTCCAAAGCAGCGAAGGCGGCCCGGCGGACGCCGCGGTAGAGACGAAGACCATCGGCGGCCTGGAGGTCACCACCATCGACACGCGCGGCACGTTTACGAACTCCATGCCCATGGCTGGCCAGGCAGGCCCGCAAGGCAATCAGCGCATGCTCGGCGCCATCGTCGCCGGCCCGAATGGTCCGGTTTTCTTCAAGCTCATCGGACCCGAAGCGACCGTTGGCACCGCCGAGGCTGCGTTCGGCGACCTCGTCGAGAGCTTTCGAGCAACGGAGTAGTGCCATGGAGCTCAAGCTTACCTACTTTGACATGCATGGTGGCCGCGGCGAGCCCGCCCGCCTTGCGATGCACATTGGAAACGTCGACTTCGCCGATGAGCGCATCTCGTTTCAGACCTTCGGGCAGACCAAAGAGAGCTTCCCCTTCGGTCGCATTCCTGTGCTCGAGGTCGACGGAGAGGTGGTCTCGCAGTCCAACAGCATCAACCGCTACGTCGGCAAGCTAGCGGGCCTCTACCCAGACGACCCTCGCGAGGCACTCCACTGTGACGAGGCGATGGCGTCCGTGGAGGACATCATCGCCCAGGCCGTTGCGACCTTCTCCATCAGCGACGAAGCAGAAAAAAAGCGAGCTCGCGTCGCCCTCGCCGAAGGACCGCTGACGTTCTACCTTGAGCGCTTTGAGGCGCTCCTCGAGCGACGCGGCGGTGAATACTTCGCCGCGGGGCGACTCACCGTCGCCGACCTGAAGGTCTTCGTTTGGATTCGCACGCTTCAGAAGGGCGTGTTGGACCATGTCCCGACAGACCTCGCGGAGAAAAGCGCTCCCAACGTGGTCGCTCGGTGCGCGGCCATCGCGGCACGTGAGGATGTGAAGGCCTACTACGCGTCCTTCGACGAGTAAGGCGCCTAAGCCAGTGAGAGGCCACCGTCGAGGGTCACGATGCTGCCGGTCATCCACGCGCTCTGTGACACCTGCAGGATGAGCTCTGCGACCTCCGTAGGGCGACCCATTCGCCCCAGCGGGTGCATGCTGTTCATGAACTTCTGCTGCTCGGCTTCACGTCGCTTCCGCTCTTCGTCGGTCGGCACAGCTTCGCCGGGCTGAAGGCGAAGAGCACGCGCCATGTCCGTGTCCACGAGCCCCGGCGCCACTGCGTTTACTCGAATCTCGGGGGCGAGTTCGAGGGCCATTGTTCGAGTGAAGGACTCGAGCGCCGCCTTGGACGCAGCATACGCCGCCGTTGACCTTGCTGCTCGCTGGGCCAGCGTGCTGGACACGAAGGTGATGGAACCTCCGGGGCGGATCCGAGGGATGAGGTCACGGGCGAGGAGCGCTTGGGCGAAGAAGTTCAGTTCAAACGTCGACCGGAGCGTGTCTTCTTGGAGCCCACGAACCTCTTCATGCATGGCCACACCGGCGCATAAGACGACGTGGTCGAGTTCATGGCAGCTCTCCAGCAACGCCAATCGGTCCTCGGCGGAGGTAAGGTCGGCCGCGAATACGTCGACGCGATCCGCCGAAAGTTCTGCCAGGGCGTCGCTGTTTCGAGCGCTCGCGAGGAGCGAGGCTCCGCTTGAGATCACAGCCTCGGCCACTGCCCGGCCGATGCCTCGGCTCGCACCTGTCACGAGGAAGCGTCTCATCCGATACCTGCGATGGGACCCCAAGGCGGCTCCGGGGGTACGTCGGCGGGGTCGCCCTCCACGAGGACTTCGTCTTCAGGGATAAAACGCGGGACGTCGACGCAGAGAATGCTCTGCCACTGGTCGCTGGGGTTGTCGTAACGGTGCGCGGCGCCGCGGGGCCAACGATGAACAGTGCCCATCGGCACGGGCTCACTCTGGCAATGGAGCCCAGTGCCGAGGACCATCTCCGTCTCTCGCATCACCCGGTGCACATGAAGAGGGATGCCCTTCCCCGGCGCGATGTTCAGGCGATAGATGCCGGCGTCTTTGGTCTCGTGAACGATGTCCACGCTGCCCCACTCTTTGGTCTCGTGGGAGACCTCGAAGCCCGCGCTGCGCGTGATGCTGAGGGAAGGCGTCGCGAAACCACGGAGCGCGCCGGGCTTCCGCAGCAGGACGTCGACGCGTTGAACCTGCGCTCGTCCTTCGTCCTCCGCCGGCGGCATCAACACATAACGAGCGATGGTCTCCGCGGCCGTCTCAAGAAGACGGAAACGACATGCCCTCAAGAGGAAGACCACCTGCGCCGCCGTCGCCGCGTAGTCTACGGTGAGGCGCACGTTCTCTTCTTCGGCGGCGCCACGCACATCGAGGTGAAGCGCCATGTCCACGATGAGGGGCTGAGAGGCATGGCGCTCATGCGGATAGAGCCCAACCACGCAATCGACGTTGAGCCCTTCGACGCGAACCACATCTAGCTTGTCCATGAAGCACCTCTTAGCACGACGGAGCGTCTCTCAACGGGCGCTAGTACTTCATCTCAGAAGTTCCGACCGGTTCAGGGTGGATGATTGGTTTGTGAGGTGGCTCCATTCAACGAAGGACGTGCGGCGTACATTCAGGGCGAAGTGGGGCGAGACCGCGGCCAAGGGCCGTGCTCAACCGGTCAGAACTTCTGCGATGGAGTACTAGATCCAGCGGCGGCGACGGCCGGCCCAAAAGAAGATGGCGGCGGTGGCGATCATCACCGCCCACGCGGTCTCGTACCCGTATTGCCAGTGAATCAGCGGCATCTCGTCGAAGTTCATCCCGTACAGACCGGTGATGAAGGTCAGCGGAAGCATGATGGTGCTGATCACCGTGAGGATCTTCATGACCTCGTTGAGGCGATGGGATTGCATCGATAGATACGCATCCAGGCTGGAAGCCACGAGGTCGCGATAGCTCTCGTTCAGATCCATCACGCGAACGAAATGGTCGTCGACGTCGCGAAAGAAGCGGCGAATCCCGTCAGGGATGTGCTCGTAGCTGTCACCCCCAAGCCCGTGGAGAATCTCGCGCTGATGAATGCCTATTCGACGCAGCCCTTGCAGGGCGTGCTTGAGTTCAAAGATCGACTCGAGGAGTTTCGGGTCGGACTCCTTGAGGGCCGCACGCTCGACGCGAACAACCTCTTTGTCGAGTCGCTCCATCATGGGCAGGTATTCGTCCACCATCCGGTCGATGAGCTCATGGGCCACATAGGCGGGGCCCTTCTGTAGCAGCGACTCTTTGCCCACCACTGCGCGGCGGACGGCATCCAACGATGGCATCGGCAGTCTGTGATGGGTGACTAGGCACTCCGGTCCCAAGAAGAAGTCGACATCGACGGTTTCGACGGCGCCGCCCTGCCCCGGCGTCGTCGACGCACCCTCGTGTCCGTGCTCCGCCTCGTGGGCGAAGTTCCGCAACCCGTGCAGGATCAAGTAGGTGTACCCCTCATGAGTTTCTACCTTCGGCGTCGGCGCTACATCGAGGGCATCCTCGACGAGGAGCGGGTGCAGCTTGAGGACGTCCGTTAGAATCTGCGTATGTCGCGGACCTTGCTGGTCGAGGCTCACCCAGACGAAGACGCCCGCTTCATCCATCAACGCCGGAAGCTCCGTGGGGCTTGCCTCGACGACAGCTTCACCCGGATGACACGCGAATATTCGAGTTCCCACGCCAAGATCGTACGTGTCTGCAGCGCTCGTGGGCCAATTTCGCGCGTTTACAGGCGGAGCAGAGAGCGGTATGAACGCGTCTATGAAGGGCGACCCCAAAGTCATCGAACTCCTCAACGCGGTTCTCAGCTCCGAGCTGACCGCCATCAACCAGTACTTCATCCACGCCAAGATGTGTGAGGACTGGGGCTACGCTCGGCTCCACAAGCACAAGTGGAACGAGTCCATCGAAGAGATGAAGCACGCCGACCAGGTGATCGGACGTATTCTGTTCCTCGACGGCGTACCGAACATGCAGCGCATGAACCCGGTCCGCGTCGGCGAAGACCCCATCGAACAGCACAAGGTCGACCTCGCCCTTGAGCTCGACGCGGTCACCCGCCTCAAGGACGGCATTCGCCTCTGCTTGGAAGCGGCGGACGTCGGGACACGCGAGATTCTCGAGAAGATTCTCGCCGAAGACGAAGAACGCATCGAGTGGCTTGAAGCCCAGCTTCACCTCGTCGAAGAAGTCGGTAAGGAGAACTACCTCGCCGAAATGATCCGCGAGTAAGCAATGGCAGAGGTCTCGGCGACTCTCACCAAGATGGACGCTCCCGCGGAGCTTCTGTCCTGGAGCGCCGAGTTCGATGCCGAGCTGGGCGCGGCCTGGGACCAGTGCCCATCACCCGTCTGGCTCATGTGGCTGGCAGGCGCCGCGGGGACCGCCCTCGACCAGGCGTTGCTCGTGGTCCTGACCTGGTCCGCCGAAGTCGCGACGAGCGTACCGGAGGCCGAGGAACTCGTCCGCCAAACGCTGGAGAGCGTCGAGGAGTCCGCTCGTCGCGGACGTGGCGAAGCCTGTGCCGCCGCCGCCGAGCGGGCCGAGGCCGCGTCACGCTCTGCGCCCGCCTCTTTTCGAGCCAAGCCCCCTCTCGGCTTTGAAGCCCTGACGATGGCCGCCGCCTGGGCCGCGCGCGCAGCGGAAGGGCTCGTCGCATCTCGCAAGCGGGCAGAGGCGGTTCGAATGCAACGAGCACAGCACATGGCGAGTTTCCTCGGCACCGGCGTCGACACCACGGTCCAGCGTGAGACGCCCATGTGTTTGGATACGGAGAGTCTCCCGGATTCACCGGTGCATGCCGAGTTGCTCTACGTGGTGGCCGCCCTCGCGCAAACGGCGCTCTACTTGGTGAGCACCCGCGAAGCCCAAGATCCGGATCGCCCTCGCGTCAGCCTCGAAGAAGAGGAAGCCGACTTGGTCCGTGCCCTCTTCAAAGCACTCTAGCGACCGGCGCTCTAGGCGGCGGCGTCTGACTTCGGACGCTGGCGCTCGACGCGAACGATGTCCTCGATGAGTGGCAAGCAACCACCGCACTTGGAACCGGCGCCGCAACGCCGTTGGACAGCCTTCACGTTGTCGTCGCCTGCATCTACACAGGCTCGAATGTCGCGACAATGAACTCGCTCGCAGTGACACACCAACATGAACTCAAGTGTGCTGACTTGTTATTGAAAGTCAACTTCAAAAAGCACTCGCGAGACAAAAACAACGTCGTGTTTAGAAAAAGTCCTTGACCGAGCCCCGGCGGTATTCAAAGGGGATCGAAGAGGTAAGGTTCTATGTTTTGCTGCACGATCGACAATAGCTGCGCTGTTCTTCCGCTTTGCGGATGCTCGCTCAATGTCACGTCCAAGCAGATGCCATGGACCGCGGGACCGGTTACCGGCCAGCAGGCACCGACTGCGAACTCTTAGCGTCACGTTCCCTTGAACCGACACGCATAACGACGCCGGACCTACGTCCGGCGCCGAGTTCATCCGCCTGCTGAGTATCCCCTCGCTCACGACAGCCGTGCATCCGCGCGCGCGTCAGACGCGCCGCCCCGTATTGCGGGCGCGCCCTCCTCATCTTTGCGTACGCATGTGCGCCCTCGTCCCCCTTCCGCTTCCGGATTTTGTCATGTCTCCCCCGTATCGTTCCGCTCCTACGCTCAACTGGTCCAACAGGCCTGGCCGTGAACTCCTTCGCCTCGCCGGGCCCATCGCTGTGTCCATGGTCTCCCACGCCTTCATGTCGTTGGTGGACACCTTTTGTGTCTCCACGCTTGGCGCCGGCGCGCTCGCAGGCGTGGGCCTCGGCTCCATCACCTTCTTTGTCTTCGCGGGCTTCGGCTTCGGCTTCTTCCGTGGAAGCAAGGTCCTCGTATCTCAGGCGCGCGGCGCTGGTGACGAAGAAGCCATCGAGCGCCACGCCGGCGCCGCCTTGGCCGCAGCGCTCGTCGTGGGGATGCTCATCACGTTGTGTGTGGGGCTCATCGCGCCCCTGCTTCCCTCTCTGGCTCCCTCTGCTGTCGCAGGGCGAGCCGCGCGGGACTACGCATGGATTCTTGGGCTCGCCGGCATCCCTTCGATGCTCTACGTCGCGCTGCGAGAGGTCCGCTACGGGTCCGGTGATTCCACCGCGCCCATGCGCGCTGCCCTCGTGGCCAACGCCGTCAACATCGGTCTCGACGTCCTCTTCGTTTTGGTCCTCGACTGGGGCGTGGAGGGCGCGGCCTTCGCGACGCTCGCGGCGTACGTCATCCAGGTCGTGACCCTCGCGCCCGCGCAGCGGCGAAGGGTGCGAAGGCCCATGGCAGATGACCTGCGGGCTCTCCGAAAGATGGGCGCGCCGACGGGCATTCAGTTTGTCTTGGAGATCGGTAGCTTCGGTTTGATCACCGTTCTGTTGAGCGCAACGGACGAACGACAGGTGGCGGCGCACCAAGTCGCGCTGCAGCTGATGCACTTCGTCTTCCTGCCGATGGCCGCCGTAGCGGAGGCTTGCTCGGTGTTGGCGGGTCAGGCGCATGGCGCGCAGCGACGACAGCTCATCCCCGTCGTCGGTCGACTGGGCCTTCGCGTCGCGGTCATCTACGCGCTCGTTTGGTTCGTGCTCATTGCCGTCCTGCGTCACACGATGGCACGAACCTTCGCGTCCGATGACACGGAGCTTCAGAACATCGTCGCCGTTCTGCTCTTGGTCGGCGGCGTCTTCCAGCTCGCCGATGGCTTGGCGATGGTGGGAGGTGCGATGCTCCGCGGCGTCGGAGACGTTCGCTACTCCGCGTACGTCGGTGTGCTCACGGCGTGGGTCTTTACGCCTCCGCTCACCTACTTTTTAGGCATCTGGCTGGGGCTTGGTGCGCTCGGCGCTTGGCTCGGTCTGACGGCGCAGATCCTGGCTCAAGCCGTGCTGCTGTGGAGGCGACTCCGCTCACTCACGCCCTAAGCTTGTCGTTTTTTTGGGATGTAGCCACATGTAGGATAGCACCTACACATGGCTACATCGTCTCCATTCGCCCGAATCGCCCTCAAACGCGTTGCGGTTCCCAAACTCGCCGCTGCTCGCCGCGGTGCGGTGGAAGAAGCCCGCCGCCCCAGTCCCTTCGTCAAATGGGTGGGCGGCAAGGGACGCATCATCCCTCAGTTGGAACCCCTGCTTCCCTCCGGCGTCGACAAGATGCGGCACGTGGAGCCCTTCGTCGGCGGTGGCGCCCTCTTCTTCTCGCGCCTTCCAAAGCGCGCCCTGCTTTGCGACATCAACCCGTCCCTCATCAACACGTACAAAGCGATTCGTGACGATGTGGACGGGGTTATCGCGAACCTGCAGATCCTCGCCGTGGACCACGGAAAGGAGCGCTACTACGCGACTCGCGAGAAGTACAACGCCCTCAAGAAGGCCGAGGGGAACGAAACCCAGCGCGCGGCGATGTTCATCTACTTGAACAAGACCTGCTTCAACGGCCTCCATCGCGTCAACCGCCGCGGCGAGTTCAATGTGCCCATCGGCAGCTATAAGAACCCGCGCATCGTCGACCCAGCGGGTCTGCACGTCGCGAGCGATGTGCTGAAACGCGCGAAAATCGTCGAGTCGGGCTTTGACGGCCTCCTCAAGAGCGCCCGTCCGGGCGACTTCGTCTACTTCGATCCGCCGTACGAGCCGGTGTCCACCACCGCGAGCTTCACCAGCTACACCAAGAATGGCTTCAGCCAAGAAGATCAGACGCGACTGCGTGACGTGTACAACGAACTCGACCGACGTGGCTGCAAGCTCATGCTCAGCAACAGCGACGTCCCGTTCATTCGCGAACTCTACAAAGACCACAACATCGACATCGTCGCTGCTCCCCGCGCCATCAACTGCAACGGCCGACGCCGCGGCAAGGTCAGCGAAGTCGTAGTACGCAATTATAGCTAGTCCTGGGCAACAGCGTCCTCACGTGAAAGGCCCGCGCTCGAGACAGCGTGGGCTTTTTCACGTCCGAACAGCCGAGTGAAGCTCAGACAAAAACCCGAAAATCCCCTGGAACAGCTTCGCGATTCTTCGTCCAGCGCGTCGTGATCGAGGAGCCGGCGGCGAGGGCATCTATGGATGCCGAGCCGCCGAGTGACGCAGAGCACGGCGTGCTGGGCGGAGAAGCGCCCTAGGACTCTTCTTCGACGTGGGTGATAGGCTTCTCGCCCTTCATCCAACGAAGCGTGTTCTTCAACTTCGCGAGCTGCACGAAGAGGTTGTGCTCAGGGTAGAGTTCCGGCTCCACAGTCGGGCTCTTGTAGTAGAAGCTGAGCCACTCCTGGATTCCGCTCATGCCTGCGCGCTGCGCGAGGTCCGTGAAGAGCGCCAGGTCGAGAACGAGAGGCGCCGCCAGGATCGAGTCGCGGCAGAGAAAGTCGACCTTGATCTGCATCGGGTATCCGAGCCAACCGAAGATATCGATGTTGTCCCAGCCCTCTTTTTGGTCGCCGCGAGGCGGGTAATAGTTGATGCGGACCTTGTGGTAGAGGTCGCCGTAGAGTTCAGGCTGGATCTTGGGCTGAAGAATCGTCTCCAGGACACCGAGCTTGCTGACCTCTTTGGACTTGAAGCTGTCGGGATCCTCAAGAACCTCGCCGTCTCGGTTGCCGAGGATGTTCGTCGAGAACCATCCACGAATACCAAGCTGACGCGCGCGGAATCCAGGGGCCAGAATCGTCTTCATGAGGGTCTGACCCGTCTTGAAGTCCTTGCCCGAGAGAGCTGTGCCGGTCTTCTTCGCGAGTTCCTGCATGCACTTGAGCTCGCACGTGAGGTTCGGCGCGCCGTTGCAGTAGCCAACGCCTTCTTGAAGACACGCGTAGGCGTAGATCTGCGAAGGGCTGATGGCGGGGTCGCTGGCGCGAAGTCCGGCTTCGAAAGCTTCAACGCTCTCGTGGACCGATGTGGGCTCGCGATGAACCTCCGTGCTTCCACACCAGACAGCAACCGCCCGGGCGAGGCCATTGTCCTTCTTGAAGTTGCGGATGTCCTCGCGGACGGCTTCCGCCAGCTCCATCTTGTTGTCTCCGCTTTTCACGTGCTCGCCGCGCAAGCGCTTCACGAACTCGGGGAAGAAGACGGCCTTCATCGGCTTGATGGCGGCGAGCTCGTCGCCGATGGCTTCGAGATGCTCGCGTGAGAGCACATCGGCTTCTTTCGCGGCGGTGAGGGCGTCATCCGGAAACAAGTCCCAGCCACCAAAGACGAGGTCGTTGAGACCCGCGAGGGGAACGAAGTCCTTCACGTAGGGCGACGTTGCGTCGGTTCGCTTTCCAACGCGGATCGTGCCCATCTGGGTCATGGAGCCAATCGGCTTCGCGACGCCGTTACGGGCAAGTAGGCAGCCTGCAATGAAGGTGGTGCCAACGGCGCCCATTCCAGGAAGAAGAACGCCGAGCTTTCCTTCGGCGGGTTGAATCGTGGGTGTCTGCATCGATGAAATGTCTTTCTTGCCTACCCTCGCTAGCACGATAGGGCCCAAGAGCCAGAGGTGAGCGGGTGGAGGCAGGCCCCTGGCCAAAGAAGTGCATTCGTAAGCTTAGTTTTTGACTAGAACGCTCGGATTGGAAGATCCGCCTCGACAAAAGAAGGCTATGACGCCTTCATCTCCGCTTCCCGCTGCGTGGCCCCCGCGCCACACCTGTGAAGCCTTCACCACGGAATGTACTTATGAACAGAGCCATCATCCTCGCCGCCGGAAAAGGAACCCGCCTCGTTCTCGGCCGCCCCTACCCCAAACCACTTGAGAAAGTGGCTGGCAAAGCGCTCATCGTCCGTGTCATCGAGGGACTGGCGGAGGCCGGAGTCGAGGAAGTGGGGATCATTGTGGGCCACCTCGGTGACGTTCTGCGCAGTGAATTGGAAAAACTGGACCTGCCCCTGCCAATCACGTTTTTCCAGAACGACGACTACGAGAAGCCCAATGGCACCTCCCTCCTGAAAGCAGAGTCCTTTGTCGTGGGTCCCACCTACGTCGTCATGAGCGACCACCTCTGGTCGCCCTCGCTGGTGAAGCGGGTGCACGCATTTCCTCTCGAGGGCGACGAAGCGGTCCTCGGAATCGACTACGACATTCCGGGCTGCTTCGACCTGGATGACGCGACCAAAGTTCGTGTCGATGGCGACCGAATCGTGGAGATCCACAAGCAGCTTGAGAAGTACGACTGCCTCGACACGGGCGTGTTTCGCATCAACCGCTCACTCATCGAGTCGCTTCAGGCGCATGATGGACCTGAGGGGTGCTCTCTCTCCCAGGGCGTTGGGGAGCTCGCGGCACGCGGAAAAATGCGCGTCGCGGACGTCGGAGATGCCATGTGGATCGACGTAGACACCCCCGAGGCGCACGCTGAGGCCGAGCGACTTATCGCGAAACACGGCGACGACCTGACGCCCTGAGCTACTCGATGTTGCCGATGGCCCGGGGGAAGAACTTTCGGACCTTGGGACGAATCTGCTCCGCCTGTTGTCGCGCACAAACGCTGTCCGGGTCTTGACCTGGGGCGGCAAGAACCTCGTCGAGGAGACTCTCGAAGAGCGGTCTTTGCTCGCTGGCGACGGCAAACTCCACGGCCATGCGCACCAAGGTCCGTGGGTCGTGCGGTGCTCCCGTACGAGCCGCGGTAAAGTGCTGTTCACTGGCCACGAGGTCGCCGCCGGCAAAACTCGGCGTGCGCGCCAGGAGCGAACCGAGCATCCGATCCGGCCCAAAGGAGTCGTAGGCCGCGTCGTTCGCTCGGCTCTCGCGGGCTAGTTCGTGCAGCTCATCTTCGACCATGAGGAACGTGGCTGGCCCTTGAGCGCGTGCCCACACCCAGCGCGCTTCGGCGAGCCAGTAGCTCGCGGGGCCCTCGGGGTCTTCCGCAACGCCTCGGCGAGCGACACGAACACTTCGCTCCAGTTCCGTCAGAAATTCGCCGCGACGCTCGCTTTGAAACCGAAGGTGGCAGTCGGCCAGGTAGAAGTGCGCGCGCGCCGACGGAACGAGCGCTTCGTCCATTCCGTTCTCGACGGCGAGAGCGTAGGCCTGCGCCGCCGCGCGAGCGGACTCTTCCTCACCACGATGGGTCCAGGCTGCCTCTCCGTCGGCAAACGCTTCGCGAGCTCGTTCTTCTCGCTGGTCTCCTTGGACAAGCTGTGCGCCGCCACCACATGCAGCGACAAGCAGGCACGCGGCGACAGCTCTCATCGACGACCCAGTGTGTCCCCGTGGATCCAAATCCACGTACCTGGGACTTCTTCCGTCGGGTAAGCGGAGTGCCAACCGATGGGCAGCGGAGGATCGGCCCAGTTGAAGAGCCAACGAGAATCAAGTGGAGAGAGGTTCACGCAACCGTGGCTCTTCGGCCGCCCGAAGCGGTTGTGCCAGAACGCCGTGTGAAGAGCGTAGGCCAGCTCGTAGTACATGACGTAGGGAACATCATCGACACTGTAGGGGCCGTCGAAGGCCGTGTCGCCATCCATGGTATCGGTGAGGTGCTTGGATTTCACACGATGAAGCCCGACGAGGGTTTCGTAGTCGCGCTCCGGCATGTTCGAACGGTCCGGCAATCCCGAGGAGATCAGCGTCGCATAGACGGCGCGCTCTCCTTCGTAGGCGACCAAAATCTGGTTCTCCAGGTTGATGTCGAACCACTTATCGCCCGCCTCCATCTCTTCGCGCATAGGCTCAGGCTCGGCGATTCGAAGGTTTGAAGTCCGGTGCCAGATGGCCTCGGTGGGGTCCTCTTCAGGCTCCGGTTCTGGCTCCGCCGCCGTCTCGGGCTCTGCCTCATCGCTGGCGACTTCGTCGTCCGCACCTGTTTCTGCTGGGTTTTCGCCCTCGCCCTCTTCTTCCGGCGTGGGCTCCGGCGGCGCAGGCGGCAGCTCCTGAACTCGAACGTACGTGTGGCGCCCGTCTTCTACACGCTCCGCCACGAGAAACGACTCACGGTATCGACGCGCACCACGGGCCGGCCTGAAACGGCCGTTCGCGTCGCGGGTGTAAGCGTTGGCGCGTTGGTCCAGGACGAAGGCCACGGGCAACGTGGTTCCGCCGTGAATCTCGGCCCCTTGAAAGTCGCTCCCCTCGCGCTTCATGATGAGGCGATAGGGGACGTAGCCGTTGTTCTGCGTTCGCCAGTAGCGACGTGCGCCACGCCGAACGCTGCGGTCCAGGCTGACGAAAAAGCCGCGCATCATCGTGCGCATCACGACGGAGTCTCGAGAACCCGACAAGGTCTCAAGGGTTGGGCCAAGGTCCTCCTCGACTTCCGCTGCGCCCTCTGCGCCTTCCATCGCGGCGGCACCGATCGCTGCGGCCATCTCCGCGACTTCCATCGTGCTCATGGATGCGGCCATGGGTGTGGTCGGCGCGGTCTCAAGGTCCGTCCCGCCTTCATTCCCTTCGGATGTCTCGGCCTCCGGCGGCGGCTCTGCACCCGGGATTCGATAGCCTTCGTGTTCCGCGGCTTCTTCATCCGTGGGCGGGCGTCGATACATCGGTGCTTCGCGGCGAACGAACCCGTACTCGTACGGAAGCGGATCTTCGCGACTCGGCTGCCGGGACCGGCGTTCCGGCAGTCGGCGGCCGTCGAAGGCGATGACCTTGCGGCCGTTGCAGACGAAGCCGCCGGTGCTCAGCTCGTACCAACCTTCGCGACAGCCCTCCATCGACACGGGGCGCGATGTCGTCGCTTCGAGGACTGCGCCAGCACGCAGGTAACCGATACGGTCCGACTCGCGGTCCGCGGCTGCCCGAATTGGCACCACAAAGCGCCGGGCGAAGATTCGTTTTGGCGGTCCTAAATCCGGCTCTGGCTCCGGCTCTGGCTCCGGCTCCGGCTCCGCCTCGGCATTTGCCGCGGCTGCCGCTTGTTCGTCCGTCACAACCGGGTCACCCTCGGGAGCCTCGGCTCCACAGGCACAAAGAATGAGTAGAACGAGCAGAGACGAGTCTAACGAACGCATGAACGGCTCCCTCACCAACGTTTTTGGGCCCAATTGCCTTCCAATGTCGGACGAGTGGCGTGGGTTTTTCATGCCCTCGACGGGTGGTCAAGCGGGGCGGAAGCGTTGAAAGCCCGATCCGTCCGAAATGGAGCACTCTTTGGTGCGGTCCTGTCCCTTGCGCTGCACCTCGGCGTTGGTTTTTATGTTGGAGGACACGAGGCTCCTCCCCTCGCCTTTGAATTCGAACTTCCTGTGGATGTCGAGTTCGGAATTAGCGATGAAATGATGGTCGCCGCGGGTGAAGAGGTGACGCCTCCCGAAGAGCAGGAGGTCGAGGCGATCGAGAGCGCCACAGGCGAAGGAATCGGCGATGCCGTCGACGCAGGCCCAGACGCAGGCCCAGACGCGGGCGTAGACGCGGGCCCGGACGCAGGACCAGACGCAGGACCCGATGCAGGCCCAGACGCGGGCCCCGATGCAGGCCCCGAAGACGCTGGTGTCGAAAGCGACGGAGGCGGCGCCGACGGCGATGGGGGCACTTCACGTATTCCGCCCGGCGCACAGCTGGCGATTCGGATGAACATGGAACGCATCCGCGCCTCGCGGCTGGCGCCGCAGGTGCGAGCCCTCCTGGACGCCATCCCAGACTGGCGTTTGATCCTCGAAGGCTCGGGCATCGAACCCCTTGCGGACCTGGATCGCCTGCTCATCGCCACGCCGAACTTACAGCGCTCGCGGCTCGTCATGGCCGGTCGGCATTCGCACCTCGAAGAAGGGCGCGCGTTCATGGACCGCACCGTCGAACAGATGGCTCAGTCCCATGGCACCCGAGTGCGCTGGCGACGTGAAGAAGGGGTGGACGTCGCGGACTGGCCCAACGACGACACCACGACTCGTGTCGTCGCCGTGGTGGGTCCGCGTCATTTCACCATCACCCGGCCACAAGACCTGGTCCGCGTCTTGGGTATTGCCCAGGTTCGGGCTGAACGTGAGGCGGCCGAACAAGACGAAGACGAGGAAGAAGGGGACGAGACCGGCCCGAGCGGAGAAGGTGCGGACGCGCTGCTCTCCATGGGCGAAGGCGAAGCGTTCACGCTCGAAGCGGAGGGCGTACAGAACTTTGTGCGAAGCGCTCGGGCAGACCTCGCTCACTTGCCCGAACGGATTCGGCTTGGCCTCGCGGACACCGGACAGGGCGTCGCGGTGCGAGGCGTCGCTCACTACCCGGACGAAGAGGCTGCCTCCGCCGCGGCGGAGTTCTGGGCTGCGGAGCGCGACCGCCAGATGGACGCGATGCCTACATTCATGCGCATGATGGTGCCACGCGTGACCATCGAAGCCGACGGGGATGAGGTGCGAATCAACACGGACGCGAGCTACGTCGCCGCGATTGCCGGCATCGGACGCGTCACAGGGATGCTCGCGACTCGCCGGCGAAGGCCGCGGGCCACGCCGATGAGCGCCTCGATGGCGCCGAACACCATGGACAGTGATTCGACGAGCATGCAGCCCAGCGAGATGCAGCCCAGCGAGATGCAGGCCCCTTCGCCAAGCGCACCCTAACCCCCGAGGGACGGAACGAAAAAGCCCCGGCGCGAGCCAGGGCTTTCTGACGAGAAAACTCGACTAGATGACCGCGTCTTTGAGTCGCTTGAGTGGCGTTGCTTTCACTTTTCGTGAAGCGGGTCGATCCTTGATGATCTCTTCGCCGGTGTTTGGGTTGCGGTACTTCACGCCAGTTTTGGCTTCAGTCACCTTGAGCTTAAGCTTTACGAGGTCTGGAATGATGAACTCACCATGTGGCTTGACGAGTTCTTGGTTGATCAGCTCCTTGAGCTTCTCGAACACGTCCGCAATCTCTCGCTTGCTCAGACCCGTCTTGTCCGCGAGCTCGCCCATGATCTGAGCCCTCGTCATCCGTTTGGTCGTCGCCATCGTTCCCTCCAGTATCCGTTTTTCTCGTGCTATTTGCGCTGCGCGACGATTCAGACCGCCCGTGCAATCGAACTTAGCCACGGCTTTTTTCGCCGCACAAGGGTTTTTTGGGAGCAAATCCCTAAATCCGGGGAAATTCGATTTTGTGTCGACTCCCAAAAACCTCTTGCGAAAGAAGATGTCCCCAGGCTTTCCACAGGGATTAGGGCTGCTACATTCGGCCGCACGACAACGCACACATGCGCCGTAAACGTCAGTAACTAATAGTCTTTTCTCGAACAACGACGAGCAAAGTGACGGACAGGCCCCATCGGCCGAGGCACTTTATCCACAGTTAGGGGCTCTTTGCCCACACCAACACATCTTGGCGCGCCATCATCCGTCGATACTCCCCGAATTCTAGATGATCGTAGCCGAGGAGGTGAAGCAGACCGTGGGCCAGAAGCCAGCGAACCTCACTTGCGATCGTGCGGGCGTGCTCTCCTGCCTGGCGTCGCGCCGTCGGCATCGAGATCACGATGTCCCCCAAGATATGCGCCTGAACATGAGGCGCCTCGCCTTCGTTCATGGCGAACCCCAAGACATCAGTCGGGCTGTCTTTGCCGCGAAAGTCCCGGTTCAAGGTGTGAATTATCTCGTCGCTGCACAGAAGCACGCTGAGCTCCGCGTCTTGCCGATGAAGGGCGTGAAGCATCGCTTCGGCCCATCGACGGACTTTCGTGTTTGAAACGGGCTGGGATTCCAACCCCTCACTGCGAACGACGACCTCCACGGGACGACCATGAAGAGGGCATGGATTCAGGTCAAACGCGCTTTGCGGGGGCGTGTCGCTGCGAAGGGGGTACACTCGCGCGGTGTTCTCCCGAATCCTCATCGCTCGTCAGAGTTCCGCTGCTTTTCCCGTCTCGCGCGTCTGCCGCCGCCTCGGCATTGAGACCATCGGCCTCCACGCCGGTTCTGGCCAAGGTTACGCGGAGTCCTGCGACAAGAGCATCGAACTAGCGGAACCCTTGAGTCCGGAAACGCTCGTCTCGCTGGCAAAAGAACACGAGGTCGATGCGATCCATCCAGGTTTCTGCGACGTCGCAGAAGACACTGCGCTCGCCCGCGCCCTGGAAGCCGAAGGCCTCACCTACGTCGGCCTTGATCCCGACGCGCTCGAAACGGTTCGCTCAAGAACCGCTTTCCGCGCATGCGTCGAGCGCGCGAACGCCCAAAGTGTCCCGTCGGAGCTCGCCGAGAACGAGAACGAAGCCAACTCCATCGGCTACCGTCTCGATTATCCCCTCGCACTTCGCCCCGACGTGGGGCCAGGGCATGTCGTCGTGGAAGACGAGGACGACCTAAGTGAAGCGTGGTCCAAGGCCCGCGGGCTTTTCGGTGAGACGGGGGCTCTCCATGTCGAGCGTTGGCTTCCCCGCGCCCGAACCTTTGAGGTCCTCGTGGCTGCGGACAGCGAAGGCGCCGTGGAACCTGTGACGGAGTGTGAGACGACACTTCGACATGGCGGAGCCGTGCTCCTTGAGGAGTCACCGTCGCCCGCCCTCACCTTCCGCATCGACGGCGAAGCGAGCCGCGAGAGGATGTTCGATATCGCCATCCGCGTCGCCAAGGAGCTCGGCAGCGTTGGACTCATTCGCGTGGAGATGGTGTTCACCGCCGACGGCACCCTGTACACGAGCGGCGCTCGCCTCGGGCTACCTTCCCTTCACGCAGTCCTCGAGCGTGCCACCGGCCTCGACCTTCTCAACCTTCAACTGCAGCTTGCAGCCGGCGCTCCGCTCCCCGACGAGGTGCGCGTGCTTCAACCGAGCGGCCACGCCATCGGCGCGCGGATCGTCGCCGTCAACGAAGAACAGCGCGGCGCGGTGCCCAGCGCCCTTCGCTTCCCCGCGGCTCCTCAACGCAGCGTGGTCATTGAACCCTCATGCGCCGTCGGCAGCCCTGTACCCACGGATGACGGCAACGTCCTCGCGCGCGTCACATCCTTCGCGCCGATTCGTCATCAGGCTGCCCTCACATTGGACCGACTTCTCGCCGGATCCGAGTTCGCCCCCCACGACACGAACATCCCGCTGATTCGCTCCATCCTCATCGACGATGGATTCCGCGCCGGCAGCTTCGACGCCAACAGCGTACCGCGGCTCCTTCAGGGCGAAGCCGCCTCGTAGCGCATCGATCGATGCCGAGTGAGGAAAGCCAATGCCGAAGGCAGAGCGAACCTCGCCCCCACGAACCTCCTCGGATTCTTCGTCCAGCGCTTCAGTCAATGCCGAGCCGCAGTCAGGGGTGCTGACGGAAAGCGAATGCCGAAGGCAGAGCGGAAGCCGAGCCCCCCGGATTCTTCGTCCAGCGCGTCGTGATCAAGGCGCCGGCGGCGACGGCATCTGTGGATGCCGAGCCGCCGGGAACGCCGAGCACGGCGTGCTGGGCGGAGAATCCAAGGAGAATCAGGCGAAGGAGGAGGCGCCGGCGTATATCGCCCCCAACCCAAGCTGTTCTTCAATGCGAAGCAGCTGGTTGTATTTCGCGATGCGCTCTGAGCGCGAAGCTGACCCTGTCTTGATCTGCCCAGCGCTCGTACCGACGGCGAGGTCGGCGATGAAAGTGTCCGATGTCTCTCCGCTTCGGTGTGAGATGACCGAGGCGTAGCCGTTGAGCTCGCCGAGGCGAATCGCGTCCAAGGTCTCGGTGATGGTGCCGATCTGGTTGACCTTGATGAGAATGGCGTTCGCGACGTCTTCCGTGATGCCCTTCTTGAGGCGCTCCACGTTGGTGACGAAGAGGTCGTCGCCGACGAGCTGGCAGTCCTCGGCAAGGGAGTCGGTCATGACCTTCCAGCCAGCCCAGTCGTTCTCATCGCAGCCGTCTTCGATGGAGATGATGGGGTACTTCTCGCAGTAGCCTTCGTAGGCCGCGACAAGCTCGCCAGCGTCATGTGGCTTGCCGTCGAGGGTGTAGACGCCGTCTTTGTAGAACTCGCTCGCGGCGCAGTCGAGGGCGATGGCCATCTCGTCACCGGGCTTGTAACCAGCCGCTTCGATGGCCTTCGTGATGAATGCCAGAGCGTCTTCGTTCTTGCCGAGTCGTGGCGCGAAGCCACCTTCGTCACCAACGCTGGTTGCGTGGCCCTCCTCGGACAAGAGGCGCTTCAGATGGTGGAACGTCTCCGCACCCGCGCGGAGCGCTTCGCTGAACGTTGGCAGGCCGACGGGGACCACCATGAACTCTTGAATCTCGAGACCGTTGTCGGCGTGGGAGCCGCCGTTGATGATGTTCATCAGAGGCGTGGGCAGGATGCGCGCTTGGGCGCCGCCGAGGTAGCGCCAGAGCGGCAGACCCACGGCGCGCGATGCGGCGCGGGCCGCAGCCATGGACACGCCGAGGATGGCGTTGGCTCCGAGCGTCGACTTCGTCGGCGTGCCGTCGAGCTGAACCATCGCGAAGTCGAGGGCGGTTTGGTCGAGGGCATCGCGGCCAAGGACCTCCGGCGCGAGCGCATCACGCACGTTGGCGACGGCTTTTTTGACGCCCTTGCCAAGGTAGCGAGCTTTGTCTCCGTCACGAAGCTCGTGCGCTTCGTGCTCGCCGGTGGACGCGCCAGACGGAACCGCTGCGCGGCCCAAGGCTCCGCAAGCAAGTTCGACATCGACTTCCACGGTGGGATTCCCACGTGAGTCCAGAATTTCGCGAGCCCCTACACGAACGATTTCGGTCATGCATTGGCGATAGCAGCCCCACAGGACGCGTCAACGGAGGGTGCCGCGCCGCTAGGCGGCCTGCATCCGCTCTTTGGCCATTTCCCACGCCAGATGCTCCGGCGGCCGTCGCTCCCGAACCGCTCGCTTCAAGAGCGACGCGGTGGTGGCTTTGAGGCCGTCGATGAGCACCTCGCGGCCCGCGACGTCGAGGCCCATGACAGTCTCACCGATCCCATCGATCACGGCGCCCGCCGAGGCGAGCACGTCGGGTACATGGTGAACACCGCGGTCCGCGAGAATCGACGCAACATGCTGTGTAGCGAGCGCATTGTTCGCTGCGCCACACACACCGAATGCGGGCGTCTGACGAGCAAGCTCCTCGGTGATGACGTGTCCGGTAGCACAGGGGACCAAGACATCCACATCCGCGCGGAGAATCGCATTGGGGGACAACACCCGCGCGCCCGTCGCCGCTGAACAGCGCTCGGCGCGTTCCGCGTCGAGGTCCGCGACGAAGAGCTCCGCGCCGTCGTCACCGAGCGCCTTGGCGACGGCAGCACCGATACTCCCGCACCCCTGCACCGCCACACGAAGCCCTTCGATCCGTCGCCCCCTGGCTTCGACGAGCGCCTCCAAACAGCGCAGGGTACCGCGAGCAACGGACGCTGAGAGGTCGACGCTATTGGTGTGTACGTACCCCGTCTTCCGAGCCATCGCCTGGAGGTCCGCATCGCCTGTGCCGAGATCTCCGGCGCAGCGATAGATGCCTCCTAACTCTTCGATGCGCTGACCGAGAACCTCAAACGCTCGCTCTCGCTGCACCAGGTGTCCCGCCGAGATCACCGTCTTCGCGCCACCCGCGGCCAACCCCGCGAGAGCGCACTTGATGCTCATGGCGCGAGACAGACGCCGGGCGTCGGCGAGCGCAGCTTCCGTGTTCTCGTAGGTCCAGGTTCGAACGCCGCCTGCGGCAGGCCCAAGCCGAAGGTCATCCAAGCAGAGGATCGCACGCAACCCACTGGGCTCATCCTTGAAGAAGAAAGCGCGGGGGCTGTCACCCATGGCGTCAAAGGGGTCCAAGCTCATGCGGCGAGGATCCGCGATTCTGTTCTTCGTGCAAACGACAAAGCAGGAAGCTCCATGAAATAGAACGGCCCGGCGGGGGTTCGACCCGTGCGGCAGCGATGCCTTTGATGGCAGGCCGCTTAATGCCTGTTTTTTCGATAATTCTGCGGCAGTGCGAGTTGCCGCCAAGCTGCTAGGGTGCGCGCGCGATGCGGACTTTTCTCTTTATTCCCTGGTTCAAATTCGACGCCATCGAGATTCCGCTCGCGTATCTCGCGGGCGCTGTTTTCGTCGGATGCGCCCTCGCTGCGGCAAACCCGAAGTGGCGTCAGCAGGCCATGTCGACGGCGCTCTTCGCCGCGGGCATGTCCCTCATCGCGCTTTGGAAGGGATTCGACCCCGTCCCAATCCAGCCCTTCGGCATTCTCGTCGCCACCGGCGTGGTCCTCGGCACAAAGCTGGCGGAGTGGTACGCGAAGCGTCTCGACATCGATCCGCACATCTTGTCGGACTTCGCGACGCATGTTGTGTTCATCGGTTTCGTTTTCGCGATTCTCTTGAACGCGGTTTTCTATGAGACCGAGGACCTGCTTCGTTTCTTCGAAGACCCAAGCAACAACTTGAAGTGGATGGGACTCTCCAGCTACGGCGGCTTCGTCGGGGCGATGGTCGGCATCTGGGTCTGGCGCAAGCGCCGCAAAATGCCTTCGTGGGCACTCGCTGACGCCGTGGGCTTCGCCTTCCCGCTGGGCTGGGTCTTTGGCCGCTCCGGGTGTTTTGTCGTTCACGACCACCCCGGCGCCGAATCAGATTTTTTCCTCGCCGTCGAAAACTACAACAACTCGGGCGTCGCGCGTCACGACCTTGGCTTCTACGAAGTCATCTACGCCGCCGTTGTGATGGTTATCTTCCTGTTGATTCTCCGTAAGTTCCCGAAGGAGAAGCGCCCGATGGGCCTCTGGGTCGGGTTGATGCCGCTTCTGTACACCCCGGGCCGCTTTATGCTGGACTTCCTTCGTATCGAAGACCAGGCCGGCGCCGACGTCCGTTTCAGCGGTCTGACCCCAGCCCAGTACGCGTCGATGGGCATGTTCGTCATGGCCGTCGGTTTGCTCGTGCACGCGTTCAAGAATCCGGCCTGGGACATTCCAGACCGAATGCGCCTGTCGCTCCGTCAAGCCGGCGAGAAAAAGGCCAGCGCGAAATCGGAAACGGACAAAGCGGACGTGGACACAAAACCCGACGCCGACGCGAAGTCCGGCGAGAAGCCCTCCGGCTCTGCGAAGCGACGAAAGGCCAAAAAGAAGCGCTAGATCGCGTTCACGCGGGTTCATGCAGCCTTTCCGCTGCCCCGCGCGTGCTCTGCTATGCTCAGGCGTGGCGCAGCCCCTCGCAGCCCAAGTCACTGGATCCGCCCGCAGCTTCGTCATAGGCGCGGGCCTCTCTCTCGTGCTCCACGCGTTGCTCGCGGCGTTCCTCGTCGGCGTTCCGAAGTACTCGCGTGACGCGCCACGCACGCCCACCGCCTGGGACGCGCTTCCCTTGGCGGAGGTGAGGCCGAGCGAAGCTCAGAGCGCCCGTCCAAGCGCTCGCCACTCGGTCCCCGTGGAGCTTGGCGGACCTTCAAGTCGCGCCAACGTTCACGGCGCAAGCAACGCCGCCGGTGGCGACGGTGGCGGTAGCGTGGACATCACCTTCTTGGTGAGCCGAACCCACGACGCGCACCTTCAAGACTCACCACTCACGGCTACGGACCGCAGTCAGATCCAGCGTATTCGAACGGGCTCCACACGCTCCTCGTACGAAAACCGGCGCTCGACGCCGAACCCCAACGACCAGCCTTTTCTCGCGACGGGGAGCGGGCGCACGCGACAACGGCGGGTTCCCACTCGGAGCGCCGTGCGGGAAGGCGCTCTCTTCGCCGCCGAGGCTTCTCAAGAAGGCAGCGGCGAAGAATCCCGTGCGGCCGCCGGGCAGGAGGCGAACGGAGAGATCGAGGAAGGCCTCGAGCAGCGAGCGGCAGGGAGCGCGCGCGCCGCACTGGCCGGCACCACCCCATCTCCGGGCCGGGGCGTTTCCGGAGGCCGCGGCACCCGCGAGTCTCCGCGCGCAAATGTCGCGACGGGTCGCCCCCAGGTGGACGAGGGCCCCGCAGCCACCCTCGCTCAAACCTCCGCGCGGCCTAGCGACAACCAAGACGCCGAACAACTAGCGATGCTGCTCGTTCAAAGCACCGTCGAAGCCAGCCGGCGACGGGGCGAGGGGCTCGGGCGTGGCGGCCAAGCCGGCGCCGGCGCCGCAGGTGAAGGAGACGACGCCCGCGAAGGCGGCGCCGCCCGGGCTCACCAGCCGGGCTCCGGCAACGACGGCCTCGATACATCGAGCCGACGCTATCAGGGGTGGTATCTGCGGGCTCGCCGCCAAGTCGAAAGCGCGCTGGTCTTCCCCCGCGCCCGAATGGTGGCGATGGACCAGGGCCTCGCCGTGTACCGGCTCGTCGTCAATCGCCGTGGAGAACTCACCGCGCGCCCGCGCCGTATGCGGTCCAGCGGCTTCTCGGACATGGACGCGGCGGCCGTCGAAGCGATCGTTCAGTGCGCACCGTTTGACGCAATTCCGCCGCAAATAGCGCCGGGAGCAGCGACTCTGAGCATCGACATGACCGTCGAATTCGCCAACCCCATGGTCCACTAGCTCCAGTCCTCGGGCGCGTTACTTGCTTGGCCTTCCCGCCGGGTGGCCGCGAGGCGCTGGCCACGGTACCTTTTCCCGGTGAACCGACTTCGAGCTCTTTCCTTGAGTGCCCTTGCTCTTTGCCTCGCCTGCGGGCCTGGCGGGGACCTCACCATCGACCCTCTCCCTTCTCAAAATGTGATGGTCGGGGAGACTCTCAGAATGCCGATTTCCGTGAGCGGCGATGGCGACCTGACCTTTGGGTTCGAAGGGCCCGAGGATGTGCCCGCGTTCAACCGAACCGCGAGCATCAGCGGCTCCGCGAGCGCCGGCGGCGAGTTTCGCTGGACTCCGCTGGCGAGCCACGTCGGAGCACACGAGGTGATCATTCAGCTCCTCGATGGCGGCGACGTTGTCGACTCCACGCCCGTCGTGATCAACGTGACCTCGTCGACGGACGCCGCGCCCACGTTTATTCGTCCGGGTCCCGGCAACGCCTACGACCTCGCACAAGACCCGTGTGTGCGATTCGACATCGAGGTCCGCGACGATGACTCGGCGAGCGTGGACATCGAAGCACGCACCACCCTCCCCGATGGCGCGGAGGTCACGCAAACGGACGCGAAGCGCGCGGAGTTTGAGTGGTGTCCTTCGGACAGCCAGGCGGGCACCGCCGAACGATGGACGATTCCCCTCGTCGCCAGAGATGGAACCCACGAGACGCCCCTCGACTACATCGTCGTGCTTCGAAGCGAGATCGGCGACAACTGCCCAGGCACCGGACCCAGCATCACGGTGATCTCGCCGGCGGATGGCGGTCGACTCACCAGCGCCAGCGGCTGGGAAGTTCGCGCGGACGTCACCGACGACATGGACCTGCGCGACGCGCCACTGCTCTTCTACACGACGGCGCGTCCAGATGACCTGAGCCGTCCCAACATCACAGATTTTGAGCAGTTGGTGATGCGACCGCGTTCCGGAGAATGGAGCGCTCGTGTCCCGTCGGTCGTCATCGGCGAAGCTGATAGCCAGACTTTCTACATCGTCGTCAGCGCGACGGACAACGATGACCCAACGGGAAGCGCCTGCGACCACCGTACCGACTCCCCGGTCATCGAGTTCGAGGCCGTGGTGGGCGCCGGCGGCGGCGACCTCGCTCAGTGCGAGGCCTGCTCGACCAACGCCGACTGCAGCGAAGGCCGCTGCGCGCAGACCGCCGCGGGCGGCCTCTGTGTGTCCGACTGTAGCGACAACCCATGCACGGCCGGAACCTGCGGCGCGACGCCAACGACCGATGGCGCCGTTCTCGCGGGCTGCGGCCCCGTCGAAGACATCTGCGAGGGCGCCGCCGGCGGCTATATGTGTATGGGCGACGATGGACGCGAGGAAGACGACACGGCTCCCGACGCGACGCTTTACACTTCACCGATCACCGACGGAGAGGCCTGCTCGAACGACTCCGACTTCTTCCGAATCCCCGTCGAGGCCAATGAACGGGTCACCGTTCGGCTCTTCGGATTTAGCCATGATGAAGGCGACCTCGATCTCGAGCTCCAAAGCGCCTCCGGGGACGCCCTCGCGAGCAGCGCGAGCACCGAGAACGAAGAGACCCTCGAGTACTGTTTCGGCGCGGCGACGACGGCTTACGCGCGCGTCTTCGGATACGACGGGGAGTCCAATCAATACAGCCTCGAAGTCAGCTCCGAGTCTGGGAGCGCCTGCTGCACGCCGGATGAGTTTGAAGACAACAACACCCGCGAGGACGCCACGCCCTTCCCCGCGTCGAACATCGCGTTGGCGTCGGTCTGTCCGGGAGACATCGACTACTTCAGCTTCAGCGTCAGCGCTCCTGTCCAGCTGAACATTACCCTTGAGACGGATTCAGCAGGTCAAGACCTGAGCGTCCGGCTCCTGGGACCCGGCGGCACGACCATCGCGACCTCCGTGTCGAGTGGAACGACGGAGACGATTTCGCAGCGTGTGGGAGAATCCGGCACGTACATGGTCGCCATTGACGCTTTCTCGATGGACACGTCGGAGTACCTCATTGAAATCGAGGAGGCCGCCACGAGCGGTTGTGCGTCGAGTCTCGAGTGTCCCCTCAGCCAGGTTTGCAACGATGGAACCTGCGCCGACCGCGCCTGCCAGTTCACCTTCTCCTGCCCCGAAGGAGACGGGTGCCCTACGCCCGGCCCAGGAATGGACAGCGAGTGTGGCTCTCCCTGCACACGAAACGACGACTGCCGAGCCCTCGAGGCCTGCAAGTGGTTTCCGCAGGGACGCTTCTGCGCGCGACGTGGCGGCGGTAGCGATGGAGACACCTGCTCAGACTTCTCCGATTGCGCAGGCCAAAGCGGCTGTCTCGACTGGCCCGGTGGGCTCTGCGGGCGAGCCGGTTGCACAACGAATGCTGACTGCGGCACAGGTACCTTCTGTTTCGAAGACAACACGGGTGAAAACGTATGTGCACCAAACTGCAACACGTCCGATGACCAGTGCCGGGACACCGGCTACGAATGCTCGTTGGAGTCGACACTCGGCGGAGCCCTCGAGTTCCTTTGCATCCCGGAATGAACATGCGGCCCACGCTTCGAACCTGCCTCGCCCTCGTCGCCCTGACGCTCGCGTCTTGCGCCGAGGATCCTCCGGTCATTCAGCCGGTGCTGCCCATCATCTTAGATATCGAGTCGTCCGTGCCCATGGTGACGGGAACGTCGCTGCGCGTCAGCGTCGCCAACCTCGACGCGTTGGGCCAAGACGCCGTCCTCGTCATCGAAGGGACGACGCTGAACGCGGAGAGCATCGAAGGCGGCGAAGCGACGTTCTTGCTGACCTCGCGCCTTATCAACTCCTTTGGCGAAGGTGTTCACAACGCGGATGTCGTGATTCGAAACGAGGACGTCGAGAGCGAGCCCTTTGCGTTTCTTCTGGATATCGTCACGGACCTTCCCATTCGCCTCGACCTGGACATCGATGAGCTCGTTTATTGGAACGACGAGATCTTCCTTGAAGGGGATGGTTTCCTCGAGCTCGAAGAAGGAAGCGTCACGGCGGTGTTCTCGGGTGAGTTCGAGCTTGAGGGCGGCGCCCGCGCCCCCGTGAGCGGGGAACTCCCGGTGAGGCAGGCGCAGCGCGGAGACCGGCAACGCGGCGTTGTCTTGCTCAGCACCGACCTCGGCAGCGTGCGACCTGGGACCTTCGAGGGGGAGATTTACCTTCGTAGCGAGGTCAACGGCGCCGCTGCCAGCGAGAGCACGGAACGCGACATTGTGTTGGAGATCCAGCCAACGATTTTCACAGGTCTCTCCCCGGAGGTGGCGAGCCTCGAGTCCATCGTGAGTCTGCGTGGAGCCGGCTTCTTGGGCGGTGAACTAGGCGGCGACGGGCTGACCTTGATTCGCGTGGAGGGCATGTTCACGCCGAGCGACGGAGGCGGACGCTCTTTTGGCGAGGACCTCATTCTCTCGTGGCGTTCCAACGAAGAACTCCAGCTCGCGCTCTTGGCCGAGAACACCGGAGACTCATTGGTCAGCGAGCTCTTCGGGACCGGCAGAGGTGTTCTCGAAGCCATGTTCACGCCGATCAACATTCTTGGTCTCGACGAGTTCAATGGCATCGGCAACACCGCGCGCCTGGAGCTCGGCCCTATTCGCCAGGTCGTTTGGTTGCGCTTCCTTCCAGGGTTCTACGCCAGTCTGCCGCTCTTTGGCGTCGCCGCCGCCGCCGGTACCATCGAAGGCATGGTGGCCCGACGCATCGAGGAAATCTACGCCGACTGGAACGTCGACGTTCGCACGGCGCGTCCACTCGACGTCACAGCAAGCGGTGTCACGGTCATCGAAATCGGTGGTCCAGACCCGAACGGACGCGGTCTCTTCGGCTACGACAACAGCCCCGGCAAAGACGTGGGCAATCTACGCCTCTTCGACACCATCGGGGGCGCCAACGCTGAGACTCAGTCGGACGGTTACCCCGGCTACGGCGGCGTGTTCATCGATGGGTTTCTTTTCTTCTCGGAGTCGGACGCACCCGCGGACGGCGCCGGCCCGGAGCCCGATCCACTCTTTGACGAGATCTTTGGCGGCGTTCGAAACGCGCCCGCCACGCTTGCCGAGGTTGAGGGCCGTGGGGGGCGCACGGCGGAAGTCGAACGTGCCGTCCAAGCACTCTCGAACATGGTCGGGGAAACCACCGCCCACGAGCTCGGGCACAGCTTTGGACTCGCCGACCCCTTAGGTTCAGCGACGGTCTTTCATAACCGCGCCAACCGGCCGGGCTGCCTCATGGACTCGGGGTCTTCGCGGCCCTTCGGCGAACGCGCCGCGCAGGCAGGTTTCGAGGCTTCCCATGTTTGCGGGGGCAACGCGGACTACCTCGACGATATCCTTGGCGAGCGCTAGCCCGCTCCTCACCATTTAGGGACAGAACGCTCGAAGGTTGAGCGAACATTGAGCGAACCTGGACCACGAACGGCCCGCTTCGAATGTGAATCCATGCGCCGGGGCCGCCGTCTACTCACAGGGAGAGGTGCAGCGGCGTTTGCAGCTTGTATGGTTGCGACCTGAGCACCGATTCACTGTCATACTCCAACGATTTAGGATTCTTATGAGACTCAAACTCTTCCTCATTTGCCTCTCGGCACTTGGCGCCACCGCCTGCGATTCCACCGCAGTGATCGGCTGCGACGAGCTTGGCGCCGACGGCCCTGGTCTGCGCGCGCAAGCCGTCGTTCGTGCCGTCGACACCTTGTCAACGGAAGCCAACCAGCTCTCGACGGAACTCCTCGGCGTCTGCAACGACCTTGCGACGGAACTTGGTGTCGACGTTCCCGCTCCGGCGGCGGACCAAGAAGAGCGCGAAGCCACGTGTGGCGCGGTCGCCGCTGAGATCGAAGCGATCATCGCCGAGGCTGACGCCGCGGTCACGGTCACGGTGATTCCACCGGCGTGCAGCTTCAGCGTCGACGCATACGCCGACTGCGTTGCGGAGTGTGACGTCGATGTCACAGCGGCGCCCGAAGTCGAGTGTACGGGCGGCGAGATCTCCGGCTCCTGCGACGCCATGTGCGAAGGCACCTGCACCGTCGAGGCGAGCGCAGACTGCACCGGCGAATGCTCCGCGACCTGCACCGGAACCTGCTCCGGCGCTTGCACCGGCACATGTGATGGAACCTGTTCCGCGACGGACGACGAAGGCAACTGCGTCGGCACCTGCGATGGCACCTGCACGGGTAGCTGCAGCGCCGAGTGCACCGGTAGCTGTTCCGGCAGCTGCACGGCGGAAGCCTCCGGCACATGCGAAGGCACCTGTTCCGGTGGATGCACCGGCGAGTTCACCGAGCCTATGTGCGAGGGGTCCCCGAACGTCGAAGCCAACGCAGAGTGCCAGGCAACCTGCCAGAGCGAGATCACCGCGGAAGGAACGTGCAGCGAGCCAAGCGTCTCCGTGGACTTCGCCGGGGAAGCTACTGGCGGACGAGTTGCAGACCTGCAGCGAGCACTTCAGCTCCACTGGGGCCGCCTCCTCGGGCTCACCGCGCGCATCGAAGCCACGGCGAGCGCCGCGGGCGAGATCGCCACGAGCGCCGGTGACCTTGCCAGCGCCAGCGCGTTGTGCATCGCCTCCCTTGGAACCACCGTCGCTTCAGCCGTCGCAAGCTTCAGCGTGAGCGTCGAAGTGAGCGTCGAAGTGAGCGCCTCCGCAAGCGTGAACTAGCGCTCTGGCCCTCTCACGGGCCCAGACGAGAAATGAAAACGCCGCACTCCTTCTGGAGCGCGGCGTTTTCTTTTTGGGTCGGCTAAGGCCAGCTCTGCGAACGTCTAGATGACGTCGTGGCCATAAAGCTGGACGACGAAGTCGCCACTTCCTTCGGTGACGCGAACACGAATGCGGTAGACGCCCGGAACTGCAGGACACAAGGAGTTGCGGATACCCAAGAGGACTTCGTTTCCTTCGTCTTCATCGCGAAGCAGCGGACTTCCGTTGGGGTCCACCATCGTCATGTCCAGAGACTCGATACTGTCCGCGCCGACCGTCGCCGCCACGTAGCAGCGGGTTCCAACGAGGGTGACGGGATAGTCTTCAACCTGTCCGCGCCGAAGGTTGCCGCGAAAGAGCGTTCCTTCCTCGGGTTCGTACACCGGCGCCCGCTCGAAGCCGAAGGCGTGCATGCGCGCGCCGAGGGGGTCTTCTTCGGCGTTGGGCGCTTCGCCGTGGTCCGCGGGAGGTGGGCCTTCAAGGGTGCGCTCTTCGCAGGCTGTCAAAGAGAGCAAAATCAGGAGTGGGACGTACCAGCGCATGTGGGGAGCATAGCGCTGCTGAGTCCTGTGTCAGCGGATGTCTGCGTCAACGGGCAGGATCGCCAATGGTGCGTCCGCTGAGGCGGCGATGGCGAAGGCGATGTCGAGGCCAAAGCGCCGGCTCTCCGCGTCCTGGAGCTCAGCGAAGCCGCGCGCTTGAGGCGCAGTTCCGGACTCGGCCGAAAACGAACTCCCGAGAACGTACTCGAGGAGACTCCCGGGTCGGGATGGAGCGGAGACAAAGGGCGCGTCGGCGTCGAGTCCGCCGCGCATTCGCGCCTCGTGGAGCGCGCTCATGAAGCCGCCGAGTTCGTCGACGAGGCCCAATCGCTGCGCGGCATCGCCCGTCCAGATGCGTCCCTGGGCGACCTCGTGCACGTCCGCCACACTCATGTTGCGTCCCACGGCGACGCGCTGGAGAAAGAGCCGATAGAACTGCCGAACCTGGTCGGCGGCGGTGGCGCGTTCATCGGGACGAAACGGCCGGTACAGAGACTCCGCGCCGGCATGCGCACCACGCTCCTGCTGCACGATGCCGACGCCCAACATCTCGGCGAGGGGCGCAAAGTCGACCTTGCCGAAGAGGACGCCGATGGAGCCCGTGATGGTGGTCGGGTTGGCGTAGATCGCGTGGCAGGCGCTGGCGATGTAGTAGGCCGCGCTCGCCGCGACGGATCCCATCGAAGCGATGACAGGCTTGCGCTCAGCCAAGCGACGAACGGCGCGCCAGATCTGATCCGCCGCGAGGGCGCTTCCGCCAGGGCTGTCGATACGTAGGACCACCGCCTTGATGGAGTCATCCGCGCGGACGGCTTCGAGTGTTCGAATGAACGTTCGCGCGCCGCTCTGGTGAATCTCCACGATGGGATAGTCCACGTTGTCTCCGTCCACGACGGACCCATCGAGGACCAGCACAGCGACGCGAGGAGCACGACCAAACGTCCTCGGCACCTGCCTCGGGCGATTCTCCCGGCGACGCGCGCTGCCGAGCCCTTCACGGAGAGCAGAGCCCAGCTCGTACTCATCGGTGAGCGCGTCCACGATGCCCTCATCGCGCGCCTCGTTCGCCGAGAAGAGCCCTTGGTCGATCCACCCCCCGACCTCTGCGAGCTCGATGTCTCGGTCGAGGGCCATGTCCTGACGCATTCGCGCCGAGGCGTCGTCCAACATTGCGCCCCGGGCACGAAGCGCCGAGGGGCTAGCCGTCGAGGAGCCATAGATTTCCACGGCAGATTTGTACTCGCCAATTCGGATAAAATCCGTGCGTACGCCGAGGCGCCGCAGGGCTCCTCCATAATGAAGCGCCGTCGACGAGACTCCCAACATTCGAACGGTGCCGGCGGGGTCGAGATGCCGCGCGTGGGCTGTCCCGCAGGCGTAGACCTCGGAGCCCGTCGGCGCATCGAGGTGACAAATCGTCCGCTTGCCGACGGCTTCCAGCGCGGCGATGGCCTGGCGAATCTCCTGTGCCACGGCCATCCCAATGCCGGTGCTACGAAAGCGAAGGAGCACTCCGCGGACGCGTGGGTCAAAGCGGTCACGGTCGAGGCGTTCCAGGAGCGCCAAGAGTCGACGTGGACCGATCCCACCCCGCAGGTAGAGGTCATCGATGACCCCGGTTTCTGGGAGACCTTCACGGACCGCGCTGCGAAGATGCAATGCGGCGAGCGCGCCAAACTCTTCGCCTGTTGAGCGCACGACGCCTCCTTCGGCGCTGATGGTTCCCCAGTCCGCGCGAAGAGAAGCCATGACGCGCATCCCCCCTTCGCCTCCCACGTCTTCGCCTTCGACGACCACGCCCAGCCGTCCGATGTGCGGGATGTGCGCCCCAAGCAACCCCCGAAGGCCGACGCGTTGCTCGGTATCGACGGCGAGGGCCATCTCCAGGAAGAGCGAGTCGTTTTCGAAGGGACGGATCTGCGCGCCCAAAACGGCACTCGCCGGTACCGCACCGGCTCCGCGGGTAAGGCCCAGTGGACCAAAGAGGTCGTGAAGCACAAGTCCCACGCCGAAACGAGCCGAGGGGCGCCAGCTGACGCCTACGTCGAAGGCACCGGAGCGTCCGGCGGCGAGGTCGAGGTAGCGGAGCGCCAGGCCGATGGAGAGCGTTGAACTCTGGGCCCAAGACCCGCCGAGACTGACACGGCCGGTGTCGCGACCAGGCAGACGACGCCAGTCCGCGCCTCCCGCCACGGAAAGTCGGAAAGGCAACGCGCGGACGCCGTAGATCGCCTCGGCGGGGCTGGCGTCATCAATATGGAACGCTCGAACGTCCCAGCCGGGCACGAGAGCCAGCGCCCCGGGGTTGGCCTCAAGAGCGTAGGCACCGCTTTCGCTGACGACACTGCTCACGACGCCCGTCACGCCCGACGTGGGTCGCGTCCACTGAGCATGCACCGATGAAGTGCCAAAGACGCCATGAACAACGGCGTAGAACGCCACAAAGAATACGCAGGATCGTTTCACCGACACCCACACTAGCGCGTTGAACGCCGCTCGTGGGGCTTGTCTGTGGCGCACAAAGCCCCGTGACGCCGGCATCGTACCATTGTACCGTGTGAGGGTGAGACCGCGGACCCAAGGCCCAGGCATTTGCCGACTGGCTATCGTAGCTCTGTTGGTGCTCGCCACGGGCCCACTCTTCGGCTCTGCGGCATACGCCCAGGAGGAGCCATCGCAGCCCCCACCGGAGGCCCTTGAGTTCTTTCAGGCTGGTCGAGAGCACTACTCTGCTGGCCGATATGCGGAAGCCGCCGCGGCGATGGAGCAAGCCATTGCCCTCGACCCGAACTCTGAGACCCTCGTTTTCAACCTCGCACGTATTTATGAGCTCTTGGGCGAACTCGACAAAGCCATCGAATACGGCCGACGGTTCCGGGACATGGTGGCCTACGACCCCACCGAAGTAGAACGCGCCGACGCCACCCTTCGCCGCCTCGACGGCGCCCGCGAATGGCTTGCCCTAAGGCAGGCGGAGCAAGCACCCGAGCTTCGTCAGATGGCACCGCGAGAGATCGTCCGCGAACGGGGTGTCGTCGACACGGCCTTCTGGGCGGTTCTCGCAAGTGGGGCCGGTCTTCTCGCCGCCGGCGGAATTCTCGGGGGTGTGGCTCTCTCGAAGAACAACAGCGCCAACAGCATCGTGTCCGCAAATGTCTTTGACCAAGAAGAACGAATCGACCTTCGCAGCCAGGCCGATGGACTCGCGCTGACAGCTGACATTACCCTCATCGCCGGCGGCGCCACCTGCGTTGCTGCGTTGCTGCTCTATCTCCTGCGCGTGCGAACCTACGAGCGCGAAGCGGTGGACACCGAAGTGGCCGCCACGGTGAATATCGAGGCGGGCCCAGGTGCTGCGGCGCTCTCTGTCGGAGGTGCGTTTTGAACCGCTTTTTTCTGTTCGCGCTACTCTTCACACTGGCCTGCTCGCTTGTGATCGAACCGGGGGAAGAGCGCTGCTCGGGAAACGAGGGCTGCCCCTCTGGCATGTCATGCTTTGAAGGTGTGTGCGAAGTCGGCCTGGCATGTGTCGAGGGTTCTGCCGAAATCTGCAACGGCGCCGATGACGACTGCGACGGTCTCACCGACGAAGAACAAGGCACCGAGGTCTGTAACGGACTTGACGATGACTGCGACGGTGAGTTCGATGAGGGAATCGGTGCAACGGTCGAGGTTTGCAATCGGGTGGACGACGACTGCGATGGTCGGATCGACGAAGACGTCCCGACCATGAACGACGTCTGCAACATGGTGGACGATGACTGCGACGGTCGGGTCGACGAAGGGACAGACGAGGTCTGCAACAACCTCGACGACGATTGCGATGGTGAGACAGACAACGAGCAGGGGACGCCGCTTTGCGATGAAGACAGTATCTGCCAGGGCGCGTGTGTCCTTCGTAGCTGTGCGAACGACACGGAGAGATTTGGCTGCGACTTGAGCGTCGACTACTGCGATACCAGCGTGACGCCGGCGGTTTGCCGAACAACTCCTCCGCGCGACTGCGAGAACGACGGGCAATGTGAGGAAGACCAGCGCTGCGTTGAAGCGATCGGCCAATGCAGAGACATCACACCGCTCGGCACGGCGTGCACGTCCGACGCGACGTGCGTTGATGGCACGTTTTGCGCAGACCTAGACGCCGTCGGCATTGCCGATATGCGCACATGCACCCGCACATGCTGCAGCAAGGAGGATTGCCCCAACGGGTCGGTGTGCGCCAGCGACCACACCGGCGCTCGGCTTTGCGTCCTCGAAGGGCAAGTCGGTTTGCCCGATGATACGAATTGCGACGACCACGTTGATTGTGCCTCCGGCTACTGCCGAAACGGCGGCACCTGCCAACCGATGTGCAGCTCCGACGCTGACTGCGATTCCGGCGAGGCTTGCCTGCGCCTCGCCGCGTCGAGTGACTCCTCGACGAATACGACAGGTTGTTTCAACGCAGGTACCAGGCGCGAGAACGGCGAGAGCTGCAGCGTGAATGAACAGTGCCAGAGTTACTTTTGCTACGGACTCACGAGAAGATGTCGCGAGGCCTGCGGGGCAGTAGGCGAGTGTCCGTCGAACGAGGGCTGCACATCGATTCCCGTGGAAGGCGGCCCGATCAACATCTGCCTCACGGAGAACCCGATGGGGCGGGCTGGAACGACGTGCACAGTGAACGGCCAGTGCGACTCCCTCCGCTGCCACAACGGGTCGTGCGTCGCGCCATGCTGCTCGGATAGTACCTGTACATCGGACCGAGAATGCCGTCCGATCCAGACCGGTGATTTCTGGCCGACCTACTGCGTACCACCAAGTCCGTAAGTAATAACTAGACAAACTGCCCTCCCCATCGCCCGACCTGACGGCCGCGCCGTGTTAGGCTATGGGGAGACCGCTCATGTCCTCCGCTAGTGCAGAAAAGAACCTCGACCCCTACGTGGGCACGACCGTTGCGGAGCGCTTCAAGGTTGAAGAGCTCATCGGTGCTGGTGGCATGGGGACCGTGTACCGAGCAGAGCAGACGCCGCTTGGGCGACCCGTCGCACTCAAGCTGCTCCGGGACGAAGTGGCGTGGGAGAGCGAGACCGTCACACGCTTTCACCGTGAAGCGAAAGCGATGAGCCTTCTCCAGAACGCCCACACCGTGCGCGTCTACGATTTTGGCCAAACGGAAAAGGGCATCCTTTTTCTGGCGATGGAGCTTCTCGAAGGCGAGACCCTGACGGAGAAAGTTCGACGTGATGTCGCCGTCGACCCCGTCGAAGCCATCCGCATCGTTCAGCAGATTCTCACGAGTCTGCATGAGGCCCACACCAAGGGCATTATCCACCGCGACCTGAAGCCGGACAACATCGTGTTGGCGGACGTTGAAGGACAAGAAGCTCCCGTCGTCAAAGTGCTCGACTTTGGAATCGCCAAGGTCTTCGAAGGCGAGAACGACTTTGACTCGCTTGAAACCCAAGCCGGCACAGTGTTCGGAACGCCGCGCTACATGTCGCCGGAACAGGCCCAGGGCAAAAAGCTCGACGCCCGAAGCGACCTCTACAGCGTCGGCGTACTGATGTATCAGCTCCTTACGGGTGTGCCGCCCTTCCAAGATGATGACGCGGTTGTCGTCATGGCTCAGCACATTCGTGAAGAACCGAAGTCACCCAAGGAGCTGGTCCCGACTCGCCCGATCACGCCGCGTCTCGACAAGCTTGTGCTGCGCGCCATCGCGAAGTCGCCGGATCGTCGATACCAGGACGCGACGAAGTTCATCGAAGCCCTTGAGAAATGTGTCCCGGAACTGGAGACGTATCGCGCCCGGCCCACGGGTGTATTTCGAGCACAGAGGGAGCGAGCACCGATTTGGATCGCCGCACTCATCCTGCTCCTCAGCGCTCTCATCGCTGGGTGGATCATCATGAGCGGCGACGCTGAGGTCCTGCCTGAACCCACTCCTCCTCCTCGGGCCACGGTGGTGGATCCGCCGCCCTTGCCGGAGCCTCCCGAGCTAACGCCGGAAATCTTGACGGTCCAAGTCGAGTCACAGCCGCCGGGAGCCGAGGTGTGGGCGGATGCCGTTCTTCAAGGCACCACGCCACTCGCTCTTGAAATCGGCCCCGACGAGCAGATCTCCGTCGAGCTTCGACTTGAAGGCTTCGAGACGGCGCAAGCGGAACTCTCGGCGTACGAAGACGTCATGGTGCCTCTCACAGAGGAGCGTCGCCGGTGGCAGCCCGCGCGCAACGGTGCACAGCAGGCACCCCCGTCTGAAATGACGAGCGAAGCTCCGACCACCATGGGTGACGGATACGAGCGGCTCCCTTTCTAGGCTGCTGTCGCGTCGTTCCGGAGCTCAGCGAAGTGTGACGACGGTGATGCGTTCGCCGCCTTCTTCCATGTCGCCCCCGCGGAACGACGCTGCGTAGACTGTGTCCCGGGAGAGTTGCTCGCGAATCGCGTCGCGAAGCGCTCCGGTGCCGAGACCATGGGCGAGGTAGGCCGTGCTGCCACCGCTTCCGTACACTCGGTCGAGGAAGGTCTCGACGAGGGTCAGTGCGTCGTCCACGCGGAGGCCGCGCAAGTTGAGCGTGTTGTCGCTCGTCTGCGGATCCACGCGCCGTTCGACGGGTTCTGGCTTTGGGCGCGGCGCGGCGCCTGAACTCGTCTGCTCCGTGGAGGCCCGTAGTTCGCTCGTCTTCACCCAAAGCTTGAGCGGCCCCGCGGCCACACGCACCTTGTTCCGAGTGGGTCCCTCGAGCACATCCGCGTGCGTTCGAAGGCGTGGAACGTAGACGCGTTGGCCCGGAGTCAGGTTCTTCACGGGGCCGCCGCCCTCGCCGCTTACCCTTGGCTCCGGCAACACGGCCTCCGCGGCACGCACCAACCGGCGCTGCGTCTCGATGTTCTCTGCGTCGCTCTTCTTTCGCAGGGCGCGACGGCTCTCTTTGATCTCTTGGTTCGCCGCTCGAAGCACTTCACGGAGCTTGCGGGACTCCTCATCCACAGCCTTTTGGCCTCGCTCGGCGATGCGCTCCAGCTGGGCCTTTACGTTGGCTCGCTCTTCCGCGACGCGTCGGCGCTCGGCCTCAACGTCAGCCTGCGCCCGTGCGAGTTCTTGTCGTTGGGAGTCGAGCTCGCGGACCACTTCGTCAAAGGCGCGGCTTTGCTCCGGGAGCACGCGACGGGCATACGAAACCACATTCTCTGGAATGCCGAAGCGAAGCGCCACGGCGAGAGCGCTGGACGCACCAGGAACTCCGTGGACAAGCTCAAACGTCGGCAACATCGCCTCGACATCAAAACCGACGGCGGCGTTGTCGAGGCGCTCGTCGCGGGCCGCCATGGCCTTCAGCGCCTCGTAGTGCGTCGTCAAAACCGTCGCGGCACCGGCGCGACACAGAGCGTCGACGAGCGCACACGCGAGAGCCGCGCCTTCTTCGGGGTCCGTTCCGCCTGCGACTTCGTCCAAGAGAACGAGTGTGCGCCCATCGGCCCATCGAAGGATCTTGGAGAGATTGGTGATGTGCGCCGAGAACGTGGATAGGTTCTTCGTCAGCGACTGATCATCGCCAACGTCTGTGGCGATATTCGAGTAGAACCCGCACACGCTTCCTTCGTCTGCGGGAAAAGGAACGGCGGCGCGAGTCATCAGCGCGGCGAGCCCCAAAGTCTTGAGCGCGACGGTCTTGCCGCCCGCGTTTGGCCCCGAAATGATGAGCGCCTTCGACGACGTCGCTTGAAGGCTGCTCGCCACCACGTCCACGCCATCGAGGAGGAGCACGGGGTGACGGGCGCTTTCGAGTCGAATCGTTGCTTCGCTCGACATCTCGAGACACACGCCGCCGAGGTCTCGCCCAAGACGGGCGCTCGCTTGCCGCAGGTCCAAATGGTCAAGGGAGTCCACGGCCGCGTGCATGGAAGGGAGCCGCTCACGGACCAGCTCGCTGAGGTCGGCCAAGATTCGCGCCTCTTCGCGCTCCTGTTCCGCTTGAGCCATTCGAAGGCGATTGCCCTGCTCGACGAGGGCGCGGGGCTCGACGAAGACCGTGGCCCCGCTGGCGCTCGTGCCGTGGACGATCCCCTGGAGCTTCTCATGCGCATCTCGTCGAACGGGCAACACGTGTCGCCCTTCGCGCACTGTATGAAACGAGTCCTGCAGGATCGCCGAGTTCTGATGAATCATCTGTTCGAGGCGACGCACGATGCGTCCGCGAAGGTTGGACGATTCCCCGCGGAGACGCCGGAGCTCCGCGCTCGCCCCGTCCGCGATGGTTCCGTCAGAGTCGATGCAGGAGCGAAGCTCGTCGTGGAGCCCATCCAAGCTCGCATCGAAGGCGGCGGAGGCGTCGAGCGTTGCGGCGCTCGCCCGCGAAGCAGACAAGAAGCGCCGGCATCTGCGCGCCGCCTCGAGAACCAGGGCGACGTCGCGAAGGGACGGCGCGTCCAGATCACCGGAACGCTCAAGGCGCGTCAGCGATTCGCCGATCTCGACGGATCCCGCAATGGGGATCACCTCACCGCGTTCAAGAATCGCCAGGGCTTCCGCGGTCTCTTTCAGACCGAGGCGTGTCGCCTCCTCGTCGGAAGCGACGGGGACGTGGATGCGGGACCCGAGCGGTCCGGCGCAGCGCGCGCCGATGCTCGCCACAATCCGAGACCACTCGAGGTCATGGAGAGTTTTGTCAGGGAGGACGTTTGCGGGATCCATGCCCCCTACGTAGCGCGTCGATCCCGGGCGTCAAAACCCACGACTCAATGTCACTCTCGGGCCCTCAGCGGCGGAACGTCAGTCCCAGTCCGGCGCCATCAACGCCCACATCCCCATGCCCGCAGGAATCATGGTGGTGTCGCCACCGTTTCTCGGGGCAACTCGGCGACGACGCATTGGAATCTCCAGCGTGGAGGCCTCGTCCGGCGTTACCTCGAGCTCGCCGCGCCACTGGCCTCGGCGGGCCTGCACCTCGAGGGCCTCACCCGGAAGCACTTCGACGGTGCACGGCGTGGACTCACACTCAAGTTCATCGTGGCCGACGAACACAAGTCGTGCGCCGGGTGTCTCCGTCTCGAAGGTGAGCGCAACAAGGGTAGGCTCCGGTTCCACTTCGGGTTCGACGGGAACATCCGGCTCACCGGCATCCACCTCTGGCCCCTCAGCGTCCAGCGCTGGGTCCCCGGCATCGAGAGCAACGCCGGCGTCTGCCAACGCAGCCACGGTGACCGGTTCTTCTTCCTGGCCGCGCGTTCCGAGCCAGAAGATGCCAGATGCGATGGCGAGAACGGTGACGACGGCCCCCGCCCAGAGGCCGACGCGCGATCCAGTCGAGGCGGGAGGCGGGACGCTCGCGACACCCGGCCGCGGAGGACGAGCCTTGGCCTTAACCGGGTCGCCATAGCCTACGAGGGTCGCTTCGCTGATCTTTCCGAACTTTGCGTCGTCGAGGGCCTCGGCGAGCTTGTCCATGGTGGCGTAGCGACCGTCAGCGCTCTTCGACAGGCACTTGAAGATGATCAGCTCAAGCTCCCGGCTGCACTCCACGTGGGCATTGACCTCACGAAGCGGAGGCGGTGCCTCGAACAAATGCTGTGTCAGCACCCCCATGAAGGTGTCACCGACGAAGGGAACGCGTCCCGTTACCAGCTCGTACATGATGACGCCCATGCCGTAGATATCGACGCGGTGGTCGAGACCCTTTCCGGCAGCCTGCTCCGGCGACATGTACTCGGGCGTGCCGAAGATCATGCCGGTCTTCGTGAGCTTTCGCCCCGGCGCCCCTGAAGTCTCAATATCGCTCATCTTCGCGATACCGAAGTCCACAATCTTCGGAAAGTCCGGACGGTCCGGTCGCTGCGTCAGGAAGATGTTCTCGGGCTTCATGTCGCGATGGACGATGCCCTTCGAATGCGCCGCGGAGAGCGCACGGGCGCATTGGCCCGAGATGTCGAGGATTCTCTCGACGCTCAGCGTTCCCTCGCGGGCGATGAGATCCGCCAAGTCCTCGCCTTCGAGGAACTCCATGACGAAGTAGCTCTGCCCCGCAGGCGTGCTGCCAAAGTCCGAGATGTCCACGATGTTCTCGTGGCCGATACGAGACGCGCTCTTCGCTTCCTGTCGAAAGCGCTCCACGACGTCCGGCCGGGAGGAGAAGTCATCACGAAGCACCTTGATGGCGACACGCTTCTCGATGGCGATGTGCAGGCCTTCGTAGACTAGGCCCATCCCGCCTTCGCCGATGCGCCGAATGACTCGATAGCGGTCGAGCTCCGAGCCGACGAGGGCATCGTCCGTCAGCGGTCCCTCCATGCCGATCTGCGAGGGCGTGATGAGTCGCGCCGCGTCGACGGGACAAAAGACCTCTCCACCGAGATACTCGGCTTTACAAATAGGACAGACCTTCTTCATCCGCGAAGGCTCGAAGCTAACAAACGAGTTTTTGAGGGTCAATCGATCGCGTGAGATGAGAAGGGAGTTTTTTCAACAAAGTCAGTATCTTGTGCGTCTGCTGCGTTGCGACGGCTTCAGCGCTCTGATACGCGACACGTATGTCGCACCGCGTTCGGCTCCTCGGCGATGCGCTGATCGACCAGATCGCCGCTGGAGAAGTGATCGAGCGGCCGGCCTCCGTGGTCAAAGAGTTGGTCGACAACGCCGTGGACGCGGGCGCCACGACCATCCGAGTCGAACTCAAGGACGGCGGCCGAGAGCGGGTCCTCGTTCAGGACGATGGGCGAGGCATGGGCCGGGAAGACGCGTCGATGTGCGTGGTTCGCCACGCCACCAGCAAGCTATCCACCCTCGATGACCTCGAGGCGATCGCCACCCTTGGTTTTCGTGGGGAAGCACTGGCCAGCATCGCCTCCGTTTCTCACTTTCGGCTTCTCACCCGTCAACGCGACGAGATCGAAGGAACCGAGGTCCGCATCGATGGCGGAGGCGCCCCGAGCATCGCGCCCATCGGCTGCGCTCCGGGCACCACCGTCGATGTACAGGAGCTCTTCTTCAACGTGCCGGCGCGCAAGAAGTTCCTCTCGGCGCGGCAAACGGAGATGCGCCACGTCGCGAAGGTGTGCCTGCACGCCGCCCTCGCGAATCCAGCACTGCGCCTCACCCTCATTCATGATGGGCGAAAGCTCCGCGAGTTCTTGCCGGTCCGCTCGCGCACGGAACGTGTGCAACGGGCATTCTCGGACCTCGACCTCCGCACGGCGAAAGGGGAGTATCAAGGGGTCCGCATCGAAGCCATCGTCGCGCCGCCATCGCACGCCACGAAGGGCGCTCGCAAGCTGCATCTCATCGTCAATGGGCGCGCCGTCGTCGATCGACGGCTTGCCTACGCTGCGGCCTTCGCCTTCGGCGACGAACTGCCGAGCGGGCACTACCCCGTCGGCGTTATCTACATCGACCTTCCCCCGGAGGATGTCGATGTGAACGCACACCCTCAGAAGACCGAGGTACGATTTCGCTCGGCACGACTGTTGAGCGACGCCGTGACGAATATCGTCGGCCGCGCCCGTGTCACACCAAGACCGCAGGCATCCGAAACTGCTCAGCCGGAGCTCCCGCGGGCGCCGAGTTTTTGGGCGGAGCGGCTCGGTGGCGTAGGAGTCAGCCGCGCCGCCCAGTCGCCCGGCGACTACACCTCGCCAGCTCGGGCGAACGCTGGCAGCGCGCTGGCGGACGCACTGCGCGATTCGTCCCGCGCTCCGAGCGAGCCCGAACCCACACGCGAAAAGCCCCAACGCGTCGGACGACTCTCCGGCGGGGAATGGCTCATCGAGTTTGCCGGGTGTCTCCACGTCATCGTGCCGCGCCGGGTTGATGCGCTTCGTGCGAAGCGGGCCTTGCCCCAAGGCGAGAGCGCTTCCTTGCTCTTTCCGACGCGGCTGGAACTCGACGCGAAGATGCTCGCCGGCCTTGAGAGCGCGAAAGCGACGCTGGAGGGGCTCGGGTTTCAGTGGTCGGAGCTGGGCGGGAATACGTACATCGTCGACGCCGTCCCTACATGCCTCCACGGAGCCGACGGCGCGGTGTTGCTGCGAGCGTTCCTCACCGGCGGCGAAAAGGAGATGCTGCGCTTTGCACCCGCAGCCAGCGATGAGGAACGCCTCGTCGCCCTCGAAGACGAGACGATTCGCCGTCAGGCAGCGATTCACCGAGTTGACCTTCGAACCCTTCGAGGCATCCAGTGACCTCCGACCCAAAGCTCTTGATCATCGCCGGGTGTACGGGAAGCGGGAAGACCGGCGCGGCGGTGCAAATCGCGAAACGCCTCGATGGTGAACTCGTTGGCGCAGATAGCGTTCAGGTGTACCGAGGCTTCGATATCGGATCCGCCAAACCCACCGAAGAAGAACTTGAGGGCGTGCCTCATCACCTCCTCGACATCGTGGACCCCGACGAGAATATCGACGCGATGGATTTCGCCGGTCGTGCAGATGCCGTCATCGACGACATCACGGCTCGGGGACGACTCCCGATTCTCGTCGGCGGGACGGGCCTTTGGATTCGAGCCCTCGTCCGCGGCCTCGTCGACCTCCCGCCTGTGGACCCGGAGCTTCGCGCGCGACTTCTCGAAGAAGGAGAGCGCGACGGTCGTGAAGCGCTCCATCAGCGACTTCAGACCTGTGACCCCCTCAGCGCCGAGAAGATCCACCCGCGAGACTTGGTTCGCGTCAGCCGCGCCCTTGAGGTGTTTGAGCAGACGGGGAAGCCCTTGGGGGAACTCCGTGCGGCCCACGCCCTCGGCAGCGACCGCTACGACAACCTCTTCGCCGTCATCGCCCGGGAGGCGGACCACGACGAACGCCTCGACGCACGCCGTGCTCAGATGCTCAGCGCCGGCTGGCGGGCTGAAACGGAGGGCCTCCTCGCCAAATGGCCACGGAGCGCGAGACCCTTCGGCAGCGTAGGCTATGCACAGATGGTGCGCTTCATCGACGGAGAACTCAGCGAGGACGAAATGCAGGCCGCGGCGCGCAAAGCGACGCGTGTCTACGGACGCCGCCAAAGAACCTGGTTCGGCTCCGAGCCGGGTGTCGACTGGCGCCCTACCCGTGGCGAACTGGTGAATGACTCTGGATTTGCTCGGATCGAGGCGTGGCGATGAACTTCTTTGGACATAGCGTCATCGCTCAGGAGCTGAACTCCGGCCCCGCGTTTCTTTTCGGGACGATGCTCCCTGACTTTGTCTCGATGAGCGGGGCTCGCTTTCAGGCCGTCGAGGACGACGCGCCCTCGCGGAGCCAGCTTCTCGCGGGCATCGAGGTTCATCACGCCACCGACGCGGTCTTCCACAGCACGCCGCACTTTCTTCGCTACTGCAGCGCCCTCACCGTCGCCCTGGAGAAATCAGGCGTGCGGCGCGGCACGGCGATGGCCGTTGGACACATCGGTGCGGAACTGCTCCTCGACCGATGGCTCCTTCACTTCGTGGACTCCACCCCATACATGGACGCCGTCACCTACGGGAAAGACAACGCCGGCTTCGTGCGTATTTCGAACGACGCCGGCCCGCGCCTCGCGGGCCTCATGAAGCGCCTCGAGGAGTACAAGCTGAGCGGGTATCAGAGCATTGAGGTCATCCGAACGCGCCTTGAGCGTGCTCTGTGCGAACGGCCCCGGCTCTCCGTGGAGCCATCTGCGGTGGGAGCCATCGAAGAGTGCCTAAGCTCCTTCGACGAGCCCATCCGCCAGGATGCCGGCGAGTGGCGCGAGTCGATTCACACGGCACTTCGTGAACATCCGCGCTACGTAGCGGCGGCCGAGCAGCTGAATGACCGAAGCTAAGCCCAAAGAAAAGAAATCAACGCTCCGCGTCCTTTTGCCACGGGTCCTCTTCACCCTCGCGACGCTAGGCCTCTGGTGGTGGATCGCGGATCTCGATGTTGAGTCACTCCTGGAGAGCACGGCGTCCCTGCCGCTCTCGGCCCTTGGCCTGGGTCTCGTCGTCAGCCTCCTCAACCTCGTGGTGGGCTCCGTTCGTTGGCGCGTCCTGCTCTCGGCCTACGGCGCAGAGCGTTTGCCTCCCTTTCGAACGCTCGTTCACCTGTACTACGTGGGTATCTTCTTCAACACCTTCGCGCCGGCGAATGTTGGCGGTGATGTGCTCCGTGGACACGTGACCAAGAACGCCTTCGACGGCAAGGCTGGCGCCTATCTCATCGTGCTCATCGAGCGCGTTTTTGGCTTGGCGGGCCTCATGCTGCTTGCGAGCGCGCTCATGACCATCGCGCCGATTCCAGACCTCGACATCCCTGGATGGCTCGGCCCGCTTGGCGTGACGGCGGCCCTCGGCGCGGCCCTCGCGCCCACCATCGGCCGACGGATCGCGCCCTGGCTTCCGGGAGCGTTGGGTCGTTTGGCCGGCGACCTCCCTGCGCTAGTGAACCCAGGGTTGATGTTCGTCGTCCTGCTCTTGAGCATCATGACGCAGGCCCTCGTCGCCGTAACGGGCTATGTCTGCATCTCGGCTTTGGCGCCGGAGGTCACCCTGGTCGATTCCCTCGTGATGGTGCCCGTAGCGATGGTGTCGATGTACCTGCCGACCATCGCTGGACTCGGCGCCCGTGAGGCTTCCTTCGTGTTCCTCTTCGGGCTCCTCGCCGTCGGCGAAGCGGACGCGACGGCCGCTTCTCTCGGCGTATTTGGCATTCAAATCGCCACCGCCCTCGTCGGCGGACTGGTGCTCCTCACCGCGGGCCTCCCCAAGGTCCAAGGCGCCGAGGACGAATCTGAGAATCGCGAAGACGACGCTACGTCGAGCGACAAGGGCGAATGACGTACCGGAGCAAAGGCACGGGCCTCGACCACAGCGGGCTCGCCGAACGCGGCGAGGATGTCGTCTTGGAAGACGGCGTTCGGGTTCTTCATCCGGAACATGTTCGCCTGCGACGTGGCGTCTACGTTGGCCACGACACGATCCTCGAGGGCTATCACCAGAACGAACTCGTCGTCGGCGCCGGAACGTGGATCGGCGCCCAATGTCATTTTCACGCCGCGGGTGGTGTTCATATCGGCGAGAACGTCGGCATCGGCCCCGGCGTCCGCATCCTGACTTCAGTCCATCAAGAAGCGGGGCGCGAGACGCCTATCCTTCATGCGCCGCTGCGATTTGACGGCGTCACCATCGAAGACGACGCGGACATCGGCGCCGGAAGCATCATTCTACCCGGAGTGCACATCGGTCGCGGCGCGCAGATTGGCGCCGGCGCCGTCGTCACTGCGAACGTTCCAGACTACGCTGTCGCAGCCGGCGTTCCGGCACGTGTCCTCCGCGAGCGACCAGGCTCGGCCTCATGAAAGCCACCGTCATCGTCCTCGCGTACAACGAGGCGGAGAACCTCGGGCCTGTCTTGAAGGAGCTTCTGGATTGGTCCGAGAGGAACGCGCCCAGCCTGGAGGTCATCGTCGTCGACGACGGTTCGAGCGACGAGAGCGCAGAGGTCGCCCGAAAAGCCCTCGGCGCGCGCGGACATGTTCTCCGCCATGCCACAAACCGCGGAATGGGCGCAGGCCTCAAGACAGGCGCTCGCGCCGCCACCGGTGAATGGCTCACGTTCATGCCCGCCGATGGTCAGATTCCCCCGGCTGGACTTGGTGCGCTCTTCGATGCGGCGGCCGACGACGTGGACCTCGTCCTCTCCCGCTACCACGACCGCGACGACGGTCTCGCCCGCAAAGTCCTCTCCGCCGGCGTCCGAACACTCATCACCGTGGTTCACGGCGTGCGCCTCGAGAGCGAAGGTCCCTACCTCATTCGCCGGCGGCTCTTCGAGCCAGCGCAACTCAAAGCCGACACCTTCTTTCTCAACTTCGAGGTCCCGATCCGGGCCCTCGCCGCCGGGCTGCGAGTGCGTCATGTCTGGATGGAATGCCGACCACGCCGCGCTGGCGAATCCAAGACCGCGCACCCAGGCCGAGCTCTTCGAGTTGGGAGAGAACTGGTGGCGCTCCGCGTCCAGCGCCTCGCCGAAGCGCTCCGCCGGATTCGCGGGTAGCACTCAAACGCCATCGCCTTACGCGGCCACCTTGTCTCGATTGTCGCCGTAAGGAGTGAGTCCGCCGCTGCCCTCTCGGCGACGATGTCGACGAAGGCGGTCCCTCAGCGTTTCGCGAGCCATGCCCGTCGCCCTCGCCGCCGCGGAGATATTCCCGCCGTATTGACGGAGCACCAACGCCAGCGCGTCGTCGCTGGGCGGCGGCGGAGACGCGTTTTGCTGATAGGCCCGCCTCAGCGTCGCCTCGCTGACCACGTGGTCACTGAGCGCTGCGGCGCCCTCGACGACGTTGCGCAGCTCCCGAACGTTCCCCATAAACGCGCAACGCTCGAGAAAACGTATCGCGCTTGGCTCGAAACGACGTGGCCCGCCGACTTCTTCAAAGCGACTGAGAAAGAGGCGCGCGAGAGGCTCGATATCGTCCACGCGCTCTCGTAGCGGTGGGACGTGAAGCGTGAGGCGCCCGAGTCGGTGAAAGAGGTCACGACGCAGCGCTCCGGACGCGACCAACTTTGCGGGCTCTCGGTTCGTCGCGCAAACCAGGCGCACGTCGACGGCTCGTTCACGGTCGGAGCCAAGGGGCCGCACCGTCCATGTCTCGAGGACGCGCAAGAGCCGCGTCTGGAGAAGCAGCGGGAGCTCGCCGATTTCGTCGAGAAAGAGGGTTCCACCTTGGGCCGCTTCGAAGGCGCCGCGGCGCTTCGTGTGTGCCCCCGTAAACGCGCCCTTCTCGTGTCCGAAGAGCTCACTCTCGATGAGCGTGGGCGGAATCGCGCCGGCGTTAAGCGCGACGAATGGGCCGCTGGAACGAGGCCCGAGGTCGTGGAGCGATCGGGAAACGCCTTCTTTCCCCGCGCCACTCTCGCCAAGCACCAACACCGGATAAGGAAGCGCCGCGTAGCGTTTCGCCTCGCTCATCAGTTCCACCATCCGCGGCGAATGCACCACAAAGCGCTCCAGATCCGTTGGGCGACCTCGCGGAACGATGCTCAGGTCGGTGCACCCGACGCGAAGCTCGAACCCGCCCAAGACCTCAAGCGCCGAGAGCACACGACGACCATCCACCCAGGTTCCATTGCGCGAGCCGATATCGCGGACGAGCACGCCCTCTGCGCTCGCCTCCAGTTCACAGTGGCTCGCGCTCACCGTTCGGTCGTCCAAGCGCACGTCGTTGTTCGAGGCGCTCCCAATTCGAAGTGGGGTGCTGCTCAGTACGTAGCGTCGAGCGCGCTTGCCTCGCCCGACGACGAGCGCGTACGAGCTGTCATCTTCCTTTCTGACGGCGAGGGGGTGCGTGCAGCCCTTCCCTACGCCTTCCGCCACGCTTCGAAGCAAGTACGTCCCGATGCGCACCTCGTCTCCTGGGCTGAATGGAATCGTTCGAGAGGGGACGGCGGCGTCACGCAATCGAAACGCCGCACCGTCGGCTTCCATCACAAAGGCCTTGGACGGAACGCTCGCGTCGGGAACAACGATGTCGCAGTGCTGGCTGCGCCCGATGAGCATCCCGTCGCGCGGGGAATACTCGCGAAGAAGGCAGTCGGAGAGGGAGAGGAGGATAGAGCTCATAGGTACGTCCTTTTCGTTGGGAGAGCGCCTCCTTCGTTCTGTCATCGCCTCAGTTGCCTACATTGTACCTCGGTGTGCGCCGAGCGTGGCCCAGGTGATGCGAAGGCATGCAGGGAGTTGTCGCTCGCAGACCATCGCGTCTGATAGCTTCCCGGCGTGACAGACACACTCCAAACCACCCCTCTCCACGACCTTCATACCGAGCTCGGCGCGCGCCTGGTCCCTTTCGCAGGCTATTCGATGCCGATCCAATACGCGGGGATCGTCAAAGAGCACACAGCCGTTCGCACCGGCGCCGGCATCTTCGACGTCTCGCACATGGGCGAACTCTTCCTCGCCGGTGACGAAGCGGTGTCCGTGGCCGACTCCTTGGTGACGGGCGCCGTCGCGAAGCTCGAGCTTGGCCAGGCTCTGTACACCGTTGCTTGCAACGAAAAGGGGACCATCCTTGATGACCTCATCGTGTATCGCCTCGCGGAAAAAGAGGTGATGATCATCTGCAACGCGAGCAACCGCGCAAAGATCGCAGATCACGTGGGCTCTCACGCGGACGGCCGCTGCGACTTCGCCGACCGCTCCGATGCCTTCGCGTTGATCGCTCTCCAGGGCCCGAAAGCCGAGAGCATCCTGGAAGCCGCCGGGGGCGGAGAGCTCAGCAAACTCGGTTTCTTCCGGACCGGCGAAGGTGATGTCGCGGGGGTTTCCTGTCGCGTGGCCCGCACCGGCTACACCGGTGAGGACGGTTTCGAAATCGTCGTCCCGAACGAGAACGCGGTGGCGATTTGGAACGCCTTCGCCGCGGAAGGCGCGACCCCCACAGGGCTCGGAGCACGAGACACGCTGCGCCTCGAAGCCCGCCTCAGCCTCTACGGCAACGAGATTGATGAGACGACGCACCCCTATGAGGCCGGCCTCGGATGGGTCGTGAAGCTCAAGCACGGCGACTTCGTCGGTCGCGACGCGCTCACGCGTATCAAAAAAGAGGGCTGGGAGCGAAAGCTCGTGGGCTTTGAGATGACCGGGCGAGAGATCGCGAGAAGCGGCTACCCCATCGTCCAAGAAGGGAGCGTGATCGGGAAGGTCACCAGCGGATCTCCCTCGCCGACGCTCTCCAAGAACATCGGGCTTGGTTACGTCCCGAAGGCCCTCGCGAAAGTCGGCTCCACGTTCGGTGTTGACATTCGGGGTAAGCGCGTGGGAGACGCAATCGTAGTCAAGCCGCCTTTTTACAAGCGCTCCTAGACTTTACACACGCCACCGACGAGGAAATACGATGTCTCAGTACCCCAGCGACCTCCGCTACACGAAAGATCACGAATGGGCCCGACAAGACGGTGACCTCATCCGTGTCGGCGTCACGGCGTACGCCGTTGAACAGCTCGGCGACATCACCCTCGTCGACCTCCCGCCCGTCGGCACCGAGATTCAGGCCGAAGAGCAGTTTGGCGAGATCGAATCCGTCAAGACGATGAGCGAGCTCGTCGCCCCGGTCAGTGGCGAGGTCGCCGAGGTCAACGACGAGCTTGAAGGCAGCCCCGAGCTGGTGAACGAGAGCCCCTACGACGCGGGATGGCTCATCGCGATCCGTGCGCCCGAGGGGGACTTTGGGCGGCTGATGAACGCCGTTCAGTACGAGGACTTCGTCGGAAAAATCGAGTAGTCGGCCTCGCGCTCGCCGCGAGCCCCTCGCCGCGAGCCCCTCGCCGCTCTGGGATGCCTCACTCCATGAGGGTGCGTTGGCTTGATCTCTGCGTGATCCCGCACAACACCCTGTGCCATGCGCTACCTTCCCCACACCGAAGACGAAATCGCACAGATGCTCCAGCGTGTGGGGGTCGAGTCCATCGACGCGCTCTTCGAGCCGATCCCGGAAAGTGGACGAGCCGCGCCCCTGGAACTGGAGCCCGCTCTCGACGAGCACCGGCTCATGCGCCACCTCAATGAGCTCGCCGCTTCAAACGAAGCAGCGGGCTCTTTGTCGTTCTTGGGCGGCGGTATGTACGACCACCACATCCCGCCCGCGATGGACCAGCTGCTCCTGCGCAGCGAGTTCTACACGGCGTACACGCCTTACCAAGCGGAGGTCGCTCAGGGTACGCTTCAGTCGATCTTTGAGTTTCAGACGCTGGTCTGTGAGCTATTCGGCCAGGAAGTCGCCAACGCATCGATGTACTGCGCCGCGAGCGGGAGCGCCGAAGCCGTCCTCATGGCGCGGCGTATTACCAAGCGTAAGAAGGTCGTCGTCTCCGGCGCGATCCATCCCCACTATCTCGACACCATCCGCACGTACCTCAACGCCGTCGACAAGAACGCGCCCGAGCTGATCGTCGTGCCTTACGACGAGAGCGGTCACACGAATCAAGCGGAGCTCGCCGCCGCCGTGAGCGACGCGGCTGTCGTTGTCGTCGGCTACCCGAACTTCTTCGGCTGCGTCGAGAACATCGCGCCGATGATCGAAACCACCCACGCTGCCGGAGCGCTCTTCGTGACGGCGACAAGCGAGCCTTATGCGCTCTCCTTGCTCAAGTCCCCCGGGGTCTTCGGCGCTGACATCTGTGTTGGCGAAGGTCAGAGCTTGGCCGTGCCACCCCAGCTCGGCGGGCCAGGCGTGGGCCTCTTCGCGTGCCGCCAGAAGTTCGTGCGTCAGATGCCCGGCCGCCTCGTCGGCGAGACCGTCGACCAGGACGGGGAGCGCGGATTTGTGCTCACCCTTTCGACACGCGAGCAGCATATTCGCCGCGAAAAGGCGACGAGCAACATCTGCACGAACCATGGGCTCATCGCGCTCGCCTTCACCATTCGGACGGCGATGCTCGGAAAACAAGGGTTCCTTCAGGCCGGCGACCTTTGCCTTCGAAACGCCGAGTACCTCAAGACGCGAATCGCGTCCCTCGACAACTACTCGCTGCCCATGAGCGCCCCCACGTTCAACGAGTTCGTCGTGCGCCGAGGCGATGGCAACGCCGCCCCTCTCTTGGCGACGCTCGCCGCTTCCTCGGGAATCCTCGCGGGTATCGACCTGGCGCCTTTCGGCGGCGCCACCTCGGACTTTCTCGTGGCTGTGACCGAAAAGCACAACCGCGCAGACCTCGACCGCCTCGTCGACGCTCTCGCCGCCGTCTAGGGCAGACGCTTCGGGTGCTGGGCCTCGATGCGTTCTGGTCCCAAGCCGCGGAATCGACTATGTGGTGCGCATGAGCACTGACCCCATCAAGCGTCTCGATGCCCTCGACAAACAGGCCCTCGAGGGAGGTGGCGCCGCCCGCGTCGCCAAGCAGCACCAAAAAGGAAAGCTCACGGCGCGCGAGCGCATCGAGCTACTCATGGATCCGGGGTCCTTCGTCGAACTCGACCGCCTGGTGTCGCACCGATGCACAGACTTCGGCATGGAGAAGCAGCGCATCCCCGGCGACGGCGTCGTCACGGGCTACGGCACCGTCGACGGGCGGAAGACCTTCGTCTTCGCACAAGACTTCACGGTGTTCGGCGGCAGCCTCTCGAGCGCCTTTGCGTCCAAAATCACCAAGGTCATGGACCTCGCCCTGAAAACCGGTGCCCCCGTCATCGGCCTGAATGACTCCGGCGGCGCACGCATTCAGGAAGGCGTCCAGAGCCTCGCCGGATACGCGGACATCTTTCTCCGCAACGCGTTGGCGTCGGGTGTCGTCCCGCAGATCAGCGCGATCATGGGCCCATGTGCCGGCGGCGCCGTCTACAGCCCCGCCCTCACCGACTTCATCTTTATGGTCGAAGAGTCGAGCTACATGTTTATCACGGGCCCTGAGGTCGTGAAGACCGTCACCCACGAAGAGGTCACCAAAGAAGAGCTCGGCGGAGCACAGACCCACGCGGCGAAGAGCGGCGTGAGCCACTTTACCTGCGGGGATGACGCAGACTGCATCGCCGCGATTCGTGACCTGCTCTCGTTCTTGCCGAGCAACAACAACGAAGCGCCGCCGGTACGTGAATGCGTCGATCCTCCGAGCCGCGAAGAGCCCGCTTTGGACACCCTCGTTCCAGAGGATCCAATGAAGCCCTACGACATCAAAGGCGTCATCGAGCACATCGTGGACGACGGCGACTTTCTTGAAGTGCAAGAGGCCTACGCCAAAAACATCGTCGTTGGTTTTGCCCGATTCGCGGGGCACCCCGTTGGCATCGTCGCCAACCAGCCGATGATTCTCGCCGGTTGCCTCGACATTGATGCGAGCGTCAAAGCCGCGCGTTTTGTGCAGTTCTGTGATTGCTTCAACATCCCCATCGTCACCCTCGTGGATGTGCCTGGCTTCCTTCCAGGAACCGCCCAAGAGTACGGCGGCATCATCAAGCATGGCGCGAAGCTCCTCTACGCATACTGCGAAGCCACGGTCCCGAAGGTCACGCTCATCACGCGCAAAGCCTACGGCGGCGCTTATGACGTCATGAGCAGCAAACACATCCGCGGCGACATCAGTCTCGCATACCCCTCCGCAGAGATCGCCGTGATGGGCCCGGACGGCGCCGTCAACATCGTCTATCGACGCGAACTCGCCGAAGCCGAAGACCCCGTCGCTGCGAAAGCCGCGTTCGTGGAAGATTACCGCGATAAGTTCGCCAACCCCTTCAAGGCCGCAGAACTTGGCTTCGTCGATGAGGTCATTCGCCCTCGACAGAGCCGCCAGCGGATCTGTGCGGCCCTTGAGATGCTCCGCGACAAGCGGGACAACAACCCGCCGCGCAAGCACGGCAACCCTCCTCTGTAGAACCCGGCTTACTCGGTAGGCAGCACGATTTCCGCGCTGCCTGCACGCCAGCTTTCGAAGAGCGCAAGAATCTGGCCCTGCATTCCGTCGACGGGGTTTGAAACCGGGACGGGATCCACGTCGACGAAGGGAGGGTCAGGCGGGGCGACGGCCCGCCGCGTCCCACCGCGCCAGAGCAGAGAACCATGGGTGCCGCTCTCGTACACGTAGAGTCCGCGTGTGACGCTCTCCGTGCCGATTTCATAGTTCGAGCGCAGCGGAAGCTCTCCCATGGGTAGCTCCGCGTACCGGGGCTCTCCGCCTACGATGGGCAGGCCAAATGCGCGCGCGAGGAGCTCGGTGCTGCGGTTCGGTACCGTCTCGTCGTTGCGAACCATCGTCATGAGAAGATGCGTGGATCGCTCTCGCATCAAGCGCGCGTAGAGAGCCGCGTCCCCTGCGTCGAGAAGGGACTGCCAAAGCGCAACCCCGGGGCGAAGCAGGGGCTCGTCGTTCTCGTAGTCGAGGTCGGTGGCATCGAGGTTGAGGAGCGGAAGCACAGCCAAAAGCTGGAGGTTGAACGAGAGGCTGTCCTGAACCAGCTCCGTCAGGTGACCTCCCGTCACGCAGAGCGCGGCGGCCGCAATCTCAGGCTCCGTTGCGACAAAGAGAGAGCCGATGAGGCCGCCCAGAGAGTTGCCAACGAACGCCAACCGGCTGTCGGCGAGGAACACGCCCTCCAGCTCCGGCGCTCGCTCTCGAAGCTCGCTCCAATCCCCGGCTCGAATCGCCCGCACCAACGAGTGAAGGTCTGCGGCACTCTGCCGAAGGGCGTCGCGAAAGTAGATCGGATGAAACGCCGGATACTCACCTTCGTTTTCCAGGGCCCCCACGAAGTCGAGGACCACGCCGACTCCACCAAGGTCGCCGAAACCGTCGGGCTCGGCGGCACCGGTGAAGTTGTTGACCGCGTCGAGAACTTCGCCCCGCGCACGCAGACCGTGGAAGGGTGCGTCGATGGCGATGCTTGCGTAGCCCGCGGCGGCCAGGGTGTTTGCAAGACCGAGGAGCTGGCTGCGTTCGCCGGCAACGCCATGCTGAAAAATGACCAGCGGCGGTGCCTCGGAACCGACGGGGAGCACCAACGGCAGCACCAACGTGAAGGGCGCCTGATCGATGCGTTTCGCTCCGATGGTTCCGGAGTCCGTACGCTCAAAGCGCCCGTGCACGCCCTCTGCTTCGTTCAAAAAGTTAGGTACGCTGATCGCGCCGTGAACCAGCCAACCGATGTCGGTATGAAGCACGCCTCCCTCGATACCGAGCCCCGCTTCCCGCGTGACCGGCTGCCCGAGTCGTTCGTCGAGTGCCTCCCCCGTCAGCACCTCCTCGATTCGAATCGTCGGGACCTGGTCCTGCGCTTGCTCGCGAACTTGCTCCAGCTCTGACGTTGCGTTTTGAACGTGGAAAACGCTAACGGCCACGACCTCCGAGCGCTCGCCATCGATGTTGTCGAGGACAGGTCCATAGCGTGCGAACGCCTCCGCCAACGTGGGGTCTTCCGGCGCGGTGTCCGCATCGCGAATGGACGCGAATGCGGGCGCCGCAAGGACCGGACGACCCATGGTGCCGCGAACCTGGGAAGTCACCACCACCGCATAAGGCTGACCCGGTGCGAGGGGCCTCACGGGTCGAACAACGATCATTCGTTCCGCCGCAAGCCATCGAACCTGCGCAGGGAGCCGCGCGAAAGGAGTCGGGGACCCGGGGTCGGCGTCGAGGAGGAACACGCTCGATTCCGGCTGGAGCGTCTCCGTCGGCGTCTCCGGCAATGAGGCCGGGTCGACGTCGTCGTCGAAGGGGACGTAGATCCCGCCCACTCCGCCGAAGCCGTCCAAGGTCGCGAGTCCATCCCGAAGACTTGTGAGGTAGGCGCTGGAGGCCCCAGCCTCCGCCGGGTACTCGCTCAGCGCGATGTGCCCCGACTCATCCAGGAAGAGATCGTCCGGATAGGGCATCGTTCCAAAGGCCATAGGCCCCGGAGCAGGGTCAAATACCGCGAAAACGGCCTCCTCCGTGCCGCCGTCCATTCCCCCGTCCAACCCCGGGGTGCCATCGTCATCCCCGCAGGCAAGAGCAAGGAAAACGAAAGAAAATCCAAGGAGTCGGAACAAGGGGGGTTTCATGGTGTGTCTTCGCACTCAAACAAGACTTTCACGGCCGCCAAGCCCCTGCAACCACAGGGGCCGGAAGACGCACAGCGCACCGGACAGCACGCAAGAACTTCATCGAAGACGGAACGTCGTTTGCTTCAGAGCGATGGAACGGTAGACTCGCGTTTGAGACCTTCCGAGGGCTCTGTGCGTCCAAAAGACGAGCCCTCACCAAAGATCATGTCAGCACCCCAACCCAGCCCACGCGCCTGCGAGCGTTGCCAGTTTGAGAACACGGCTCAGGCTCGATTCTGTCTCCAGTGCGGAGCGATGGTCGAAGCCGCCCCCGAGGAGAACGCTGACCCGCTTATCGGTCGCGTTCTGCTTCACCGCTACCGCATTGTCAGCGAGCTCGGCGAAGGTGGCATGGGCAAGGTCTACCTCGCCAACCAGAAGATGGGCACCGCCGTTCGAAAGGTGGCGATCAAAACGCTTCACCCTGAGCTGAGCGGAGACCCGCAGCTGGTGGCTCGCTTTCATCGGGAGTGCGAGACGGTCATCGAGCTGCAGCACCCCAACACCATCAAGTTCTTCGACTTCGGTGAGCTGGAAGACAAAACGCTCTTTATCGTCATGGAGTACATCCAGGGCGGCGACCTGGCGCATCGTCTTCAGACGAGCGGCGCGGTCACCCCTGCGCTTGCGGACAAACTCCTCATTCAGATCTGCGGCTCTCTTCACGAAGCACATGAGCGAGGTGTCGTTCACCGCGACCTGAAGCCCGAGAACATTCTCCTCACCACGCGCGGCGGACAGACGGACTTCGTGAAGGTCCTCGACTTCGGCATTGCGAAGCGAAGCGAAGCCGAAGACGAGAAGAACGCAAAGCTGACCAAGCAGGGAATGGTCCTCGGAACGCCTCCTTATATGAGTCCCGAGCAGTTCTCCGGGCAGACCCTCGACCTTCGTTCAGACATCTATTCACTTGGTATTCTGACCTACGAAATGGTCACTGGTCATTTGCCATTCGAAGCGAAGACCCCGTGGGAATGGGCCACAAAGCACCTGACCGTTCAGCCGACGCCCATCGAATCGTACCCCGGTGGCGCCGCTCTTCCGGAGCACAAACGCCAGGTCATCATGCGCTCGCTCTCGAAGAATCGAGACGAACGTCAGGCGAACGCGCTCGTATTCATGCATGAGTTCACGGGCATGGCCGATCCTCAGGTCGCCTGGACGATGGCCACGAGCACCGGAATGAGCGATGCCAGCTCACATCCCGGCAGCAGCCCTGGCACACACCCCGGTTCACATCCCGGCAGCAGCCCTGGCACCTACCCTGGCGCCAACCCCGGAACCAACCCCGCCGTGCCGGTCGCCGCGGCCGGAACCGGTCCGCATCACACCCCGGCGCCTCACGCGTATCATCCAACGCCACCCCCGGGTCCAACGGACTTCGCGAGCGGCACCCTCGCCGCCGTGCCGACGCGCGGAGGTGGCGGCAAGTGGGTGCTTATTTCCCTCGTCGCGATCGTGTTGATCAGCGCCGCCGCCGGTGGCGCCTGGCTCATGAGTCGGCCGACGGAGGTGGTCACCGCCACCAACCCCATCGTTCCGCCCGACCCCAACCCTGCCGTCGACCCGGCCACGGATCCAACGATGGGTTTCCATCCGATCGCGATGGCTGAAACTCCCATGGTCGAGACCCCCATGGTCGAGACCCCCATGGTCGAGACTCCCATGGTCGAGACTCCCATGGTCGAGATTCCCATGGTCGAAGTCGCTGAGATGGAGACGCCGATGCGCACGATGCGCACTATGCGAACGATGCGTCCCTCGATGGACCCACGAGCCCAGCAGGCTGCCCTGGCGCAAATCGCGCAGGTTGGAAACCTCATCAACGCGCGCAACGTTCCCGGCGCCATTCGTGCGTATCGCGAGGCAAGCCGGGTTCTCGGCTCGAGCCACAGCGCCGTCCGCTCGGCCCAAAACGACCTAACGCGCCGCGGCCCGATCGCCGCCGGAAATGCGGCGTACGCTGGAAACTGTACGCAAGCGAACCAGATCCTGCGCGGACTCCGCGGCGCCGGGATTCGTGTTCCACGCGACTATCTCGGCGACGCCTGCGACTGAACCGCGCTTTGCGGCGGGGCGGCGGCGATGCCGGCCCCCGCACCTTCAAGACGCCCAAAACAAGGACTTTTGACGACATTCGGCGCGTCAAGTCGAGGCGCGAGGGCCCTCATAGGAGTGAGTTGCGTGTTGGGCGTGGGTAGCGGATCGTCTCTGTGTCTATGAATCAAGCACGCAAAAACGACTGGCGGCGACGACTCAGCGGAGGACTTCCGGTGGAGACGGGTTCACGCCGAATGACGTGGAACGAGATCCGCGGACAGGCCGAGCTCCATGGCCGTTGGGTGGCTCTTCGGGGCTGCTCATACGACGCTAGCTCCGGCCAGGCGACGGAAGGCGAGCTGGTGGATCGCGACGATGACCTGGCGACTCTTTGTGGCCGGATTCGCGACGCAAAGTGGACCGACTGCGCCGTTCTCTTCTGCCCCGGCAGCTGACGTACTGGGCTGCCTCAAGCCCTTCCTTCGGTCCGGCCCTTAAGGAGCGCGAGCTCTAGCCGTTGATCATGGGCGTGCGCAGCAACCCAGCCTTCGATCCGCGCCCTACCCTGGCCGCACCCGCTGACGAGGAAACGAGTGGTGAATCCACCATCTTCGCCCAAGCCGGCGTCGCTCTCATCGGGGTGGAGGGCACCAAGATCGCCGCTTTCAACGCCGCCGCCGAGCAGCTCTTCTACCGCAGCGCGAACACGGTCCGGGGAATGGAGCTAGCGGATCTCTTCGCGGGCTTTCACCACGAGCAGGTCGCCGAATCCCTGCGCTTGGCGAACCGAGGAATCCCGTCGTTTCCATCCCTCCTCGCCGCACGCGGCTACGCAGCGCCCACCGAGGTGGACGTGCGGGTCGGCCCGCTCTGCGTGGGCGGCAAGATCGTCGGCGCCACTCTGGTGGTTCTTGACGTGCGAACTCAAAACCGCAGTATTCGCGAGCTGCGTGCCGAACGTGATGTGGCCCGCGCCGCAGAAGCGGACGCCTTGAGCGCGCTTAGAGCGGCGGAAATGGACGACTCAGGGAGCTTCCCGGAGGTCATTACGGGGCGGGTGGCACCGCGCGATCCGTCGATGCCCCCATGCGCCAACCCTGGCGGCCGAGATACGTTGATTCCTGGGTTGTTGCTGGAGCGGGCCCTGCCTGGCGATGCCAAGGGAGTGTTGGATCTCAGCGAGGCCCTCTATCGACGCTATGACGGGCAGCCTCGCATCATGTTTCGCGTCGCCCGGCAGCTCCTGGCGCGTGCGTGCGAAGGAGGGCCGATCCGGATGAAAGCCCAGATTCAAGCCGCGAGAGCGGACTGGTCACTGCTGCGCGTTGAGATCATCGAGACCGTCGATGTGCACCGCGACGGTCCCGAATGGGCGCTGCTGCGACGGAAGGTGACGGAACTCGAAGGCGGCCTCGGACATGAGCCGCATGGGAGCAACGAACGCCGAATCTGGATGACCTTCAACCTGAAGTCCCTCGGCATGCGTAGTAGCCGACCTCCTCATCCGGATTTCCATGGACTCCAGGTGGCCATCGATGTGAAGTCGGCTCCGCTCCACCGGGCACTTCACACACGCCTGCAGGCATGGAAAGCTCACCCCGTACGTTACGGGCCCGGTGTTCAAGGAGACATCGTGATCAGCGACGCGCTCTCCACGAGTCGAAGGGTCATCCGCCTTGGCGTCGACCTCGCCGAACCCATCTGTCGAAGCGATCTGCGTGAGGTCGTCCTCACACGAATCGCGCTTCTGCGGTCCACCCCTAGCGGATCGCGGGCAAAGCCCTCATCCCGAAGTGCCTGGACTCGAGCTGCTAAATCTCAGAGGTCGTCCAAGCCACTCAGGTCGTCTTCAGCACCGGACGAAATGCCGTCGTCGTAGGAGCCGCCGCCGTCGTCGTAGCTATTGTTGCCGTAATCGTCGCCCGAGTCGTCACTTCCGCTGCCGCGGTTGAGGCAACGGTCGGGGGAGCGGCGTCGCATGAGCACGGCCCCCCAAGGCGAGCCGGTCTCTTCGTTGTCGAGGCCCCACTCGCCTTCGACCCGGCTGTCCTCGTTTTCGTCGACGAAGAGCTTGAAGTACCCGCGGCCTCGCGTGACGGTGGGTCGTCCGACGACCATCTCGCGACTCTCTTCCCACTGGAAGCGCAGCACATCGCCCTGGATCGTGCCTTGAATCTGACCGCGACGTTCATCCTTCTCGAAGTCGCCGACGACCTGACTGCCAGTCACACAGAGGTGCATGTTCCCGTACTGAGGGGACTGCCAGACCCCTTGGTAGGTTCGCCCCTGCGGCATAGTGCCGATCGTGATGTTGGCGCTGCTGCCACCGCACGCGCTGGCTCCAAGGAGCGCCAAGAGCAGACCGGACAACTGCCGGCAGGAGAAAAGTGTCTTCGTAGCCATCGGCGAGACGATAGATCAGCCCCGCGAGAATGGGTAGCCACTTCCCTCACCTTCGGGGCTTGGGAGAGAACAAATAAGGTCGGGGCTAATGAGCTTGTCCACAGCCCGCCAAGGGTGGTACCAACCAGATGCCGCACGTCTTATGGACGGCCGCACGGAGGAGTAATGGCGAACCCGCAGATGGTGATGTACGAGGAGGAGTTCAACCAGATTCAGGCGATCGTTGATCGTTTGGTTCGGGAAGCGAACGCCCAGGTCGTTTTCATCATCGATAAGAATGGTCAGCTCATCTCCAATGCTGGAGACGTCGAGCAAATCGATACCACCTCACTTGCCTCGTTGACTGCAGGCAACATTGCGGCCACCGGCGGCATTGCAAAACTCCTTCGCGAGAACGAGTTTACGACGCAGTTCCACGAAGGGGAGCGCGCGAATATCCACATTCAGTTGGTGGGTAATCGCGTCATCCTCGTTGTCATCTTCGACAACAAGACCAGCCTTGGCCTTGTTCGACTTCGTGTGAAGAAGTCGAGCGAAGAGCTTACCTCTATCTTCGACGCTCTTCTGTCGAAGGTCCAAGACCCAAGCCTCGAAGCGCCGTTCGCCGAAATCACGGACGACGATATCGACAACCTCTTCAACGACTAGACGAACTGAAAACGTAAACCATGTCGTTCATCAACTATCTCTCCCGCGAGATCAACTGCAAGATCGTCTACTACGGTCCGGGCCTTTGTGGAAAAACCACAAACCTCCAGTACATCTACACAAAGACCAACCCTGAGGCGAAGGGCAAGATGATCAGTCTTGCGACGGAGACCGAGCGAACGCTCTTCTTCGACTTCCTGCCTCTCGCTCTCGGTGAGATCCGCGGCTTCAAGACGCGTTTCCATCTCTACACGGTTCCCGGCCAGGTCTTCTATGACGCAAGCCGTAAGCTGATTCTCAAGGGCGTCGATGGCGTCGTCTTCGTCGCGGACTCTCAGATCGCTCGTATGGAAGCGAACCAGGAGAGCCTCGAGAACCTTCGAACGAACCTCGCTGAGCAGGGCTACAGCCTCGATAAGCTCCCGTACGTGATTCAGTACAACAAGCAGGACATGCCTTCGATTGCGCCGAAGGAAGAACTGCAGGCGCTTCTCAACCCGAACGGCGTGCCCGACTTTGGCGCTGTCGCCGTGAACGGTGATGGTGTCTTTGACACCCTGAAAGCCATCGCAAAGCTTGTCCTCACGGAGCTCAAGCGCGGTGGTGCTGGCGGCCAAGGCCGCTAGACTCAGCTCTATGGAGCGCATGCGACAACTCTCAGTGACGATGCTCTTTGCGGCGTCCTGTTTCGTTGGAGCATGCGCGAGCGAGACCGCCGTGGAGGACTTTGAGGTCTCCGGCTACGTGACGGACCGCAACACCGGCGCCGCGATAGAGAATGCGACCGTGTCATTTGTTAGCGACACACGTTTTGCCGCCGCCACACGTACGGACGAAGATGGCCTCTACCAGATGGCCGTGGAGACCGACCGCCCCTTCGGCCAGGTAACGGCGAACGCAGACGGCTACGAGACGAGTGATACCACCGTGTTCTTCGACACACGAACACGACGAGTCGACCTCACCTTACGCTCCGAATAGTGCCTTTGCGGTGCCCTACTCCGTGCTGATGAGCGGGTCTAATCCGCCTTGGCGATCGAGCGCCGACACGTCCGAGTAGCCCCCGTAGCTTTTCCCATCGATGAAGATCTGCGGGACGGTGCGTTGACCCGTCTCCTCGAGCAGCCACGATCGTTTCTCGTGGTCCCCGGCCACGTTAATCTCCTCGAAGTCGACTCCCTTGGTGGTGAATAGGCGTTTGGCCATCACGCAGTAGGGACAGAAGGGAGTGGTGTAGAGGACAACGGAGGACACAAACGCAGTATGGCGGCTTTTTGATTCTTGAGCACCTCTCATCTCCTCTGCGGGGCTGGCCGTTTGCCTTTCGGTCCAGTGCGTAGGAGGGTGCCGTTGATGGAAAAGGCGCTCGCTGCCCTGATCATGATCGCTGCGTTCCCGATGAACGCTGCGGCATGGCACCGCCTCCCGCCAGGCGCCGATGGCTGGTCCAAGTCCGGGCGAGCCGCGATGCGCGGAGTCACCGTCGGGCCCATTGAATCGAGCCTGCATCCCGGGGTCGGCTACGGGACCGACGCAAGCGATGAGCTCCTGGCGCACCTCGCCTCGATGGGCGCCAACTGGGTCTCCATCACGCCCTTTGGCCGCGTCTGGGACCTCGGCTCGACTCGTATCGAGATGGACTTCGAGGCCCCCTACGAAGAGAACCGAGCCGCCGTTCGCCGGGTCATCGCCCAGGCACATGCACATGGGCTCAAGGTCCTGCTTATTCCGCACCTTTGGGTGGAGACCGGTGGTTGGCGCGGGGAGATGGAGCCGTCCAACTGGCCCGAGTACCAGGCAAGCTACCGAGACTTTGTTCGAGCGTGGGCTCGGGACGCGGAGTTGGCTGGTGCTGACGCCCTCTCCATTGGCGTGGAGTGCAAGAGCTGGTCGGGACGCTTCGGAGCGTTCTGGACGTCCTTCATCGCAGAGCTCCGCCAGGACTTCAGCGGGCTTCTCACCTACAGCTCTAACTGGGATGAAGCCGAAGATGTGCTCTTCTGGGACCAGCTCGACTTCGTGGGTATCAACGCGTTCTACCCGCTTGCAGACCACGATGACGCCACCGACGAGGAGTACCAACAAGGGGCAGAGCGGATCATTCCGACCGTCGAGATGCTCGCGGACGTGCTCATGATGCCCGTCGTCTTCGTGGAAGTCGGCTACACCACACGCGCGAACGCCGCCGTGGAACCGTGGCTCTGGCCTGACGGAATGGAAAACGTGGTCATCGACGAACGCGAACAAGCCCGTGGCCTCGACGCGCTCTTCCGTGCGTTCTTGCCTCAGGACTTCTTCGGCGGGTTCTTTATCTGGCGCTACTACGCCCACCTTCACGACGTGAGCCAAGAGTCCGAGTGGGGGTTTTCCCCCCACGCGAAGATGGCGGAGCGCGTCGTTCGCCTGGCCTTTGGCGAGCGCTTCGCCGTGGACCCTTCACTGTGGCCTTGGGAGGGGCTCTAGCCTTGGTCCCGCGTTGGTGAAGTCGCTTTCGTGTCCAAGCCAGAGCCTCCAAGAACCCAAGAGTTGCCTCCGCCTCGCTTCGACGCGTACATGGCCGTGTCCGCGCATTCCAGAAGGTCCTCGGCGCTCCGGCCGGCTTCCGGATACAGCGCCACACCAATGCTCGAACCGAGGAGTGAGAGGCCTTCGTAGGGCGAGCGAATCGCCGCGATGACCTTCGTCGCGATGATCCCGGCCTGTTCCGCTTCCTGAACTCCGTACGCGACGACGCAAAATTCATCTCCGCCGAGGCGACACGCGTCATCACCGTTGCGAACAACGGAACGAAGTCGCGACGCGACCGCTGAGAGCACCCGGTCGCCGGCTGCGTGTCCATGTTCGTCGTTGATCGCTTTGAAGCCATCAAGATCGATGAAAAGGAGCGCGAAACTCTGATCGGCTTGAATGGCGCGCTTGAGCTGGCGCATCAGGTAAGCGCGGTTGTAAAGACCTGTCAGCGCGTCTTTCTGGAGCTGACCGAGCGCCGCCGCAAAGGAGCGAACGCGTTGGGTTACCTCGTGAAGAGACCACAGTGCCAGTGTGGGCCCGTGACTCTCGGAGCTGACCTCGAACACACGCTCGCCGACCTTCACCTGCTCGGCGCTCAACCCCTCCACCCCTTCCACCGACCCGCTGCCTGGCTCGGGTTCGCTTCGGTCTTTGAGGAGCGTCGCAAAGTTCTGCCCGACGAAGTTCTCTTCGCCGATTTCCAAGATCGTCCGCAGACGCTCATTGGCCGCCACGACGAGGCCATCTTGGTCCGTTAGTGCAATGCCGGACGGCAAGTTGTCGATGACCAGCTGCAGTCGCGAGTGTTCCTCTCGAAGCGCGGATAGCGACTCCTGACGCCACCGAACGAACGCCAGCGCCAGCGCCATCGCGAGAATCAGCGCACCTTCGACCTCCAGCCACCGAAGCCAATGGGCCGTGTCGGGCGACGTGCCCAGTAGAAGAATACAAGGAAGGACTAGCACCGCCATCGACGCGACGCGCATGGAGACTCCACCTAGACACGCGGGAACCAGCATCGCCGCGAAAGGAGCCCACGGCAGTGCTTCGCTCTGGAGGCCACCATCGAAGAAGGCCATTCCGAACACACCAAAGAGTGCCACCACCGGAAGAAGTGAGACGCCGAGCGAGTGTTCTCTGCGCGAGAGGATGGCGCTCGCCCCAAACCCCGCGCCGGTGACGAGGAGAATGTAGGCGACGGTGTCGTGGCCGCCGAGGACGAAGTGCGCGACGGAGAGCAGCAGGGATGCCGCGCCGGCGATTCCGGCAGCGCGGCTCACCGGCGCCCACGCCTCAAGCGCATCTGTCTCTACTCCGGCTTTCGCAAACGCCACCCCGAAACGTCCCCTGAGCGAAGGGATGGGGTCAAGAGGCGATAAAGTCAGGCTTTCGTCAGACCTACTTAATGATGAAGTTAAGGATGCGTCCGGGGACCCAGATGGTCTTACGGAGCGTGCCTTCTTCAAAGGCCGCGGCGATGCGCGGAAGTGCCTTCGCCGCCGCAACGGCGCCGGCTTCGTCGATGTCCTTGGGCAGTTTGATAAGCTCACGCTTCTTGCCGTTGATCTGAACGGGGATGTTGACCTCGTCGTCGACGAGGAGCGCAGCTTCCGCCACGGGCCACGCGACGTTTTGAATGCTCGGCGGATGGCCCAACATCTCCCACATCTCTTCGCCGAGATGCGGCGCAAAGGGGTGAACGAGCTGCGCGAGGATCTCGACGCCTTCTTTCGGGGCGCCCTTCTTCTCGAGGTCTTTGCTGAGCACCATCATAG